>NZ_DAMCPG010000003.1:0-180621 GCF_032106685.1 Massilia sp.
GCAGCTCGGCAGTTCAATTAAACCAACAGGTAACGGTGACAGCGCCATCTTTTTGCTGACGGAACACCTTGCACCAGGAGCTTCCCTATGCAATTTCATCTCGACAATATCGCCGCCAGCCTTGACGTTCAGGTCGCCGCCCGTGCTGAGCTGACTTGGCTGGCGCGCGGTGTGTCCGGCGGCGTCCCGGAAGATCTCCCGTACTTTTCCCGCACAAAGCAAAAGGGCCTGTAACGCAAGGTTACAAGCCCTTTCATATGAATTCTGGTGGGAAGTGCAAGTTTCGAACTTGCGACCCCTGCAGTGTGAATGCAGTGCTCTACCCCTGAGCTAACCTCCCTGACAACGAGGAGTATTATGCCAAAAACTTTCTCCACCGTCAAACTATCGGCGAATATTTTCTCCAAACACATTCACCTTTGACGCCCTTGTCGAGGCCGGCCAGCACTTCCTCGTGAGCGGCCAGTTCGTCCGGCGAGGCTTGCGCCACGATGATCTCGCCCAGCGGCACGGCGTCGAGCAGCAGGCCGCCGCCCGTCTCTTCGGGTTCGACGTCCATCGACAGCGAGTTCTGGCCGCGCGTCATGGCCAGGTAGACGTCGGCCAGCAGCTCCGAGTCCAGCAGCGCGCCGTGCAGCTTGCGGTGGGCATTCGAGACGCCGTAGCGGTCGCAGAGCGCGTCCAGCGAGTTGCGCTTACCCGGGTGCATTTCCTTCGCGAACACCAGGGTGTCGATGATGGACCCGCAGTGCTCGACGAACGGCGGCAGGCCAAGGCGCTGGAATTCGTGGTTCAGGAAGCCCAGGTCGAATGGCGCGTTGTGGATGATGACGTCGGCGCCCTGCACATAGGCGCGCAGTTCCTCGGCGATCTCGTGGAACTTCGGCTTGTCGCTGAGGAATTCGGTGGTCAGGCCGTGCACCGCGAGCGCGGCCTCGTCGGAGTCGCGCTCGGGGTTGATGTAGCGGTGGAAGTTGTTGCCGGTCAGGGTGCGGTTGACCAGCTCGACGCAACCGATTTCGATGACGCGGTCGCCAGTGCGGGGATTAAGACCTGTGGTTTCGGTATCGAGAACGATCTGGCGCATGGGGGATTACAGATGAGTTGAGGCAAGGCCGCAGTATAGCGCAAGCGGCCTCGTCTCAACGACGTCCGAGCGCCACACCTTTATTGGCCAGCATATCCGCACGCTCGTTGCCCGGGTGCCCATTGTGGCCGCGCACCCAGCGCCATTCCACGGTGTGCTGCTGCTGGGCCAGGTCGAGCGCCTTCCACAGGTCGTCGTTCTTGACCGGCTCCTTCGCCGCGGTCTTCCAGCCGCGCGCCTTCCAGCCGTGGATCCATTCCGAGATGCCTTTCTGCACGTACTGGCTGTCGGTATGCAACACGACCTCGCATGGCCGGTTCAAGGCGCTGAGGGCCTCGATCACCGCCTTCAGTTCCATGCGGTTGTTGGTGGTGTTCGGCTCGCCGCCGTAGATTTCCTTTTCATGGCCATCGGCCATCAGCACGGCGCCCCAACCGCCGGCGCCGGGATTGCCCTTGCAGGCGCCATCGGTAAAAATTTCCACTTTCGTCATGCGCCCGGTCTTTCTTCTTTCTTCATTCTCTGTTGGTTGCCGGGACCGCTTGCCGGGCCCGGTTCGATTTCTTGTTCCACGCCGGCCCGATCAGGTGCATGCCCTTGACGCGCTTGATCGCATGGACGATGTAAACGGCGCCGAGATAAGGCCACCAGCGCTGGCCGGCGCCTTCCATCATGGCGAAGCGCTGCAGCCACTGGGCGGTGCGGAAAGGCGGCGCGTAGCAGCCGAAATGGCTGTTGCTGACCCCAAGATTGAGCAATTTTAACCAGTCTTTGAGCCGGGGCAAAGAAATGAACTCGCCGGCCGCCGGCAGGTAGCCGCCGCTGGTGAAGCGCCCGAAGCCCTGGCGCATGCCCCACAGGCTGGCCGGGTTGAAGCCGCAGATGATCACCTGGCCCTCGGGAATCAGGACCCGCTCGACCTCGCGCAGCACCTGGTGCGGCTCGGCCGCGAACTCGAGCACGTGCGGCAGCACCACCAGGTCCAGGCTCTGCGAGGCGAAGGGCAGCTCGGCGAAGTCGACCGCGACGGCGATCTGCTTGCCGCTATCGGCGAAGGCGAGTTCGTCCGCGGTCGACGTGCGCGTGGCCGCCTGCCACTTGTTGGGCATGCGGTTGGCCGCCAGCGCGTCGATCTGCGGCACGCCGATCTGCACCGCGTTGAAGCCGAAGATGTCGGCCGTCAGCTCGTCGAGGCAGGCCTGCTCGAAGGCGCGCACGTAGGCGCCCGCCGGCGAAAGCAGCCATTCGTCGAGCGCTATAATGGATTTTTCGGAAGCAGCGCTATCCATGCCTACCCTCTATTGAAACCATGATCAATTCGCCACAAGGCGCCGAAAGCGGCGCCCCACGCAATGATTTGAGTGTCCTGACCGTGCCCGCGTTCAAGGATAATTATCTCTGGCTGATCCACGACGGCACCCATGCGGCCGTGGTCGATCCGGGCGACAGCGGCCCGATCCTGGACGCACTCGCCTCGCATGGATTGACGCTTACCGCCATTCTACTCACCCATCACCATGCTGACCACACGGGCGGCGTGCCCGATCTCCTGGCGCGTTTCCCGGTGCCGGTCTACGGCCCGCGGAGCGACGGCATCGCCGCCGTCACCGTTCCGCTGGCCGAGGGCGACCGTGTCACGCTGCCGGCGCTTGGCCTGGAACTGGAAGTACTGGACGTGCCCGGCCACACGCTCGGCCACATCGCCTACGTGCGGCGCACGCCCGGCCGCCACTGGCTGTTCTGCGGCGACACGCTGTTCGCCGGCGGTTGCGGACGCCTGTTCGAGGGCACCCCGCAGCAGATGGCGGCGTCGCTGGACAAGCTCGCAAGCCTGCCGGACGACACGCAAGTGTATTGCGCGCACGAATATACGCTGTCGAACCTGCGCTTTGCGCAGGCGGTCGAACCCGACAACGCCGCGCTGGCCCTGCGCATGCGCGACGAGAGCGCCAAGCGCGCGCTGGACCTGCCGACGGTGCCGAGCAGCATCGGGCTGGAGCGCGCGACCAACCCTTTCCTGCGCTACCGGGAAGCGGCGATCGTGCGCGAACTGGTCAAGGCCGGCAGGCTGGCCGAGGGGGCGGCGCCGGTGCAGGCGTTTGCCGCATTGCGCGAGTGGAAGAACGTGTTCTGAACTGGCGGTCGCACTTCATCCGTGCGATCAGCTGTAGAGACGTAGGGTGGACGGCTACACCCGGCTGCGCGGAGGAACTGCGGCCGTGACGCCGCCCACGCGTTCAAATCACGGTCGCGTGGACGCGCCATAAAACAGCGTCGCCGCGTTCGACGATCCTTTGAGCCTTGCGACGGCGCATGCGGGAGTTGAACGCGTGGACGGCGCGCGGGCCGCCGGGCGGCACGCAGCCGGGCGGAGCCGTCCACCCTACAGGGCGATGCCGGACCGAGCCGGGATCGCCCCTGCATTCCTCAGATTTCCTCGTACAGCGGCAGCGTCAGGAATTCGGCGAACTGTTCCGAGGTCGACATTTCTTCGAAGATCACGGCGGCGCGGGCATAGCTCGGGTTGTTGCCGTCCGCCGCTACGCCCTTCACCTTTGCCAGTTCTTCCGGGATCATCGCGCGCACCATCTCGGCGGTGACCTTGCGGCCGTCTTCCAGCACGCCCTTCGGCGAGCGGATCCACTGCCAGACCTGGGAACGGCTGATCTCGGCGGTGGCGGCGTCTTCCATCAGGTTGTGGATCGGCACGCAGCCGTTGCCGGCCAGCCAGGCGCCCAGGTAGTGGATGCCGACGTTGATGTTGTAGCGCAGGCCCTCTTCCGTGATCGGGGTCTCCGGCTTGAAGTCAAGCAGCTGGGCGGCGGTCACTTCGACGTCCGGACGCTGCTTCTCGATCTGGTTCGGCTTGTCGCCAAGCACCTTCTTGAATTCCGTCATGGCCAGCTCGACCAGGCCCGGGTGGGCCACCCAGCCGCCGTCGTAGCCGTCGGTCGCGTCGCGCGCCTTGTCGTTGCGCACGCCGGCCATCGCGGTCTCGTTCTTCGCCGGGTCGTTCTTGATCGGGATCAGGGCCGACATGCCGCCGATCGCCGGCGCGCCACGCTTGTGGCAGGTCTTCAGCAGCAACAGCGCATAGGCGCGCATGAAGGGCGAGGTCATCGTCACCTTCGGGCGGTCGGCCAGGCAGAATTCCTTGTCCAGCTTGAACTTCTTGATGCACGAGAAGATGTAGTCCCAGCGGCCCGCGTTCAGGCCGGCGCTGTGCTCGCGCAGCTCGTACAGGATCTCGTCCATCTCGAAGGCGGCCAGGATGGTCTCGATCAGCACGGTGGCCTTGATGGTGCCGCGCGGCAGGCCGAGCGCTTCCTGGGTGGCGACGAAGATGTCGTTCCACAGGCGCGCCTCCAGGTGCGATTCCATCTTCGGCAGATAGAAATAGGGGCCGGCGCCGCGCGCCAGCTGTTCCTTGGCGTTATGGAACATGAACAGCGCGAAGTCGAAGATGCCGCCCGAGACGCGCTTGCCGTCGACCAGCACGTGCTTCTCGTCCAGGTGCCAGCCGCGCGGACGCACGACCAGGGTCGCCACTTTCTCGTTCAGCTTGTACGACTTGCCGTTCTGCTCCAGCGAAATCGTGCCGCGCACGGCGTCGCGCATGTTGATCTGGCCGGTGACCTGGTTGTCCCAGTTCGGCGAATTCGAGTCCTCGAAGTCGGTCATGTAGCTGTCGGCGCCCGAGTTCAGGGCGTTGATGACCATCTTGCGCTCGACCGGACCGGTGATCTCGACGCGGCGGCATTCCAGCGCGGCCGGGATCGGAGCGATCTTCCAGTCGCCGTCGCGGATGTGGGCCGTCTCGGGCAGGAAGTCCGGGCGCTCGCCGGCGTCCAGCCGCCTGGCGCGTTCGACGCGGGCGGCCAGCAGTTCCTGGCGGCGCGGCTCGAACTGGCGCGACAGCTTGGCAACCAGCTCCAGGGCCTCGGGCGTGAGGATCTGTTCGTAGCCGGGCTTGATGTCGGCGCGGATTTCCATGCCGGATGGGGTGGCGATCGTCATTGCTTGCTCCTCGATGAAAGAATGCGGTACGGCTTCGCCGGGCGCAGCTCGGCCAGGCCCGGCTTGGCGTTTGTCATATCATCAAGTATATTCACATTGAAGTACTTAAACGATACATTTTTTCATATCATCTGTGCGTTTTTGTCACAAATGCGAAGGGTAGCGAAACAACGACATGGCCAAGTTCAAGGAAATTTCAACCTTCGTCGAGGTCGTGGCGCGCGGCAGCCTGTCGGCGGCTGCGCGTGCGGAAGGCATCGCACCGGCAATGATCGGGCGCCGGCTCGACGCGCTGGAAGCCCGCCTCGGCGTCAAGCTACTGCAGCGCACCACGCGCCGGCTGGCGCTGACCGACGAGGGCGCCGCCTTTCTCGAGGATTGCCAGCGCATCCTGGCCGAGCTCGAGGAGGCGGAAAGCGCCGTCTCCGCGCGCAGCGCCCACGCCAGGGGGCACCTGCTGGTGTCGGCGCCGGCCGGCTTCGGGCGCCAGCACGTCGCACCCCTGCTGCCTTCCTTCCTGGCCGAGCACCGCGACCTGACCGTCAACCTGAACCTCAACGACCGCCTGGTCGACGTGATCGGCGAAGGGGTCGACGTGGCGATCCGCATCGCCAGCCTGGGCGACTCGAGCCTGGTCGGGGTCAAGCTGGCCGACAACCACCGGGTGGTGGTGGCCGCCCCGTCCTACCTGAAACGGCACGGCACGCCCCAGACCCTGGCCGACCTCGCGCGTCACAACTGCCTGGCGATCAGCAGCGAAGGCAGCCAGCGCGGCTGGACCTTCCGCGAGGGCGGCAAGGCGGTGACGCTGAAGGTGGCCGGCAACATGGTCTGCAACGACGGCACGGTGCTGCACGAATGGGCGCTGGCCGGCAAGGGACTGGCCTGGCGCTCGATGTGGGAGGTCGGCGCCCAGATCGGGACCGGGGAACTGGTGAGCGTGCTGGACGATTTCGCCGCCCCAGGCAACGATGTCTACGCGGTGTTCGCCCAGCGCCGCCACCTGCCGCTGCGGATTCGCGCTTTCGTCGATTTCCTGCGGTGGGCCTATGCCCAGCCGGGTTACTGGCGCGGCTGAGAGCGCCCAGCAAAACCTCCACGACGGCGCTGCATCGTCTCGCCGTGCAGGCATACTGTCTTGGCGGTCCGCCGCGGCGCTACGCCGGGTGGCCGCCCCCCCTGCCCTGGAACGTATGTCAGGCGCTCCGAGGTGGAAACGAGCGGCGGCAAGGACAAGTCGGCCGAAGAACGAAACCTGTGGACGAAAAAAATCCCCGGCATGCCGAGGATTTTTTCATCGTGATACAGCGGCTGGAATTACAGCGGCTGGATGTTCGATGCTTGTTTGCCCTTCGGACCCGAGGTCACGTCGAAGGAGACGCGCTGGTTCTCTTGCAGGGACTTGAAGCCTTGGCTCTGGATAGCCGAGAAGTGAGCGAACAGATCTTCGCCGCCTTCGTCAGGGGTGATGAAGCCGAAGCCCTTCGAGTCATTGAACCATTTAACGATGCCAGTTGCCATTACAATTTCCTATTTCAGTTAAGTTGGGCTTGCGCCCGTTTATGATCGTTTGAAGAAGCAAGAAAGAAATGACAGACAGACTGCACTACTACCTCGAACCCAACGATCCCGTATTATACCGAATAAAACACCTGCGACGCATTTTTCGCAAAATAAAAAACAAAATCGCGTAACAATGCCGGGAACCAACTTTTACCCCGGTGTGTTCGTTTCGGCAGTAAGGAGAATATAGGTCATCGAAGCTTGGCAAGTTTGCGTTGGATCAAACGACTCGACGCTAGACTTTCGGACTAAGGCAATATCGAAAAGGCCGAGCTGTGGTAACCCGGGGCTGGCGCGGCCAGCCCGGCTTCGACGAAGCGCGCCAGGGAGTCCAGCCAGGCGCTCCAGTCGTCCTCGCCGACGGTCTCGAAGGCGGTCAGCACCCGCAGGCGCTGCTCGAGCTGGCGCGCGCCCTGCCCCAGTTCGCGAAAACCGAAGGTGACGGCGGCGCCGGCCAGGGTGTGCAGCAAGGACTGCAGCTCGGCCACCAGCGCGGGCGCGGGCGCGCCCGGCTCGATCTCGTCGCGCACCGCCGCCAGTTGCTCGAGCGTGGCCGGCAGGCCGGCGCGGAAGCGCTCGTTGGCTTGCGTCAGGCGCTCGACGAACGCGGCGTCGACCGGCCCCGCCACGGCTTATTTCGTACCGAAGATGCGGTCGCCCGCATCGCCCAGGCCCGGCACGATGTAGGCGTGATCGTCCAGGTGCGAGTCGAGCGAGGCCACGTAGACCTTGACGTTCGGGTGCGCGTCCTGGACCACCTTGACGCCCTCGGGCGCGGCCACCAGCGCCAGGAACAGGATCTGCTCGTCGGCCACGCCGCGCTTCTTCAGCACGTCGATCGCATGCACCGCCGAATTACCGGTCGCGACCATCGGGTCGCACAGGATGAAGGTGCGGTCGGTGACGTCGGGCAGGCGCACCAGGTATTCGACCGGCTCGTGCGTCTCGGGGTCGCGGAACACGCCGATGTGGCCGACGCGGGCCGAGGGCACCAGCTCCAGCAGGCCATCGCTCATGCCGATGCCGGCGCGCAGGATCGGCACGATCGCCAGCTTCTTGCCGGCGATGACGGGGGCGTCGATCGTCACCAGCGGGGTCTGCACCGGACGCGTGGTCAGCGGCAGGTCGCGCGTGATCTCGTAACCCATCAGCAGCGTGATCTCCTTGAGCAGCTCGCGGAAGGTGCGGGTCGACGTGTCGTGCTCGCGCATGTGCGAAAGCTTGTGCTGGATCAGCGGGTGATTCAGGATGTAGAGACTGGGAAAGCGCGGATCTTGTTTCATTATCGACATGGTGGTGTTCTTTAGTGGAGGCTAGCCTGAAGCTCGTAGCCCGCCATTATCCCAGCCACGGGCGAGTTTGTCCCGCCTCGTGCCGAAATTTCTATTCAGGCCAGCGCGCGGGCCAGGATGGCATCGAAGTCCAGTCCCGCCGGCAGCCGCCCGAAGGCGCCGCCCACGTCCTGCTCGATGCGCGAAGCGACAAAGGCCTCGGCCACGCAGGGCGGCGCATGGCGCAGCAGCAGCGCGCCCTGCACCGCGATCACCAGGTGCTCGGCCAGGCGCCGCGCGCTGCGCTCGTCGGCGCGCGGCAGCTCCTCGCCCAGGCGCGCGGCGAACGCGGCGAAGCGCGGGTCCAGCCGGGCCGCCGGCATCAGCTCGGCCTCGAGCGCGGCGCGCGCCTCCTGCGGCGACTTGGCGAGGGCGCGCAGCACGTCCAGGCACATCACGTTGCCCGAACCTTCCCAGATCGAATTCACCGGGAACTCGCGGTAGAGGCGCGCCAGCGGGCCGTCCTCGACGTAGCCGTTGCCGCCCATGACCTCCATCGCCTCGGCGCCGAAGGCCGGCCCGCGCTTGCACAGCCAGTACTTGCCGGCCGGGGTCAGCAGGCGCCCGAGCGCGTTTTCCAGCGGGTCGTCCTGGCGGTCGAAGCAGCGCGCCAGGCGCAGGGCGAAGGCGGTCGCCGCTTCCGATTCGATGGCGAGGTCGGCCAGCACGTTCTGCATCAAAGGCTGCTGCGCCAGCGGCCGCCCGAACACGGACCGTCCGCGCGCGTGGTGCAGCGCATGGCACAGGGCCGCGCGCATGATGCCGGCGGTGCCGACCACGCAGTCGAGGCGGGTGTAGCCGCCCATCTCGAGGATGGTCGGGATGCCGCGACCGACCGCGCCGACCAGCCAGCCGACGGCACCGTGGAACTCGACCTCGGACGAGGCGTTCGAGCGGTTGCCCAGCTTGTCCTTCAGGCGCTGGACGCGGACCGGGTTGCGGCTGCCGTCGGGCAGGTAGCGCGGCACGAAGAAACAAGACAAGCCGGACCGTCCCGGCGCGGCGCTGTCGGTCTCTTCAACCTGGGCCAGCACCAGGTGAGCGTCGCACTGTGGCGCCGAGAAGAACCACTTGTGGCCGACGATCTCCCAGGCGCCCTCGCCTTCGTCGCCAAAGCGCGCCCGTGCATCGTCCGGCGCGATCTCGGCCGCGCGCGTGGTGTTGGCGCGCACGTCGGTGCCGCCCTGCTTCTCGGTCATGCCCATGCCGACCAGGGCGCCGCGCTTGTGCTCGACCGGCAGCGAGCGCGGGTCGTACTCGCGCGACAGGATCTTCGGCAGCCACTTCGCGGCGATCCGTTCGTTGCGGCGCAGCGCCGGCACCGAGGCATAGGTCATGGTCACCGGGCATTGCGCGCCGTTCTCGACCTGGCCGAACAGCAGGTAGGCGGCGGCGCGCGCGACCTGCGCCCCGGGCCGCGCGTCGACCCAGGGGCTGGCGTGGACGCCGGCGCCGATCATCAGCGCCATCAACTGGTGCCAGGCGGGGTGGAACTCGACCTCGTCGATGCGCCGCCCGCCGCGGTCGAAGCTCGCCAGGCGCGGCCCGTGGGCGTTCGCCACCCGCGCCAGGTCGAGGATCTCGGCGCGCCCCAGGCGTTCGCCCAGCGCATCGAGTTCGGCGGCGGCCCAGCCGCCCCCTTCGCGCGCCAGTCCTTCGCGCAGGGCGGCATCGCAGCCGAACAGGTTGACGTCGCCGAAGGGCGGCGCCTGGTTGAAGACCTCGTGCGTGTCGAACTGGCTTATCGACTGATTCAAGCGCTGATCCATGCTGGCTCCTGCCCCGGGGGGTCGTCCTCGGCTGAATGTTGCAAGGAAGCATCATCTTCGAGCGCCGCGCTTCCCCGGAATCTCATTGATCGGTGACAATGTCCGCAAGCCGGAGCATGATTAACGATCCGGCAACAGGCTAGCGCAAACCGCTGCTCCCGACAAGTCGGCCCTGCGGCAACGCAAAACCCGCGCAAACAGCCAGCCTGCTTTCAGACTATTTAATGCCGCTTGGAATCTTTCAGTGATAAAGTCCCCTGTGGTTTGGTAAACTCGCACGCTTACACCTCTTGCAGGTGCCAGCAAACATTCAGAATTCAACAATGCGCTCCAGTTCCTCCGCCGTGCCGATCGACCAGCCGCGCCAGCCCCCGGCGCGCGCTGGCATCGACAGCCTGATGGAGGCGGCCGGCGACGCCGTGTTCCGCGTCGCCCCTTCCGGCCAGATCCGCGCCTGCAGCCGGCGCACCGAGCGACTGATCGGACTGGGCCCGCTCGAAGGCCTTCCGCTCAACAGCATCGCCTCCGAATTCGACCAGGCCACCCTGCGCACCGCCTTCGTCGACGCGCACGCCGCCGCCGAGCCGGTGCTGGTGCGCACGCGGCTCAAATGCGGCCAGCGCGAAGTCTGGTTCGAGCTGCGCATCGCCGGCTGCGAGGACGACGACACGCTGCTGGTGGTCGGGCGCGACATGAGCGCCCAGCATGCCACCGAGGAACGGCTGCGCCACATGGCGACCCACGACGCGCTGACCGAGCTTCCGAACCGCCTGCTGCTGGCCGACCGCATCCGCATGGTGGTCGCGAACGCGCGCCGTTCCGGCCAGGGCTTTTCGGTGGCGATCGTCGGCCTGGACGGCTTCCGCAAGGTCAACGACGGCCTCGGCCACCCGGTCGGCGACGCGGTGCTGCGCCAGGCCGGCGTGCGACTGCGCAAGACCCTGCGCGACAGCGATACCCTGGCGCGCGTCGGCGGCGACGAATTCGTCGCGGTCCTGCCCGGCACCTGCTCCGAGGCCCAGATCAAGCTCGTCACCGGCCGCCTGCTGGCGACCCTGCAGTCGACGTTCGAGGTCGACGGCCATACCATCTATCTGGGCGCCTCGGTCGGCGTGGCCATCTACCCGCAGCACGCCGAGGACGACCTCGGCCTGCTGGCCCTGGCCGACGCCGCGCTCTCGCGCGCCAAGGAAACCGGCAAAGGCCGCGCGATCGTCTACAGCGCCCGCGAACAGGGGCCGCCGCAGCACGACATCTCGCTCGAGGCGGCCATGTTCAACGCGGTGCGCGAGGGCGAATTCCTGCTCTACTACCAGCCGATCGTCGGCGCCCGCACCCGCGTGATCGAGGGTTTCGAGACCCTGATGCGCTGGAAGCATCCGACGCTGGGCATGGTGCCGCCGGCGCGCTTCATCCCGATCGCCGAAACCAACGGCCTGATCACCATGCTGGGCGCCTGGGCGCTGAAGGCGGCCTGCGCCCAGATCCGCCATTTCGAGGAGGCGGCCGGGCGCGACCTCTACATCTCGGTCAACATCAGCCCGCGCCAGTTCAGGAACGACAAGTTCCTCGACGTGCTCGACGAGGCGCTGGCGTTTTCCGGCACGCCCGGCGAAAAGCTGGTGCTCGAGATCACCGAAGGCACGCTGATGGTCGACCCGGTGCACGCCGAGACCATCCTGACCCGCATGGCCGAGCGCCGCGCGCGCATCGCGATCGACGACTTCGGCACCGGTTATTCCTCGCTGGCCTACCTGAAGCGCTTCCCGATCTCGGTGCTGAAGGTCGACCGCGCCTTCGTCAAGGACCTGCCGCACGCCCAGAAGGAAGCGGCGATCTGCAGCGCCGTGCTCGACATGGCGCGCCACCTCGACCTCTCGGTCGTGGCCGAGGGCGTCGAGACCGAGGACCAGCTGGCCTGGCTCGACCAGCGCGACTGCCGCTACGTGCAGGGCTACCTGACCGGTAAACCAATGCCGGCCCACGTCGCGATCGCCGCCCTGCAGGACAACCATTACACGGCGCTGCTGCCGTCCGAACCGCGCGCAGGCACACGATGACGCACATGACGACGCCACCCGAAGACCACCAGCATACGGCCCAGGGCCGGGCCACCCTGGACCTGTTGTGGGAACGCATCCGCCGCCAGGGCGACATGCCCGGCTTCACGCGCGCCATCAACGCCATCCTGGCCTCGATGCGCGGCGAGGACGAGCGCGAATTCTCGATGACGCAGACGGTGCTGTCCGACCCGGTCCTGACCCAGAAGGTGCTGCGCCTGGCCAACAGCGGCATGTACTCGGCCTTCGGGCAGCGCGTCAACACCGTCTCGAAGGCGGTGCTGGTGCTCGGCACCGAGGCCATCGGCCACCTGGCCCTGGGCCTGAAGCTGATCGAGGAACTGTCGAAGAGCACGCCGAACTCGGCGATCGCCCACGTCGAGATGGAAAAGGCGGTGCTGGCCGGGATGGTCGCGCAGCAGGTCGCCGCCAGCGCCGCCACGCGCGACCCCGAGGAAGCCGTGGTCTGCTCGATCCTGCATTCGCTCGGCCGCATGATGGTCACCTTCTACATGCCCGAGCGCTGGACCGAGCTGCAGGAAAAGGCCGGCGCCGGCAGCGAGGGCGAAGCCGCGCCCGCGCTGCTCGGACTGTCCCTCGAACAGATCGGCCGCTCCACCGCGGAGCACTGGGGCCTGCCGCGCAACCTGGTGGCCGGCATGCGCAGCGTCGAGCCCGGCGAACGCGGCGAGGGCTTCGGCCACGAGGACTGGCTGGCGGCGCTGGGCACGATGTCGACGCGCTGCGCCAGTTCGCTCTGGAACGACGACGCCGACGGCGAGCAGGCGGTGCGCGAACTGGCCGACGCCTTCGCGCCGATGCTGGGCGTCGAGCCCGAACGCATCCTGGGCGCGGTCGACAAGGCCAAGCTCGAGGCCGCGGCCGACCTCACGATCGCGCCGCTGGCCAATCCGCCGGAGAAGCGCGCCAAGGTCGACGCGGTCGAGCGCAAGCGCGAAGCCGGCAACCGCATCCTGATGAGCGGCGTGGCCGACATGCGCGACGCCGGCCAGGGCGCGAGCCCCGGCCAGATGACGGCGATGGCGCTGGAGACCATGTTCAAGGGACTGTCCTGCACGCGCGCCTTCGCCTTCCTGCGCAACCGGCGCGAAGGCAAGTACCAGGCCAAGATGGGCCTGGGCGACGGCGCCAAGGCGCTGCTGCCGAACCTGGCCTTCGACGACGGCTACGAGGCCAACGTGTTCCACGCGGCGCTCGCCAGCGACCGCGTGATCTTCATCGAGAACGCGCGCGACCCCAAGTTCGCGGCCAAGCTGCCGGGCTGGTGGCGCGGCACGCTGTCGGAGGCGCGCTGCTTCGTCGTGATCCCGCTGTGCCTGCACGGCCAGCCGGTCGGCTTCGTCTACGGCGACTGGGACGACACCTTCCCCACCGTCCACCTGAGCCAGGCCGAATTCTCGCTGCTCAACGACCTGCGCGCGCTGGTGGTGCGCACCGTCGAGCGGCGCGCCCATCCCGAGCTGGCCTCGCGCTGAGGATCGTAGGGTGGGCGGCTCGGCCCTGGAGCGGGCATAGCGCAAAATCGTAGGCCGCCCACGCGTTCAACGCACGCATGCACGTCCACGGCAATTCGTCCGCCGCTTGAACGCGTGGGCGGCGGACCAGCCGCGTGGTTTCTCAGACCTCGGTAGAGCCGCCCACCCTACATCAAATCCTCGGGGTATCGACGCGCACGTCGCCGCACTGGGCGCGCTGCATCAGGGCGTGGTCGATCAGCACCAGCGCCAGCATCGCTTCCGCGATCGGGGTGGCGCGGATGCCCACGCAGGGGTCGTGGCGCCCGAAGGTCTCGACGGTGCTCGGGGCGCCGGCCTTGTCGATCGAGCGGCGCGGCACCCGGATCGACGAGGTCGGCTTGATCGCCAGCGAAACCGTGATGTCCTGCCCGCTCGAGATGCCGCCCAGCACGCCGCCGGCGTGGTTGCCCACGAAGCCCTCGGGCGTGAGCTCGTCGCCGTGCTCGGAGCCCTTCTGCGCGACGGACGCGAAGCCGGCGCCGATCTCGACCCCCTTCACCGCGTTAATGCCCATCATCGCATAGGCGATGTCGGCGTCGAGCTTGTCGTAGATCGGCTGGCCCCAGCCGACCGGCACCCCGCGCGCCACCACGTCGATGCGCGCGCCGATCGAGTCACCGGCGCGGCGCAGCTCGTCCATGTAGGCTTCCATGCGCGCCAGCAGGGCCGCGTCATCGGTCGCCGCGAAGAAGGGATTGTGCGCCACGTGCTCCCAGCCGCCGAACGGGATCTCGATCTCGCCCAGCTGGCGCATGCAGCCCATGAACGCGACGCCGTGGCGCTCGCGCAGCCATTTCTTCGCCACCGCGCCGGCGCCGACCACCGGCGCCGTCAGGCGCGCCGACGAGCGCCCGCCGCCGCGCGGATCGCGCACGCCGTACTTGTGCCAGTAGGTATAGTCGGCGTGGCCGGGGCGGAAGGTCTCGACGATGTTCCCGTAGTCCTTGCTGCGCTGGTCCTCGTTGCGGATCAGCAGCGCGATCGGCGTGCCGGTGGTGACGCCCTGGTAGACGCCGGACAGGATCTCGACCCGGTCGGCCTCCTGGCGCTGGGTCACGTGGCGCGAGGTGCCGGGCTTGCGGCGGTCGAGCTCGGGCTGGATGTCGGCCTCCGACAGCGCCATGCCCGGCGGGCAGCCGTCGATGACGCAGCCGATCGCGGGACCGTGCGACTCGCCGAAGGTGGTAACGGAGAACAGCTTGCCGAAAGTATTGCCAGACATGGTAGACAGGTAAAGTAGCGAAAAGACCATTCTACCAGTCCCAGGTCCGACTGAAAGCCGGGGCCTTCGCGCGGGCCGACGTTGCCTCAATGCATTTATTTTGGTTGCACGGAAATATTTGAACTCGTGCGCAAGTTTTTACCGCTATACTTGGCCGGTATGAAATGCAGAGCCCAAGCGAACCTGACTGAATTTCCAGGACAAGAGCTGCGGTCACGCGACGCGCGCCTGTAGGCGTGGCGGTGCGACGCGGCCGTGGAGGTTTTGTCAGGCGCCCTCATCCTGGAGACGCAATAACAATGCCCGCATCGATTACGCCGGCAGACGGCGCCGAGGCGCACGACGATCTGGTATTCCTTGACGAGGCGCCCCTTGAAACGGGCGCGCCGAAACCGCACGCCCGGCGCGACACCTGGCGTATCCTGATCGTCGACGACGACGCCGACGTTCACACCACCACCACCTTCGCCCTCGGCAACCTCGAGTTGCTCGGCCGTCCGCTCGAATTCCTGCACGCCTATTCCGCCGCCGAGGCCCGGGAGGTGCTGGCGCGCGTGCCCGGCATCGCGGTGGTCCTGCTCGACGTGGTCATGGAGCAGCCCGACGCCGGCCTGCACCTCGTGCGCCACATCCGCGAGACGCTCGGCCTGCTCGAGCTGCGCATCATCCTGCGCACCGGCCAGCCGGGCTACGCGCCCGAGATGGACGCGATCCGCGACCTCGACATCAACGACTACCGGACCAAGTCCGAACTGACCCGCACCAAGCTGTACACGACCGTGGCCGCGGCGCTGCGCGGCTACCAGCAGCTGCACGCGCTCCAGCGCGGCCAGGCCGCCCTGAAGCGCATCGCCTGCATCGGCGCCGAGCTGATGGCCCTGCAGGAGCCGCGCGCCATCGCCCGCGCCGTGCTGGCCCACGCCGCCGGCGTGCTGCTGCAGGAGCCCGACGGCGTGCTGTGCGTGAACGAGAACGAGGCCCCGCACGTGCTGGGCGCGGCCGGCGCCTGCGTCGACCTCGAAGGCCGGCCCCTGCACCACCACCCGGACCCGGCGGTCCGGGAACTGGTCGCGCGCGCCCTGCGCGAACGCGCCAGCCAGTACACGGCCGAACGCCTGGCGCTCTACTTCGCCGGCAAGTCCGGGCGCGACTTCGTCGTCGGGGTCGGGCTGCGCGAGCCGCTGACCGAGGGCCGGCGCCGCCTGCTCGAGGTCCTCGCCAGCGTGGTCGCGGTCGGGGTCGACAACCTGGAACTGGTCGGACGCCTGAACCGCGCCGCCTTCTTCGATCCGCTGACCGGCCTGCCGAACCGCACCTGCCTGGTCGAGCAGCTCGACCACCTCCTGGCCGCGCCGCGCCGGGCGGGAACGACCCTGGCCCTGGTCGACCTCGACCACTTCGCCGAGAGCAACGACGCGCTCGGCCACCAGTTCGGCGACCTGCTGCTGGTCGCCGTGGCGCAGCGCCTCGAGCACCAGCTGGGGCACCTGGCGCTGGCGCGTATCGGCGGCGACATCTTCGCGGTGCTCGGCGACGACGCCTCCTGCGCGCCGGCGGCCCTGCACGCCCTGTTCAAGACACCCTTCTCAATCGACGGCCAGGACGTGCAGGTATCGAGCACCCTGGGCCTGGTGCGCCTGGACGAACACGACGGCAGCGGCACGGACGCCCTGAAGGACGCCGACATCGCCCTGAAGCGCGCCAAGACCCGCAGGCGCGGCGGCCATTTCTATTTTTCGCGTTCGATGGGCGTCGAGATCCGCGAGCGCGTGCGCCTGATGCATGCGCTGCGCACGGGCTTCCGGCGCGGCGAGCTGTTCCTGGTCTACCAGCCGCAGATCGACCTGGCCAGCAACCGTCCCTGCGGCGCCGAGGCGCTGCTGCGCTGGCGCGGCGCCGACGGCCAGCTGGTGCCGCCCGACCGCTTCATCCCGATCGCCGAGTATTCGGGCCTGATCGTCGAGATCGGCGCCTGGGTGCTGCGCGAAGCCTGCGCCGAACTGATGCGCCTGCGCGCCGAGGGCTTCCGCGCGTTCACGATGTCGATCAACGTCTCGCAGGCGCAGTTCCGCCACCCGCAGTTCGTCGAGGTGCTGCGCCGCGTCCTGGACGACACCGGCGCCCCGCCCGCCTACGTGGAACTGGAAATCACCGAGTCGATGGCGATGGAAGACCCGCGCCACCTGGCCGAGATCCTGGCCGCGGTCAAGCAGACCGGGGTGTCGATCGCGATCGACGACTTCGGCACCGGCTTCTCGTCGCTATCGCACCTGCAGCGCCTGCAGGTGGACCGCCTGAAGATCGACCGTGCCTTCGTTTCCGAGATCACCGGCTCGGCGCGCGGCAGCAACATCGCCGAGATGGTGATCCAGCTCGGGCGCAACCTGGGGCTGTCGGTGATCGCGGAAGGGGTCGAGGACGAGCGCCAGGCGCAGATCCTGCACGCGCTCGGCTGCCCGCTGGCGCAGGGCTACCTGTTCGCGCGGCCGCTGTCGCCGGACGACCTGCGCGCATGGCTGGGCGAGCGGAAGGCGTGAACCGGGGCTGCGAATCGTCACCGTAGGGTGGGCACCCTGTGCCCACGCGGAAGCGGACGCAGAGGCCTGACATTCAGTACCCGGCTGTCGGAACCGCTAGCGGCGTCATCAACGGATCCGCCACGAAGAGCGAACGTTAGCGAAGCCGCATACGCAAGCGCAGCGCCAACGTCCGCGTGGGCACGGGGTGCCCACCCTACGGCGAGGCTAGCGGCGTTCTGTTAATCCTCGGCCGCCTGCTCGGCCGGCCAGTCGCGGATATACGCCTTGAGCATGCGGTTCTCGAAGCTCTGCGCCTCCAGCACCGCGCGCGCCACGTCGTAGAACGAGATCACGCCCAGCAGGGTCTTGGCGTTCATCACCGGCAGGTAGCGCGCGTGCTTCTCGAGCATCATGCGGCGCACTTCGTTGACCTCGGTGTCCGGCGTGACGGTGATCGGGCTGTCGTCCATGTAGCGGCGCACGGTGCCGTTGCCGACCGAACCGCCGTTCGCGTGCAGCACCTTGATGACTTCGCGGAAGGTCAGCATGCCGACCAGGTCGCCGTACTCCATCACCACCAGCGAGCCGATGTCCTTTTCGGACATCGTGTTGACCGCCTCCGCCAGCGGCGTCTCCGGCGTCACCGTGTACAGGATGTTGCCCTTGACCTGCAGAATTTCCGAGACTTTCATATTTTCCACCCCGGCGTCAGATAGTTTATTCACTGTAAATACTTTTTTTATCAAGCTGAAAACGAATGTAGCCTAAGCCTAGCAGAAAATCCAGTTTCACGAGGGAGAGTGCCCCGGAACTCGTTGCGACATCGTAAATAAGCATCAATCAGTGCTACGATGCCGCGCATAATTATTTTCATTCACGAGACAACCCGAGACAACCATGAGCGGTCCACGATATCCCGGCTTCGATACGCTGTCGCTGCACGCCGGCGCGGCGCCCGATCCGGCCACCGGCGCGCGCGCCACGCCGATCCACTTCACCTCCTCGTTCGCCTTCCGCGATTCCGATCACGCCGCCTCGCTGTTCAACATGGAGCGCAGCGGCCATGTCTATTCGCGCATCTCGAACCCGACCAACGCCGTGCTCGAGGAGCGCATCGCCGCGCTCGAGGGCGGCGTGGCCGGCATCGCCACCGCCAGCGGCCAGGCCGCGATGCACCTGGGCCTGTCGACCATCGCCGGCGCCGGCTCGCACATCGTCGCCTCCCGCGCCCTGTATGGCGGCTCGCACAACCTGCTGGCCTATACCCTGAAGCGCTTCGGCATCGAGACCACCTTCGTCGACCCGCGCGACATCGACGCCTGGCGCGCTGCGATCCGCCCGAATACCAAGGTGCTGTTCGGCGAAACCCTGGGCAACCCCGGCCTGGACGTGCTCGACATCCCGCGCATTGGCGCGCTGGCGCACGAGCACGACCTGCCGCTGATGGTCGACGCCACGTTCACGACGCCCTACCTGCTGCGCCCCTTCGACCATGGCGCCGACCTGGTCTTCCACTCGGCCACCAAGTTCCTGTGCGGGCACGGCACCGCGATCGGCGGCCTGCTGGTCGACGGCGGCAGCTTCGACTGGCAGCGCGCCCACGAGCGCAGCGGCCGCTTCGCCGAACTGTGCGAACCCTACGAGGGCTTCCACGGCATGGTGTTCGCCGAGGAGTCGACCGTCGGCGCCTTTGCCCTGCGCGCCCGGCGCGAAGGGCTGCGCGACTTCGGCGCGGTCATGAGCCCGCACAACGCCTTCGCCATCCTGCAGGGAATCGAGACCCTCGGCCTGCGCATGGAGCGCCACGTGGCCAACACCCGCCGCGTGATCGACTTCCTGCTGGCGCATCCGGCGGTCGAGTCGGTGTCCTACCCCGAGCTGGACAGCCACCCGGACCACCTGCTTGCGAAAACCCTGCTGCCGAAAGGCTGCGGCGCGGTGTTCACCTTCACGCTCAAGGGCGACCGCGCCGCCGGCCGCCGTTTCGTCGATAGCCTGAAAGTCTTCTCGCACCTGGCCAACGTCGGCGACGCCAAGTCGCTGGTGATCCATCCGGCCTCGACCACCCACTTCCGCGTGCCGCCCGAGCAGCTGGCGGCGGCCGGCATTGGCGAAGGCACGATGCGCCTGTCGGTCGGCCTGGAAGACCCGGACGACCTGATCGAAGACCTGGCGCGCGGCCTGAAGCTGGCGCAGAAGGGAGCCTGAACATGATCTTCAACGTCAACGAACGCGCCGCCTACGCCTACACCGGCGGCAAGGCTTTCGATGCCGCGCTGCCGACCGTCGTCTTCATCCACGGCGCCCAGAACGACCATTCGGTCTGGGGCCTGCAGTCGCGCTGGTTCGCGCATCACGGCTTCGGCGTGCTGGCGGTCGACCTGCCCGGCCACGGCCGCAGCGCCGGCCCGGCGCTGGCCAGCGTCGAGCAGATGGCCGACTGGCTGCTGGCCCTGCTGGACGCGGCCGGCGTACAGCGCGCGCTGCTCGTCGGCCACAGCATGGGGTCGCTGGTCGCGCTCGAAGCCAGCCACCGCGCACCGGGCCGCGTGCGCGGCCTCGCCATGCTCGGCACGACGTATCCGATGAAGGTCTCGGACGCCCTGCTCGCCACCGCGCGCGACGACGAGGCCACGGCAATCGACATGGTCAACATCTGGTCGCACTCGACCATTGCGGCCAAGCCATCGAGCCCGGCGCCGGGTTTTTCCGTCATGGGCGGCGCGCAGCGGCTGATGCGGCGCATGTCGGCGATCAATCCCGCACAGCTGTTCCATACCGATTTCACGGCCTGCAACGCCTACGCCAACGGCGAGGCGGCGGCGCGCGCCCTGGCCTGCCCGGCGCTGTTCGTCTTTGGCAGCAAGGACATGATGACGCCGCCGCGCTCGACGAAGCTGCTGACCGGCGCGGTCGCGCGCGGCAAGGTGGTGACGGTGGACGCCGGCCACTCCCTGATGAGCGAGCAGCCCGACGCCGTGCTCGACGCCCTGATCGCCTTTGCCGGCACGCTCAAGGCCGAGGAGACACCGGCATGAAGGCGCGCTACACGCGCTTCGGCGAGTTCTATCCGTACTACCTGAGCCAGCACGCCGACCGCCGCTGCCGCCGCGCGCATTTCGTCGGCACCTCGCTGGCCCTGCTGGCCCTGCTCGCGGCGCTGCTGAGCGGCAGCCCCTGGTGGGGCCTGGCCGCCCTGGTGCTGGGCTACGGCGGCGCCTGGATCGGGCATTTCCGCTACGAGAAGAACCGGCCGGCGACCTTCGACCAGCCCTGGCTGTCGTTCAGGGCGGACTGGGTGATGTACTGGCAGATGCTGACGGGGAAGCTGAGCTGGTGATCGTAGGGTGGGCACGCCGTGCCCACCCTACGCCTCAACGCGTCTCGAAATACTCCGCCACCGACTGGTCCAGCCCCTGGGCCACGGCCGCGTCCACGTGCCGCGCCAGGCCCGCGGTATCGAGCGCGAGCGGCGAGCCGCTATCCGGCGCCGCCGCCGCGCTCAGGCCGGCGCTCGCGCCCGTGCCGCCGAACACGAACAGGCGGTAGACCTCGGCCACCTTCAGCTTGCCCGGATCGGCCAGCAGCACCCAGTCGTCGCTCCCGGCGCGCGCCGCCCCGCCCCACTGGGAATGGCTCGGCACCTCGGCCTGGACCCGTCCGACCCAGCCGGCCGCCACCATCTGTTCCAGCAGCAGGCTCAGTTCGTCGTAGCCGATGCGGGTGTGGGCCCGGATCGCCGCGCTCGACACCAGGCTCGATCCGGTCGCGTGGGCGTTTGCATGCAGCACCTTGAGCACCGCCATCGCATCGACGAAGGCCCCGCCCGGGCCCGGCACGTGCCACCAGCGCTCGTACTTCACCACCGGCAGCGCCGCGGCCACGACCGCGCCGACCAGGGTGATCAGCCAGGACAGGTAGATCCAGACCAGGAACAGCGGCAGCGCCGCCAGCGCGCCGTAGATGATGGCGTAGGCCGGGAACTGGCGGATGAAGAGGGCGAACAGGCGCTTGGCCAGTTCGAAGGCGATCGCGGCCGCCAGCGCGCCCCACAGGGCGTCGCGCCAGTTCACGTAACGGTTCGGCACCGCGACGTAGAGCAGCGTATAGGCGCCGGTCGTGAGCGCCACCGAAGCCAGGGTCGAAAACAGGGTCGCGAACAGCGCGCCGACGAAAGGAACCGCCTTGGCGATGCCGCCGGTGGCCGTGAACAGCTGCGAGGTGACGGTCAGGGACAGGCCGAACAGCAGCGGCCCGAGCGTGATCAGTGCCCAGTAGACCAGCATGCGCTGCACCAGCGGCCGCGGGCGGCGCACGCGCCAGATCTGGTTGAACACGCGCTCGATCATGGCCATCATCGCCGTCGAGGTCAGCAGCAGCGCGATCGCGCCCAGCGCCGACAGGCCCTTGGCCTTGCTGGCGAACTGGGTCAGGTTGGAGATGATCGTGTTCGAGATCGCCTTCGGCATCAGGGCCTGGGCGAAATACGTTTCCAGGGCCGTGCGGAGCTGACCGAAAATCGGAAACGTGGTAAAAATCGCCAGTATGATCGTCAGCAGCGGCACCAGCGCCAGCGTGGTCGTGAAGGTGAGGCTGCCTGCCACCTGCGGCAGGCTTTCCTCGCGCAGGCGGCGGCGCGCGAAACGCACCAGATCGCGCGCCTCGAACAGCGTCAGGCCGCGGATGCGCTCGGCGCCGACGCTGAACATGTCGCTGGTGGAACGCGAAATCGAGTGAACCGTTTTGGATAGCATATTCTCGTTATTGAATCGACGATGAACCAGCAGCGATCAACCAAGCATCGACCGGGGACATGTCATTTGAGCAAAGCACCCTATAATACCAACGATGAACCCGACCACTCTGACTATTCTCGTTTTGTACTATTCGCGCCATGGTGCCACCCGCAAACTTGCCGAGCTCATCGCCCAGGGGGTCGAAAGCGTCCCCGGGGTTGAGGCGCGCCTGCGCACCGTGCCCGCGGTATCGACGGTGTCGGAGGCGGTTGAGCCGGATATCCCGCGCGCCGGCGCGCCCTATGTCGAGCTGCAGGACCTGGCCGAATGCGCCGGCCTGGCCCTCGGTTCACCCACCCGTTTCGGCAACATGGCGGCGGCCATGAAGTACTTCCTCGACGGCACCGCGGCCGACTGGCTGGCCGGCACCCTGTCCGGCAAGCCGGCGGTCGTGTTCGCTTCCACCGGCAGCCTGCACGGCGGCCAGGAAGCGACCCTGCTGTCGATGATGATCCCGCTGCTGCACCACGGTATGCTGGTGATGGGCCTGCCCTACACCCATCCGGAACTGATGAACACGGCCAGCGGCGGCAGCCCCTACGGCGCCACCCACTGGGCCGGGATCGACGGCGACAAGCCGGTCACCGAGGACGAGAAACGCCTGGCCATCGCGCTCGGGCGCCGCCTGGCCGAGGCCGCCGCCAAGCTGCAACTGCCGTTGCAAACCCAACCGCACGGACCACGCTGATGCAAACCCCGAAGATCTTTCACATTGGCGCCATCGCCAGCCTGATATGGCTGATCGGCTGGCTGGTGGCCTGGGAAATCTGGGTCGCCCCGCTGCACCCCGGCGGCTCGCTGCTGGCGCTCAAGGCCCTGCCCCTGCTGGTGCCCCTGCGCGGCGTCATCAAGCGCGACCTCTACACGCTGCAATGGTCGTCGATGGTGATCCTGGTCTACTTCGCCGAGGGCGCCGTGCGCGCCTGGAGCGACGAGCTGGAAGCCTCGCGCATCATGGCGGTCGGCGAGATCGTCCTGGTCTGCGTCTACTTCGCCTGCGCCCTGCTCTACCTGCGTCCCTACAAGAAAGCCGCGCAGAAGCTGGCCAAGGAACTGCTCGACAAGGTGAAAGTGCCGCATGGCTGAGGATTTCCTCGCGCGCTGCCGCGCCATCGTCGGCGCGCCGCGCGTGCTGGTCGACGCCGCCGACATGGCGCCCTACCTGACCGACTGGCGCGGCCGCTTCACCGGCCGCGCCCGCGCCGTCCTGCTGCCCGGCGACACCGCCGAGGTCGCCCGGCTGGTGCAGGCCTGCGCCGAGGCCCGCGTCCCGATCGTGCCCCAGGGCGGGCGCACCGGCCTGGTGCTGGGCAGCGTGCCCGACGCCAGCGGCGGCGCGGTGGTGCTCTCGCTGCGGCGCATGAACCGCATCCTCGAGGTCGATACCGTCAATCGCACCATCACCGTCCAGGCCGGCTGCATCCTGCAGCAGATCCAGGAAGCCGCCTTCGAGGCCGGCCTGCTGTTCCCGTTGTCGCTGGCCGCCGAGGGCAGCTGTACCATCGGCGGCAACCTCTCCACGAATGCCGGCGGCACCGCCGTGCTGCGTTACGGCAATACCCGCGAGCTCTGCCTGGGCCTGGAAGTCGTCACGCCGCAAGGGCGTATCTGGGACGGCCTGCGCGGCCTGCGCAAGGACAACACCGGCTACGCCCTGCGCGAACTGTTCGTCGGCGCCGAAGGCACGCTCGGCATCATCACCGCCGCCGTGCTGAAGCTCCATCCGCAACCGAAGGCCGCGGTCACGGCCCTGGTCGCCGTCGAGTCGCCCGAGCGCGCGCTGGGCCTGCTGTCGCTGATGCAGGACGTGTGCGGCGCGAGCCTGACCGCCTTCGAGCTGATGTCGGCGTTCTGCCTGCGCCTGGTCGCCGAGCATTTCCCGCACCTGCCGCGCCCCTTCGCCCAGGCCCACGCCCAGTACGCCCTGCTGGAAGTGTCGAGCAGCGAGTCCGAGGCCCACGGCCTGGCCCTGCTCGAATCGGCGATCGAGGCCGCGCTCGAAGGGGGCCTGGCCATCGACGCCGTGGTCGCCACCTCGCATGCCCAGTCGGGCGGGCTGTGGCAGCTGCGCGAGCACATCCCGCTGGCCCAGGCCGCGGCCGGCAAGAACATCAAGCACGACGTTTCGCTGCCGATCTCGCGCATCGCCGACTTCATCGTCGTCACCGACGCCCAGCTGGCAGAGCACTTTCCCGGCTGCCAGATCGTCTGCTTCGGCCACCTGGGCGACGGCAACCTGCACTACAACGTCGCGCCGCCGCCGGGCGGCTCGCACGACGCCTTCCTGGCCAACCAGGATGCGATCAACCGCATCGTGCACGACAACGTGGCCGCCTTCGAAGGCTCGATCTCGGCCGAACACGGCATCGGCGCACTCAAGCGCGAGGAATTGAAGCGCTACAAGGACGACGTCGAACTGGACATGATGCGTGCCATCAAAAGCGCCCTCGACCCGCTCGGCATTATGAACCCTGGCAAAATTCTTTGAGACCAGGAGAGCATCGATGGTGAAATGGATGGCAGCAATCGCCGCCTGCGTAGTGGCGCAAAATGTCGCGGCAGCAACGATCTATAAATGCACGGTGAACGGCAAGGTCAGCTATGGCGACCAGCCCTGCGCGGCGGGCACGGGCGCCGAACTGGCCCTGCAGGCGGCGCCGCCGCCCGACAAGCTGGCCGCCGAGAAATTGGCGTCGGATAAATTGCGCCTCGCGCAACTCGACAAGGAGCGCGCCGCGGCGGCCATCGCCGACGAGCGCGAACGCCAGCGTGCGGCCAAGTCGGCCGGCGCGCTGCGCCAGAAATGCGAGCGCCAGCGGCTGAAACAGAAATGGGCTGAAGAAGACCTGCGCAAGCTGCGCGGCGACGCCCTGGCCAGCGCGCGCCTGAAGGCGCAGCGGCAGGCGCAGGCGCTGGCGGTGGAATGTCCGGCCTGAATTCCCTTTCCCCGCTCCTGTCGCGCTGGCTCTTGGTCGGCGAATGGCGCGCGCATCCGGTGCGCGCCCTGCTGGCCATCGCGGCGATCGCGGTCGGGGTCGCCATGGGTTTCGCGATCCACCTGATCAACGCCGCCGCTTTCAACGAATTCTCCGCCGCCATCAAGAGCCTGTCCGGCCAGGCCGACATCCAGGTCGCCGGCCGCGAGGCGCTGTTCGACGAAGCCATCTACCCGCGCCTGGCCCGGTACGAAAGCGTGGCCCTGGCCTCGCCGGTGCTCGAGCTCCAAGCCGCCGTGCCCGCCGCGAAAGGCGCGCTGCGCATCGTCGGCATCGACCCGCTGCGCGCCGGCTACATCGCCCCCGACCTGCTCGGCGTGCCGGCCGAGGGCCGCGGCGCCGACGTGCTGGCCGACGACACCATTTTCCTGTCGCCCGCCGCCGAAAGCTGGCTGAAGCTGCGCGACGGCGCCGCGCTCACCCTGCGCGCCGGCACGCGCGACTTCAGCCTGCGCGTGGCCGGCCCGGTGCAGCGCGCCCGTCCCGGCCAGCGCATCGGCGTGATGGACATCGGCGCCGCCCAATGGCGCTTTGGCCAGCTCGGCAAACTCTCGCGCGTCGACCTGAAGTTGCGCGACGGCGTGAACCGCGCCGAGTTCGAGCAACGCTTGACGCGCGACCTGGAGCGCGAATTCCCGGGGCGTTTTCGCGTCCAGCAGCCGAACGACAGCGAGCAGGAAAGCCGCAACAACAACCTGAGCCGCGCCTACCGCGTCAACCTGACCGTGCTGGCCCTGGTCGCCCTGTTCACCGGCGCCTTCCTGGTGTTCTCGACCCAGGCGCTGTCGGTGATGCGCCGGCGCAGCCAGTTCGCGCTGCTGCGCGTGCTCGGCGTCGAGCGCCGCCAGCTGCTGCGCCAGGTGCTGCTCGAAGGCGCGAGCCTGGGCGCGGTCGGCGCCCTGCTGGGGGTGGCGGCCGGCTACCTGCTGGCGGCGCTGGCCCTGCGCTTCTTCGGCGGCGACCTCGGCGCCGGCTACTTCCCGGGGATCAAGCCGCAGGTCGTGTTCACCCCGTTCGCGGCCTGCGTGTTCTTCGCCCTCGGCCTGGGCGTGGCCCTGCTCGGCTGCCTGGCGCCGGCCCTGGAGGCAGCGCGCGCCAGGCCGGCGGTCGCGCTCAAGTCCGGCAACGACGAGGCGGCGTTGTCACACCTCGCGCGGGTCTGGCCCTCGCTGGCCTGCCTCGTGCTGGCCGGCGCCTTCTCCTTCGCCCCGCCGGTATTCGAGCTGCCGCTGTTCGGCTACTTCGCGATCGCCCTGCTGCTGATCGGCGGCATCGGCCTGATGCCGCGCCTGGCCGCAGCCGCCTTCCGCCTCCTGGGCCGCCCCTTGCTGCGCCGGCCCAAGCCGCCGCCGGTGCTGGCCCTGACGCTCTCGCGCCTGGCCAACGCGCCCGGCCAGGCCTCGATCGCGCTGGGCGGCGTGCTGGCCAGCTTCAGCCTGATGGTGGCGATGGGGATCATGGTGGCGAGCTTCCGGGTCTCGGTCGACGACTGGATGCGCCACATCCTGCCGGCCGACCTGTACGTGCGCACCGCGTCGGGCGGAACCACCGGCTCGCTCGGCCCGCAGGAACAGCGGGCGATCGCCGCGACCCCGGGCGTCGGCCAGGTGCAGTTCCTGCGTACCCGGCCGGTCTCGCTGGCCGCCGACCGCCCCGACGTGGTCCTCATCGCGCGCGACATCGATGCCGCCGACCCGGGCCGTTTGCTGTTCCTGGTCGGCGAATCGCGCCCGGCGCCGCCTGGGGCGCGCCCGGCCTGGGTCTCGGAGGCGATGCTCGACCTGTACGGCGCGCGCGTCGGCGGCAGCATCACCCTGCCGCTGGGCGGCAAGCCGGCGCCCTTCTTCGTCGCCGGAGTCTGGCGCGACTACGCCAACCAGTCCGGCTCGGTCGTGATCCGGCTGCCCGATTACCGCGCCATCACCGGCGACACCGCGGTCACCGACGCCGCCATCTATATCGACGGCGAACAGCGCGGCGGCGAGAAACAGGCGGACCGGATCGAACGCGCCCTGCGCCAGCTGCCGTTCGGACCGGCGCTGCAGCTGGCCCGGCCGGGCGACATCCGCGCCGCCAGCCTGCAGATCTTCGACCGCAGCTTCGCCGTGACTTACCTGCTGGAGGCGATCGCCATCGTCATCGGCCTGTCGGGCGTGGCCGCCACCTTCTCCGCCCAAACCCTGGCGCGGGCGCGCGAATTCGGCATGCTGCGCCACGTCGGCGTCACGCGCGGCCAGGTGCTCGGCATCCTGGCCTGCGAAGGCGGTCTTCTGACCACCCTGGGCGTGGCCTGCGGTTTCGCGCTGGGCCTCGTGATCAGCCTCGTTCTGGTATTCGTCGTCAATCCGCAATCCTTCCACTGGACCATGCAGCTGCACCTGCCCTGGGGCCTGCTCGGCATCGTCGCCTTCGTCCTGGTCGCGGCCTCGGTCGCGACCGCGCTGGTGTCGGGGCGCTACGCCTTGTCGGGCGGTCCGGTGCGCGCAGTAAGGGAGGACTGGTAATGCGGGGAGGACTGGTAATGCGTGGAGGACTGGTAATGCGTTCGCTTCTGCTGTTGTTGCTGCTGGCCTGCCAGTGTGCCCTGGGGGCCAAGGCGGCCAAGCCGGACTTCGCGCCGGTGACGCCGGGCCGGCCCATGCAGTTCCCCGCCGACTACGGCGCCCATCCGGACTTTCGCACCGAGTGGTGGTACGTGACCGGCTGGCTGAAGACCGAGGCCGGCAAGCCGCTCGGCTTCCAGGTCACGTTCTTTCGCAGCCGCACCGAGCACGATACCGCCAACCCGAGCGCTTTCGCCCCGCACCAGCTGGTGATCGGCCATGCCGCCCTGTCCGATCCCGCCGTCGGCCGCCTGGTGCACGACGAGCGCAGTGCGCGCGAGGGCTTCGGCCTGGCCTGGGCCAAGGCCGGCGACACCGACCTGAAGCTGGACGACTGGCGCATGACGCGGGCGGCGGATGGCCGGTACCAGGTTTCCGTGAAGTCGGGCGAGATGACGCTGGAACTGACGCTCACCCCGACCCAGCCGGTGCTGGTGCAGGGCGAAGGCGGCTACTCGCGCAAGGGCGCGGCCGCGCGGCACGCCAGCTATTACTACAGCCATCCGCAGCTGCGCGTGAGCGGCAAGGCGGGCCGCGCCGGGGCCGTCGGGGCGGTCACGGGCAGCGCCTGGCTCGACCACGAATGGTCGAGCGAAGCGCTGCAGCCCGAGGCCAGCGGCTGGGACTGGGTCGGCGCCAACCTCGACGACGGCTCGGCGCTGATGGCTTTCCAGATAAGAGCCAAGGGAGGTGGTAAACTGTGGGCGCACGCCACCGTGCGCGATCCCCAGGGCCGCGTCACCCGTTATGCGCCCGAGCAGGTGAATTTTTCCCCGACGGCGCGCTGGAAGTCGCCGCGCACGCAGGCCGAATATCCGGTCGCCACCAGCATTACGACCGGGGCCACGCGCTGGCAGCTCGTTCCCCTGCAGCAGGACCAGGAACTCGACTCGCGCCGTTCGACCGGGGCCGTCTACTGGGAGGGCGCGGTCAGCGTCGCGCGCGATGGCGTGCCGGCCGGCCGCGGCTACCTCGAGATGACCGGCTACGTGCGCGACATGAAACTATGATCAAAGAGACAGAACAACAACAAGCACCACGATGAGCAAGCCTTCCCCCAGCAGCACCGCATCCACCAAACCGGCGAGCGCAGCCGCCCCGGCCAAGGGCAGCCTGGCCGCCTTCAAGGGCCTGCTGCCCTTCCTGCGCCCCTATCGCCGCCAGTTCGCCCTGGCAGGCATCGCCCTGCTGTTCGCGGCCGGCGCCACGCTCGCGATTCCCGCCGCCTTCAAGCAGATGATCGACCTCGGCTTCGGCGCGGCCGCCGGCGCGCACAGCATCCGCAACGTCGACGCCACCTTCCTGGCCCTGTTCGGCGTCGCCACCGTGCTCGGGATCGCGACCGCGGCGCGCTTCTACATGGTGTCCTGGCTCGGCGAGCGCGTCACCGCCGACATCCGCGCCGCCGTCTACAGCCACGTCGTGAACCAGAGTCCCGAGTTCTTCGAGACCACCCAGACCGGCGAAGTGCTGTCGCGCCTGACCACCGACACCACCCTGATCCAGACCGTGGTCGGCACCAGCATCTCGCTCGCCCTGCGTAACACCCTGCTGTTCCTGGGCGGCCTGGTGATGCTGTTCGTGACCAGCGCCAAGCTGACCGCGATCATCCTCGGCCTCCTGGTCGCGGTGATCGTGCCGATCGTGCTGTTCGGGCGCCGCGTGCGCAAGCTCTCGCGCGATTCGCAGGACCGCATCGCCGACGCCTCGGCCCTGGCCGGCGAGATCCTCAACGCCATGCCGACCGTGCAGGCCTATACCCACGAGAAGATCGAAGCGAAGCGCTTCGGCAGCTCTGTCGAGGGGGCGTTCGCGGCCGCCATGCAGCGCATCCGCGCGCGCGCCTTCCTCACCATGCTGGCCATCGTGCTGGTGTTCGGCACCATCGTCTTCGTGCTGTGGCTCGGCGCGCATGCCGTCCTGCAGGGGACGATGACCGGCGGCGACCTCGGCCAGTTCATCTTGTACGCCTCGATCGTGGCCGGCTCGATCGGCGCGTTGTCGGAAGTGATGGGCGAAGCCCAGCGCGCCGCCGGCGCCACCGAGCGCCTGCTCGAACTGCTGGCGGCCAGGTCCAGCATCCGCAATCCCGCCCATCCGCGGGCGCTGCCCGCACGCGTCGGCAGCGGCGGCGGCGCCGCGCTCGCCCTGCGCGACCTGAGCTTCGCCTACCCGTCGCGCCAGGACAGCGCCGCCCTGTCCCACGTCTCGCTCGACATCAAGCCCGGCGAGACCGTCGCCGTGGTCGGCCCCTCGGGCGCCGGCAAGACCACCCTGTTCCAGCTGCTGCTGCGCTACTACGACCCGCAGGCCGGTTCCATCCTGCTCGACGGCGTCGACATCCGCGACCTCGACCTGCACGTGCTGCGCGGCGCGATCGGCATCGTTCCCCAGGACACCGTGATCTTCTCGGCCGACGCGATGGAGAACATCCGTTACGGCCGGCCGGAGGCCAGCGACGAGGAGGTGATCAACGCGGCGAAGATGGCCGCCGCCCACGAGTTCATCGAGCGCCTGCCCCAGGGTTACCGCTCCTTCCTCGGCGAGCGCGGCGTGCGCCTGTCGGGCGGCCAGCGCCAGCGCATCGCGATCGCGCGCGCCCTGCTGAAGAACCCGCCGCTGCTGCTGCTGGACGAAGCCACCAGCGCGCTCGACGCCGAATCCGAGCGCCTGGTGCAGGGCGCCCTGGAAGCGGCGATGGTCGGGCGCACCACCGTCATCATCGCCCACCGCCTGGCCACCGTGCAGCGCGCCGACCGCATCGTCGTCATGGAAGACGGCCGCGTGGTCGAGACCGGCACGCATGCTTCGCTGGTGGCCCATGGCGGCATCTACGCCAAACTGGCGGCCCTGCAGTTCCATCACGTACACGTTGAACATTGAATATCGATTGGGGGCGAATGCAACAGTTTGAAGTTCCCATCGACAACATTTGTTGTTACACGGCATAACCGCGAGTTATGATGTTCGATCGAAGCGGCATTCCCTTTTATCGAACATGTTCAACACCAAACTGCATACCGCCCGCTGGAGCGTAGGCTCCAAGATCAGCGTGTTTTCCTTCGCCCTGGTCGGCGCCGTCCTCGCGGCCCTGATCGTGACGATTTCCATGACCACCTCGTCCATGCTGGAGGAGCGCTCCCATCGCAGCATGGAGGGCGAACTGCGCGGCGTCGTCAACACGGTCGAGCTGTTCAACAAGACCGTGTCGAACACAGCGGTCAGCTTCGGCAAGATCTTCGCCGCCGATTACCCGGGCGCTTTCGAGCTCGACAGCGCGCATACCGTCGACATCGGCGGCAAGCCCGTGCCAAGCCTGAAGAACGGCGACCGGGTCCTGAACCTCGATTTCAGCGGCCCCGACCGCTTCACCGCCGAGACCGGCGGCAACGCCACCATCTTCGCCGCCAGCGGCGAGGATTTCGTCCGCGTGAGCACCTCGGTCAAGAAGGAAAACGGCGAGCGCGCGGTCGGCACCCAGCTCGACCGCGCCAGCCCGGCCTACGCCGCCCTCAAGGACGGCAAGGTCTACGTCGGCCTGGCGACCCTGTTCGGCAAGCCCTTCATCACCCAGTACGCGCCGGTGCGCGACGCCGCCGGCAAGGTGGTCGGCGCGCTCTACGTCGGCATCGACATCAGCCGCGACGTCGCCTACCTGAAGGAACGCATCCACGCGATCAAGGTCGGCGACACCGGCTACTTCTATATCCTGAATGCCGCCCCGGGCAAGAATTTCGGCGAATTCGTCGTCCATCCCTCGCAGGAAGGCAAGAGCGCGCTCGACAGCCGCTCCACCGACGGCCGCCCCTTCATCCGCGAGATGCTGGAGACGAAGAACGGCAGCATCGCGTACGACTGGAAGAACGGGGACGAAGCGCAGTCGCGCCAGAAGTTCGCGGTGTACACCTGGTTCAAGGACTGGAACTGGGTCATCGCCGGCGGCACCTACGTCGACGAGATCACGCGCGAGGCCACCACCCTGCGCAACCGCTACATCGTGTTCGGCCTGGTGGCCCTGGTCGCCTTCGCCGTGGCCCTGTACGCCTTCGTGCAGCGCGCCGTCACCCGCCCGCTGGCCGAGGCGCGCGACGCCGCCATGCGTATCGCCGAGGGCGACCTGACGGTGCGCGTGTCCAGCCGCGGCCAGGACGAGATCGGCCGCCTGCTCGACGCCATGAACGGCATCAGCAGCAAGCTCTCCTCGGTGGTCGGCAACGTGCGCGACGGCGCCGAGCAGATCGCCAACGCCTCGCAGGAAATCTCGACCGGCAACCTCGACCTGTGCGCGCGCACCGAGCACCAGGCCTCGAACCTGGCCACCACCGCGTCGTCGATGGGCGAACTGACCGAGACCGTGCGCCAGAACGCCGAGCACGCGCACCAGGCCAACGAGCTGGCGCGCAACGCATCGAACGTCGCGCAAAAGGGCGGCAGCATGGTCGCCCAGGTGGTCGACACCATGGACGCGATCAACCAGGCTTCGCGCAAGATCGGCGACATCACCGGCGTGATCGACGGCATCGCCTTCCAGACCAACATCCTGGCGCTGAACGCGGCGGTCGAAGCGGCCCGTGCCGGCGAACAGGGGCGCGGCTTCGCGGTCGTCGCCAGCGAAGTGCGCAACCTGGCCCAGCGCAGCGCCGCCGCGGCCAAGGAAATCAAGGCCCTGATCGCGGCCTCCAGCAGCGAGGTCGAGGCCGGCAGCAAGCTGGTGAGCGAAGCCGGCGCCACCATGGACGAGGTGCTGGCCAGCGTGGCGCGCGTGACCGACATCATGGCCGACATCAGCGCCGCCAGCATGGAGCAGACCAGCGGCATCGAGCAGATCAACCGCGCGATGGGCGAGATGGACGAATCGACCCAGCAGAACGCCGCCCTGGTCGAGGAAGCCAGCGCCGCCGCCCAGGCCATGCAGGACCAGGCCGCGCAGCTGGCGCGCGCCGTGCGCTTGTTCCGGCTGGATGAGGCGGCCGGCGGCGCCCTGGCTGCGCCGGCACGCCGTCCGGCACGCCGTCCGGCATTGACCCACGACTGATTCGCGTAGGGTGGGCACTTGTGCCCACGCGGTATGGAGCCAGGGCTTACTGGTCCGCTTCCGCAGTCGGGTGCGTTTGACGTCGCGTGGTTGCACGTGGTCAGACCGCGTGGGCTCGAGAGCCCACCCTACGCCCTTCCCTCATTTCCCCGCTTCGGTGTAGAGTAACAACCCCTCACCCCCGGAGCCCGCCTTGTCCGACGCCGACCTGATCCGCCGCTGCCACACCGTCTTCCCCGGCCACCGCGCCCGCCGTCCCGCCGAAATGTACGCCGCCATGGCCGCCTGGTGCGAAGCCAACGACGTCGAGCACGACGTCTACGGCAGCGGCGCGCTGATCGAAGCCTTCGAAAAGAAGATCGCCGCCCTGCTCGGCTTCGAGGCCGCGGTGTTCTGCATCAGCGGCACCATGACCCAGGTCACCGCGCTGCGCCTGGCCAGCCAGGACCGCGGTGGCGCTCCGGTCGCGCTGCACCCGACGTCCCACATCTTCGTCCACGAGCGCTCGAACCACGAGCTGCTCGGCCACTTCGCCGCCCTGCGCGTGGGCGACCCGCAGCGCCCGTTCACGGCTGCGGATCTCGACGCCATTCCCGACCGCCTGGGCGCCGTCGGCCTGGAAATCCCGATGCGCGAGATCGGCGGCCAGGTGCCGGCGTGGGAGGAGCTCGACGCGATCAAGGCCCATTGCAAGGACCGCGGCGTCCACCTGCACATGGATGGCGCGCGCCTGTGGGAAGCGGCCGCCGGCTACGGCAGGACTGCCGCCGAGATCGCGGCCGGCTTCGATTCGGTCTACGTTTCGCTGTACAAGGGCATCGGCGGCCTCGGCGGCGCGATGCTCGCGGGCAGCCGCGAGTTCGTCGCCCGCGCCTCCGAATGGTTCAAGCGCCAGGGTGGCAACGTGATCCACCGCTCGCCCTACGTCGTGGCCGCGGCGATGCAGTTCGATGCGCGCCTGGAAGCCATGCCCGACTACTTCCGCCGCACGCAATTCCTGTTCGAGGCGCTGCGCGCGCATCCGGAAATCCGCGTCAACCCGGCCCGGCCGGCGGCCAACATGCTGCACCTGCACCTGCCCGTCGGCCGCGAGCGCGCGCTGGCGATCCGCGAGGAGCTGGCGGAGCGGCACGGCGTCTGGCTGTTCAACCGCGTGAACCACGGGGTGCTGCCCGACACGAGCTGGTTCGAGCTCTACGTCGGCGACAACATGCTCGCCGCGTCCGACGAACAGGTTCGCACGGCCCTGGCCCTGTTCGCGGAAAGACTGCGCGCGCCTGCATAAGCTACAATGTCGGGTTTTCATTCGAAGGACCGCGATGCGCCAATACCTCGACTTCATGCGCCATGTGAAAGAGCACGGCGCGCTCAAGACCGACCGCACGGGCACCGGCACGCTCTCCGTGTTCGGCCACCAGATGCGCTTCGACCTGCAGGAAGGTTTTCCGCTGGTGACCACCAAGAAGGTGCACCTGAAGTCGATCATCCATGAACTGATCTGGTTCCTGCAGGGTTCGACCAACATCGGCTACCTGAAGGAGAACGGCGTCTCGATCTGGGACGAGTGGGCCGACGCCAACGGCGACCTCGGCCCCATCTACGGCTACCAGTGGCGCAACTGGCCGACCCCGAGCGGCGAGCACATCGACCAGATCAGCCAGGTCATGGACCAGATCAAGAATACCCCGGACTCGCGCCGCATGATTGTCTCGGCCTGGAACGTGGCCGACATCCCGCAGATGAAGCTGCCGCCCTGCCACGCCCTGTTCCAGTTCTACGTCGCCGACGGCAAGCTCTCCTGCCAGCTTTACCAGCGCAGCGCCGACATTTTCCTGGGAGTGCCCTTCAACATCGCCTCCTACGCGCTGCTGACCCACATGATGGCCCAGCAGGCCGGCCTGGAAGTCGGCGACTTCGTCTGGACCGGCGGCGACTGCCACCTGTATTCGAACCACCTGGAGCAGGCCACGCTGCAGCTCTCGCGCGAGCCGCTGCCGCTGCCGAAACTGGTCATCAAGCGCAAGCCGGACTCGCTGTTCGACTACCGCTTCGAGGATTTCGAGGTCGTCGATTACCAGTCGCACCCGGCGATCAAGGCGCCGGTGGCGGTCTGACGGCGCGATGGAGGACCGCGAAGTCAGTATCGAGCTTCCCGAGCGCCGCGACACGGTGATCGATGCCACCCGCGGCGGCTTGCCGGAGGTGCTGGTCGCGAACGAGGCGCTGCTGAGCTTTCCGTACAGCGAGGTCTTTTGCTGGCACCTGGAGATCATCTTCGGCGCGGTCGACCTGGTCGACAACGGCATGCCCAGTCCTGCCGAGAGTGCCCTGCTGTTCGAACTGACCGACGAGATCGAGGCAGCAATCCTGGCCACCCGCACCGAACGGGACGCGATCAATGCCCTGTTCCTGGCGCGCTCCACCTGGAACGGCACCTGCGAACTCGCGTTCTACGTGCACGACCCGGAAATCGTCAACGACCTGCTGCAAGCCTTGTTGCCAAGCCGCGAGTGGATCCGTGGCTGGCGCTACCATATGAAGGAAGACGTCGACTGGGAAGAAGCGGGCCACGTCTTCAAGCTGTTCGCGCCCGAGCGCCTTCATTCCTGACTCCGGCTTTTCCCAATGGTCATCGGCACCGTCCTGGCATTGACGCTGCGCCCCGCCCGCACGCTGGCGCCGGCCCCGGTCGCCAGCGCGCGCGCTGCTGCCGGCGCCGGTCTCGAGGGAGACCTCCATGCCGACCCGCGCTCGCCGCGCCAACTGCTGCTGGCCGGCGCAGCCGTCTACCAGGAGCTCGCGCTCCATGCGCATGCGCTGGGCGAAAACCTGCTGCTCGACCTCGACACCTCGCCGCTCGTCTCCGGAACCCTCCTGCAAATCGGTCCCGAAGTACGCCTGCGCCTCATGTTCCAATGCGAGGCCTGCGGCCAGCTCGACGCCATACGCCCCGGGCTCGCGCGCGCCCTGGGCGCACGGCGCGGCATGCTGGCGCGCGTCGTCGCAGGCGGCGCCTTGCGCGTCGGCGACACCGTGCGCGACCTGGGCCGACTGGCGCCGCCCTGGCCGGACGACTGGCGCGAACGCGTGCGCCGGGTGCTCGACGCAATGCCTCCCGGCGCCGTGCTCGAGTATCGGCAGCTGGCCCGGCTGGCCGGCATCCAGTCGAGCTATTGCCGCGCCTTTCCCCGCCTGCTGGCCAAGTTCGGTCCCGCCTACGCCGCCAGGGCGGTCCCGGCCGGCGCCAGCGCCGGCGCCCCGCGCTGGCAGGGCGAGGGCCTGTTCGATCTGCCCCCGGACGCATCGGGCGCCGGCTGAAGCCGTCTCAGGCTTACCTGCGCCTTCCGGTCCCGCCACCTTGTCCGGCACGGTGGTCGGCTGGAACCAGGTCGCCCTCCAGGCCATCCGCGAGGCCAGGCCGAGCCCGCCGATGGCGGCCCGTTCGCTCGCCATCGTCCACACCAGCATGTACAACGCCTGGACCGCCTACAACCAGGCCGCGCAGCCGACCCTGCCCGCCGCCGACTGGGGCGCGCGCGCCGGCCGAACTTGACAGGAAGCCCACGCCGCCCCACCATCTGTGCGCTCCGATCAAGCCAGCAACGAGGATTTCACATGCGCGCAGTCTCCCTTCCTTCCCACAAGCCGACGGCGGTGGCCCGATGAGCCGCCTGACCATGGTGGTGGCCATCGATGCCGCGCGCGGCATCGGCATCGACAACCAGCTTCCCTGGCACCTGCCCGAGGACCTGGCCCACTTCAAGCGCGTGACGCTGGGCCGCCCGATCATCATGGGCCGCAAGACCTTCGACTCGATCGGCCGTCCCCTGCCCGGGCGGCGCAACATCGTCGTGACCCGCAACGCCGGCTGGCGCCACGAGGGCGTCGAGGCCGTGACCTCGCTCGAGGCCGCCATGGGCCTGCTCGGCGACGAGGAAGAAGCCAGCATCATCGGCGGCGCCCAGATCTTCAGCGCCGCCATGGACAAGGCCGACCGCCTGGTCGTCACCGAGATCGCGCGCACTTTCGATTGCGACACCTTCTTCCCGGCCATCGACCCGCAGGTGTGGCAGGAGACGGCGCGCGAGCGCCATCATTCGGAAAGCCAGGGCTTCGACTTCGATTACGTGACCTACGAGCGTCGGGTCGGCGGCTGAACCGGCGCGGGCGGCATCGAGGCGCTTCCTGCGCCGCCGACGCGTTCAACTTCCATGTGATCCGCCGCGAGGTTTCATCGAACAGCTGAACGCGTGGGCGGCGCGCAAGCCGCATCGGATCGGCCATGCGGATGGAGCCGCCCACCCTACGCCCTTTGGCAAGATGGCGGTGGCCAGGCCGCGCTTCTGCTAGAGTGCGCCATACCGGGGCCCATCTGGTTACCCTACTAAAAAAATGTTCACCGGACAGCGGAATTTCTGCGAAAATCCGCTTCTTAATTTTACGGTGCCGTGTGAGCGGGCCGCGTCAACCGGACGCGGCTGCCCACACGGCGCTTCGCTTTGGAGCTGTCGATGAAATTTCGTTTCCCTATCGTCATCATTGACGAGGATTTCCGTTCCGAGAACACGTCCGGTCTCGGTATTCGCGCGCTCGCCGCGGCGATGGAAAAAGAAGGCATGGAGGTGCTCGGCCTGACCAGCTACGGCGACCTGTCGCAGTTCGCCCAGCAGCAGTCGCGCGCCTCGGCCTTCGTGCTGTCGATCGACGACGAGGAATTCGGCGGCGGCTCGCTCGAGGAAACCGATTTCGCCCTGACCGGCCTGCGCGCCTTCGTGCAGGAGATCCGTCACAAGAATTCGAACATCCCGATCTACATCTACGGCGAGACCCGCACCTCGCGCCACATCCCGAACGACATCCTGAAGGAGCTGCACGGCTTCATCCACATGTTCGAGGACACGCCGGAATTCGTCGCGCGCCACATCATCCGCGAAGCGAAAGCCTACCTGGACAGCCTGGCGCCGCCCTTCTTCCGCGCGCTGGTCAACTACGCCTACGACGGTTCCTATTCCTGGCACTGCCCGGGCCACTCGGGCGGCGTCGCCTTCCTGAAGAGCCCGATCGGCCAGATGTTCCACCAGTTCTTCGGCGAGAACATGCTGCGCGCCGACGTCTGCAACGCCGTCGAGGAACTGGGCCAGCTGCTCGACCACACCGGCCCGGTCGCCAAGTCCGAGCGCAACGCCGCGCGCATCTACAGCGCCGACCACTGCTACTTCGTCACCAACGGCACCTCGACCTCGAACAAGATGGTCTGGCACTCGACGGTCGCGCCGGGCGACATCGTCGTGGTCGACCGCAACTGCCACAAGTCGATCCTGCACTCGATCATCATGTGCGGCGCGATCCCCGTGTTCCTGATGCCGACCCGGAACAACCTCGGCATCATCGGCCCGATCCCGCTGGCCGAGTTCACGCCCGAATCGATCGCCCGCAAGATCGAGGCGAACCCGTTCGCGCGCGAAGCCAAGGACAAGAAGCCGCGTATTCTCACCATCACGCAGTCGACCTACGACGGCGTGGTGTACAACGTCGAGGTATTGCGCGAGATGCTCGACGGCCGCATCGACACCCTGCACTTCGACGAAGCCTGGCTGCCGCACGCGACCTTCCACGACTTCTACAAGAACATGCACGCGATCGGCCGCGACCGCCCGCGCGCCAAGCAGTCGATGATCTTCTCGACCCAGTCGACCCATAAACTGCTGGCCGGCCTGTCGCAGGCCTCGCAGGTGCTGGTGCGCGAGTCGGAATCGGTCAAGCTCGACCAGGATGCCTTCAACGAAGCCTTCCTGATGCACACCTCGACTTCGCCGCAGTACTCGATCATCGCCTCCTGCGACGTCGCCGCCGCCATGATGGAAGCGCCGGGCGGCACCGCCCTGGTCGAGGAATCGATCCTGGAAGCGCTGGACTTCCGCCGCGCCATGAAGAAGGTCGACGCCGAATATGGCGAGGACTGGTGGTTCAAGGTCTGGGGCCCGGACGTCGAAGGCGAGGAAGGCATCGGCACCCAGGAAGACTGGATGATCCGCGCCGAGGACGACTGGCACGGCTTCGGCGACCTGGCCGAGGGCTTCAACATGCTCGACCCGATCAAGTCGACCATCGTGACCCCGGGCCTGTCGCTGGACGGCCAGTTCGGCGAGACCGGCATCCCGGCCTCGATCGTGACCAAGTACCTGGCCGAGCACGGCGTCATCATCGAGAAGTGCGGCCTGTACTCGTTCTTCATCATGTTCACGATCGGCATCACCAAGGGCCGCTGGAACACCCTGGTCACCGCCTTGCAGCAGTTCAAGGACGACTACGACCGCAACAAGCCGATGTGGCAGGTGATGCCGCAGTTCGCCGCGGCCAACCCGCGCTACGAAGAGCGCGGCCTGCGCGACCTGTGCACGCAGATCCACACCTTCTACAAGCAGTACGACGTGGCGCGCCTGACGACCGAGATGTACCTGTCGGACATGGTCCCCGCGATGAAGCCGTCGGACGCGTTCGCCAAGATGGCGCGCCGCGACATCGAGCGCGTCGCCATCGAGGAACTGGAAGGCCGCACCACCGCGATCCTGCTGACGCCTTACCCGCCGGGCATCCCGCTCCTGATCCCGGGCGAGCGCTTCAACAAGACCATCGTCGACTACCTGCGCTTCGCACGCGACTTCAACGAGCGCTTCCCGGGCTTCGAGACCGACGTCCACGGTCTCGTCAAGCGCGAGATCGACGGCAAGCTGGGCTACTTCGTGGACTGCGTGAAGCAGGACTGAACGAGGTAGCACTGATGTAAAAAGAGGAGCCGCTGGCTCCTCTTTTTTTGTCTGGGGTTTTCGTAGGGTGGACACCTGTGTCCACGCGGTTTGATGCCGATGCGAACCGGACCACCTGGGCACAACGCCAGAACGCGAACGACGGGTTCTTTCAACGCCGCGGGAGCGCAAGCGGCAAGTCCGCTTGGACACAGGTGTCCACCCTAGGTTATCGCTTCAACTCGACCGTCAGCACCGAGTCCGGCGCGCCGGCCTTTATCTCAGCCCGCGCCTGATTGATCACACTGCGCGCCGCGCTCAGGCCAAGCACGCCCATCACGCCGGCCACGAACAGGTCCGGCAAGCCGGTGCCGGACTGCCACACGCCGAGCGCCGCCAGCAGCACGGCCGCATTGCCGATCATGTCGTTGCGCGTGCACAGCCAGACCGAGCGCATGTTGGCGTCGCCCTTCCTGAAGGCGAACAGCAGCGCCGCCACCAGCGCATTCGCCGCCAGCGCCGCGACGCCGATCACACCCATGGTCTGCGCTTCGGGCACGACGCCCGAGGCGAGATGCCACAGGGCCGAGCCGATCACGAAGGCGCCGTAGGCGCCCATGGTCGCCCCCTTCACCAGCGCGGTGCGCGAGCGCCAGACAGGCGCCAGGCCGAGGACGAACAGGGAGATGCCGTAGTTGGCGGCATCGCCGAAGAAGTCGACCGCGTCGGCCAGCAGCGAGACCGAACCGGCGGCCCAGCCGCCGGCCAGCTCGACGCCGAACATCGCGAAATTCACCACCAGCGCGATCCAGAGCACGCGCCGGTAGCGCGGATCGACCGGCGGCTTGCCCGTCGAGCAGCCGCCGCCGCAGCAATCAGCCATCGCTACACCTCACCAACATGATACAAATCTAACAAGGCGATACCGAAAACCGTATCAGGTCTTCGGCAGCGTCACGCCGTGCTGACCCTGGTATTTGCCGCCGCGGTCCTTGTACGAGGTCTCGCAGATCTCGTCGGACTCGAAGAACAGCACCTGGGCGCAGCCTTCGCCGGCATAGATCTTGGCCGGCAGCGGAGTGGTGTTCGAGAACTCCAGGGTCACGTAGCCTTCCCACTCGGGTTCGAACGGGGTCACGTTGACGATGATGCCGCAGCGCGCGTAGGTCGACTTGCCCAGGCAGACGGTCAGCACGTTGCGCGGAATGCGGAAGTATTCCATGGTGCGCGCCAGCGCGAAGGAATTCGGCGGGATGATGCAGACATCGCTCTTCACGTCGACAAACGACTTCTCGTCGAAGTTCTTCGGGTCGACGATGGTGCTGTTGATGTTGGTGAAGACCTTGAACTCGTCGGCGCAGCGGATATCGTAGCCGTAGGACGAGGTGCCGTAGGAGATGATGCGGCGGCCGTCCGCCTCGCGGACCTGGCCCGGCTCGAAGGGTTCGATCATGCCGGTTTCCTGCGCCATGCGGCGGATCCATTTATCGCTCTTGATTGCCATGCTGCTCTTTCGGGAATGCGGAAAATCCCGCGATTTTACGCGAAAAGCCCGCGCCGGTCCTGCTTCTCGATGCCATTTTGTCCAGCCGCCTGGCCCAGCAGGCGCTCGACCATTTCATGCGTCAGTTGCGCCGCGCGCTTGGGGTGCTCCATCGGGTACAGGTGCGAGCCTTCGGTCATCACGAAATTTGCGCCGACCAGCTTGCGCGTGGACGCCAGCCCGGCCTGGCGCAGCTCTTCCGAGCGGTCGGCGCCGATGAAGCCGACCGGCACCGGGAAATCGTGGCGGATCACCGCGCCCATGTGGTGCGGCAGCGAGTTGTAGATCCGGGTCTCGACGGCGCGGTCGAAACGCAGCTGCACGCCGTCCGGGTGGGGTGCCAGGCCCACGTCCAGGTAGTCGTCCAGCACGCCCGGCGCCCAGGCGGCGAAGATGTCCTTCGCGATGAAGTGCTGGTAGGCCGCCTCGCGGCTGGGCCAGACGTTGCGCCGGCGCTCGGAGAAGCGCGCCGGCGAGAACTTGGAGCCCTTGCCCAGCAGTTTCACCAGACGCCAGAGGAAGGCGCGCCAGCCCGCCACCACCGGCGAATCGAGCATGACCACGCAGCGCGCCAGGTCCGGACGGCGCTCGGCCGCCATGGTGCTGAGCATGCCGCCGAGGGAGTGGCCGACCAGGATCGCCGGCCGGCCGTATTGCTCGAGCTGCGCGACCAGTTCGTCGACCAGCCCGCTCCAGCCGTCGCCCACCGGGTAGCGCGGATCGTGCCCGACCATGTCGGTCATGTGGACGTCGTAGTGGACGGCCAGCGCGTCGAGCAGCTGGCGGTAGGTGCCCGATGGGAAGCTGTTACCGTGGCAGAAGTGCAGCAAGGGTTTGGTCATGAAAACACGGGAAGCGAAACTGGACAGGTTTCGATTGTAATGTGACAAAGTCCCGAGCGTTCCCGGTTTAGAGGGAAACCCCTACAGTCAGTTCGGCGACATGGCCGACGCGCGCGAGATGGCGCACGCCGCCTTGTTGGCGGAGACCTTGCCCAGGGGCGCCAGCGCAAGCACGCGATACCGGTGTAAAGCTGGGTAAAAACCGCGCCGCCCTGGACCGGCGCGGCGGCGGCTTTGCTATCATCCGTCGGATGAACCACGTACTGTTGATCGACGACGACGCCGAACTGGTCGGCATGTTTAGCGAATACCTCGAGCAGGAAGGTTTCTCGGTCGCCTGCGCGCACGACGGCGAATCGGGCGCGCGCGAAGCCCTGTCCGGGCGCTACGCCATCGCCATCCTCGACGTGATGATGCCGGCGCTGAACGGCATCGACACCCTGCGCCGCATCCGCGCCCAAAGCCGCATTCCGGTACTGATGCTGACCGGCCGCGGCGACGACGCCGACCGCATCCTCGGCCTGGAACTGGGCGCCGACGACTACGTCACAAAGCCCTGCACGCCGCGCGAACTGACCGCGCGCGTGCGCGCCATCCTGCGTCGCACCCAGGAAGCCGCGCCGGGCAGCGGCAACGGCGCCGTGCTCGCGGTCGGCAAGCTGACCATGCTGCCCGAGCAGCGCCGCGCCACCTGGGACAACCAGCCGCTGGAACTGACCAGCACCGAATTCAACCTGCTCGAAGTGCTGGCGCGCCACGCCGGGCGCCCGGTGAGCAAGAACGAGCTATCCGAACAGGGCCTGGGCCGCCCGCTGGCGCGCTTCGACCGCAACATCGACGTGCACCTGAGCAGCCTGCGCCACAAGCTCGGCACCCTCGACGACGGCCGCTCGCCGCTGCAGACGGTGTACCGCCTCGGCTACCAGTTGATCCGCGATTGAGGCCGCCCATGGCACGTCCGGGCCGCCGCCTGTTCTGGAAGTTCTTCCTGTCGATCCTGCTGGCCCAGATCGCGGCCGCGGTCGGCATCGGCAGTGTGTTCTGGCTGCGCGAGCAGGCGCGTCTTTCGGACGCGGTCACCGTCATCGAGACCGGGCCGCCGGCCGGCTTCATGCTCGACTCGGCCGCCGTCGCGCTGAAATACGGCGGCATCCCCGCCCTGCGCGAACTCAACGCCCGTAAAGGCCGGCATTCGGTCTACGCCGTCGACCGCAACGGCCGCGAACTGCTCGGGCGCACGGTGACCGCCGCCATGCGCGAACAGGCGCAGCGCGAACTGCGCGCGGACCGTCCTTACCGGCCGGTGCGCATGCTGAAGGCGCCGGACGGCCAGCAGCTGTTGCTGTTCGTGCCGCGCATCTACCGCAACGCCGCCGGCGACACGCTCACGGCCGCCCAGGTGGCGAACGCGCAAGGGACGCGCGGCGCCGCGGGCGGCGCCGACGGCCGGCGCGCGGAGGGACCACCCAGTCCGGGCGAACGTGCAAGCGAACATCCCCGATTCGGGCGCGGCGACGGCGCGCGCGGCCCCTTCGGCCCGGGCTGGCCGCTGACCCGCCCGATCCCGCTGCTCGCCACCATCGCCGTCAGTCTGCTGTTCGCCGCCCTGCTCGCCTGGTATTTCGCGCGCCCGATCCGCGCCCTGCGCGGCGCCTTCGAGGCCGCCGCCGCCGGCGACCTCGCGCCGCGCTTCGCCGACGGCAAACTTGGCGGCGACGAACTGAACGACCTGGGACGCGACTTCGACCGCATGAGCGCCCGCTTGCGCGCCCTGATGGACGGCCAGCGCCGCCTGCTGCACGACGTCTCCCACGAGCTGCGCTCGCCGCTGGCGCGCCTGCAGGCGGCGATCGGCCTGGCGCACCAGCAGCCGGACAAGATCGCCACCTCGCTCGCTCGCATCGAACGCGAGAGCGTCCGCATGGACAAGCTGGTCGGCGAGCTGCTGACGCTGTCGCGCCTCGACGCCAATCCCGACCTGCCGAAGAGCGAACTGGTCGACATGCAGGAACTGGTCGACGGCATCGCCGCCGACGCCCGCTTCGAGATCGGGCCGGACGGCCCCGCCATCGAGGTCGACCTTGGGGGCGAACACCCGCTCTGCGTGCGCGGCGCGCCCGACCTGTTGTGGCGCGCGGTCGAGAACGTGGTGCGCAACGCCGTCAAGCATGGCGGCGCCGCGGTTGGTGTAGATGGTCAGGATGGTGCGGCGGCCGGCAAGGTCGAGCTGCGCCTGCGCGCCGACGCCCGCTCGGTCCACGTCGACGTGCTGGACCGCGGCCCGGGCGTGCTTGATACCGACCTGCCGATCATTTTCCGGCCCTTCTACCGCGCCAGTCCGGCGAAGAACAACGTCGACGGCCACGGCCTGGGCCTGGCGATCGCCGAGCGCGTGGTGCAGGCCCACGGCGGCGCAATCATTGCCCGCAACCGCGACGGCGGCGGGCTGCACGTGGCGATCACGCTGCCGCTGGCGCGCCACGCTTAAGGAAGCACTGATTTATTCTGGCGCGCAGGAATCGGACACGAAAAATGTGGCCGGCAAGGCGTAAACCGGAGCGATACCGGGGTATCGCGAGGATTTACAACGCAGCAGGACGCATTTTCTCGTGGTCGAGACCGCCGCCATGAATACATCAGCGCTTCCTTAATGGTCATGCCAGTAGCGGCGCTGTTCGCGCCGGTACTCGCTCACCGCGATGGTCTCGCCGAAGTCGAACCGGATCGCGCCCGATACGTCGGTGCGCAGGCGGCGGATGCCCAGCCGGCCATAACGCTCGAACACCTCCTTCTTCGGGTGGCGGTAGCGGTTGCGATGTCCCACCTGGAACACGCCAATGGAGGGGTTGACCGCCGCCAGGAAAGCCGGTGTCGACGAGGTGCCGCTGCCATGGTGCGGCGCCAGCAGCACGTCGGCGCGCAGGCTGTGCGGCGCGGATTGCAGTAGAGCCGTCTCCTGGGCCGCCTCGATGTCGGCCGCCAGCAGGATGGCGCGCCCCCTCGCCGAAATGCGCAAGGTGCAGCTGCGCCCGTTCGACTTCAATCCGGGATCGGCGTAGCTGGCGGCGCCCGGCTGCAGCATCTCGAAGGCGACGCCATCCCATTCCCAGCGCTGGCCGGCTTCGCAGCGGCGGTGCAGCGCCGCCTTGCGCACCGCCGGATGGCCGGGCGCGAGCGAGCTGCTCATCCAGGCGACGTCGATCGCCTCGAGCAGGGTCAGCGCGCCGCCGGCGTGATCGGTGTCGCTGTGCGTGACGATCATCCCGTCGAGCCGACCGATCGCGCGCGCACGCAGGTAAGGCAGCAGCACCCGGGTGGCGCCGTTCTGCGTGGCCGCGTACTGCGGGCCGGTGTCGTACAGCAGCCGGTGGCGCTCCGTTTCGACCAGCAGCGCCATGCCCTGGCCGACGTCGAAGGCAGTCACGGTGAAGGTGCCGGCAGGCGGATGCGTCGGCAGCAGCATGAACAGCGGCAGCCAGGACACGGCGCCGATCCAGCGCTGCGGCCAGCCGCGCGGCGCCAGCATCCAGGCGGTGCCGAACAGGGCGAGCGCGAACAGCCAGGCCGGCGGCTGCGGCGCGCGCCAGACCGCCAGCGGCAGGGTCGCCAGCCAACCGAGCGCCGCGGCCAGCCAATCGACTGCCAGGTGGGCCAGCGCCAGCACCGGGCTTGAGAACGGCGCCGGCAGCAGGCTGCCCAGCAGCGCCAGCGGCGTGACGACGAAGCTCACCACCGGAATCGCCACCGCGTTCGCCAGCGGCCCGACCAGCGACACCTGCGAGAACAGCAGCAGGGTCAGGGGCACCAGTCCCAGCGTGACCGCATACTGGGTGCGGGCGGCAAGGCGCAGCGCGCCGCGCCAGCCGGGCGCGTCCTGCCCGATCCGTCCGACGCCGGCGTACAGGATCACGCCGACGGCGCCGAAGGACAGCCAGAAGCCCGGCCACAGCACGGCCCACGGGTCGAGCAGCAGCACCAGAGCGAGCGCCAGGCACAGCACGTGCGATACGCTGGCCAGGCGCCCGCACCACAAGGCAGCCGCAACCACGGCCAGCATGTAGAGCGTGCGCTGGGCCGGCACGCCGAAGCCCGCTAGCAGCACGTAGACGAGCGCGGCCCCCGCGCCAGCCAGCGCCGCCACCTTCTGCGCCGGCAGCAGCAGCGGCAGCTGGGCCTCGGTGAAGAAGGAGCGGCGCCACAGGCTGGACGCCGCCAGCGCGGCGAGCCCCGCGATCATCGTGATGTGCAGGCCGGAGATGGCGACCAAATGACTGACGCCGGTGCGGTTGAACACGTCCCAGTCGGCCTGCTCGATGCCGCGCTGGTCGCCGATCACCAACGCCACGATGACGCCGGCATACGGCTTGCCGGCCAGCGCGTCGAGGATGCGCGCGCGCAGCAGGTCGCGGCAGCGCTCGACGAGGTGACCGGGCGTAAGCACGAAGGCATCGAGCCGCCGGTTGTCCGGACTGGCCCGCACGTAGCCGGTGGCGCGCACGCCCTGCCCCAGCAGCCAGGCCTCGTAGTCGAAGCCGTGGGGATTGGCGTTGCCGTGCGGACGCTGCAGGCGCACCGTCAGGCGCCAGCGTTCGCCGGGCCGGACCTGTACCGCTTCGCCGCGCCCGTACCAGGACAGGGCCAGCGTGTCCGGCACACGCGCGGCGCCGTCCAGGACCCGTTCGACCGCGAACTGGAAGCGCACGCCCTCGCCGAAGTCGTGCGGCAGCTTGGCCACGGTACCGACGACCGCGATGTCGCGGCCCTCGTCCCGCTTGGCGAGTTCCTGCGACAGCGCGGCGTGGGCGAGCGTGGCGGCCCAGCAGAAGCCGAGCAGGCTGCCGGCCAGCGCCGCCCGTGCGGGACCGCGCAGGGCGAGCAAGAGGACCAGCGCGGCGAGCGCGCAGGCCAGCAGGTGCCAGGGGTCGGGGAGTGTCGGGCGCGTCTGGAGGAAGGCTACGCCCAAGACGAAGCCGAGGATGGCGCAGCGCATGGGGAATTATCGCAGGTGGCAGCGGCCGTCAGTCGAGGTTAGCAACTTGTCCGCCCTTGCCGTCTGCAACGGTGGGTGACGGTCCAGGCAGAGCCAATGGAGCATCGGTCCGTGGGGTGTTGACGTGATGAGTGGGACGCAAACGGACACTCGACGAAATTTTGTCCCACAGCGCGCGCATCGCCTCCTCGCTTGGACTGGATTGCACCGGATTGCCGCCGGCCCGGGGGCTCATGCCTGAATCCTTTTCGAGGGACAGGTGTGGCACGAATACGTTTCTGTCGCTTCCCGGCGTTTCCCATGCAAAGCCGAAGACCTTGGCGAAGTTTAGCTCCGTTACCTTGATCGCGACCTCTTCCCCGGCGCAGCCATTGATCGTACGTGCGCCTTCCCGCAAGGTCCGCGCGCGCGCCCGTGTCAGCGGGGTCATGGCCGCACGATGGCGCTCCAGCAGGCTTCTGCCTTTGACTTTCGCATTGTTCGTCCAGAAGAGAATGCCAAGGTCCGGATGGCCTGGAAGGGTGGCGGACATTGCGATGCTTTCTGACCGATCACGATCATGCGGATCGCGAATCATGGCGCCACTGATGCAGAAACCAGGCTCCGTCGGCAGCTCGGCTTCCGCGCGATTGGTTAGCCGCGTGAGCAGCGTCGGAAGTACCCTGACTTGCGCAGGATCGTAGACATTGGCCACAAAGCGATAGCTGACACCCTCTTTGTGGACGTGGCCCTCGGCTGATATCGTCTCAAAATAAACACGCTGGTCGTTCTCAACGCTATAGCCTCGATAACGGCTGTGAACGAAGACCTTCCCATAAAAGCGGGCATGTCGTATCTCCGTAGACGATTCGATATTTCCGTTCCCGAACATATTGGGCTTGGCGCTCAATATGTTTTCACGGGTACGCAACCTGGACAGGAACAAATCCGCGGACTCGTCCACGCGACCAAGCTCAAAGCCGTCGACCGAAGCCAATTGCAAGCTCACTTTTGCATCGACAGGCACATCGACAAGAAAGCGACCAACGCAAACGCTTTTCATTTTGCTCGTCAAGCCAGTGACAGCGCCCATCTCCTCGCGCCTCTCTACCGAATTCAGAATAAACACAACCGTAAGCGCCACCACACCAAGAGGAATCGCCCATCTGCCATGTTTCCAACCGCGCGACATCATATGTCCTGTAGGTTTGATCAGGGCGGGAACAACGGCCCAGATGCTTGCAGGCCTTTTAGATCCCCGGCAAAACGAATACAAAAACCGAAGATATTTCGCTGCCTTAGGTTCCCAGGCGAAGCCGAAAATCGCAGTTGCCATTCAAACTTCGGACGCTTCGATCCGCCTTCTAAAGCCCATCCAGCGCTTGGTATTCAATGTCCTGATCTGCGACGAGTTTCGGAGGCGGGCTGCACTCGCAGATGCAAAGATCGTTGCTCAACGCGTATTCCTTGCCTTCAAAAGTGTCGGACAGACGCGGCATCTCGCATTCGATGCGCCCCTGCGCGCCGCATGCTGGACAATCGACAGCGTCGCCTTCGCGAGCCACTGGCGAGCCGTCGATAACATTGAATCCGCTGGATGCCATGACCGTTCCGCCGGCAGTTGTCGTCGCCCCGTCCCTGATGTAATAACGCATGTAGCTCATCGCCGCTCCGCACAATAGAAGAAAATGGCACTCCAGCTGAGACCAAGTGGTTGACGTTGCGGCCGAGCATTTAAACGAACTGGACAGGAGACCTTCCGTTCAGCTCAGCCGTTTGTTTGCCGTCGCCTCGGTCTCATGATGGCTGCTCGTCATTGACTGATTCGACCTGCTTCCGATAACGAAACCACTGAGGCGTATTACGCAAACATTTCTCAGCGAATCGCACTCGCCCGACCGAAAAAGAGATCAAGCAAGGGTCGGCGGATCGCGGTCCTGAGCCGAGCCACTGATGTCTGGTATTGCCGATGTTGCCCCCGGAGTCACAGAGTGACGCACCAGTTGCCAGACGCTGCGGCGCTGGATTGCCTGGCGCGCTCCAAAGGCGCGGCCGAGGGTCGCTGCAGGGACCTCGAAGGTTGCGGCTGGAAGCAGGCTGCCTGCAGCGAACCACCGTGTGCCGTCGAGCGCGTGCGATTCCTCGCAGCGCCACCAGCCGCTCGCCGGACACTGCATTCCCGTCCTCGCCACATAGCCGATTGCGACCTCCGGCTGCGCGGTCGAGCACGCAGTACCGATCGCGCTACCGCTGTCCGCTTGCGCTGCCAGCGTTGCCTGGGCCAATGGAACGGACGGTGGCGTACGGTCGCGTTCGCGTTTGTCGACCAGTTTCCACGCAGTGCGGGTCGTGCTTTCGTAGCTGGGCTGCAGTCCGCGCATTCGTTGCCAGATGGTCTGGGGCGGGAGCAGCAGAGCCTGCGGCATCTTTTGTCCCTTGCGCAGGTGTTGGCGCTGGCCGCCGAGGATAGCAACACCGTTTCCGCCATCGCCGCACAGCCACCAGCCGCTTTCAGGGCAGCGTTCGCCGGCCGACGCGTATGCCCCAAGCGGTGTTGGCGGCGCCTCTACCCGGCTCATCTCTGCAGGTTTGCTCGGCCGGAACCGGATACTGGACGAGATCTTGTCCCACAAACCGAGCGCAGCGCCGTCCGAAAGCGAGGAGGGAGCGGGCTGACGGTTGCCGTTCCCGGTACTCATCCTGAATACAAGGTGTGGGACGAAAACGTTGTCTTCGGTCCCGTTCACCTCCCACCAGAAACTGTGGCCACGTGCTTCATTTTTTTCCACCACCAGCTCCGCTACTTCCTCCCCTTTCAGGCCGCCAATCTCCCGCGACGCCGCTCGTAACCTCGTGATGCGCATCCGCTCAGCCATCGACAGCGCTTCGTCTGCAGCTTCATTCCTTGCAAGTAGTCCATGCACGTCGGGTTTCAGTCCAGCCGAAACAAGGAACATGAACTCAACATCCGGATGATTTGGCAGCCGGCCGAACATCATGATTTGTTCGAGCTGATCGGCGTTGAGCGGGTCGCGGACATAGGCGCGGTCCATACAAAATCCTGGTTCGGCAGGAGTATGGTTATTTGGGTTCGCTACAAGCTGGTTAACCAGCTTGGGCAGATCCTCGATCAAGTCGGGGTTCCTGTCTTCAAAGAACAGGTCGATGCTGATGCCATGGCCGTGCACGAGCGCTTCTGTCGTGATGCCTTCATCACGATAGCGCTCCACCCCGCCCAGACCGTTGCCCTGCGTTCCTTCTTCCACCGTCCGGCTATGTATGAAGATCTTTCCGACGAGGCCAGTTTCGGTCTTAACCTCCCTTACTGCTTCCATGTTCTTACTGCCACCACGGTAGTCTGGCTTAGCATTGATTTGTGCCTCACGGTTTACAACACGCTTCTGGAAGTCATCGTCGGTTTCGTTAAACGTCGCAATATCGAAGCCATCAATGCGTGCCTGTCTCAGTTCAATCTCTGCCTCTTCTGGCACGTCAATTAAGAACCTGCCGACACATACGGTTTTCATTTTGTCGGTCATTCGAACTACCTCATGTTGGTCTCGCCTGCTTTCTTCGCGTCTATCCAATACTTTGCCCACCGCCCATGTGGCGACCAATCCCGCGCACAGGGCCCCGGCCAGCACTCTTGCCGGCCGGCTCCGGAGCCAGTTCTTCACGAGATCTCCTGGACAATCTTGGTAACTAATCGGAGCGTTAACATAAGCATGTGCTCATTGTTATACGATCCTTGGTGGTCGTAGCCCTCCGTCGCAAACACTTGTTTTACTTTGCCTGCCGGCCCTGCGCCTGATTGATGCGGGACGGTCCCGTCACCTCGCGCATCCTGTAACTCAGGGGCGAAACGAAGCTCAGTCTTTCCCTCGAGAAGCACGCGCCGCTGCCCCGTTTCAGACTGACCGATATACTGCGCGGCAGTAAGATTCGCCGGCGTGAGCGTTGTTGCCGAACCTGCCTGCTGAAGGGCGACCCACCGTACCTGCCCGAACGAAAGCTGCTCTTTGTCGTCTCCGTAGAAAGCATAGGTATTAGGGTGGTAGTAGTCCCCCAGCGTTCTATGGAAAGTTTCGGCAGTATTGATTGCCTTCTTAATTGCAGACACCACGCCGTCTCGTTTATTGGCATATTTGCCAGCCGGATCGGCAAGATCCGGATTGATCAGGCGAAACCAACATTTCATGTCACGGTACAGATCGTAGGGATTCTGCAGGCCTGCATTGGGAAAGGACAGCGCGTCATACGGTTTGGTCTGGTATCCATATGGCACATCCTTTCCCGCCTGACTCGCTTCCTGCGATCCGCCTGCAAACCTCACCACGCGAACGTGTAACCAGGGGTGCGGGTACAGGTGATTCGGCAAAAGCTCGAGTGCTCCAGGGGATACAGCTAAAACCGGCGTCGTTTTCTCAGCACTATTCCCGAGAATCATTGCCAGCTTAGAGTCTGCATATTTCTTGAGAGGAGTACCATTCAGTGAAAACGGCTCCGTCCCACAGGCAAGCCTGCGGTAGGCAACCGGTGCGCCCAGCGCCGGCATGACGCCATGGATCACACCGGCAATTTTGTCCGGAATACGTCTTGCGCACGCTCTGGCCACTAACCCGCCCATCGAATGCGTTACCAAGATGACTTTGGAGCACTGCCGCCTCCCTCCCTTCCACGAATTGATGATTTCAAGAATTCGCTTCTCCAGCAGTTCCGCTGACGTCTTACAGTCTTGTACCCAGCAGTACCCAACCGCGTACACGGGAAAGTAATGCTGAGCGTGCTTGACGAGGTGGTCTTCCGTTAATGGCGCAAAGTGGCGCAGCCCCCATCGCTGAGGGTCACAGGCCATGACGTTCTTCCAATGCTGTTGGACAAAACGCTTCTTGCCCTGCTCGTCAAACCCGAACGTCTGATTAAGGCGAGTCTGCAGACCGTAGAGAAGTCCGCCATACGAGTCCGCATGCAGTTCGCCCCATCCACGTTCCCTTACCGCACGCTCAGTCAGAACATAACCGTCCTCGGACTTCGGTATGACGACAGGTCCGTCGGGATCTACTTCCAGCGTGGCAGGATCAAACAACAATTGGCGCTCGCGCGGCGTAAACTTGCCCCAGATTTTGGCTGCCTTAAGCCCCTCGTTGTCGCCGTTGGGCGGCCGCCAGACACGTTGGCCAGCGCTGGCCATCTTGTTCCGCTCATCGTCGATACGTCCCAAGCGTGGTTTTTGTTTGGCCCGCAGGTTTGTGCCCATAATGCCGGGTACGACAATGACCGGGACAATTTTATCGGGCGGCACAAGCCCTAGTCCGCGCAACGTGAACTCGGGCGAGGACATGAAGGAATTGACCTCCCACCCGCCGTTCGGCAGCGGGATGAGAGGCGGCAAGGGCCTGGTCGATTCACCCATGGTAACTCCTGGCTGGTCGAACGGCTGTTAAGGGAGAAGTTCAAATCGAACTGGCCCCAGCGTGTCGCTCTGGACCAGCGTCGTGCGGCCCTCCTCGTCGCTGATGCCTTCGATTGTCCTGCCGTCCTCCAGATGCGCTATGTAACGCTGACTGGGAATGGGTTCGCGTGTTTGCAGGCTCCGCAAAACAAGGCGCTCGTTGGTCGTGATCTTTGAGGCCGGGAAGTCCAGTGCGGTCGGACTCCCTCCTCCGGCAGCGCCGCGTACGACGGAGGTGGCCTTGATTAACTGTTGCCCGGAGCTTTGCTGGGCGATCCGTCCATCGGACCACTCAGTCTGAGCCCCTTCCGAAACGATCCGCACGATGGGTGCTTCGATGTGAATCGCTTCGGAAGAGATCAGGCTGATCCGGCGATACGACTTGACCTCGACCGCGCCCTGCTGCGCCTCCACCGTCACGTTGCCACGGCCGGCGACCAGCTTGATGCCCAGGGCCTGGGCGAAGGCGCTGATACCTTGGGCTGCGCGCATGAAGAGGTTCTTGCCCGTTGAGACCTCGGCGTCGCCGCCGCTGACGAGGTCGACTTTTCTTTCGGAACCGATCGCGACGTTGTCCTGGCTGCCGAGCACGATTCCGGCCGGCGCCGTCACGGCGACGATGGGCGCGGCGCTGCCGGCGTCCGGCGCGGTGTTCGAACCGGCTTCCCATTGCTTGAGCTTGCCGACCAGCTCCGCCAGCCGTCCCGTGCTGGGTTCGTCTCCGGCGTGTTTCACGGCCAGTTTGGCCGTCTCGTCCACGACGCTCTGCAGCAGTTCCGCCAATCCGACGAGGCCAGCGCGCGCCATCTGTCCGCCCTCGGCCCTGGCCGAGGCCTCGGCCGAAATCAGCACGCCATCCCGGCCCCTGACGGCGACGTAGCGGTCGCTGCGCAGCTCCGCCCCTTCCCCGCGCGGTTCCGCCATCCCGTTCTCCTTCGGATGCGTCAGCCACCCGAGGTTCAGTTGCGACGCGCCGTGCTCGCTCGCCAGTTGGGCGCTGATTTCGCCCTGGGTATCGTCGAACCGCAGCTGGTTGCCGCGCTGCCCGCCGATCTCGCGGCTCTTGAGACCCGAGAGGTAGCGGTTACCCGGCAGCCCGCCGTGCGGGCTGAGTGCGGGCGGCTCGCCGGTCTGGTTGAATACCTGCGACAGGATCACCGGCCGGTCCGGGTCGCCGCCGAGAAAAGCGACCAGTACCTCGGTCCCGACCCGAGGCAGCGTCAGGGCGCCGAACTGCTGCTGGCTGCCGGGTCCGTTTCCGGCCCAGTTCGAGGCTACCCGCACCCATGCGGAATCGGCAGCGGTGCCCGACGCGCCGGCGCCGTGCGCATGTTCGTGGTCCGTCCTACGCATGCCGGGGAAACGGATCTTCACCCGGCCCAGCCGGTCGCAATGGACTTCCTCGTGCCGGGGGCCGACGACGATCGCGCTTTGCAGTTGCGGATGCGGCAGGTCAACGCGCGGGTCGTAGGCGGGCACGATGGCGACGCCGCGCCGCACGGCGGTGAAGCGCACGTGCACCGGGACCTCAACGCCGCCGGCAGCCGGCGCGATCCACCCATTCTGCGCCAACAAGCGCTCCACCCGCGCCGACAAATCCCCCGGCAGGTTGTTGCGCGCGCTGACCTGCAACGCTGTGATCACGAACTGGCGCTCGGCCGCCGGATGGGTGTCGATCTCGGGGTGGTCCGCCAGCGTGAAGTACTGGCCGGCGCAGAAGTCGCGCACGCTGCCTTCGCCGTGGAAGCACTTGGCCTCGAACTCGTGACGCTGCATGCGCAGCTGGCCGAGGCGCCAGTGGTCCTCGACGTCGTTGCCGGCGTGCGGCGTCTCGACCAGGTAGTCATCCAAGCTGGCGGCCAGGCCGCTGCCGTGCGCGCCCTGGTCCAGGCTGGCGCGCGCCGTGGTCGACATGAACTGCAACCCGCCCGGGTTCTTGTAGTCCCAGCTGTGGCGGGTGGCGCTGCCCGGCTGCAGGGTGCGCGCCGCGCCCCAGGAAGTGATGGTGTCGCGTTCCCCGGGCGCGTCGTCGCGGTGGTAGCGCACCGTGCCGGCCGCGTTTTCCGGCAGGCCGTTGGCGTCGGCGAACAGCACCAGGGTGTGCGCCGGAATTCGGTCGTGCAGCGGGTCGACCGAGGTGCCGCGGCTGCGGCCCGGGCGCACGGTCCAGGAGATGCCGCGCCGGCGCAGGAGGCGGCGCACGAAGGCAGCGTCCGACTCGTTGTATTGCATGGTCTGTTCGCGCGGCGGGTAGAGACGCATGTCGAGCAGCGGGTCGAGTTCGTATTCGAAGGCGCCGGCCAGCACGGCGTTCGCGTGACGCCATTCGTCGAACAGGACCTGGACGATCTCGAGCTCGTTCTGGTAGCGGAAGATGCGGCTGTTGACGCGCTTTTCCATCACCGCCAGCGCGTCGCGCAGCACCAGCTGGTAGGTGGCGAGCGCGCCGTCGGCGTCGCCCGAGCGCGCCTCGGTGACGATGCCGCAGATCCGGCGCAGCTGGCCGCGATCGGTGACGACCTGGATCTCGGCCGACAGCGCGATCAGTTCCTTCAGGGGCAGCGCCGGATCGCTGGCGACGCAGGAGACGCGGTACTCGACGTCGCCGCAGATCGACTCCAGCCCGCTGATCCGCTGCGGCAGCAGATTGGCGGCTGCAAGCGCGTCGGACAGCTCCCCGGCATGGGCAAGCCGCAGGCGCAGCGCACGGTGCGCGGTGCTTAGTGACTTCTCGTGCTGTAGCACGCGGAGGAACTCGCTCGCGCTGTCCAATTGCGTCTCCCTGGTTGAAAACGCCATGGTCCCACGAAGGCGACAATTCGCAGTTGCGTTCGGTCACGAGGCTCCGGTTGAACTATTCAAACGTCGTGCTGTCGCAATGAAGAAAGCGTGAATATTCACACCGGAGCAGCCCCAGCGGGAGCGCCGCGCCGCGCGAAAACCTAGCGCGAAAGCGCCGTATGCAGGAAGGATGTAATCGTATCGGCCAGCCCCGGCGCCAGCGGCAGCGACGGGTCGCCGTAGGACGCCAGCTGCGCGCCGTCCGCCGGCACCCTCTTCAGCACGTGGTTCATGCCCTCGACGATCGCCAGGCGCGCCCGCGGGCTGGCCTTCGCCAGCGCCTGCGCGTCCGCCACGCCGACCTGGATGTCGGTGGTGCCCTGGACGACCAGGACCGGAACGGCGAGCGCCGCGATGCGCTCGGCCGGCAGGTAGCGGAACTGCGAGATCAGGTAGGGCTGCACGCTCGGACGGTACAGGGCGGCGAGCAGGGGCGGCACCTGCTCGACCGTCTCGCCCCGCTCGAGGGCGCCGAGGATGCGCTCGTTCTCCTTCTGGAGTTCGGGCGGCAGCTTGTCCGCCAGCTGGCGACGCAGTACGGCCGGCAGCGGCGCGCCGGCGCCGGCGATCGAGACCAGGGCGGCGGCGCCGGCCTGCCGCGCCGCGACCGTGCCGATCAGGGCACCTTCGCTGTGGCCGATCACGGCGACGGTCGAAAAGCGCGGGTCGCTCTTCAAGCGCGCGATCCAGCCGGCGGCGTCATCGATGTAGGTTTCGAAGCGCAGCGCCGCTTCGCTGCCCATGGCGGGCGCGCTGGCGCCGATGCCGCGCTTGTCGTAGCGGACCGAGGCGATGCCGGCCTGCGCCAGCGCCTGGGCCAGCATGCGCAGGCTGTCGTTGCGGCCCGGGAGCATGCGCGAGTTGCCGTCGCGGTCCGTGGGGCCGGAGCCGGCGATGATCAGTGCCACCGGCACTGGCGTCTTCGCAGCGGGCAGCAACAGGCTGCCGGCGAGCTTGCCGGTCGGGGTATCGAGCACGATGTCGACATCGCCCGGCGCCTTCGCAAACACGAACGTCGGCACGAATGCAAGCACAAACGCGGGCACCAGGATAGACAGCAGCCTTACCATCATCGCACCTTTCGATTGTCGAGAAACAGATTCTACGCCAGCAGCGGCGCCAGCCGCGGAATCGCCGCCAGCGAATTGCGCCAGGCCGCTTCGCGCAGCGCGCCCTCGTCCATGCCGCGCATGCCGGCCAGCGCAGCGCCGATTGCCGGCAGCTGTTCGGGGCTGTTGCGCGCCGGGTGGATCCAGCTGGGCGAAATGTCCGGCGCGTCGGTCTCCAGCACGATGGACTCCAGCGGCAGCTCGCTGGCCAGGCGCCGGATCTGCAGCGCGCGGGTGAAGGTCATGGCGCCGCCGAAGCCCAGGTGCATGCCGAGCTTGACGAAGGTCTCGGCCTGCTGGAAGGAGCCGTTGAAGGCGTGGGCGATGCCGCCCGCCGGGGCGATCTGGCGCATGTGCTTCAGGACCTGGTCCTGGGAGCGGCGCACGTGGGTCAGCACCGGCAAGTCGAAGTCGCGCGCGATGCGCAGCTGCTCGCGGAAGAAGCGCTCCTGCTTCTCGCGCATCGCCGGCTCGCACAGCATGGGAATGAAGAAGTCGAGGCCGATCTCGCCGATGGCCACGAAAAGCGGGTCGTCCATCGCGGCTTGCACCGCCTGGCGCAGCGCGACCAGGTCCTCGTCGCGCGCCTGCGGCACGTAGATCGGATGGATGCCGAGCGCATAGCTGGCGTTCTTCGACTGTGCATGCGCCTGCGCCGCGAGCGCGGCCACTTCGCCGAAGTTGGCGCGCGCCACGGCCGGGATCACGATCATCGATACCCCCGCCTGTCCGGCGCGCTGCGCGACCTCGAGCGACTGGGCGCCGAATTCGTGGGCGTCGAGGTGGCAGTGGGTATCGATCCACATGGCTTACGCTTCCAGCGGCTGCAGCCCGTGCTCGGTCATGCGCAGGGCGCGGTCGCAGCGGCGCGCCAGTTCCATGTCGTGGGTGACGATGACAAAGGAGGTGCCGAGGGTGCGCGACAGCTCCAGCATCAGGTCGAAGATCGCCATCGCCGTCGTGTGGTCGAGGTTGCCGGTCGGCTCGTCGGCCAGCACGCAGGCCGGCTGGGTGACCAGGGCGCGCGCCAGGGCCACGCGCTGGCGCTCGCCGCCGGACAGCTCGCCGGGCCGGTGCACGACGCGCTTGCCGAGACCCACGCGTTCGAGGATGGCCTGGGCCTTCTCGAGCGCGACCGCGCGCTTCTCGCGCCGGATCATCAGCGGCATGGCGACGTTGTCCAGGGCCGAGAACTCGGGCAGCAGGTGGTGGAACTGATAGACGAAGCCGAGCGAATGGTTGCGCAGCTCGCCGCGGCGGGTCTCGGACAGGGTCGCGAAGTCCTCGCCCAGCAGGGTCACCGAGCCGGTGGTCGGGGTGTCGAGGCCGCCCAGCAGGTGCAGCAGGGTCGACTTGCCCGAGCCCGAGGCGCCGACGATGGCCACGCGCTCGCCGCGGCGGATCGCGAAGTCGATGTTGTCGAGCACCCGCACCTGGTAGTCGCCCTGCTTGAAGGTTTTTCCGAGGGCGCGGCAGGCCAGTACAGGGGTATCGGTCATGTTACTCATAGCGCAGCGCCTCCGCCGGCTTCACCTTCGACGCCGAGCGGCTCGGGTAGATCGTGGCCACGAAGGCCAGCAGCACGGCGATGCCGCCGATCTTGAAAACGTCCGGCCAGCGCAGGTCCGACGGCACGGTGCTGTTTTGATAGATATCCTTCGACAAGAACTGCACTCCCAACAAATGTTCAATGAATGGAACGATGACATCGATGTTCAGCGCCACCAGCACGCCGCCCGCCACGCCGACCACGGCGCCGAGGATGCCGACCAGCGCCCCCTGGATCATGAAGATTCTCCGGATCGAGGCCGGCGAGGCGCCGAGCGTGCGCAGGATGGCGATGTCGGCCTGCTTGTCGGTCACCGTCATCACCAGGGTCGACACCAGGTTGAAGGCGGCCACCGTGATGATCAGGGTCAGGATGATGAACATCATCTTCTTTTCGGTCTGTACGGCGCCGAACCACACGGCGTTCAGCTTCGACCAGTCGCGCATCTCGTACTCGCCCGGCATCGATTTCTCCAGCTCGGCCGCCACCTGCGGCGCCTGGCGCATGTCGGCGATGCGCAGGCGCAGCCCGGCCGGCGCCGACAGGCGCTCCATCTTCTCGGCGTCCTGCAGGCTGACGAAGGCCATGCCGGCGTCGAACTCGGCGTGGCCGGATTCGAAGATGCCCGAGACCGTGAAGCTGCGCATGCGCGGCAGCATGCCGGCCGGGGTGGTCTGGGCCTGGGCCAGCAGCATGGTGACCTTGTCGCCCACCTGCAGGTTCAGGCCGGCCGCCAGGGCGTAGCCGAGCACGATGTTGAAGCTGCCCGGCGTGAGCGAATCGAAGCTGCCCTCGCGCACGGTGCTGGCAACCTCCGAGATGTTGCGCTCGGCCTCGGGCAGCACGCCGCGGATGGTGGCCGGGCGCATCGCGCCGTCGCGCTGCTGCAGCAGGCCCTGCGACTCGACGAAGGGCGCGGCCGCCTTCACCGCCGGGTTCTTCAGCGCCTGCCGGGCGGCTTCGCGCCACTGCGGCATGTCGCCGCGGGTGTCGAACACCTCGATGTGGGCCAGGACCGACAGCATGCGGTCGGTCACCTGCTTCTGGAAGCCGTTCATCACCGACAGCACGATGATCAGGGCCGCCACGCCCAGCGCGATGCCCGCGACCGAGATCAGCGAGATAAAAGAGAGGAAGCCGCTCTGGCCGGTACCCTTGCCGGCGCGTGTATAGCGCAGGCCGACCAGCCATTCGAACGGCAGTTGATGGACAATGCTCATGGATGACTCACATCTTCATTCGTAGCGCAGGGCTTCGGCCGGCTTCACGCGCGCCGCCGCCCAGCTCGGGTAGAGGGTGGACAGGAAGGCCAGCAGCACCGCCACGCCGCCGATCGCGCCGACGTCGACCCAGCGCACGTCGGACGGGATTTCGCTGATCAGGTAGATTTCCTTCGACAGGAACTGGATGCCGAAGGCGTGCTCGATGGCCGGCACGATGACGTCGACGTTCAGCGCCACCGCCACGCCCAGCACCACGCCGAGCAGGCTCCCGAGGACCCCGACCAGGGTGCCCTGGACCATGAAGATCTTCATCACCGAGCGAGGCGAGGCGCCCAGGGTGCGCAGGATCGCGATGTCGGCCTGCTTGTCCTTGACCGTCATGACCAGGGTCGACACCAGGTTGAAAGCGGCCACCGCGATGATCAGGGTCAGGATGATGAACATCATGCGCTTTTGCGACTGCACGGCGGCGAACCAGATGGTGTTCACCTGCGACCAGTCGCGCACCACGTAGTCGCCCGCCAGGTCGCGGCGCAGCTCGGCCGCCACTTGCGGCGCCCGGTGCAGGTCGTGCAGGCGCAGGCGCAGGCCGAGCGGCCCGACCAGCCCGGCCGCCTGGATGGCGTCGTCGATCTGCACGAAACCGAGCATGGAGTCGAATTCGTAGTGGCCGGCCTCGAAAATCCCGGAGACGACGAAGTTCCGGGTGCGCGGCGCGGCCGGGGCGCCGCTCTCCGTCGTGCCGGCCGCTCCCAGCAGCATGGTGACGCGCTCGCCCACGCCCACGTGCAGCGCGTCGGCCAGGGCGCGGCCCAGCACGATGTTCATGGTGCCCGGCCGCAGCGCGTCGAAACGCCCCTGCTTCATCTGGCGGGCGACGTCCGACACCTTCGCTTCCTGGCCGGGAATCACGCCGCGCACCAGCACCGGCTTCATCACGCCGTCGCGCAGCAGCATGCCCTGCACCTCGACGAAAGGCGCGGAAGCGGCCACCGCCGGGTTGCGCGCGGCCTCGCGGCCGACCGCGCGCCAGTCCGGCATGGCGCCGCGCACGTCGAAGATCTCGACGTGGGCCAGCACCGAGAGCATGCGGTCGGTCACTTCCTTCTGGAAGCCGTTCATCACCGACAGCACCACGATCAGGGCGGCCACGCCAAGCGAGATGCCGGCCACCGAGATCAGCGAGATGAACGAAATAAAACGGTTACGGCCGCTGCGCTTGCCGGCGCGCGTGTAGCGCAGCCCGACCAGCCACTCGTACGGCAGTGTGTGCTTGAAACTCATGAATTTGTAGTGTTTGACAACTGACCCCGCAGTTTGCCACACAAAGCTCATCCATGACAGGGCGCACGCCCACGTAAATCATGGGAAAACGCTGTGGCGGCGCCGTGGCGGATGGCGCCCCGCCCGGCCATGTGGCCCGATTTGACCTACAATCACGCCATGTCCCAGATTACGCTCGTCCTTCCCTTCGCCCTTCCCGTTCCCGAATTCGCGCCCGACCTGGTGCGTGCGCTGCAGGCGCCCGGCCTGGCCGCGCTGCTCTCGCGCAGCGCACGCCAGCGCCGGCTGCCGGCCGACGAGACGGTGCGCGCCCTGCCGCACGAGCAGTGGCTGGCGCGCACGCTCGGCCTGGACCCGGGCGGCCGCCCGGCCTTTGCCGCTGCCGCGATGCGCGCCTACGGGCTCGACCCCGCGAACGGTACATGGTTCATCGTCAACCCGGTGCATATAGAAATTGCACGCACCCATTTGATGATGGGCGATCCGCAGGGGCTGGGCTTGTCCGGCGAAGACAGCCGCGCGCTGTTCGATGCGGCCCGGCCCTACGTGGAAGAGGCGGGCCACGCCCTGCTCTACGGCGACGCCCAGACCTGGTTCCTGCGCGCCGACGACTGGCGCGAACTCGACACCGCCACCCCGGGCGCGGCCCTCGGCATGGATTTGACCGACTGGATGCCGGCCGGAGAGCGCGCCGCCGCCTTCCGCCGGCTGCAGAACGAGATCCAGATCCTCTGGCATACGCATCCGGTGAACGCCGCGCGCGAGGCGCGCCGCCAGCCGCCCGTGAATGCCTTCTGGCCCTGGGGCGCGGGCGCGGGAGCGGCGTCGGCCACGCCGTTCGCCACACCGGCGGCGCGCGTGCGCCTGGCCGCGGTCGACACGCCGGCCTGGCTGACCCGGCTTGCCGACGCCAGCCCCGCCGACCTGGCGCAGTTCGCCGCCACCATCGAGGGCGACACCCTGCTGGTCTGCGGCAGCGTCGCGCCCTACGCGCTGGCCGCCGACTGGGGCGGCTGGGTCGCGGCCATGGGCCAGCTTGAAGCCGGGCTGTTCGCACCCATCTTGGAGAGCCTGAAGGCAGGCCGCCTGCGCGAAGTGCGCCTGGTCCTGTCGCACCGCGACGCGCTTGCCGAATTCACCACCAACGCCATGGCGCAACGCAAGTTCTGGCGCCGCCCGACCCTGGATAGCCTGCTTTGAAAACCCGCATCACCACCCGTCCCTGCCCGTTCCGCACCTCCGAGCTCTTGCGCCAGGGGGGCGTGCACCCCGTGCTGGCGCGCATCTACGCGGCGCGCGGCCTGCTCGACCCGCGCGAACTGGCCAGCGAACTGGCCGCGCTGGCGCCGCCCGGCGGTCTGAGGCACATCGACGCCGCCGCCGTGTTCCTGGCCGATGCGATTGCCGCGCAAAAGAACATGACCATCGTCGCCGACTACGATTGCGACGGCGCCACCGCCTGCGCGGTGGCCTTGCGCGGGTTGCGCGCGATGGGCGCTCGGGTCGACTACATCGTGCCGAACCGTTTCGAGTACGGCTATGGCCTGACCCCGGAGATCGTCGAACTGGCGGTGCGCGAAAAGGCGCCGGACGTCATCATCACCGTCGACAACGGCATCGCCAGCATCGACGGCGTGCTGGAGGCCAACCGGCGCGGCATCGAGGTCGTGGTCACCGACCACCACCTGCCGGGCGACGCCCTGCCGCCGGCGCGCGTGATCGTCAACCCGAACCAGCCCGAGTGCGGCTTCCCGAGCAAGCACCTGGCCGGCGTCGGCGTGGTCTTTTATGTCTTGCTGGCGCTGCGCGCGGAGCTGCGCCGGCGCGGCGTGTTCGACGCGCAAACCCAGCCGAAGCTGGACAACCTGCTCGACCTGGTTGCGCTCGGCACGGTGGCCGACGTGGTCAAACTCGACGCCAACAACCGCATCCTGGTCGCGCAAGGGATCAAGCGCATGCGCGCCGGGCGCATGCATCCGGGCGTGGCGGCGCTGTTCCGGGTGGCCGGACGCGAAGCGCGCTGCGCCTCGCCCTTCGACCTCGGCTTTGCCGTCGGCCCGCGCCTGAACGCCGCCGGCCGCCTGGAAGACATGTCGCTCGGGATCGAATGCCTGGTCACCGACGACGAGGGCCGCGCCTGGGCCATCGCCCAGCAGCTCAACGAGATCAACCTGAAGCGGCGCGAGATCGAGGCCGAGATGCAGGACACGGCGCTGCTGCACCTGGACGACTTCCAGCCGACCGACAGCAGCACCATCGCCGTCTTCGACGAGGGCTGGCACCAGGGCGTGATCGGCATCGTCGCCTCGCGCCTGAAGGAGAAGTTCTACCGCCCGACGATCACCTTCGCGCCGGCGGGACCCGGGCTGATCAAGGGCTCGGGCCGTTCGATCCCGGGCTTCCACTTGCGCGACGCGCTGGACCTGGTCTCGAAGCGCGTGCCGGGCCTGATCGACAAGTTCGGGGGCCACGCGATGGCGGCGGGCCTCTCCATCCGCGCCGATCACTTCGACACCTTCTGCGAGGCGTTCGAGGCGGTCGGCCGCGCCTGGCTGAGCGAGGCGCAACTGGAACGCGTGATCGAAACCGACGGCCCGCTCGAGGACGAGTTCTACAGCACCGCCTTCATCGAACTGTGCGACGGCCAGGTCTGGGGCCAGGGCTTCGCCCCGCCGGTGTTCTGCGACGAGTTCCGCGTGATGAGCCAGCGCGTGCTGAAGGAAAAGCACCTCAAGCTGCTGCTGGAGCGCAACGGCCGGCGCTACGACGCGATCTGGTTCGGCCACACCGACGCCCTGGGCGAACGGGCGCGCGTGGCGTTCCGGCTCGATGCGAACGAGTACAACGGCGTGACCAAGGTGCAGCTGCTGGTCGAGCACGCCGAGCCGGTGTGAGGTTTTGTATGATGGACTCGTCATTGATGCCGCTCGCATCAATGACTCCGCGCTGACTCATCGGTCGATCCGCGGCGCCGCGTGCTCTTGCCGCGCTTTTGTAGGGTGGGTTCTCGAACCCACGCGGCGCAGCGGTTCCGGTGCCGCGCGCTTTCCAGGAAGCCGGTACGCATGCGTGTCGATCCGCTGTGCTCGTCTGGAATGCACGGGTACGACCGCGTGGGTTCAAGAACCCACCCTACGCCCTTGCGCACTTCCGCTTTTGTAGGGTGGACACCTGTGTCCACGCGGTAGAGCGCTCGCCATGACGCAGCGGGCGCCGGGAGATCGGCATGCTTGCGAAATGACCTTCCGGTGATTGACGAGAACGCATCGGTACGACCGCGTGGACACAGGTGTCCACCCTACCGCCCGCAATCGCAGCCGCGATCGAACACGATCTTCCACGTCCCCGGCCCTTCCAGCCGCCACACCGAATTGAAGCGCCCGACCTGCTTGCCGTCCAGACTTGTGACCGGCCCGCTGCTGTAGGCCAGCGTGCCCGAGGCCAGCACCTCGACTTCCTCCGGCGCCCAGGCGAAAGGCGCCGCGGCGCCGTCGAAATACGCGCGCCAGGCCCCGGCGACGGCGTCGCGGCCGCGCTGGGCGCCGCCCGGCGCCATGAACACGGCCTCCTTCGAGAGGAAGCCCTGGAATGCCTCGAAGTCGCGCGCCGCCATCGTGGCGGCGAAAGCGCGCTCGGTCTCCATTACCTGTTGCCTGAGTTCTTCCTGCGTGCCGCGCGAGCCGCGCGCCACGCAGGCACCGATGACCACCGCCACCAGCGCTGCCAGGAGGATGCCTGCCGATCGCCAACGCATGGAAATATCCTTTTCCTTTTGACAAGTCGGCGCCAATTCTGTCATGACGTAATTCCCTTGACAACTAGCACTTGCATGGGATCCGAAATTGGAGTATAAATACTCCAGAAACGGAGGAAATCCATGAGCCTCGCCTACGCCTACCCCACCAGCCGCTTCGAGCCGGCGGTACTGGTCGACCTGAATTCGCGCGCCGAGCGCGAGCGCCTGTCGCAGTCCGCGCTGAAGGGCTTCTTCAAGCTGGCCGCCGCCTGGCAGCTGCGCGACGAAGATGCGCGCGAGCTGCTCGGCGGCCTGTCCGCGTCCAGCTTCTACGACTGGAAAAAGAACCCCGACCGGCTGCTCGAGGTCGACCGCATCACCCGCATTTCCTACCTGCTGGGCATCTACAAGGCCCTGCACATCCTGTACGGCGACAAGCTTGCCGACGAATGGGTGGTCCTGCCGAACACCAACGTCATCTTCGGCGGCCGCACGCCGCTCGCCTATATGCTGGGCGGCGGCCTGCTGGCGATGCAGACGGTGCGCAAGCTGCTGGACGCGCGCCGCGGAGGTCTCTGATCTTGCCGGTCGTCCCGAAACTCACGGCGCTCCGCCTGATCGACACCTGCCGCCTGATCCCCTCGCGCTTCGCCGAGGCCGAGGATTCGGTGCTGGCGCCGCTGGCCGAGAGCGACGCCGTGCTGCGCGACCTGTTCGACCTCGACAACGCCACCAACGAGCGGCTGCGCGGCGAAGCCGGCCTGCTGCCCGGCATCGGCGTCGACGAACTGGTGTTCGGGGTGCCGAATTTCCGCATCATCAATGCGGCCTATACCTACGCCCGTCCGGAAGGCAGCCGCTTCAACGACGGCGAGCGCGGCGCCTGGTATTGCGCCTTCGAGGCCGAGACCGCGCTGGCCGAGGTCAGCTTCCACAAGACCGTCGAGTACGCCGAAATCAATCGCTTCGACGACAGCGTCACCTACCAGGCGATGCTGGCCGACTTCAGCGCCAGCTTCCACGACATCCGCGGCTTGAAGAACGTCAGCGATTGCCTCGACCCGCGCAGCTACGTCGCCTCCCAGGCTTTGGCCGCCGAGCTGCTGGAACAGGGGTCGATGGGCATCGTCTATCCGAGCGTGCGGCGTCCCGAGGGCACCAACCTGGCCTGTTTCCGCCCCGCATTGGTGGGCAATGCGCGCAAGGGCGTGGCCTATCGGTTAACATGGGCGGGCTCGCCGCAGCCGCGGATCGAGATCCTCCAGAACCATCGCAACACTTATGAAAACCAAGCCTGAAAACGACACCGAGCTGCACGACAAGATCAACCGCGAGACCGCCCGCGTGAAATGGGACGAGCTGGAACGCCATTTCGCCCAGGGCAACGTGATCTACGTCAGCGAGAGCCTGGACCTGATCGACGTCGCCATGCGCATCTCGCACGACGACAAGGACAATATCGCGCGCTGGATGGCCGAGGGCAAGATCGCCAAGGTATCGGACGTGCAGGCCCAGAGCTGGTCGGCCGGCGAGGTTCCGCTCTGGGGCACCGTGGTCCATCCCTTCATCCTGGTCCAGCCGGAAAAGAAACAGCTGCACTGATCTTCCCTCCCCGGCCGCGGGCACGGCCTTGCGCCGCCCGCCCGCCGGCTCGCCCCGGCAATTGCAACATGGTCAACTCGACATGTTGCAGTTTTGCCGCACAGCATCATTTTACCTGACACCGCTGCTATACTCTTCGCGGTGGCGCAGCCCGCCAGCCAGCGATGCGGCATCCGCCGGCGCCTCCTGCGCAAGTCCGATAATCGCCGCCGTGCGCGGCCTGTCCATCCGTTGTCCATCCGTTTATCCAGGAACCCAACCGTGAAGAACCTCAAGATCGGCGCCCGCCTCGGCCTCGGCTTTGCGATCGTGCTCGCCCTGCTGGTGGCGCTTGCCGCCACCGCCCTCACCCGCATGCAGTCGGCCGGAGACATGACCAACCGCCTGGTCCACACCAGCATCAAGAACCAGCGCAACGTCGCCGAATGGAGCAAGTACATCGAAGTCAACAACGCGATGATAGAGACCGCCTTCGTCGCCACCGACCGCGCCGTGGTCCAGGAAATCGCCGAGCGCATGAAAGCCGTGTCGGCCCGCTCGACCGAGCTGCAGCAGGACATCGAAAGCTCGCTGCGCAACGAAGGCGTGAAGGCGCAGTTCGCCGCCGTCAAGGAAGTGCGCGTCGGCTACCTGGAGGCGCGCGCCGCGCTGTTCAAGGCCAAGCTCGACGGCGACGACGCGCTCGCCGCGAAAATCCACGCCGGTCAGATGGTGCCGCGCAGCGCCGCCTTCCTGGCCGCGATGAACAAGCTGGCCACGATGCAGATCAGCGCCGCCGACGGCGTCGCAACCAGCATCCTCGACGCCTACCAGAGCACCCGCGTGATCCTGCTCTCGCTGAGCGCCGTCGCGCTCGGCCTGGGCATCGCCTGCGCCGTCCTGATCACGCGTTCGATCACCGTGCCGATCCGCGAAGCCGTCGCCGTCGCCGAGAAGGTCGCCGGGGGCGACCTGACCAGCCGCGTGGCCGCCCACGGCCGCGACGAGACCGGCCAGCTGATGCGCGCCCTCGGCAGCATGACCGCCTCCCTGGCCGAGATCGTCGGCCGCGTGCGCAGCGGCACCGGCGCCATCGCCACCGCCTCGAACGAAATCGCGGCCGGCAACATGGACCTGTCGAGCCGCACCGAACAGCAGGCCGGCTCGCTCGAGGAAACCGCCTCCTCGATGGAAGAGCTGACCTCGACCGTGAAGCAGAATTCGGACAACGCCCGCGAAGCGAACCGCCTGGCGCGCAATGCCGCGGCGATCGCCGGCGACGGCGGCGCGGTGGTGGCCGAGGTGGTCGGCACCATGGGTTCGATCAACGAATCCTCGCGCAAGATCGTCGACATCATCAGCATCATCGACGGCATCGCCTTCCAGACCAACATCCTCGCGCTGAACGCGGCGGTGGAGGCGGCGCGCGCCGGCGAACAGGGCCGCGGCTTCGCGGTCGTCGCCGGCGAAGTGCGCAACCTGGCCCAGCGCTCGGCCACCGCCGCCAAGGAGATCAAGCTGCTCATCGACGATTCCGTCAGCAAGGTCGCGGCCGGCACCAGCCAGGTCGACCGCGCCGGCGCCACCATGACCGAGATCGTGCGCAGCATCGAGCACGTGACCACCATCATGGCCGACATCGCCGCCGCCAGCGAAGAGCAAAGCGCCGGCATCGAGCAGGTCAACGTGGCGATCACCGAAATGGACCGCGTGACCCAGCAGAACGCCGCGCTGGTCGAGGAAGCCTCGGCCGCCGCCGAATCGATGCAGAACCAGGCCGACGAGCTGGCCCAGCTGGTCAGCACCTTCCGTCTCGACACCGACGCCGCCGCACCTCAAGCGGCTCCTGCATCCCGCGGCCAGCGCGCCGAACCGCGCCTGGCGCTGGCGACGCCGGCCTGAACGGCCGCCACGCGCCACCTGCGCGTAGGGTGGGTTCTCGAACCCACCATGGTTCGCCGCCCCCCGCCCCGAGCTCGCCAGTCACGGACCGCGCCCGGCACCGACCGTCGATGGCAGGCGCCTTCCGGCCCCGCCGCACCTGTCGGCGCGAGCGCATCAGCGGCGCGCGCGCACCCCTCCGGCAGGCGCGCTCACGCGGCCAGGGCCGGAAGCCGGCGCGGCGCCCGTCCGCCGGCGGCGTCGCCGGCTTCCAGCTGGAAGGTATTGACCACGGCGGCCAGCTCGCCCGCCTGCTCGCGCAGCGCCTGGGCCGCGGCCGAGGCTTCCTCGACCAGGGCCGCGTTCTGCAGCGTCATCCGGTCCAGGCGCACGATGGCGGCGTCGACCTGCTCGATGTCCTCGCTCTGGGCGCGCGTCGCGCCCGAGATGCTGCCCATGATTTGGTTCACGCGCTGCACCCCGGCGACCACCTCGCGCATGGTCGCGCCGGCCTGGCCGACCAGCGCGGTGCCGGCGCCGACCTTGCCGACCGAATCCTCGATCAGCACCTTGATCTCCCTGGCCGCCGCCGCCGAACGCCCGGCCAGGCTGCGCACTTCGCTCGCCACCACCGCGAAGCCGCGGCCCTGCTCGCCCGCGCGCGCCGCTTCCACGGCCGCGTTCAGCGCCAGGATGTTGGTCTGGAAGGCGATCGAGTCGATCACGGTGATGATTTCCTCGATCCGGCGCGAGGAATCCTGGATCAGGTTCATGGTCGCGACCACGCCCTCGACCGCCGCTCCGCCCTGGGCCGACACCTTCGATGCCTGGTCGGCCAGGACGCTGGCCTGCGCCGCGTACTCGGCATTCTGGCGCACCGAGCCGATCAGCTGCTTCATCGACCCGGCGATCTGGGCCAGGGCGGCGGCCTGGGTCTCGGTGCGCTTCGACAAGTCGAGGTTGCCGGCCGCGATCTCGCTCGACGCGGCGGCGATCGCCTCGGTGCCGCCGCGCACCTTGGCGACGATGGCGCCCAGGCTGTCGCGCATGCTGCGCATCGCCGCCAGCAGGCTGGCCGGACGGGCGCGGCGGGTGTCCACCTCGCGGTGCAGTTCGCCCTGGGCGATCGCGCGCGCCACATCGGTCGCATACGCCGGCTCGCCGCCCAGCTGGCCGAGCAGGTTGCGCGAGATCGCCAGGCCGATCACCACGCACAGCAGCGCGCACAGCGCGGCCAGGCTGGCGATCCAGTAGCGCGCGCCCGCGGCCTCGGCGGCGGCGGCGGCGCCAGCGGCCCTGGTGCTGACCTGCAGTTCCCTGACCAGCACCTCGATGTCGGCCACGATGCGGCGCCGCAGCGGGCTGCATTCCTCCACCAGGAAGGTGCCGTAGGCGTCCATCTCGCCGGCCACGCGGAAGCGCCGCGGACGTTCGAGCTCGCGCGCCATCGCCAGCAGGCCTTCCTTCACCCGCGTGTACTGGGGGTTCCCGCCCAGCACCGGATCGAGCTGGGCCAGTGCGGCCAGGTAGTCGGCCTTGCGCGCGTCGACCAGGTCGAGTTCCCGGTTCGCCGCCTGCGCATCCTGGAAGATGTAGGCGTTGCGCGCCGCGATCCCGGTCTGGCCGAGCGCCTCGCGCGCCGCGTACAAGGGTTCGAGCTGGACGTTGTGGAAGGCTTCCGCCTCGACCAGCGCGGCCTCGATGCTGTTGACGCGCGACAGCGCAAAAGCCGCCAGCGTCAGGGTCACGACCAAAACCAGCGCGAACGCCGTAAACAGCCGGACCGTCAGGCGGGCGTCGGAAAACTTCATTTTTTCTCCTGAGGGAACTACAGATGGCGGCGAAGCGCGCCGGGATTGACGAAATTGCGTGAGATTGTGAATCAACAATTTCTTTTAATCAATCGAATTCGCCGGATTCACGGTTTATATCGCGACTTCTTGTTGGAAAGAGGAAGCGCTTAGGTAGTTTCATCAAATCGGCTATACTCCTATAAAGCGTAGGAATATTGATGAACAGCAATTTAAAGGAAGAAGACCCGATTCTCACGACGAGCGCGGCCGCGCGCATGCTCGGTGTTGCCACGAGCACTGTCCAATTATGGATGGAAAGCGGCGCGATCGAGTCGTGGAAGACACCGGGCGGACATCGGCGCACACGCGAAAGCCACATACGCGCCCTGATGAACAAGGTCGGCGGCCACGATGCCGGCGGCCGCCGCGCGTCGAGCGTCCCGCTCGACCCCGAATTCCTGCCGACCCTGGACGCCGCCTTCCCGGTGGGTCCGGACGAGGCGGCGCGCCTGGCGGCGCTGGCCGCGTCCGGCCTGGTCGACACCCCGTCCGAAGAGCGTTTCGACCGCATCGTGCGGCTGGCCTCGATGGCGACCGATTCGCCGATCGCCCTGATCTCGCTGCTGACCTCGCGCCGCCAGTGGTTCAAGGCCCGCGTCGGCCTGCAGCCGCAGCAGACGCCGCGCGAGTGGGCCTTCTGCTCGCATGCGATCCTGCAGGACCGGCCCTTCGTGGTCGAGGACGCGGCCTCCGACGAACGCTTCAGCGGCAACCCGCTGGTGCTGGCCGATCCCCACATCCGCTTCTACGCAGGCGTTCCCCTGCGCGACCCCGGCGGCCAGGCGATGGGCACCTTGTGCGTGATCGACCGCGAACCGCGCAAGCTGCGCTCGACCGAGCTGCAGGCGCTGCTCGACCTGGCGGAAATCGCGTCGAGCGAAATCGCGCGCCAGGACAAGTAGGGTGGGCGCCCCCGTGCCCACGCGTAAAGCTTGCGTCGTGTTGGCGTTCATCGTGTTGGCGTTCAGGAAGCGCCGCGTCTGCCCATCGTTCACGCGTGGGCACGGGGCGCCCACCCTACGGCTGACGCAGCACGGTTGATGCAACACGGGCGATGCAACACGGAGGGGCGTACCGGTCTTCTCGACGCGTTCACATCGCGCCCGCATATCCACGACCGGGGACGGTGCCCCGCGTGCCATCAATCCCGCGCCCGGTGCGTCATCGCATGCGCCGCCTGGCGCATCAAGAGCTCGGCCTTGCGCGGATCCGGTTCGCTCAGCGCCAGCTGCTGCAGCGCCTCGGGATAGTCGAGCGCTGCGGCCATCTCCAGCCAGCGCCGCGCCGCCGCCTCGTCGCGCGGCGCGCCCTCGCCCGCCGCCAGCATGTTCGCCAGCACGAACATCGCCGCCGGCACGCCGCCCTCGGCGGCCGTCGTGAGCAGCATCACGGCCCGCGCCGGGTCCGCCGGCATCCCCTCGCCGTTACGCGCCATCAGCCCCAGCCGCCATGCCGCCCTGGCGTCGCCCGCCTCGGCACGCGCCTGCAGCGCGGGCGCTGCCGGACCAGGGGCCGCGCCGGCGCCGCCGGCGAGCGCCAGGGCCAGCAGCAGCCCCTGCAACACATGCCGCCTCATTGCGCCAGGTCGACCGCGTACAAGGCGAACCCCTTGCCCTGGCCATCGTCGGCGCGCAGCTGGCGCACGTTGTCCAGGCCAGCCTCTTCGGCCAATCCGAGCATGCCCGGCGCCGCGTGGAACACCACCGGACCGGCGGTCTTCACCGGCGCGAAACGCCAGCTGCGCGCGGCGCCATTGGCCGCGCGCGTCAGCTTCCCGACCTCGCGGACGTAGGCGATCAGCACCTCGCGGCTGGTGTCCGGCGACGCCAGCACGGTCTTGCTGCCGTCCAGGCCGGGGAAGTTGCCGCCCCCGCTGGCGCGGTAGTTGTTGGTGGCGACGATGAATTCCTGCGCCGGATCCACCGGCGCGCCGTGCAGCGTCAGATTGCGGATGCGCCCGCCCGGCGGCTGGGTGACGTCGATCTCGTAGCCGATCGCGCCATCGGTGATCGTGTCGAAGTTATAGCTCGGGAAGCTGGCGTTGATCAGCTCCTGCGGCTCGGTCCTGGCCGGATCGATGGTGTTGAAGCGGCGCGCCGACGTTTCCAGCCACGCCTTCAGGCCCGCGCCGTCGACCTTCACCGCATACAGCGCGTTCGGGTAGAGGTAGAGGTCGGCCGCATTGTTCAGCGCCAGGTTCCCGGCCGGGACGTCGGTGAAATCAAAGGCGCCCGCATTGCCGCTCTTGAAGGCGGCCGACATCGACAGCACCGGCAGCTTCGCGTACTGCGGCAGGTTGGCCGCGACGTATTTCTTCACGTAGGCGGCCTGGGCCTGGTTCACCACCTGCAGCGCCGACGGGTCGCCCACGTCGGCGAAATAGGTCGTCATGCGAAAGTCGCTGCTGCCGACCGGCGTCTTCACGTAACGGATGGTGGCTTCATGCTCTTCCTTGATCAGGGCCAGGACCTGCGGGTCGGGCGCGACGAAGGACTTGTCGGCGTTCTGGGCCGCGCGCGCTTCTACCCGTGTCTTGTCCTTCTCGATGGTCCAGCGCTTGCCGTCGGCGCGCAGGTGCAAGGCGATCAGGCCCAGGTGCTTGCCCCAGAGGTTGGCCATCACGGTCGGCACGCCATGCACCAGGCCTTTCGCCTTGTCCACGCCCGGCAGGTTGAACTGCGGCGCGCTGCTCGTCGCGTTCGGGAACAGCTGGTGCGAGTGCCCCAGCAGCATCGCATCCACGCCTTCTACCCGCGCCAGGTACCAGCCGGCGTTTTCCATCCGCGGCGAATAGGGGCTGGCGTCCAGGCCGCCGTGGGCGATCGCGACGACAATGTCGGCGCCCTTGCGGCGCATCTCGGGCACGTACTTCTCGGCCGCCTCAACCACGCCGGTGGTGTAGACCTTCCCTTCCAGCCAGCGCTTGTCCCAGGACATGATGGTCGGCGGCGTGAAGCCGATGATGCCGACCTTGACGGTGGCGGTGATCTTGCGACCCTGGGCGTCGGTGCCGCCGACCTTCTTCTCGACGATCCGGTAGGGCTCGAACAGCGGCTGCTTCGTCTTCACGCTGTAGACGTTGGCCAGCACCTGCGGGAAGGCCGGGCCGGCGCAGCGCTTCGGCTGGTCGACGCCGTCGACCTTGAAGCGGTTACCGGTGACCTGCGACAGGTAGGCCAGCCCGTAGTTGAATTCGTGGTTGCCGATCGAAGCGCCGTCGTACTTCAGCGCGTTCATCACCTTGTAGATGCCCAGCGTCTGCTCGCAGCGCAGCGGCGCGACCAGCGCCTGGTAGTCGGCCAGCGCATTGCCCTGGATGGTGTCGCCGTTATCGAACAGCACCGTGTTGGCGTATTCGCTGCGCGCCTGGGCGATCAGGCTGGCGGTGCGGTCCAGGCCGATCGAAGGCTCGGCGGCCAGCTTGAAGTAGTCGTAGCCGACCACGTTCGAGTGCAGGTCGGTGGTCTCCAGCACGGCCAGCACGGCGGTCGCGCCCTTCGGGGCGGGCTTGGCGGCGAACGCCGGCGCGGACACGGCGAGCAAGGCAGGCAGCAGCCCGTGAGCGATTTGATAAGGGATTGAGTGTCGCATGAGCAATTCTTGGGTGAGTCCGGGACGATGAGCGGGCGATGATACGGCAGTGGCGGCGCCAGCGGCAAGAATGGCGGGTCGAGGCAGCGGCGCGCGGGCCGTCTACGGTATAATCGAAGGTTCGATTCAACTCATTCAAACGCCCAATCATGGAAGCTGAACGCATCAACGCCATCTCCGCCCTGCTGAACGACCTGACCAGCCGTGAAGCCGAACTTCGGAGGTATCTTTGACTTCGATCGCAAGTCGGAGAAACTAGAACAGGTCAACCAGGAACTCGAGGACCCGACCGTCTGGAACGACCAGAAACGGGCCCAGGACCTCGGCAAGGAAAAGAAGGCGCTCGAAGGCGTCGTGCTGACGCTCGAAAAGGCGCGCAACGACCTCACGGACGCCACCGACCTGTTCGAGATGGCGAAGGAAGAAGGCGACCACGGCACCCTGGAATCGATCGGCGGCGACGCCGAGGAGATCCAGAAAACCATCGAGTCGATGGAATTTCGCCGCATGTTCAGCAACCCGATGGACCACGCCAACTGCTTCATCGACATCCAGGCCGGCGCCGGCGGCACCGAAGCCCAGGACTGGGCCTCGATGCTGCTGCGCCAGTACCTGCGCTACTGCGAGCGCAAGGGCTTCAAGGCCGAGGTCATGGAAATGTCCGAGGGCGAGGTTGCCGGCATCAAGACCGCGACCATCAAGGTCGAGGGCGAGTACGCCTACGGCCACCTGCGCACCGAGACCGGCGTGCACCGCCTGGTGCGCAAGTCGCCGTTCGACTCGGCCAACGGCCGCCACACCTCGTTCACCTCGCTGTTCGTGTATCCGGAAGTCGACGAATCCTTCGAGATCGAGATCAACCCGGCCGACGTGCGCATCGACACCTACCGCGCATCGGGCGCGGGCGGCCAGCACATCAACAAGACCGACTCCGCGGTGCGCCTGACGCACGCGCCGTCGGGCATCGTGGTCCAGTGCCAGAACGACCGCTCGCAGCACCGCAACAAGGCCGAGGCCTGGGACATGCTGCGCGCCAAGCTGTTCGAACTCGAGCTGCGCAAGCGCATGGCCGAGCAGCAGAAGCTGGAAGACTCGAAGACCGACGTCGGCTGGGGCCACCAGATCCGTTCCTACGTGCTGGACCAGTCGCGCATCAAGGACCTGCGCACGGGCTTCGAGACCGGCAACACCAAGAACGTGCTGGACGGCGACCTGGACGACTTCATCTCGGCTTCGCTGAAGCAGGGCGTGTAAGCGATGACCATGGCAAAACAGGCCTTCGTGTTCGACATGGACGGCACCATCGTCGACAACATGGCCTTCCACACGGACTCGTGGATCACCTTCTTCGCGCGCCGCGGCCAGGCCATCGACGCGGACGAATTCTTCCGCGCGACGGCCGGGCGCCAGGGCGGCGAGATCATCCGCAGCTACCTGGGCGAGCACCTCTCCATTGAGGAAGTCGCGGCGCTCAACCACGAGAAGGAATCGGTCTACCGCGAGCTGTACGCGCCGCATCTGAAGCCGGTCGCCGGCTTCGAGGCACTGCTCGACCAGGCGCAGCGGCACGGCGTGAAGCTGGCGGTCGGCACCGCCGCGCCGCCGGCGAACGTCGCGTTCACGCTCGACGGCCTGGACCTGCGCCGCCATTTCGACGCGGTCGTCGGCGCCACGGATGTCGCGCGCGGCAAGCCGCATCCCGACGTGTTCCTGAAAGCGGCCGAACTGTGCGGCGTGGCGCCCGAGCACTGCATCGTGTTCGAGGATGCGCCGCTGGGCGTGGAGGCGGCGCGCCGCGCAGGCATGCGCTGCGTCGTCCTGACGACCACCCTGCCCGCTGCCAGCTTCGCCGGCTACGACAATGTCATCGCCATCGTGCGCGACTTCACCGAACTGAAGGCCGAACTGCTGTTCGCCTGACCCAACAAGAACGACTTATCCAATCATGACTACGGAAAACCAAGACCAGACGCCCGTGGTGGCGCTCGACGAAAACAAGATCATGGCCGAGCGCCGCGCCAAGCTGGCCGCGCTGCGCCAGCAGGGCAACCCCTTCCCCAACGACTTCGTCCCGCAGGACAAGGCCGCCGACCTGGTCGCAACCCACGGCGGCAAGACCCGCGAAGAGCTGGAAGCCGAACCGGTGGCGGTGACGCTGGCCGGCCGCATGATGCTGCGCCGCGAAGCCGGCAAGAAGGCCGCGTTCGCGACCCTGCAGGACAGCTCGGGCCCGGCGGCCAGTGGCCGGATCCAGATCTACGTCACCCTCGATTCCGCCGGCGAAGAAGCCATGGAAGCCCTGCGCAGCTACGACCTGGGCGACATCCTGGGCATCGAAGGCACGCTGTTCAAGACCAAGGTCGACGAGCTGACCGTCAAGGTGACCAAGCTGCGCCTGATCGCCAAGGCCCTGCGCCCGCTGCCGGACAAGTTCCACGGCCTGGCCGACCAGGAGACCAAGTACCGCCAGCGCTACGTCGACCTGATCATGAACGAAGAGACGCGCCGCACCTTCAAGGCGCGTACCGCCGCGATGTCGTCGATGCGCCGCTTCATGGAAGAGCACGGCTTCATGGAAGTCGAGACCCCGATGCTGCACCCGATCCCGGGCGGCGCCGCGGCCAAGCCTTTCGTCACCCACCACAATGCGCTGGACATGGAAATGTACCTGCGCATCGCGCCCGAGCTCTACCTGAAGCGCCTGGTGGTGGGCGGTTTCGACCGCGTGTTCGAGATCAACCGCAACTTCCGCAACGAAGGCGTGTCGGTCCGTCACAACCCGGAATTCACGATGATGGAATTCTATGCGGCCTACACCGACTACAAGTGGATCATGGACTTCACCGAGCAGGTGATCCGCCAGGCTGCGATCGATTCGAACGGCAGCGCCGTGCTGACCTATGGCGGCCGCGAGCTGGACCTGTCCAAGCCCTTCCAGCGCCTGACCATCGTGGAAGCGATCGACAAGTACGCGCCGGGCTACACCCCGGAGCAGCTGAACGACGCCGGCTTCATCAAGCATGAATTGCGCACCAAGTTCGGCGTGAAGCCTTTTGCCACCGCCGGCCTGGGCGCGCTGCAGCTGGCGCTGTTCGAGGAAACCGCCGAAGCCCTGCTGTGGGAGCCGACCTTCATCATCGACTATCCGGTCGAAGTGTCGCCGCTGGCGCGCGCCTCGGACAGCCGTGAAGGCATCACCGAGCGCTTCGAGCTGTTCATGGTGGGCCGCGAGATCGCCAACGGCTTCTCGGAGCTGAACGATCCGGAAGACCAGGCCGCGCGCTTCCTGGCCCAGGTGGCCGCCAAGGAAGCCGGCGACGACGAAGCCATGTACTTCGACGCCGACTACATCCGCGCGCTGGAATACGGCATGCCGCCGGCCGGCGGCTGCGGCATCGGCATCGACCGCCTGATGATGCTGATCACCGACTCGCCGAACATCCGCGACGTGCTGCTGTTCCCGCACCTGCGCAAGGAAGACTGATCGCGTTCGGTTGCAAATGAAGAACGGGGCGCTGCATGCGCCCCGTTTTTTATTGTCGCTCGTGGGTGGGGACTTGTCCCCACGCGGTGATCGTTGGCGGCGAGATCATCCGGCGGGAAATCGGAGCCGATCACGATCACCGCGTGGGCTCGAGAGCCCACCCTACGAAGCGGCTTCGAACGTGGCGTAGGGTGGGGACTTGTCCCCACGCGGTGATCGTTATCGGCGAGATCATCCGGCGCGGAATCGGAGCCGATAACAATCACCGCGTGGGCTCGAGAGCCCACCCTACGAAGCGGCTTCGAGTATGGCGTAGGGTGGGGACTTGTCCCCACGCGGTGAGCGTTACCGGCGAAATCATCCGGCGCGGAATCGGAGCCGATAACAATCACCGCGTGGGTTCAAGAACCCACCCTACTTCACGACCGTATAGCAAGGCACGTACGCCTTGCCCGGCAACTTCATCCGGCTCTGCTCCACGAACGAGGCCAGCAGCGCGTCCATCGGCTCCATGATCGCGCTTTCGCCGTGGATCTCGTACTTGCCGTGTTCCTCGATCGCGCGGATGCCCTCTTCCTTGACGTTGCCCGCCACCACGCCCGAGAACGCGCGGCGCAAATTTGCGGCCAGCAAATGCGTTTCCTGGTTCTTGTGCAGCGACAGGTTGCGCATGTTCTCGTGGGTCGGCTTGAACGGGCGCTGGAATTCCTGGTCGATCTTCAGGAGCCAATTGAAATAATAGGCGTCGCTGTGCGCCTTGCGGAATTCGCGCACCTCCTTGATCCCGGCATGCATTTCGCGCGCGACCGCGTCCGGATCGTCGATGATGATCTTGTAGCGCTCGCGCGCCTTGTCGCCCAGGGTCTGCCCGATGAAGCTGTCGATCTGCTCGAAGTAGTCGCGCGCGGTGGCCGGGCCGGTGAAGATCAGCGGGAAAGGCATTTCGGCGTTATCCGGATGCAGCAGGATGCCGAGGATGTAGAGAATCTCTTCCGCCGTGCCGGCGCCGCCCGGGAAGACGCAGATGCCGTGACCGACGCGCACGAACGCTTCCAGGCGCTTTTCGATGTCGGGCATGATGATCAGGTCGTTCACGATCGGATTCGGCGATTCGGCGGCGATGATGCCGGGTTCCGAAATGCCGATATAGCGCCCGCCCTGCAGGCGCTGCTTGGCGTGGCCGATGGTGGCCCCTTTCATCGGGCCTTTCATCGCGCCCGGGCCGCAGCCGGTGCAGATGTCGAGTTCGCGCAGGCCGAGCGCATAGCCGACCTCCTTCGAATAATTGTATTCGACGCGGTTGATCGAATGGCCGCCCCAGCACACCACCAGGTTCGGATTGCGCTGCGGCTGCAGCAGGTTGGCATTGCGCAGGATGTGGAACACCGCATCGGTGATGCCTTCCGGGCGCGCCAAATTGAAACGCGGATTGTCGGTGACTTCGAAATTCACAAAGACGATATCGCGCAGCACCGAGAACAGGTGTTCGTGGATGCCCTTGATCATCTTGCCGTCGACGAAAGCCATGGAGGGCGCGCCGCGGATGTCGAGCTTGATGCCGCGCTCGCGCTGGATGATGCTGATATCGAAGCTGCTGTAGCGTTCCAGCAGTTCCTTGCCATCGTCGATCGAGCTGCCGGAATTCAGGACGGCGAGCGAACATTTGCGGAATACGGAATACAGGCCACCCTGGCTGGTATCGAGGAGTTTGGCCACTTCGGCCTTGGACAGGACTTCCAGCCGGCCTTCCGGGGAAATCAGGGTATCGACGACGTCGTATTTCATGCAGGTCTTCCTTTTCTGACGTTCTTGTTAGGACAACGCGAGAAACCGCTGCGAGGACATCGCAGCGGTGCGCATGCCGATGCGCAGCGGGCTTCTCGCGTTACCCGGAAACGAAAATGGCTGTTTCACCAATATACGACAACTGGCGGGGACACGTGTGTCCAATCCGCGCACCGATTGTGCGGCGCTGCACCATGCGCGCGCGTGTTTACCACAATGGCAAATATTTTTCTTGAGGTCAGCAATTTCCTCTAAAATGCGTGCGGATTGAAAGCCGGGCAAGCTGGCTTTCAAACAAAAACAGCTATTCTTAAAACACTATTTCGGGAGGAACCGCATGAGCGGTGCAGCTGCTACACCCGCCGACAAGGTCGTCATTCCAGAGTTCAAACAGATCATGGGCCACCCAGCACCGCTGTGGATGCTGTTCATGACCGAATTCTGGGAACGCTTCGCCTTCTACGGCATCCGTTGGGCCCTCGTGCTCTACATCGTCGCCCAGTTCTACGGCGGCGACGCCGTCGGCCAGGCCGACGCCAACCTCACCTACGGTTCCTACCTCGCGCTGGTGTATGCCGGCGCCGTCTTCGGCGGCCTGATCGCCGACCGCGTCATCGGCTACCAGCGCTCGATCCTGATCGGCGCCGTGTTCATGGCCGCCGGCCTGTTCATGATCACGATCCCGAGCCAGGACATCTTCAAGCTCGGCCTGGCCACGATCATCGTCGGCAACGGCATGTTCAAGCCGAACATCTCGACCATGGTCGGCAAGCTCTATGCGCTGAACGACACCCGCCGCGATTCGGGCTTCACCATCTTCTACATGGGCATCAACGCGGGCGCCTTCATCGCCCCGATCCTGACCCAGATCATGGCCCAGAACCTGGGCGACGGCACCACCCCGGCCTACAAGGTCGTGTTCTTCGCCTCCGGCGTCGGCATGCTGATCAGCCTGGTGTGGTTCTACATCGGCCGCAAGACCCTGGCCGGCATCGGCGCACCGGAACCGCAGGCGCAGGGCATGGGCCGTCCGCTCGCCGTCATCATCGGCAGCGTGCTCGTCATCCCGGGCGTCTACTTCCTGCTGAAACTCGGCGCCAACACCCTGCAGGTGATCCTGACCGTCCTGTTCATCGCCCTGGCGCTGATGCTGATGGTCGAAGGCATCCGCAACGGCAAGGTCGCGCGCGACAAGACCATCGCCATGATGATCATCTTCGCCTTCAACATCCTGTTCTGGATGTTCTTCGAACAGGCCGGTTCCTCGTTCACCTTCCTGGCCGACCAGATCGTCGACCGCCAGTTCGGCGACTGGACCTTCCCGGTCGCCTGGTTCCAGAGCGTGAACTCGGTCGCGATCATCGCTTTCGCGCCGATCATCGCCGCGATCTGGGTGATGCTGGGCCGCCGCAACGCGAACCCGTCGATCCCGCGCAAGTTCGGCCTGGGCCTGATCTTCAACGGCCTGGCCTTCGGCCTCCTGATGTACGCGCTGTCGACCCTGGTCGACGACGCCGGCAAGATCCCGTTCTGGACCCTGTTCACGGTCTACTTCATCCAGTCGGTGGGCGAGCTGTGCCTGTCGCCGATCGGCCTGTCGATGGTCACCAAGCTGGCGCCGGTGCGCCTGGTCGGCCTGGGCATGGGCGGCTGGTTCCTCTCGACCGGCATCGGCAACAACCTGTCGGGCATCTTCGCTTCGCACGTCTCGGGCGACACCGGCATGTCGATCGCCTCGGCCCTGGGCGGCTACACCTTCGGCTTCTGGTCGCTGGTGGGCGGCGGCGTACTGCTGTTCCTGATCGCACCGCTGATCCAGAAGCTGATGCACGGCGTGAAGTAATACGTCTTTCGCTTCAAGGAAAAACGGCAGCCTCGGCTGCCGTTTTTTTATGCTTGAACCACCGGGACGATTGAATGTAGACCCGTAGGGTGGACGGCTTCGCCGTCCACGCGTCGATCGTTAGCTGCGGGATCATCGAGCTCGGAATCGGAGGCGATCACTATCACCGCGTGGGCGGGGAACCCGCCCACGCTACGCTCAAGCCTCCCCATCCAGTTCGCGCCGCATCGCATCCATCTCCTCCACCATCCAGGCCCGGAAGCGCTGGACCTTGCTCATGTTTTCCTTGTGCGGATTGGCCAGGAAGCGGTAGCCCATGTCGAAGCGCGCGCTGCGGCAGGGAATCTGGCGCAGCGCCCCCGAGGCGATATCCTGGCAGGCGATCCCGTAGGGCACCAGCGCCACCCCCTGCCCCGCCACCGCCGCCTGCACCAGCACGCCCCAGTGGCTGTAGCCGCGCGAGAAATCGTACTTGCCCTTCAGGGCGCGGTTCTCGTTCAGCAGCTGCAGCCAGGACTCGGGCGACTTTTCGCAGAGCAGCGGCTGCTGCCCCAGGTCGGCCAGGCCCAGGTCGGCCTGGCCGGGCGCCAGCAGTTCCGGGCTGTAGACCGGCACCAGGCGCTCGCGAAACAGCATCGCCGGGTCGCCGTCGCGCACCTGGCCGTAGCGGATCGCGACGTCGGTGGTGTCGGCTTCCAGGTCGACCGGCGCGTCGTTCGAATCGATGCGGATGTCGAGTTCCGGATACAGCTTCGTGAAGCGGTGCATGCGCGGCACCAGCCACTTGATGGCGAAGGAATGCGTGGTCGAGATGCGCAGCACCGACTCCTCGTCGCCGCGCTGCAGCGCCCCGACCTTGGCGCGCAGGTCGGCCAGCATGCGGCCGACCGCGATCGCGAGCTCCTCGCCCTTCTCGGTCAGGGAAATATGGCGCGGATGGCGCACGAACAGGGCGAAGCCGACCGTTTCCTCGAGCTGCTTGACCTGCAGGCTGACCGCGGCCGGCGTCTTGTGCAGCTCGCGCGCGGCCAGCTTGAAGCTGCCCCAGCGCGCGGCGCACTCGAAATCGATCAGCCCGGAGAGGCTGCGCAGCGGTTTCATGGAGCCTCCATGCGCAAGTTTTTCTTATTCATAGGAGGGTTTTTTCTCGTTTGAAGATTTTTGCTGCTGAGCACAAAATATACGCGATTCGTCAAGGAGAAGCCATGCACAAGAATACGTTGGTGATCGGCGGAACCCGTTACTTCGGCAAGCTGCTGGTGCAGCGCCTGGTGCGGGCGGGCCACCGCGTGACGATCGCCACCCGCGGCTATGCGCCGGACCCTTTCGGCGACCGCATCGAACGCATCCGCGTCGACCGCCGTAGCGAGACCGCGATGCGCGGCGCCTTCGCCGGCAAGCGCTACGACCTGGTGTTCGACCAGATGTGCTACAGCCCGCTGGACGCGGCCATCGCCGTGCGCAGCTTGGCCGGCAAGGTCGGGCGCTACGTGATGACCTCGACCATCGACGTCTACCGCGGCGTGCGGCATACCGGCGCGCTGGTGGAAGACGACCTGGCCGTGCTGGCCCAGCCGATCGACACGGGCTACCCGTGGCACGACCCGACGCTGGCGGTGCAGAGCTACGTCGCCGGCAAGATCCAGGCCGAAGCCTACCTGTACCGCGACGGCTCGCTGCCGCTGGTGACCGCGCGCCTGGCCCACGTGCTGGGCGGACCGGAAGAATTCACCGGCCGCCTGGCCTGGTACGTCGACCTGCTGCGCCGCGGCGCGCCGCTGGCGTATGCGAACGCGGCGGCCAGGGTCTCCTTCCTCGGCACCCAGCAGGCGGCCGCCTTCCTCGACTGGGCCGGCGGCCAGGACTTCACCGGGCCGATCAACGCCGCGTCAAGCGGGCCGCTGTCGGCGCACGACTTGTACGGCCGCGTGGCCCAGGTGCTCGATGCGCCGGCGCGCTGTCGCCGGGTGGACGGCGCCACCGCGCCGGGGCAGCTCTCGCCCTTCGATTTCGCGCAGCCGATGGTGCTCGATACGGCGCGCGCGGCGGGGCTGGGGTATCGCTTCGGGCAGTCGGACGAGTGGCTGGACGATGTGATCCGGCAGCACGACCTGGCGTTTGTCTGAGGCGCGGGTGTGCATGGGGTGAGACTCGTGGGTTCGAGAACCCACCCTACGAAACCGATCGTGCCGCGGGTGCCGTTGTAGGGTGGGTTCTTGAACCCACGCGTGAACGACGAGCAGACGCGGCGCCACACCCCGTAAAATGAAAACGGGCGCCGCGGCGCCCGTTTCACTTTACTTCTGCGGCTTCTCGCGCGCCACCCAGTACAGCAGCAGCACGATCGCCGCGTACGGAACCAGCGACAGCAAGTCCGCGTGCGGCCCCGACACGAACGGGTTCGAGGACTCGGCCCACTTCGCCATCATGTTGTCGAAGTTGGTCATCACGCCCGCCGTGATCGCGATCACGATGCCGGCCAGCGCGCCGCCGGCGATGTAGCCCGAGGCCAGCAGGGTGCCCGAACTGCGGTCGCCCGCTGCCTGGCGCTCTTCTTCGTTCAGCTTGTCGTACTGCGGCAGCTTGTTGTTGCGGCGGTCGGCGAACCAGCGAACCGCGCCGCCGACCGCGATCGGCAGCGTCGACACCAGCGGCAGGTAGACGCCGACCGAGAACGCCAGCGCCTGGATGCCGGCCATTTCCAGCACCACCGCGATCATCACGCCGAACAGCACCAGGGTCCACGGCAGCTGCTGGTCGAGGATGCCCTTGATGATGTAGGACATCAGCACCGCCTTCGGTGCGTCGTATTTCTTGACTTCGCTGCCGTCCGGACGCTGGTGGTAGTGACCGTTGATGCCCGGATCGACCAGGTAGGCCAGCTTGCCGTCCTCGGCCACCAGGTACTTGCCGGCCGGGCCGCCAACCGTGTCGGTCTTGCGCCAGACCTTGTAGGTCTTGCCGTCGCTCTCGGCCTGCGGGCCTTGCAGGCGCTCGGTCTCCGTCAGCGTGGAGGCATCGACCGTGATCGCCGGCGCCACCTGGGCCGCCGGCACGTAGACGGTGCCGGCCTCGTTCAGCTTCAGCAGGATCGGGCCCAGCACCAGCGCCGAGGCAAAGGCGCCGCACAGGATCGCGTACTGCTGCAGGCGCGGCGTCGAGCCGACCAGGAAGCCGGTCTTCAGATCCTGCGAGGTGGTGCCGGCGTTGCTGGCGGCGATGCAGACGATGGCGCCGACCGACAATGCGGTGACGTAGTAGCGCCCGCCGGTCCAGCCCATCACCAGGAAGATCAGGCAGGTGAACAGCAGGGTCGCCACCGCCATGCCCGAGATCGGGTTCGAGGAGGAACCGATCTCGCCGGTCAGGCGCGAGGAGACGGTCGCGAACAGGAAGCCGAACACCAGGATCAGGAGCGCGCCCAGCACGTTCATGTGCAGCGGCGTGGCGAAGGTGATGATGGCGATGATCGCCAGGCAGCCGATCGCCACCCACTTGATCGGGATGTCCTGGTCGGTGCGCGGCGCGGCCTTGCCGGCGGCGGACCTGCCCTGCGCCTTGCCCATGCCGGCCAGGCCGCCCTTCAGGCCGCCCCAGATCGCGGGCAGCGAGCGCACCAGCGAGATCAGGCCGCCGGCCGCCACCGCGCCCGCGCCGATATACAGCACATAGGCGTCGCGGATGTCGTCCGGGCTCATGTCCTTGATCAGCGTGGTGGCCGGCGCCAGCGGCACCGTCAGCAGCTCGCCGAAGAACTTGATCATCGGGATCAACAGCAGATAGGACAGCACGCCGCCCGCCGCCATGGTGAAGGCGATGCGCGGGCCGATGATGTAGCCGACGCCGACCAGCTCCGGCGACACTTCCGCGCCGGCCGAACCGGCCTTCAGGGGCGCGCCGAACTCGAAGTTGGCCACGTCCTTCCAGCCCCGGAACGAGACGTTGGCCACCTTGTACAGCAGGCCCAGGCCGAAGCCGCCGAAGATGATGGCGGCGCGGCGCTTCGCGTCCTTTTCCGCCTCCGAGCCGGCTTCGCGCTGCTCGCCCGCGGCCGCGCGCGAAGTATCGGTGGCGGCGGCCTTGAGCACCTCGGCGCAGGCCGTGCCTTCCGGGTACTTCAGTTCGCGGTGGGCGTCGACGATCATGGTGCGGCGCATCGGGATCATCATCAGGATGCCGAGCAGGCCGCCCAGGATACCGACCAGCATGACGCGCGAAATCTCCAGGTCGAAGCCGAGGATCATGATCGCCGGCATGGTCGCGCCCAGGCCGAAGGCCAGCGATTCGCCGGCCGAACCGGCGGTCTGGGTGATGCTGTTCTCGAGGATGGACGATTCGCGCCCGCCCATCTTGCGGAACATGCCGAACAGGGTGATGGCGATCACCGCCACCGGAATCGAGGCGCTGACGGTCAGGCCGACCTTCAACACCAGGTAGAGCGAGGAGGCGCCGAAGACCATGCCCAGCACGACGCCCATGACGAGGGCACGGACGGTCATCTCGGGCAGGTTCGCCGACGCCGGAATATACGGCTTGACGGCGGGCGGTGCGGGATCGTAGGGCATCGGTTTCCTTGAGTCTTGGGGATCCTGTCCGTCTTCAACAGACGTGAAGGCGTGACTATGGCACATGCTGGAATGGAAGAAAAGCGCATTATAATGAGCCGATCCGGGCCGCTGACCCTTGCGGTCCCACAGCACGAGAGAACGTCTTGACCAAGTATACCCGCCCGGCCCCCGCCTTCAGGCCACTACGCCGCGAGCGCGGCTTCATCTTCCTCATCCTCGCCGCCATCGTGCTGTTCGTCGCCGGCGCCGCGATCTACGTGTTCGCCGCCATCCTGCCGAAGGTGCCGCCGATCGATACCGTCCTCGATTACAAGCCGAAGATCCCGCTGCGCATCTACACCGCCGACAACGTATTGATCGGCGAATTCGGCGAGGAGCACCGCGACTTCGTCCCGATCGCGAAGATCCCGCCGATGATGAAGAACGCGGTGCTGGCGATCGAGGACGCGCGCTTCTATGAACACAACGGCATCGACTGGATGGGCGCCATGCGCGCGGTCGGCTCCAACCTGCGCAGCGGCTTCGGTTCCGGCGGCGCCTCGACCATCACGATGCAGGTCGCACGCAACTTCTTCCTCTCGAAGGAGAAGAAGCTGTCGAGGAAGATCAACGAGATCGCCCTCGCCTGGAAGATCGAGGACGCCCTGACCAAGGACCAGATCCTCGAGCTCTACATGAACCAGATCTACCTGGGCCAGCGCTCCTATGGTTTCGCCAGCGCGGCGCGCGCCTACTTCGGCAAGGACCTCGACCAGCTCACCATCGCCGAGACCGCGATGCTGGCCGGCCTGCCCCAGAACCCGGCGCGCAACAACCCGGCCGTCAACCCGAAGCGCGCCAAGCTGCGCCAGGAGCAGGTGCTGCGCCGCCTGCGCGAACTCGGCCAGATCGACGAGGCGCAGTACGCCAAGGCCGTGGCCGAACCGATGCGCGTGCATTCGCGCCCCCAGGAATTCGGCGCCCACGCCGAGTACGTGGCGGAACTGGCGCGCCAGGCGGTCTACGCCCAGTTCAAGGAAGAAGCCTATACGCGCGGCATTCGCGTGATCACCACCATCCGCGAAGCGGACCAGAAGGCGGCCTACGAATCGGTGCGCCGCAACGTGCTGGCCTACGATGCGCGCCACGGCTACCGCGGCCCGGAGGCGCGGATCGAACTGCCTGCGATCGACGACGAACGCGAGGAAGCCATCGTCGAGGCCCTGCAGAAGCGCCCGTCCAGCGACGGCCTGGAGCCGGCGGTCGTGCTCGAAGCCTCGCCCAAGCGCGTCAAGGTCGAGACCATCGCCGGCGACGTGATCGACATCGAGGGCGCCGGCCTGAAATTCGCCGCCGCCGGGCTCTCCGGCAAGGCCAAGGAGTCGGTGCGCATCGCGCCGGGCGCCATCGTCCGCATCAGCAAACTGCCGAAGGACGGCTGGGGCATCAGCCAGGTGCCGCAGGTGGCGGCGGCCTTTGTCGCGATCGACGCCGACAGCGGCGCCTACCAGGCCCTGGTCGGCGGCTTCGACTACAACCTGCAGAAGTTCAACCACGTGACCCAGGCCTGGCGCCAGCCCGGTTCGGCGATCAAGCCCTTCGTCTACGCGGCGGCGATCGACAAGGGCTATTCGCCGGGCACCCTGATCCTCGACGAGGCGCTCGACATGCCGGGCGAGAACGCCGGCGCCACCTGGTCGCCGCAGAACGACGACGGCGTCTTCGACGGCCCGATCACGATGCGCTATTCGCTGGCGCACTCGAAGAACGTGCCGACCGTGCGCCTGCTGCGCGCGATCGACGTCCCCTTCGCCCACGGCTTCCTCGGCAAGTTCGGCTTCGACCTGGCGCGTCATCCGAAAAATCTCACGCTCGCGCTGGGCACCGGCGCCGTGACGCCACAGCAGATGGCCGGCGCCTACGCCGTCTTCGCCAACGGCGGCTTCGCCGTGAAGCCCTACCTGATCTCGCGCATCGTCGACGGCGACGGCACCGTGATCCAGGAAACGGCGCCGCCCGCGCCGCGCCAGGAAAGCGCGCGCGTGCTCGACGCCCGCAACGCCTGGATCACCGACAGCATGCTGCGCGACGTCACCCGCTACGGCACCGGCGCCGCCGCCACCAAGCGCCTGGGCCGGCCTGACCTCGCCGGCAAGACCGGCACCACCAGCGACGCCATCGACGGCTGGTTCGCCGGCTACGGCGGCAACGTCGTCGCCGTGGCTTGGATGGGCTACGACGAACCGCGCTCGCTGGGCGGCCGCGAATTCGGCGCGACGCTTGCCCTGCCGATCTGGCTCGACTACATGCAGGTCGCCCTGGCCAAGCACCCGCCCGTGGAGCGCCCCGAGCCCGAAGGCATGGTGCGCGAGAACGAGGACTGGGTGTATGCCGAGTTCGCGGAGAACCCGCAGCTGCACGGGATCGACGTGATGGCGGCGGCGCCGGAAGAGGATCCGGACGGGTTGTCCGAGGGTGAGGAGGTGATGCCTGTGCCGGCCGAGCCGACGGTGGATAATTCGCATCCGTTGGCGGATCCGATGCGGTGACGGCCGATCAAGGACGGCTGACCTCACAATGCGCCGGATCGATGCCGAAAGGGGCTAAATTGACTAAAGACGTCGCGTTGCTGTTTGTTTTGCTTGCGCTTGGGCAGAGTATTTCATGGGCCGGCAACGGGCCGGCATGCGGTGCTCGGAGCGATCAGGTAGAGCTGAACGCATGTGCCGATGCCGAGCTCGCAAAAGCAGATGCTGCGCTCAACGTTGCCTACCGATTGGTTGTAAAGCAAATGGCGGACGACCCGTTGTTTGTGAAGAATCTTCGCTCCGCCCAGAGGGCTTGGGTAGCGTTTCGCGATGCCGAACTGGAAGCACGTTTCACTTGTTCCGAAAAGGACGTGCGCCAAAGTTGGGGGAGTATGTATCCCATGCTGTGGAGCGCTCGTAAGGCGGCGCTGACAAAAGAACGAACGCGACAGCTCCAGCAGATCCTGCAAGATGGACCTGGCCAGTAGTCGATAGCGGACAGATACGGCAACCGCCAGGGCAACGAGGTTGCGGCCGGGTTCATAGACGGACTGAGGCTACTCCCACGCATCAATAATCCAATCCGCCAGCTTTCCGTTCGGCTGGCGCGGCAACCCCGGCCCGAACGAGAACGCAGCCGGCCGCTCGGACGGCGTCAGCCGTTCGCCGATCCACGCCGACAACTCCTGACGCAGCGCCGCCGCATCACCGGCACCCGAACGCGGCACCACGAAGGCCTTCAGCCGCGTCCCCTCGTCCGGCCGCATCAGCCGCACATGGCACGCGGCCACCGCCGGATGCATCGCCAGCACTTCGCTGACATAGGCCGGGAAGACATTGGTCCCGCCCACCTGCACCGCGTGATCGACACGCCCGGCCGGCAGGAAGCGATCCTGGCCAGACCATTCCAGGCGGTCCTGCAACAGAAAACGTTCGAGCTGGCCGCCCTCCCTGTCGCGTTCGATCGCATCCTCGCCCACCGCGTGCCAGTACGGGAACAAGCGATACGCTTCGCCCGCCGCCTCGCGCCAGCCGACGCCCGCCGTCTCCGAGCTGCCGTAGACCTGCAGCAGGCGCAGGCTGCCCTCCGCCAGCGTGCGTGCAACGGCGTCCGGGCAAGGCGCGGTCGAGCTGACGCCGACGACGTCCGCCGGGAAGGCCAGGCCCAACGCCGCGACCTGGCGCCAGTAGTCCGGATGGGCGACGACCAGGTCGCCCGGCCGCAACTGGCCCGCCAGCGCCGCCGGCGAGGCAGCGCGCAGGTCGAGCACCGGCAGGGAGCAAGCGCCCGCCTGCGGCAACAGCACCGTGAACAGGAAGCCATAGATATGATGGGCCGGCACCGCCGACAGCACACGTCCCCGCCCAGGCAACAAGGAGGCCAGCACCTCCACCTCGCGCCACAACCCGGACAGTCGGTGCGTGCAACGCTTCGGCATGCCCGAACTGCCCGAGGTGCGGAAGGTCAGCTCGGCGTCGAAGCGCGCCAGGCTGGCGCGCGCGGCCGCGGTCCAGTCGCACAGGCGCGGCTGCGCCAGCAGCGCATCCTCCATCCCGGCGCGCCCGAAGCCCAGCAGGTCGCCCAGCGCGGTGGCGGCGCCCATTAGGTCGAGCGAGTCGGCGCCGAGGTCGCGCGCCAGGTCGATCTCCGGCGGCCAGGGCTGGGCCGGCAGCGTGCGGCCGGGACGCGCCAGCGCCAGCTCGGCGGCCACCAGGTCGCGCACCACGCGCGCGACCGCGTTTGTATCTTGCCACCAGACCCGGCGAGGCGCAGACTGTTCCATTGAATGTATACCTCGACAAGGAAGGTGAAATGCGGGCTGGCGATGTTGCCAGCCATGCAGCAAGTGTGTCAACACCGCATCAGGATTGTAAATATCGGTAGCGCGCACAATTGACACATGCGTGGGCACATGCCAACATCCGTTTCCCGCCGTCAACTCGCGACCGCCGCCGATCTCACTGGAGCCAGCCACATGACCAATGCCAAACCCACCTTCGACGCCCGCGGGCTCGCGGACCTGCTGGACGCCAGCAGCCAGGAGCAGCTCGACGCGCTCGACTTCGGCGTGATCGGCTTCGACGCCGACACCAATGTGCAACGCTACAACGCGGTCGAATCGCAGGCCGCCGGCCTGTCGCCGCAGCGCGTGATCGGCGAGCCGCTGTTCACCAACGTCGCGCCCTGCCTGAACAACTTCATGGTGGCCCAGCGCTTCGAGGACGCCGTCTTCGACAACAGCGAACTGGACGACACCATCGACTACGTGCTGACCCTGCGCATGCGCCCGGTCAAGGTCAAGCTGCGGCTGCTGGCCAGCGCCAATGGGGCGAAACCCGGCGCCACCCGCTACGTCCTGGTCCAGCGCCGGTGATGCCGATGGACGACAGCGTCGAACAGCTGCGCGCCGAGCACGAGGCGCTGATCCAGTTCCTCTACCTGGCCCCGGTCGGCCTGGTGCAGGCCGGGATCGACGGCGAGATCGCGATGATCAACCCGATCTCGGCGCAGTTGCTGATGCCCCTTTCGTCCGACGGCTGCCTGAGCAACCTGTTTACCGCGCTCGAAGGCGTCGCGCCCGACCTGCGCTTCCAGTGCCAGCAATACCCGCGCGCCAACGGCATGGTGTTCGAGGGCCTGCACATCCATTTGCGTAGCGCCGAGCACGGGCGCGCCAACAAGCACGCCCCGCAGATCCTCTCGCTCACCCTGCTGAAGCTGGACAATGCCCGCATCATGGCCGTGATCCAGGACATCACCGCCGAGATGCGGCGCGAGCGCCAGCTGCGCCAGAGCGACGCCTGGCTGAACGCGATCCTGACCCGCATCAGCGACTACGCCCTGGTCTCGCTCGACCGCGAAGGCCGGATCTGCGACTGGAACGAGAGCATCGGCCGCGTGACCGGCTTCGGCGAGCATGCGATCGGCTCGCCCTATTCGATCTTCTATCCGCAGGACGCGATGACGCGCGAACACCTGCTCGACCGATTGCGCGAGGCCGAGCGCAACGGCTGGAGCCTGGACGAGGGCCTGCGCCTGCGCGCCGACGGCAGCCAGTTCTGGGGCAGCGCCCTGATCGCGCCCCTGCCCGACCGTGAAGCCTTCGGCCTGGACGACCCCGAGGCGCCGAGCTATTGCCTGATCCTGCGCGACATCAGCGACAAGCGCGCCGCCAGCGAGCGGCGGCGCCAGGCCGCCTTCTGCGACCACCTGACCGGCCTGGCCAACCGCCGCGCCTTCTTCGAGGCGGCCGAGCTGGAGCTGGACCGCGCCGCGCATACCCCGCGCCCGCTGGCCATGATCCTGTTCGACGCCGACCTGTTCAAGAACATCAACGACCGCTACGGCCACCCGGCCGGCGACCGCGTGCTGTGCGACCTGGCCGAGGCCCTGCGCGACAGCTTCCGCATCGTCGACACCGTGGCGCGCCTGGGCGGCGAGGAATTCGCGGTGCTGCTGCCTTCCACCGGCGCGCAGGAGGCCCTGGCCAGCGCCGAGCGCCTGCGCGCCCTGGTCGCCACGCGCCTGGTCGCCTCCGACCAGGGCGAGATCGCCTACACCGTCAGCGCCGGCGTCGCCGTGCTGGACGGCCAGGATGACGCCGGCGGCATCGACGCCCTCATCAAGCGCGCCGACCAGGCGCTTTATCTTGCCAAAGGCCGCGGACGCAACCGCGTCGCCTGCTGGACACCCGACCTCCCTGCCCATGAAGACATTCCAAAGCGAAGCCGCGATGCAGGTTGAGAACATCGACGCCTACGAGGCGCTCGTCCAGTTCCTCTACCGCGCGCCGATCGGCCTGGTCCAGACCGACCTCGACGGCACGGTCGACATGCTCAACCCGATGGCCTCGAACCTCCTGATGCCGCTCGCGGCCACGGATGGGCTGGACAACCTGTTCGCGGTGCTGGATGCGGTCGCGCCCCAGGTGCGGCAGATGGCGGCCGCCTTCGAGCAGCCCTCGGGCGTGGTCTGCGACGCTCTGCGCGTGCCGCTGGGCGCCGCCCACACGGCGCCGGGCGCGCCCCAGGTGCTGTCGCTCAGCCTGCTCAAGCTCGACCCCGAGCGCCTGATGGCGGCCATCACCGACGCCACCTTCGATATCCAGCGCGAGCAGGAAACCCTGCGCCGGCGCCTGCGCAGCGAAGCCCGCACCGATGCGCTGACGCGCCTGCCGAACCGCGCCGCCGTACGCGAGCAGTTGCAGATGCTGCTCGGGCGCCCCGATGGCAGCGGCCAGTTCGCGCTGCTGTTCCTGAACTTCGACCGCTTCCGCCAGATCAACGACACCCTGGGCCAGGCGGCCGGCGACCAGCTGCTGGTGGCGATCGCCGATGCCCTGCTGGGAACCATGGCCGAGCGCAGCTGGGGCGGCACTCCCGGCGCGCGCCGCATCGACGCCGCCGCCGGCAGCAACCACCTGGTGGCGCGCGTCGGCGGCGACGAATTCGTGGTCCTGCTCGACGGCCTGCGCCATCCGGACGAGGCCGAACGCACGGCGCTGCGCCTGCTGGACGTGCTTTCGCGGCCGCACCGCATCGACGGGCGCGACGTGCCCTGCCGCGCCAGCGTCGGCGTGTTCTGGGGCGCCGGCGCCGACGGCGACGCCGATGCCGCCATGCGCGACGCCAGCATCGCCATGATCGAAGCCAAGCGCGCCGGCGGCGCCCGCCACGTGCTGTTCGAAGCCTGCATGCGCGAACGCGCCGCGCGCCGCGCCGACATCGAGGCCCAGCTGCGCACCGCGCTGGCGGAAGAGCAGCTGTTCGTGGTCTACCAGCCGGTGGTCGGCCTGCGCCCCGACGGCAGCACCGACTACGCGGCCGGGGTCGAGGCGCTGGTGCGCTGGCAGCACCCGGTGCGCGGCCTGGTGCCGCCGTTCGACTTCATCGGCGTCGCCGAGGAGTGCGGCCTGATCGACCAGATCGGCGACTTCGTGCTGGCGCGCGCCTGCCGCGACTTCATGCGCTGGCGCGAGGAGCTCGGCGACGCGGCGCCGCGCCTGATGGCGGTCAACCTGTCGCGCGCCCAGCTGGCCCAGCCCGACTGGAGCGCCAAGGTCCGCGCCATCCTCGACGAGGCCGGGATGCCGGCCTCCAGCCTGCAGCTGGAAGTGACGGAAAGCCTGGCCGCCCAGGACGAACAGACCCAGCTGCGCCTGCACGAACTGAAGGCGCTCGGCGTCAGGCTGGCGCTCGACGACTTCGGCACCGGCTACTCCTCGCTGTCGAGCCTGCACCTGCTGCCGGTCGACACGGTGAAGATCGACCGCTCTTTTGTGTGCAAGGCGGACATCAGTTACCACCACCAGGTACTGATCGAGGCGACGGTCAAGGTGGCCAGCAGCCTGGGCATGAACACCGTGGCCGAAGGCATCGAGACCGAAGCCCAGGCCGCGGCAGTGCGCGCCCAGCATTGCGCCAAGGGCCAGGGCTATCTCTACAGCCATCCGCTGCCGACCGAGGCCCTGGTGGCCTGGGTCAAGGAACGGCGGGCGGCCTGAGGCGCAGGCGCGCGGCGTGCGGCAGGCAGGGGAAATGGGGCCGCAAATGCTTGCCGCGGGCCATGAGATGTTCCTTTAACTGTCCGGCATCTCCTACAAATCCTCTCGCTTTGTTCCTATAGCGAACGGCCGAGAGCGCTCGCATGATGAAGCCCTCAACCAACTACGGAGAAAAACCATGAAGCGCACGTACATGAGCGTCGTACTGGCCGGCCTGATGGGCCTGGGCCTGGCCGCCTGCAGCTCCACCGGTACCAGCGACACCTCGACGGGCTCGAGCTCGTCGGGCACGATGAGCAGCGGCTCGACCTCGAGCTCGGGAACGACCTCCGGCAACGCCGAAGTGCAGCCGGGCGCTCCGGGCACCGCCGGCCAGTTGGACAACAACACCGGCACCACGGGTACGACCGGCACCACCGGCACCACGGGTACGACCGGCACGACCAGCACCACCGGCACCACCTCGGGCACCGGCCGCTAAGCGCATTGCCGCGGCACGCCGGGCGGCGTGCCGCCTCGCGCTTTCCTTCGCCCTATCCCGCCCGCCCCTCTCCCTTCCATTCCGCGTTTGCGCGCCGTCGCCGGCAACCGCCCGCACTCCTGCTATGATCGCCTTCGTCCAGCCCAAGCGAAGGAAGACCGATGCCATTCCCGATCGAACAAAAACTCGTCATCGGCGTTGCCTCGAGCGCGCTGTTCGACCTGGCCGAGTCGCACCAGGTCTACCTCGAACGCGGCGCCGAGGAATACCGCGACTACCAGGAACGCCACCTCGACACCATCCTCGGCAAGGGCGTGGCCTTTCCCTTCATCCGGCGCTTCCTGAACATCAACAAGTGCTTCCCGCGCCAATCGCCGGTCGAGGTGGTGCTGTTCTCGCGCAATTCCCCGGAGACCGGATTGCGCGTGATGCGCTCGATCGCCCACTATGGCCTGGACATCTCGCGCGCGGCCTTCATGAACGGCAAGTCGCCCTACCCCTACCTGCCGGCCTTCAACGCCTCGCTCTTCCTCAGCGCCAACGAGGAAGACGTCAAGCGCGCGATCGCCGTCGACTATCCGGCCGGCCTGGTGCTGCCCTCGAAGATCGCCGACGAGGACGACGACCTCGAACTGCGGGTGGCCTTCGACTTCGACGGCGTGCTGGCCGACGACGAATCGGAAACTGTCTTCAAGCGCAACAACGACCTCGACGAGTTCCACGCCCACGAGACCCTGCACGTGGCGCGTCCGCACGGGCCGGGACCGCTGGCCGCCATGTTCCGCCAGCTGGCGATCCTGCAGCGCCTGGAAGAGCGCGCCCAGCGCCGCGACCCCGGCTACCGGCGCATCGTGCGCATCGCCATCATCACCGCGCGCAACGCGCCCTCGCACGAGCGCGTCGTCACCACCCTGAAAAGCTGGGGCGTGTCGGCCGACGAGACCTTCTTCCTGGGCGGGATGGACAAGTCGCGCGTGCTGGCGGTGTTCAAGCCGCACATCTTCTTCGACGACCAGATGGCCCACCTGCGCGCTTCGCCGGGCGGCACCATCCCGATGGTGCACGTGCCGTTCGGGATCGCCAACCACCGGCCGGCCGGCGCCCGCGACGAGACGGTCGGGCCGCCGCCCGCGCCCGCCCGCGCCGCCTAGTCGGTCGCGGACACGGCGGGCGCCCTGATCGCGCCGCGGTAGAGCGCATCGGTGATGCGCTCCTGGAAGCGCGACTCCGACGAGAAGCGGCCCGGCTGCAGGTCGGGGTCGGCGCCGACGCCGGTGGCGACGTAGATCATGCCGTTCTTCGTGACCGGGTCGAAGGCGAACAACGCGTTCAGGCCCCAGGACCAGCCCAGGTGGCCGACGCCCGTGAAGCCGCCGCCCTCGACCAGCCGGTCGCCGCGCGGGCGTCCCGGCCCCGGGCTGCTGGCGTCGACGAAATGCTGGTTGCCCAGGCCCCAGGCGTGATACAGGCCGCGGAAATTGTCGCTGTCGCCGTTGCCGTTCTTCCCATCGGGACTGGCCGTCCACTGCCGCGACAGCATGGTGACGATGGTCCGCGGTTGCAGGATCTGGCGGCCGCCGTGGCGCCCCTCGTTCATCAGCATCAGCATGATGTCGCCCAGCTCGTTGGCCGAGATGCGCAGGCTGCCCTGGGGCCCGAACAGGGTGCCGTTGCTGCCGACGACGTAGCGCTCCAGGCCCGGCGGCGCGCTGGGTGCCTCGACGCCGAAGTCGTCGGCCTGGGCGATCCAGGGCCCCGCCGGGTCCCAGGCCTCATCGCCATCCTTTTCGCGCTTGCGGTAGAGCGTGGCGACGTCGTTGATCCGCGCCGGGGCGAAGTCGGCCAGGTAGAAGCCGGCCTTCAGGCCCATCGGATCGAGGATGAGACCGCGCATCAGGCGGTCGAAACGCTGGCCGCCGGCGCGTTCCATGACGGTGGCCAGCAGGCCGTAGTTGAAGTTGACGTACTCGAACCAGCCGCCGGGCGCGTGGTCCCTGGCCCAGGCCGCGCCCTTGCCGTAATGGCGCCCGCCCGGCAGCAGCACCTCGCGCAGGTCGACCTCCGGGGCCCACTTGAAGCCGCCCTCGTCGCGCAGCGAGGAGGTGTGGGCGAGCAGCATGCGCAGGGTGATCGCCTGGTCCGGGAAATGCGGGTTGCGCAGGCGGTAGCCGAGGTAGTCGCCGAGGTCGCGGTCGAGCTCGAGGCGGCCCTGCTCGACCATCTTCATCGCGCCCAGGGTGGTGACGAACTTCGAGATCGAGGCGATGCGAAACAGGGTGCCGGCGTCGACCGGCAGGGCCGGCCTGCCGTTGGCCGCCAGGCGCCTGCTGCCGAACTGGTGGCTGTAGACGACTTCGCCGCCGCGCACGGCCACCACCGCCAGCCCCGGCAGGGGCATGGCCGGGTCGTCGACGATCGCCTGCAACTGCCGTGTCAGCGCGTCGGCCCGGGCCGCAGGCAAGGGAGCGCAGATGGCCGGGGCGGCCGGGACCGCGAGCGCGGACAGGACCAGCATGGTGCGCAAGACTTTCATGGATTCAGGCTTGTGTTCGTTTCCGAACATGACAATGTACATTCTCAAGGCATACTAGGCAAACTTGCCAAGAATAATAAATCCAAGGTCACCTCATGCGCTTTACCATCATCGCCGTCCTGGTTGGGTTGATCCTGCTTGCCACGCTGCTGCCGCTCTCGCGCCGCACCGAATGGATGATCCGCGACCTCGACTTCCCGCGCCTGCAGATCGCCTTCGTCGCGCTGGCCACGCTGGTGGCGGAGCTGATCCTGCTCGACCTGGAGGAGCCGTCCAGCATTGGCCTGGTCATCGTCACCGTCGCCTGCCTGCTCTACCAGGCCTGGTGGATCTTCCCCTACACGCGCATCTACCCGAACGAGGTGAAGGCCGCGCTCGGCGTCGACGAGGCCGAGCGCCTGCGCATCCTGACTTCCAACGTGCTGGCCCCGAACCGCAATGCCGACGGCCTGATCGCCCTGATCCGGGAACACCAGCCCGACATCTTCGTCACCCTCGAATCGGACGACTGGTGGCAGGCGCGCCTCGACACGCTCGAAGCCGATTATCCGTATTCGCTGAAGTGCCCGCTCGACAACCTCTACGGCATGCACGTGTATTCGCGCCTGCCGCTGGAAGACACGGCGCTCCAGTTCCTGGTCGAGGACGACATCCCCTCGATGCATGCGCTGGTGGTGCTGGAATCCGGGCGCAAGGTGCGCATGCACTTCCTGCACCCGGCCCCGCCCAGCCCGACCGAGCACGACGAATCGACCCAGCGCGACGCCGAGCTGCTGGTGGTGGCCAAGAGCGTGGCCGGCCTCGAGACCCCGGTGGTGGTCGCGGGCGACCTGAACGACGTCGCGTGGTCGGTGACCACCCGCCTGTTCCGCAAGATCAGCGGCCTGCTCGACCCGCGCATCGGACGCGGCATGTACAACACCTTCCACGCCGGCATTCCTTTCCTGCGCTGGCCGCTCGACCACCTGTTCCACAGCAAGCACTTCACCCTCTCCTTCATCCGGCGCCTGCCGAAGTTCGGTTCCGACCATTTCCCGATGCTGGTCGAGCTGGCCTACGACCGCAGGCACGGCGCCGACCAGGAAGGCCTGCAGGCCGACGCCGACGACCACGCGCTGGCGCGCGAGAAGATCGCGGCCGAGCCGGTGAAGGTGTCGGACGTGCACGAGCCGCAGGCGTGACCGTTGACCTGCGCGGACCGTGTTTGCCGTAGGGTGGGTTCTCGAACCCACGCGGTACGGCATATGGTCCGTCGAAACGTCACCGTCCAGCGCCGCTAGGCCCGCGTGCCGGGCCTGACGGATCACACATCGGTGCGCATACGTTCGACGGCGTGGGTTCGAGAACCCACCCTACGAAACCAGTTTTACGGCACCACCGACGCCGCCCGCTTCAGGCAGCGCAGCGTGAAGGTCGAGCGCGTGTGCTTCACGCCCGGCAGCCGGTACAGCTTCTGGCGCAGGAAGCGCTCATAGCCCTCGGTGCCCGACACGGCCACCTTGATCAGGTAGTCGTACTCCCCCGACAACAGGTAAGCCTCCATCACCTCCGGCAGCTCGGCCAGCGCGTCCGAGAAAGCCTGGAAGATCTCGTCGTCGTGGCGGTCGACCGTGACCTCGATGATCACCGTGTCCGGCAGGCCGAGCGCGCGCTGGTCGAGCACGGCGGCGTAGTTGCCGATGTGCCCCGATTCCTCGAGCGCCTTGACCCGGTGCCAGCACGGCGTGGGCGACAGGTTCACCGTCTCCGCCAGCTTCTGGTTGCTGATGCGCCCGTCGCGCGCGAGGGTGCGCAGTATCTTGCGGTCGATCTCGTCGAGCACGCCATCCTTCATCGCAGGTCTTTCCTTGCAAAATAAGTAAGCAGACAGATAGTTCTTCTACATTTTAGCTCAACCATGGAAGACCCTTCGGCCTACCGTGCAAATGCACCATGCATACGAAAGAATATTTTTTGTGCGGCACAGTAAAATCCATGCTTCCCAGTCAAGCACAGCACTGCACCGCAAGCGCGGGCCGACGATGGCCCGGCTTTACGGCGGCGCAGCATTCCCGTTTTTGGAGTTTTCGTGTCAGAAGCAGTATCCCGCGGCGGTAGTGCGTATCGCGACGATCCTTTCGCAGCCGAGCTGCCGCTCATGTTCGCCGCCCCGGCCCTGTTCGCCGCCAACCTGATCGTGGCGCGCTGGGCCGAAAGCGCCGGCATCCCGCCGGTCTTCCTCGCCTTCGGCCGCTGGGCCCTGGCCTTCGCCATCCTGCTGCCCACCGTCGGCCCGCGCCTGTGGGCGCTGCGCGGCGTGCTGCTGGCGAACTGGCCGCGCGTCCTGCTGCTCGCCGGTCTCGGCATGGGCATGGCGGTCGCGCCGCAGTACATCGGCGCGCGCCATACCAGCGCGGCCAACATCGCGATCATCTTCGCGGCCTGCCCTGCCCTGGTGACGCTGATCGAAACCCTGGTGTGGAAGGCGCCCCTGCACAAGCGCCAGGCCGGCGGCATGCTGCTGGCGATCGCCGGCGCCCTGCTGGTGCTGTCGAAAGGCGACCTGGCGGCCCTCGGCAGCCTGCAGTTCGGCCAGGGCGACCCCTGGGTGATCGCCGCCGCCTGCGGCTGGGCGCTGTACACCGTGCTCGGACGGCGCATGCCACTGCCGCCGCTACCGGCCACCGTCAAGCTGGCCAGCCTGATCGCGGGCGGCGCCCTGGTGCTGGCCCCGTTCGCGGCGCTGGAGGCATTCACCGGCACGGTGCCGGACTTCGGCGACCCGCGCCTGTACGCGGCCCTGGCCTTCCTGGCCGTGGTGCCGAGCCTGGGCGCCTATTTCTGCTTTGACCGTCTTGTGTCGATCGCCGGCCCGGCGCGCGCCAGCATGTCGCTCTACCTGATCCCGCTGTTCGCCACCCTGGCCGCCTGGCCGCTGCTGGGAGAGGCGCCGCGGCTCTACCACGCGGCCGGCTTCGGCTTCATCCTGGCCGGGGTCGTGTTTTCCAGCATGCGCAGGCGCTAGAAAAGCATACCGGGCGCATGGGTGCGCGGGGCGAAAACAAGCCCCTTCGTCTATAATGAACGACCCATCGCACCGATTGTAATGCGCGCCTGAATGCCTTTCGATCTCAACAAGCACCTCCCTAAACCGGGTCAACGTTTCGTCCTGCCGGCCCTTGCCGGTTCCTCCGACGCCTATGCGCTCGCCCTTGCCGGCCTCGCGTTCAAGGCAAACCAGCAGATGCTCACCGTCATCGTGGCGAATGCCAGCGACGGCCAGCGCCTGCAGGACGAGATCGCCTGGTTCGCCGACGGCAAGCTGGCCTGCCACCTGCTGCCGGACTGGGAAACCCTGCCCTACGACGCCTTCTCGCCGCACCAGGACCTGGTGTCCGAGCGCCTGGCGACCCTGCACGAGATCCAGAACGGCCAGTGCGACGTGCTGGTCGTGCCCGCGTCGACCGCGCTGGTGCGCCTGGCCCCGCCGTCCTTTCTCGCCGCCTACACCTTCTTCTTCCGCCAGGGCGAGCGCCTGGACGAAGCGAAGCTCAAGTCGCAGCTGACCCTGGCCGGCTACACCCACGTGTCGCAGGTGATGTCGCCCGGCGAGTACTCGGTGCGCGGCGGCCTGATCGACCTGTTCCCGATGGGCTCCGCCCTGCCCTACCGGCTCGACCTGTTCGGCGACGAGATCGAGACCATCCGCACCTTCGATGCCGACACCCAGCGCTCGCTGTACCCGGTGAAGGAAGTGCGGCTGCTGCCGGGGCGCGAATTCCCGATGGACGAAGGGGCACGCACCGCCTTCCGCGGCCGCTGGCGCGAGCGCTTCGAGGGCGATCCCTCGCGCTCGCCGATCTACCGCGACATCGGCAACGGCATCGCCTCGGCCGGCATCGAATACTACCTGCCGCTGTTTTTCGAAGAGACGGCGACCCTGTTCGACTACCTGCCGAAGGACAGCCCGCTGGCCATGGTCGGCGACATCGAGGCCGCGATCGGGCGCTTCTGGTTCGACACCGAATCGCGCTACCGCTTCCTGAAGAGCGACCGCGAACGCCCGATCCTCGAGCCGGCCGAACTCTTCCTCGGCGCCGAGCAGTTCTTCACCTGCGCCAAGCCGCACGGGCGCTGGAACATCGGGCGCGAGGCCAACCCGGCCGCGTCCGAACTGTCCGCGCCGGTTCCCGACATCGCCGTCAACCGGCGCCTGGACGACCCGCTGGCCAACCTGCGCGCCTACCTGGCGCGGACGAACTGCCGCGTGATGATCTGCGCCGACTCCAACGGCCGCCGCGAAACCCTGCAGCAGTACTTCAACGAGTACAAGCTCGAGGTCGCGCCGGTCGAAGGCTTCGAAGGCCTGCGCGCCAGCGATGCGAAAGTGGTGCTGGGCGTGGCGCCGCTGCAGGCCGGCTTCGAACTGTTCGAGCAGGCGAGCGGTTGCCTGGCCTTCGTCACCGAGACCGAGCTGTATGCGGGCTCCGGCCGGCGCGCCGGCAAGAAGAAGCAGGAAGCGACGAGCCAGGTCGAATCGATGGTGCGCGACCTGTCGGAGCTGAAGATCGGCGACCCGGTGGTGCACATCAACCACGGCATCGGCCGCTACATGGGCCTGATGAGCATGGACTTGGGCGAAGGCGAGACCGAGTTCCTGCACCTGGAGTACGCCAAAGAGTCGAAACTCTATGTGCCGGTCTCGCAATTGCACGTCATTTCAAGGTACTCGGGCACGTCCCCGGAGGACGCCCCCTTGCACGCCCTCGGCTCCGGCCAGTGGGACAAGGCCAAGAGAAAAGCCGCCGAGCAGGTGCGCGACACCGCCGCCGAGCTGTTGAACCTGTACGCCCGCCGCGCCGCGCGCACCGGCCACGCCTTCGAATACTCCGCCACCGACTACGAGAACTTCGCCCAGAGCTTCGGCTTCGACGAGACCCCGGACCAGGCGGAGGCGATCAACAACGTGATCCGCGACATGACCTCGGGGCGGCCGATGGACCGCCTGGTCTGCGGCGACGTCGGCTTCGGCAAGACCGAGGTCGCGCTGCGCGCCGCCTTCATCGCCGTCATGGGCGGCAAGCAGGTGGCGATCCTGGCGCCGACCACGCTGCTGGCCGAGCAGCACGCCCAGACCTTCGCCGACCGCTTCGCCGACTGGCCGGTGCGCATCGCGGAGCTGTCGCGCTTCCGGACCGGCAAGGAAATCAACAATGCGATCAGGGGCATGGCCGACGGCACGCTCGACATCGTGATCGGCACCCACAAGCTGTTGTCGCCGGACGTGAAGTTCACCCGCCTGGGCCTGGTCATCATCGACGAGGAGCACCGCTTCGGCGTGCGCCAGAAGGAGGCCCTGAAGGCCCTGCGCGCGGAAGTCGACGTGCTGACCCTGACCGCGACGCCGATCCCGCGCACGCTCGGCATGGCCCTGGAAGGCCTGCGCGACTTTTCCATCATCGCCACCGCGCCCCAGAAGCGCCTGGCGATCAAGACCTTCGTGCGCAGCGAGGACGGCTCGGTGATCCGCGAAGCCTGCCTGCGCGAACTGAAGCGCGGCGGCCAGATCTACTTCCTGCACAACGAGGTCGAGACAATCGAGAACCGCCACGCGATGCTGCGCGAGCTCCTGCCCGAGGCGCGCATCGGCATCGCCCACGGCCAGATGCACGAGCGCGACCTGGAAAAGGTGATGCGCGACTTCGTGGCCCAGCGCTTCAACATCCTGCTGTGCACGACCATCATCGAGACCGGCATCGACGTGCCGACCGCGAACACGATCATCATGCACCGCGCCGACAAATTCGGCCTGGCCCAGCTGCACCAGCTGCGCGGGCGCGTCGGCCGCTCGCACCACCAGGCCTATGCCTACCTGCTGGTGAACGACGTCTCGAACCTGACCAAGCAGGCGCAGCGCCGCCTGGACGCGATCCAGGCCATGGAGGAACTGGGCAGCGGCTTCTACCTCGCCATGCACGACCTGGAAATCCGCGGCGCCGGCGAAGTGCTGGGCGAGAACCAGTCCGGCGAGATGCTGGAGGTCGGCTTCCAGCTGTATTCGGACATGCTGAACGAGGCGGTGCGCGCGCTCAAGGCCGGCAAGGAGCCGGACCTGGCCGCGCCCCTGTCGTCGACCACCGAGATCAACCTGCACTGCCCGGCCCTGCTGCCGGCCGACTTCTGCGGCGACGTCCACGAGCGCCTGTCGATCTACAAGCGCCTGGCCAACTGCGAGACCCAGGCGCGCATCGACGACATGCAGGAAGAGCTGATCGACCGCTTCGGCAAACTGCCGGAGCCGGTCAAGGCGCTGATCGAGACCCACCGCCTGCGCATCGCGGCGAAGGAGGTCGGCATCGTCAAGATCGACGCCCACGGCGAAGCGGCCAGCCTGCAGTTCATGGAACAGCCGCCGATCGACCCGATCAGGATCATCACGCTGATCCAGAAGAACCGCCACGTCAAGCTGGCCGGCCAGGACAAGCTGCGCATCACCGCCAGCATGCCGGACCTGGCGACGCGCGTGACGCAGGTGAAGCAAACGATCAAACAACTGCTGGCATAAAGGTTTTGAATAGCATGACGATGAATCTGGTATTGCAGGGGCCGAACGCGGCGCTGGGACACCTGGCCGCGCTCGGCGCGCAGGCGCGGCCGACGCGCGTGGTGGCGCTGTCGCCGCACGCGGTGCGTTGCGAGGGCGTGCAGGCGGCGCCCGAGGTCGTCCAGCAGCTGCAGACCCAGGCCATGGTGCTGGGCGTGGACGCCACCTTCATCGAGGCCGGCCGCACCCTGCGCGACTTCGGCCTGGTCGCGATGGACATGGACTCGACCCTGATCACGATCGAGTGCATCGACGAGATCGCCGACATGCAGGGCCTGAAGCCCCGGGTCGCCGAGATCACGGAAAGCGCGATGCGCGGCGAACTCGATTTCGCGGCCAGCCTGGCGCGCCGCGTGGCCCTGCTCGAGGGGCTGGAAGCGTCGAGCCTGGAACGCGTCTATGAAGAACGCCTGCGCCTGTCGATGGGCGCGGAAAGCATGCTGGCCGCGGTGCGTGCGGCCGGCCTGAAGACGCTCCTGGTGTCGGGCGGCTTCACCTTCTTCACCGAGCGCCTGCAGCGGCGCCTGGGCCTGGACTACGCGCACGCCAACGTGCTCGAGATCGAGAACGGCCGGCTCACGGGCCGCGTGGTCGGCGGCATCGTCGACGCCGACGAAAAGATGCGCACCGTGCAGCGCGTCTGCGACGACATCGGCATCGACCCGCGCCAGGCCATCGTCATGGGCGACGGCGCCAACGACCTCAAGATGATGGGCATCGCCGGCCTGTCGGTCGCCTTCCGCGCCAAGCCGGTGGTGCGCGCCCAGGCCGACGTGGCCCTCAACTTCAGCGGGCTGGACGGCGTGCTGGCGGTGCTGGGCTGAAACGCGTCTCGCGGCCGGCGCGGCATGCGGACCGCGCGCGCCGACGTCTGCACCTTGCGAAATAAAATTTCATGGACTTCCGTTCGATGAAATTTTATTTCACCGTCTTCCTGGGGGCCAAGCCTCCGGTCCCTCTTCTCGGCTTGCCAGGCATCCCCCTTCTTTGCATTCAGCAATGAATTGCCTGAACGCAAGCTCAATCTCATCAATTTCTGCGCCAGCGCAAACGCCTTGCCGAGCTTCTCTTGAGTCGCCCGCGGCGGCGATTTAGATTGGACAGGTAGCCATCGCTCGCCTGTCGCGGTCCCGGTACCGCCCATTTTTTGATGGAGCCAAGGTATGCACGCCCCCCCGCCTCGCCCGTCCGCCGATCACGGCCGCGTCCGTCCCACGCGCCGCCAGTTCCTGCGCGCCGGTCCCCTGATCGCGGCCAGCCTCGCCGCTCCCGCGCTGCCGGCGGCGGCCCAGAGCGCCGCCGGCCCCGGCGAACGCTGGTGCGCCACCTGGGGCACGGCCCCGGCCGGCCCGCCGCCCGCCGCCAGCGTGCAGAGCTTCACCAGCCAGACGCTGCGCCTGGTGGTGCGCACCAGCATCGGCGGCTCGCGCGTGCGTGTCCGGCTTTCCAACGAGATGGGCAGCACGGCGCTGCGCATCGGCGCCGCCAGCGTCGCCCTGCGCGCCTCGGGCGCCGGCGTGATCCAGTCCACCCAGCGCCAGCTCAGCTTCGGCGGCCAGTCGGCGATCACCATCCCGGCCGGCGCGCCGGCGCTGTCCGACCCGGTCGAGTTCGCCCTCCCGGCCCAGGCCGACCTGGCCATCAGCCTCTACCTGCCGGGCGCCGCCGAGGCCACCACCCTCCACAACACCGCGCTGCAGACCGGCTACGTGTCGCCGGCCGGCGACTATACCTCCACCGTGGCGATGCCGGTCTCGCGCTCGGTCTCCTACTGGCCCTTCCTGACCGAGGTCGACGTCGCCGCCGCCGTCCCGGCGCTGGTCGCGCTCGGCGACTCGCTGACCGACGGCGTCGGCAGCATCGGCAATACCAACCGGCGCTGGACCGACTACCTGGCGCGGCGCCTGCAATCGGCCCTGGGCGCAGGCGGGCGCATCGGCGTGGTCAACCGCGGCTTGAGCGGCAACCTGATGCTCAGCGACTACGCGACCGCGCTGACGGCCGGACGCGACACGCTCGAGCGCTTCGACCGCGACGTGCTGGCGACCTGCGGCGTGCGCTACCTGTCGGTCTTCATCGGCATCAACGACATCTGCTACAGCCCGGGCGCGAACCCGATTCCGGTGGCCGACCTGGTCGCCGGCTACCGCCAATTGATCGCACGCGCCCGCGCGCGCGAAATCACGGTCATCGGCGCCACCCTGCCGCCCATGGAAGGCTTCAAGTACTACACCAGCGCGCGCGAGGCAGTGCGCCGCGCGGCCAACGACTGGATCCGCGGCAGCGGCGAATTCGACGCCGTGACCGACGTCGAGCTGGCCCTGCGCGACCCCGACTCTCCCGGGCGCATCCTGCCCGCCTACGACAGCAACGACCACCTGCACCCGAACGACGCCGGCTACCAGGCGATCGCCAACGCCTTCCCGCTCGCGCCTTTTGTGTCGGCCACCACACCGCCGCTCGAGTTCAGCTACCGCTAAGCGGCCATGACCGGGGGACCTGTAACAAGCTGTAATTCCACGCCAAAATGGACAACCATAAACTATCATGGCGGCATCAGGAGGACCGTCATGAAAAAACTCATCGTCATTACCGCTGCATTGGCGGCGCTTACGGGCTGCGCCACGCAGTACCCCGGGCCGGCCAACTATGGCACCCGCGGCTACGCCCAGGCCGCCGATCCGGACGGGTGGCAAGTCGTCTCGGTGACGCCGGTGCCGCTGGGCACGGGCGCGCGTGCCGGCGACGCCGGTGTCGTGACCAGCTCGCCGGTCGTCGTCAATCCGGCGCCCAGCAACCCGGTGTACGTGACGCAGCCGGCGTATTCGGCGTATCCGGCTTACCCAGTCTATGGGTCGCCGGCGCCGGTCGTCGTGCAGGACCCGTACTGGTATCCGCCGGTCTCGCTCGGACTGGGCTTCAGCTTCGGCCGCAGCTGGGGCGGTCACCATCATCATGCGCGTCCGCGCTACCACCGTCGCTGACCGCGCGTGCGCGTGCGGGCGGCTTTGCCGCCTTGCGCTTGCACCAGAACAGGGAGGCCGCACCGTCCGTGCGGCCTTTTTTTCGCGCAAAAATACGCCTGTTTGCTTACCTGTTTCTTACTGTTTGCCTACGTAAAAATATTTAGTTTGCATGGTGCGACGCGTCACAGCAATCGTTTGCTGTTGGCCAATTGCTAACCTACAATGATTTGTCGATCGCGCCTCGGCGGTGCTTTTCCGCCTCGCGGCCCGGCGTACGGCAAGACTAAAAAACCACTACGGAGACAGCAAATGAATTTCAGCATGAAAGCATTGGTTGCAGGTGTAGCATTGGGTTTCTCGATGTCGGGCATGGCCGCCGAGCCGATCAAGATCGGCGTGACCGGACCGTTCACGGGCGGTTCGGCACCGATGGGCGTATCGATGCGTGACGGCGTCAAGCTGGCGGTCCAGGAGATCAATGCCAAGGGCGGCGTGCTGAGACGGCAATTGCAGATGGTCGAGCGCGACGACGAGGCCAAGCCCGAGCGCGGCGTGCAGATCGCCCAGGAGCTGATCAACAAGGAACGCGTCGCCGCCACCGTCGGCTACATCAATACCACCGTGGCCCTGGCCTCGCAGCGCTTCTACCAGAACGCGAAGATCCCGGTGATGAACAACGTCGCCACCGGCTCCGTCATCACCAAGCAGTTCGCCAACCAGCCGGACAACTACATCTTCCGCAACTCCGCCAGCGACACCATCCAGTCCGCGATGATCGTCGAGGAAGCCGTGACCCGCCGCGGCTTCAAGAAGGTCGCCATCCTGGCCGACTCCACCAGCTACGGCCAGCTCGGCCGCGAAGACCTGGAGAAGGCGCTGGAGCAGAAAGGCATCAAGCCCGTCGCCGTCGAAAAATACAACCTGAAGGACGTCGACATGACGCCCCAGCTGCTCAAGGCCAAGCAGGCCGGCGCCGACGTGGTGCTCACCTACGGCATCGGCCCCGAGCTGGCCCAGATCGCCAACGGCATGGAAAAGCTGAACTGGAAGGTGCCGATGATCGGCAGCTGGACCCTGGCCATGGCCAACTTCATCGACAACGCCGGCAAGAACTCGGAAGGCACGCGCATGCCGCAGACCTTCATCCAGGAAGGCGACACCGCTCGCCGCAAGGCCTTCATCGACGCCTACGTCAAGGCCTACAATCCGCCGGGCGGCCGCATGCCGTCGGCCGTCTCCGCCGCCCAGGGCTACGACTCGGTCTACCTGCTGGCCGCCGCCATGAAGCAGGCCGGCAGCACCGAAGGGCCGAAAGTGAAGGCCGCGCTGGAAAACCTGAACGAGAAGGTCGAGGGCGTGGTCACCACCTACAACAAGCCCTACAGCAAAACCGACCACGAAGCGATCAACTTCGAGAACACCCGCTTCGGCGAAGTGCGCGGCGGACGCGTCGTCCTGGCCAAGTAAGGCCGAGGCAGCGCCGCATCGTCACGCTAACGTAGCACGGCCGGCCCCGGCTTCGGGGCCGGCCGGGGACGCGCCGTATCCGCCGCGCCGTCCTGCGTTCGGTTTCAGTCTCGCTTTCTGTCGACCGGCGGCGCGCGCGCCGCCCCACGGGTGAACATCATGGAAATTCTTCTGCAGCTGGTCTTCAGCGGGATCGCGCTCGGCATGATCTATGCCGTCATCGCATTCGGCTACCAATTAACCTTCGCCACCTCGGGCACCCTGAACTTCGGCCAGGGCGAGGCCCTGATGCTGGGCGCCCTGGTGGGCCTCAGCCTGGTGGGCAACATCCACGGCGGCCCCTACATGAGCTACTGGCTCATGATCCCGCTGGTGATCCTGTTCGGCGCGGCCCAGGGCGCCTTCGTCGAATGGATCGGCGTGCGTCCCGCCATCAAGCTCAAAAGCGAGTTCGGCTGGATCATGTCGACCATCGCGCTGGCCATCATCTTCAAGAACATCGCCGAGAACATCTGGGGCAAGGAAGACATGCCCTTCCCCTCGCCGCTCGACTCGACGCCGTTCCAGGTGATGGGCGCCAACGTGCAGCCGATGCAGGTCGCGGTGATCGCCGGCGCCCTCCTCATCATGCTGGCGGTCGAGCTGTTCAACCGCAAGTCGATCTACGGCAAGGCCGTGGTCGCGACCTCGAACGACCGCGACGCCGCCGGCCTGATGGGCATTAACACCGGCCGCGTGATCACCTTCTCCTACGCGCTGTCCTCGGCGACCGCGGCCTTCGCCGGCGTGCTGGTCGCGCCCGTGACGCTGACCGGCGCCACCATGGGCGCCTCGCTCGGCCTGAAGGCCTTCGCGGTGGCGATCATCGGCGGCCTCACCTCGGGCATGGGCGCCATCGTCGGCGGCCTGATCATGGGCATCTCCGAGACCCTGGCCGGCTACTACATCTCGACCGGCTACAAGGACGTGCCGGCCCTGCTGCTCCTGCTGCTGGTGCTCGCCGTGAAGCCTTCCGGCCTGTTCGGCAAGGCCGCGATCAAGAAGGTCTGACCATGAACAAGAAGACCCTGCTCGCCTCCCTCGCCGGGATCGCCGTGCTGGCGGCCTTTCCGCTGGTCGTCACCAATCCCTACTACGTCCACCTGGTCGAGACCATCCTGATCTACGCGATCCTGCTGTTCGGGCTCGACATCGTGGTCGGCTACACCGGCCAGGTCTCGCTCGGCCACGCCGGCCTGTTCGGCATCGGTTCCTACGTCACGGCGGCGCTGATCATGCACTTCGGGACGCCCTGGTTCCTGGCGATCCCGGCCAGCATCCTCGGCACCGCCCTGTTCGGCGCCGTGCTGGCGCTGCCGGCGCTGCGCGTCACCGGCCCCTATCTGGCGATGGTGACCCTGGCCTTCGGCACCATCATCCAGATCCTGATCAACGAGATGTCCTTCGTCACGCAAGGGCCGATGGGCATCACCCTGACCAAGCCGAGCCTGTTCGGGCGCGAGCTGCACGAGACCGAATACTTCTACATGGTCGCGGTCTTCATGGTGGCCGCGCTGACCGTGGTGCACTTCCTGCTCAAGTCGCACTTCGGGCGCGCCTTCGAGGCGCTGCGCGACAGCCCGATCGCCTCCGACTGCATGGGGGTCTCGGTCTACCGCTACAAGGTGTATGCCTTCGTGATCAGCGCGGCCCTGGCCGGCCTGGCCGGCAGCCTGTATGCCTACTCCGAGCAGTACGTTTCGCCGAACACCTACAACTTCGAGCTGACCATCCTGTTCCTGCTGGCGGTGATCATGGGCGGGCGCAAGACCCGCACGGGTTCGATCATCGGCGCGATCATCGTCGTCATGCTGCCCAGCCTGCTGGCCGACATCGCGCTGTTCCGCCAGATCGCGCTCAGCGCCGCCATCCTCGGGGTGCTCGGCTCGGCGGTCGCCCTGGCGCGCCGCCGCACCACGGCGCGCCGGGTGCTGGTGCCGCTGGCCGCCACGGTCGGCCTGGCGGTCTGGTCCTACCGGATCGAGAACATGGTCGACTGGCGCCTGACCATCTTCGGCCTGATGACGCTGTTCGTCGTCTACTACCTGCAGGAAGGGATCGTCGGCTTCCTGCGCCAGCTGTTCGGGCGCCGCGTGGCGCACACCCGCGCGGTCGATGCCGACGGCGCCGCCGATCCGTTCGCCGGCATCCGCAAGGAATCGGACGGCGGCGACCTGCTGCGCGCAGAGAACATCCTGATGCAGTTCGGCGGCCTGAAGGCGCTGAACCAGGTCGACCTGGCCGTGGCGCGCGGCGCCGTGCACGGCCTGATCGGCCCCAACGGCTCGGGCAAGAGCACGATGATGAACGTCCTGACCGGCATCTACAAGCCGACCGCCGGCACCGTCGTGTTCGCGGGCGAGCGCATCACCGGCCGCTCGCCGTCCCAGATCGCGCTCGGCGGCGTGGCGCGCACCTTCCAGAACGTGCAGCTGTTCGGCGAGATGACCGCCACCGAGAACGTGCTGGTCGGCCTGCACCACAGCTTCCGCTCGAACGTGTTCGACGCCATGCTCAAGACCCCGCGCGTGCGGCGCGAAGAAGCGGCGGCGCGCAAGCGCGCGGCGGCGATCCTGGAATTCGTGGGCTTGTCGAACCTGGCCGACGAGGAGGCGCGCAACCTCCCCTACGGCAAGCAGCGCCTGCTCGAGATCGGCCGCGCGCTGGCGCTCGACCCGCGCCTGCTGCTGCTCGACGAACCGGCCGCCGGCCTGACCGCGCCCGACATCCGCGAGCTGATGGCGATCATCCGCAAGATCCGCGACCACGGCATCACCATCATCCTGATCGAGCACCACATGGACGTGGTGATGTCGATTTCCGACACCGTGACCGTGCTCGACTTCGGCCAGAAGATCGCCGAAGGCAGCCCGGCCAGCGTGCAGGCCGACCCGCGCGTCATCGAGGCCTACCTCGGCGGCGCCGCCGACACCACGCCGCCCGCCGCGGCCGCCATCTAGGAGACATCATGCTGACGATACAGAATCTGGAAGCGGCCTACGGCAAGGTGCAGGTCCTGCACGGCATCTCGCTCGACGTCCCGAAAGGCAGCCTGGTGACCCTGATCGGCTCCAACGGCGCCGGCAAGACCACCACCATGCGCGCCATCTCGGGCATGATCAAGCCGCGCGCCGGCAAGGTGACGCTGGGCGGCAAGGACATCACCGGGCTCGACTCGCACCGCATCGCAAGGAGCGGCCTGGCGCATTCGCCCGAGGGACGGCGGGTGTTCGCCACGATGAGCGTCACCGATAATCTGCTGCTGGGCGCCTTCCCGCGCTTTACCCGGGCGCGGCCGAAGGGCGACGTGGCGCACGACCTGGAACGGGCGATGGAGCTGTTCCCGCGCCTGAAGGAGCGGCGCGAGCAGCTGGCCGGCACCCTGTCCGGCGGCGAGCAGCAGATGCTGGCCATGGCGCGCGCCGTCATGCTCAACCCCGACGTGGTGCTGCTCGACGAACCCTCGATGGGCCTGGCGCCCATCCTGGTCGAGGAAGTGTTCCGCATCATCACGCGCCTGAAGAAGGAAGGCGTGACCATGCTGCTGGTCGAGCAGTTCGCCGCCGCCGCGCTGAACGTGGCCGACTACGGCTACGTGCTGGAGAACGGCCGCATCTCGGTGCACGGCCCGGCCGAGAGCCTGAAGCACGATCCCAAGGTGGTGGCGGCCTACCTTGGCGGCGGGCAGGGACATTAAAGCCGACGCCGACGCAGGCCCGGCCGCTGCACCCGTGCAGGAAGCGGGCGTGCTGGGCGGGCGCGATTACGCCGCCGCGCTGTGCGTGGTGCTGGTCTGGGGCACCAACTTCGTCGCCATGAAGCTGGGCCTGCGCGAACTGACGCCCTTCCAGCTGGGCGCCGGACGCTACCTGTTCGCCTTCCTGCCGCTGGCGTTGTTCGTGCGGCCGCCGCGGCTGGCCGCGCGCTGGGTGCTGCTGTACGGGCTGTTCCAGGGTGTCGGCCAGTTCGGGCTGCTGTTCCTGGCATTGCGCGCCGGGATGTCCGCTTCGCTGGCGCCGGTGCTGCTGCAGATGCAGGTCTTCTTCACCGCCCTGTTCGGCTTCGTGCTGCTGGGCGAGCGCGTCGGCGCAGGTCTGAAGGCCGCCATGGCGATCGCCGCGCTCGGCCTGGCCTGCTTCGGGATCGACGTCCTCCAGCGCAACGGCGGCACGCAACTGACCGTGGCCGGCTTCCTGCTGACCGTGGCCTCGGCGGCGATGTGGGCGGCCTCGAACATCGTGGTGCGGCGCGCCCGCGAAGCGGCGCCGCGCTTCGAGGTCGTGCCCTTCATGGTCTGGAGCAGCCTGGTGCCCATCGTCCCCTTCGTGCTGCTGTCGCTGGCCTTCGACCCGGCGGGAACGCGCTGGGACTGGCGCGCCCTGTCGAACACCGCCTGGGCCTCGCTCGCCTACCTGGGCTGGTTCGCGACCATCCTCGGTTATGCGCTGTGGACCGGCCTGCTCAAGCGCCATCCGGCCAACCGCGTCGCGCCCTTCGGCCTGGCGGTGCCGCCGGTCGGCATCGCCGCCGGGATGCTCGCCCTGGGCGACGTCATCACGCCCTGGCAGTGGGCCGGCATCGTCCTGGTCGTGCTGTCGCTGGCGCTGGTGGTCTTCAAGCCGCGGCTGCGCGCCGGCGCCCCGCTATAATGCCGGACTTTACGCTGTCGAAAGAGAAAGCATGGAGACTTCCAAATTCAAGCGTTACCCGGGTTCGCGCGCCTTCTGGTTCCTGTTCGGCGTCGGCCTGGGCGGCATGGGCCTGTCGACCGGCATCGAGCGCGGCCTCACCGGCGAGACCCTGATCGGCATCGGCCTGGTCCTGCTCGGCATCCAGGGCCTGCTGCGCCCGGTGGTGCTGACGCGCGCCGGCAAGATGAGCAAGGAAGAGATGTCGCGCGAGGTCTCCGTCGGCAGCGACATGTTCCACGGCGGACTGTCGCTGGTGATGGCGGCCTGCCTGCTGGTCGGCTTCGTGCTGAAGTACATCGTCAAGACCTGAGCGGCGACATTCAGTGTAGAGCGCCGAACAGGTCGTGCGCGTCGAGGATCGCATAGGCGATCTCGGGCTTTTCCTGCAGCAGGCGGCGCACCGCCGCCGGCACCGACTGCCTCACCTTCCTGCACAGGCCCGGCTTGTCCTCGAGGACGATGATGATGCCGCGCACGGTGCGCACCTCGTTCGGACCGGGCGCGATGCGCAGCTCGGCGCCGACGTTCTGGCGGATCAGCTCCTGCACGTGCCGCAGGTCGGCGTAGTCCGTCACGCGCTCGATGCGCGCGACCAGCATCTGCTCCTGGCGGCGGTCGATCGCCAGCGGGCGGTGGTCGGCCTGGGGATCGGCCAGGACGCGCTCGTACCCGCACACGCAGGCGCCGGGCGGGCACTCGGTGCGGATCGGGAACGGCAGGCTGACGGCGGGTTCGTTCACGCGGCTAGGGTCCAGGATCCGGATTCGCCGCCGATTCTACCCCGGGCGCGCGCTGCCGCGCAGCACCCGTGACGCTGTCCAGGAGTTCGGTCATCCGCTTGTGGTGCGAGCCCTTCCAGAACACCCGCGCGCAGCGGTCGCAGGTATTGAATTCGTCGTGCAGTGCGCGCACCGAAGGCGGCAACCGGTGCAGCACGGCCGCCTTGTCGACCGCGCGCAGCGGCAGGTTGCAGTGCAGGCAGATCGTGAACGGCCGCGCGCTGGCGGCCAGGTCGAGCCGCTCGAACAGTTCGTGGAACTGCTGCGCCGGCCTCAAGGCGTGCAGGTAGCAGCCGTGCGTGACCGTGCGCCGCTTGAGCAGCTCGCGGTCGCGCGTGAGCACGACCCGGTCCTCGTCAACGGCGATGGCGGCGATCTGGTCGTCGTGGTAATGGTTGTCGTAGAGCGTGTCGAAACCGGCCATGCGCAGCAGGCGCGCCAGGCCGCCGAGATGGGCGTCGGCCACGAAGCGCGGACGCCTCGGTGGACGCTCGCGCACGCGCAGCAGCGGCGTGATGTCGAAGGTCTCGAACTTCGGGTAGACCGCGACCCGGTCGCCCTCTTCCAGCAAGCGGTCGAAGTCGCTGGTCTCGCCGTTCGCCAGGATCAGTTCGACCTCCGTGTGCGGCACGCCCAGCGCCTCGATCATGTGCTTGACCGTGGCGGCGCGCGCGCAAGACGTGGCGAACGCGCGCCCGCGCCGCTCGCGCGGCAGGAAATCGTTCAGTTCCCCGTAGAAGCGAAAGCGCGCCGTGACCATGGACCCAGTATCACACGGTTGGCGCCGCGCCGTCCCGGCACGCACGCAAGACCTCGAGCGCGTTCGGCACCGCCTCGCCGGCCGCCGTGTTATCGAAGATGCACCAGACGGTGCGGCCGGCCGCGCTGTGCACGGCCAGGTCGCGCGCCAGCGCCTCCAGGTAGGCCTGCGAATAGGACGAGTAATAGATGCGCGGGGCGCCATGCAGGCGCACGTAGATGTCCTCCGTGGTCGGCACGTGCGGCCCCGGCTGGCCGGCGGGCGGATCGGCGATCACGCGCGTCACGCCGCGCTCGCGCAGCAGCTCGGTGGCGGTATCGCTGAACCAGCTCGGGTGCCGGCCTTCGCAGGCGATCATGCAGTCGAAACGCGTCTGCAGGCGCAGGAAGAAGTCGCGCACGGTCTCGTCGTGGAAGCCGAACTTCGGCGGCAGTTGCACCAGCAGGCAGCCGAGCTTCTTGCCCAGGGCGCCGGCCTCGCCGGCGAAGCGCTCCAGCAGCGCGTCGACGTCGCGCAAGCCGGCGTCGTGGGTGATCGACCGCGGCACCTTGACCGCGAAGCGGAAGGCGTCGGGCACGCTCTCGGCCCAGCGCGCATAGGTCTTGGGCTGGTGCGGGCGGTAGAAGGACGAGTTGATCTCGACCATCGGGAAGACGGCGGCGTAGCGCTCGAGGTGGCTGCCCGCGCTTGGGAAGTGCGCGGCGTGCTCGCTGCGCAGGCTCCAGCCGGCGCAGCCGATCAGTTGGGTGCAGGCCTGGGTGGGTTTGGTCATTGGCTTTATCGCAATGGCTAATAAAGCGATTCTACGTCCGGTGCCGTTGCTGCGGCGCATGGTTGAGCTTCGCTACCAGGGCCTGCGTGCACCGGCGCGCGAACCACGCGCCCGCTCCGCCCGGCTTACAATAGCGCCAACATCCATTGTCCGAGGAGATGACACCGTGAGCGATCCGATCCACATCGTGTGCCCGCAATGCGAGGCCGTCAACCGTCTCGCTTCCGAACGCCTGGCCGACCAGCCCGTGTGCGGCAAATGCGCGGGAGCATTGTTTGCCGGCCGGCCGCTGGACGTCTCGTCCGAGGGGTTCACCCGCCACGTCACGCGCAACGACATCCCGGTGCTGGTCGACTTCTGGGCCGACTGGTGCGGCCCCTGCAAGATGATGGCGCCCTACTACGCGCAGGCGGCGCAGCGCCTCGAGCCGCGCGTGCGCCTGCTGAAGGTGGATACCGAACGCGCCCAGGACCTGTCGGCGCGCTTCGCGATCCGCAGCATTCCGACCCTGGCCCTGTTCCGCGGCGGACGCGAGATCGCGCGCCAGGCCGGCGCCATGGACGCGGGCCGGATCGTCGCCTGGGTCGAGTCACAGCTCTAGCATGCAGCTTTGACACTGCGGCTTCAGGCTTTAACATCGCAGCGTTGGCCTGCACGCAAGCTTGGCGAAATCGCCATGCAGGACTGTTACAATCAAAACAAGCGGGGTCGTCCCGAAGGAGCCTGATCATGTCGCAAGAACTCGTCCTGGACCGTGGAATCGAAGACGCCAAGCAACTGGCGCGCATTCTCTACCTGGTCCATGCCGCCACTTTCTTCTTTTCGCTGGGTATGCTGTCGATCCTGCCGGTGATCGTCAACTACATCAAGCGGCCCGACACCGCGGGCACCATGGTGTACAGCCACCATACCTGGATGCTGCGCTCGTTCTGGTTCTACGTGCTGTGGATGGTGGTCGGCGGCATCCTGTTCGCGACCATCGTCGGCCTGCCTGTGGCATTGTTGATATGGGGTATCGCGTGGGTCTGGAAGGCCTACCGCCTGATTCGTGGTTTTTTGGATCTGAACAGCAACAAATCCATGCCTGTTTAAGCCCGTCTTTACAATTTCGTCCTTTTCACGGCTAGAATGCTTTCCCGAGGGCATCATTAATTTTCAGGGCGACATATGAAATCGGTTCAGCAGGAAGTCGACGAGCGCAGCAATCTGACGGGCACCAACAAGTTCGAGTTGCTGCTGTTTCGCCTCGGCGGCGACGACAAGGGCGAGCACAACGAGCTGTTCGGCATCAACGTATTCAAGATCCGCGAAATCGTCGCCATGCCGGCGATCACCGCGGTGGCGGGTTCGCCGCCGCACGTGCTCGGCGTGGTCAACCTGCGCGGGCAGATCATCCAGGTGCTCGACCTGCCGGCGATCGCCGGCGTCAAGCCGAAAACCGGCCTGAACATCATGTTGGTCACGGAATTCGCCCGCACCACCCAGGCCTTCGCGGTCGAGAGCGTGGAAGAGATCGTGCGCCTGGACTGGAGCCAGGTGATGTCGGCCGAAAAGAGCGCCGGCAGCGGCATGGTCACCAGCATCGCCCGCCTCGAGGGCGAGAATGGCGAGCAGGGTCGCCTGGCCCAGGTGCTCGACGTCGAGACCATCCTGCGCAACCTGAACCCGGACGCCAGCCCCGAGATCAGCCAGCAGGCGGTCGGCGCCAGGATCCAGATCAAGCCGGGCTCGGTCGTGCTGGCGGCGGACGACTCGGTGGTCGCCCGCGCCCTCATCGAGCAGGGCCTGGACGCGATGGGCCTGCCCTACGTCATGACCAAGAGCGGCAAGGAAGCCTGGGACCAGCTGAACAGCATCGCGAATGCCGCCGAAGCCGAGGGCAAGACCGCGTCCGACAAGGTCGCCCTCGTGCTGACCGACCTCGAGATGCCGGAAATGGACGGCTTCACCCTGACCCGCAACGTCAAGAAAAGCGCCCGCATGGCGAACATTCCGGTGGTGATCCACTCCTCGCTGTCGGGCACCACCAACGAGGAACACGTCAGGAACGTCGGCGCCGACGCCTACGTGGCGAAGTTCTCGGCGGAAGACCTGGCCAATACGCTGCGGCGGGTGTTGAAGCAGTAAGTTGGAATCGGGGCGCCGCGCTGCGTCCCGGTTGCGTTTCGATTATTCAAACGTGGTACCGCGTGGGCACAGGTGCCCACCCTACAACGGCATGATATCCATCGATTTTCGTAGGGTGGGCACCCGTGCCCACGCGGACGCCCCAGCACCTCAACGTTGACGCCGCCGAAGCCGCAGGCGGCATCACACCACCCTCACAGTTTCGCCAGCGCCTGCTCGATATCCGCGATCAGGTCGCGCGGGTCTTCCAGCCCGATATTGAAGCGCACCAGCGTTCCCTTCTCCTGCCAGTCGCGGCGGATCGCCTGCATCCGGTACGGCACCGCCAAGCTGTTGGCGCCGCCCCAGCTGTAGCCGAGGCCGAACAACTGCAGCGAATCGACGAAGCGGTCGGTCTGCGCCTCGGTGTAGCGCTCGTCGAAGATCACCGAGAACAGCCCGCCGGCGCCGCTGAAATCGCGCTTCCAGGTCTCGTGGCCCGGGCAGTCCGCGAATGCCGGATGCAGCACGCGCACGATCTCGGGACGGGCCTTGAGCCAGGCGGCCACCTCGCGCGCGGCGCGGTCGTGGGCCTCGAAGCGCAGCTTCATGGTCGGCAGGCCGCGCATCACCAGGTAGGCGTCGTCCGGGCTCACGCCCAGGCCGAGGCGCATGTGGGCGGTGGCCAGTTTGTCGTGGACGGCGCGCTCGCGCGTGATGACCGCGCCCATCAACAGGTCCGAGCCGCCCGACTGGTACTTGGTCAGCGCGTGCATGACGATGTCGGCGCCGACGTCGAAGCCGCGCAGCGCCAGCCCCGCGGCCCAGGTGTTGTCCAGCGCTACCAGCACGCCGCGCGCGTGGGCGGCGTCGCAGATCGCGCGCAGGTCCGGCACTTCCATCGACACCGAACCCGGCGCCTCGGTCCAGACCAGCTTCGTGTTCGGCTGGATCAGTTCGGCGATGCCGGACCCGACCAGCGGGTCGTAGTAACGCGCGCTGATGCCGAAGTCCTGCGCCAGCCAGCGGCCCAGTTCGCGGTTCGGGTTGTAGACGTTATCGGGCAGCAGGACGTCGTCGCCGCTCTTGAGAAAGGCGAAATCGACCATGGCGATCGCCGACAGGCCCGAGGGCGCCAGCAGGCAGTGGTTGCCGCCCTCGATCTCGGCCAGGCGCGCTTCGAGCGTAAAGGTGGTCGGGGTGCCGTGCAGGCCGTAGGTGTAGGCGGTCTTGTTCTTCCAGTCGCCCGAGCGCAGGGCGGCGACGTTCTCGAACAGGACGGTCGAGGCGCGGTGGATGCCGGGCGGGTAGGCGTCGAAGCCTGTCGGGGGCGCATAGTCGGTGTGGATCAGGGTGGTCTGGAGGGACTTCTTGGTCATGGGGGCCCTTTCTTGCGATGTGAATTCGGCTCGCTTGATGCGACAATGCCGGCGCTGTCAGTGCTGACAGCGGCCGGCAATGTTACGGTGCCAGATCGGTGGGTACAAGTACCCACCCTACGGAACCATATTACGCCACGGTCGCCCAGAGGTCGTGGGCGTCGGCTTTCGTCACGACGACGTCGGCGAACTGGCCGACGGCGAGCTTGGCCTTGCCCGGCACCAGCGAGCGCTTGATGTGGACGACGCCGTCGATTTCCGGCGCGTCGGCGCTTGACCTGCCGATCGCTTCGCGGGCGTTGACCTCGTCGACCAGCACGCGGATGGTCTTGCCGACCTTGGCCTGCAGACGCTTGGCCGAGATTTCTTCCTGCAACAGCATGACGCGCGCGCGGCGCTCCTCGCGCACCTCTTCCGGCACCGGATTTTCCAGTTCATTGGCGCTGGCGCCCTCCACCGGCGAATACGCGAAGCAGCCGAGGCGGTCGATCTGGGCTTCGCGCAGGAAGTCCAGCAGGTATTCGAATTCGGCCTCGGTCTCGCCCGGGAAGCCGGCAATGAAAGTCGAGCGGATCGTCAGGTCCGGGTTCATCTTGCGCCAGGCCAGGATGCGGTCCAGGTTCTTTTCGCCGCTGGCCGGACGCTTCATGCGCTTGAGGACGTCCGGGTGCGCGTGCTGCATCGGGATGTCCAGGTAAGGCAGGACGTGGCCGTCGCCCATCAGCGGGATCGCCTGGTCGACGTGCGGGTAAGGATAGACGTAGTGCAGGCGCACCCAGGCGTCGTACTGGCGCGCGAGCACGCCCAGGGCTTCGACCAGCTGGGTCATGTGGGTCTTGATCGGGCGGCCGTTCCAGAAGCCGGTGCGGAACTTCACGTCCACGCCATAGGCCGAAGTGTCCTGCGAGATCACCAGCAGTTCCTTGACGCCGGCCTTGAACAGGTTTTCGGCCTCCGTCAGGACCTCATGGATCGGACGCGAGACCAGGTCGCCGCGCATCGACGGGATGATGCAGAAGCTGCAACGGTGGTTGCAGCCTTCGGAAATCTTCAGGTAGGCGTAGTGCTTCGGGGTCAGCTTGACGCCATGGTCGGGGACCAGGTCCACGAAGGGATCGTGCGGCTTGGGCAGGTGGGTATGCACCGAATTCATGACCTCGGCCACCGCGTGCGGGCCGGTCACGGCCAGCACCTTCGGGTGCACCTTGGTGATGATGTCCTCGCCCGAGGCATCCTTCTTCGCGCCCAGGCAGCCGGTGACGATGACCTTGCCGTTCTCGGCCAGCGCCTCGCCGATCGCATCGAGCGATTCCTGCACCGCGGCGTCGATGAAACCGCAGGTGTTGACGATCACCAGGTCGGCGCCGTCGTAGGACTTGGCGGTCTGGTAACCCTCCGCGCGCAGCTGGGTCAGGATCTGTTCGGAGTCGACCAGCGCCTTCGGGCAGCCGAGCGAGACGAAGCCGACCTTGGGCGCCGTGTGGGCACCGGTCACGGCATCGATACTGGTGGGGAGAGGATTGCGACGAAGTTCAGTCATGGAGAGGACGGCAAAAAATTCTGGGCAATCCGCGATTGTACCCGAAGCGGGCTTCGTGGAGAACCGAGGATCGTTTTTTGCCGGCCACGCCGGGGCGACGGTGTTGTTTGAAGGCGGCGTAACCCTCCCGATGAGACAGCGTGGACTCGGGAGTCCATCCTACAAACGCTGTTTCGGGGCGGGGATCCTTCCAGGTCGGCACAGGTGGGTACGAGTACCCACCCTACGCCACCCGGCCGTGCTTACTTCTTGTCCGGCGGATTCATGCCCGGAAAGGGAAAGGCCGCGAACATCGCCTTGCTCTGGTTCTGCATCTGCTCCTGCATCTGCATGAACAGGTTCTTGCTCTGGTCGATGTAGTTGTTCATCATGCCCTGCATCATCGGGCCCTGGACGTTCATGAACTGGGTCCACATTTCCGGGCTGAAGGGCTTGCCTTCCAGGGCGCCGGCGGCGCTGCTGGTGAACTTGTTCTGGATGTCGGTGAAGGCCTGGACGTTCTTTTCCAGGTAGGAGCCCATCATGCCCTGCATCGCGTGGCCGTAGTAGCGGATGATCTGGGCCAGTACCGAGCTCGAGAACATCGGCACGCCGTTCGCTTCTTCCTCCAGGATGATCTGCAGCAGGATGCTGCGGGTCAGGTCCTCGTTCGTCTTGGCGTCGACCACCGTGAACTCGTCGGCGTCGAGCACCAGTTGCTTCACGTCCGTCAGGGTGATGTAGGAACTGGTCTGGGTGTCGTAGAGGCGACGGTTCGGGTATTTCTTGATCAGGCGTTCAGTACTGTTTTTTGCACTACTCATCTCAAGTTCCATTGGTTGCGCTTGGCTTCATGGGCCGCGCTTTAATCATGACCATACAGCGGTGGTGGGTAGCTCCTGCTGTCTCCGTGTTGCTTGCAGGACCGGAATTCAAGGAATTCCGGTGCAGGTGCAGCAATTGAAGGTTTTACCATTCAATTTATTTATAAGCAATACCCACACGCCTTCAATCGGCGCGCGCCTTGACGTAGCGTCCCGGCGCCGGCTCGGACGGCAGGTACTGGCCGTTGCCCGCCTGGCTCGGGGCCGGCACCTCCTTGCCGCCGTTTTCCGCCAGGAAGCGCGCCCATTCCGGCCACCAGCTGCCCTTGTGCTCGACGGCGCCGGCGAACCACTCCTCCGGCGTACGCGGGCGGCCGCGGCCGTTCTTGTCGCCGCCTTTTCCATTCACCCAGTAGCTGCGCTTGCCCTTGGACGCCGGGTTGATCACGCCGGCGATGTGGCCCGATGCGCCCAGCACGAAACGGTTGGCCTTGGCCTTCTTTGGATTGAGCAGGTTCATCGAGGCGAACGCGGCCGGCCAGGGCACGATGTGGTCTTCCTTCGAGCCGTAGATGAAGACCGGGCAGTCGATCCGGCCCAGGTCGACCGGCACGCCGCAGACCGTCAGCTTGCCCGGCTGCTTGAGCTTGTTCTCGAGGTAGGTGTTGCGCAGGTACCAGCAGAACATCGGGCCCGGCAGGTTGGTGCTGTCGGCATTCCAGTACAGCAGGTCGAAGGCGGGCGGGGTCTTGCCCTTCAGGTAGTTTTGCTGGACGTAGTTCCACACCAGGTCGTTCGGGCGCAGCGCCGAGAAGGTGGTGGCCAGGTCGCGTCCGGGCATGATGCCGCCCTTCGCGAGGTTCTGTTCGCGCAGCGCGACCTGGGTTTCGTCGACGAAGACCTCGAGTACGCCCGTATCGTTGAAGTCGAGCAGGGTCGTGAGCAGGCTCAGGCTCGCGGCCGGCTGCTGGCCGCGCGCCGCCAGCACCGCCAGCGCGGTGGCGGCGATGGTGCCGCCGACGCAGAAGCCGAACACGTGGGTCTTCGGCTGGCCGCTGATCGCGCGCACCACGTCGAGGGCCTGGATGGCGCCGCGCTCGACATAGTCGTCCCAGGTCAGCGCGCCCATCGATTGGTCCGGGTTGCGCCAGGACACCATGAACACCGTATTGCCCTGTTCCACGACGTAGCGCACCACCGAGTTTTCCGGCTGCAGGTCGAGGATGTAGAACTTGTTGATGCAGGGCGGGATCATCAAGAGCGGCACCTCGCGCACCTGCGCGGTGCTCGGGCGGTACTGGATCAGCTGGAACAGCTCGTTCTCGTAGACCACCTCGCCCGGCGTGGTGGCGACGTTCCGGCCGACCTCGAAGGCCGACTCGTCCGATTGCGAGATGCGCCCTTTCTGCATGTCGGCCAGCATGTTCTGCAGGCCCTGGGTCAGGCTTTCGCCCTTGGTCTCGAGCATCTTCTTCTGCGCTTCCGGGTTGGTCGCGAGGAAGTTCGCCGGCGACATGGCGTCGACCATCTGCTGCACCGCGAAACGGATCTTCTGGCGCTCGCGCGGCGGCGCCTCGACGGCGTCGGCCAGGGCCAGCATGAAGTCGGCGTTGAGCAGGTAGGATGCGGCGGAGAAGGCGGAGAAGGGATTGGCGGTCCATTCCGAGCCCGAGAAGCGGCGGTCGTGCAGCTCGGGAGTCTTGGCCATCATGAAGTCCTGCCACAGCTTGCCCGCCTTTTGCAGGTAGTCCTGGCGCAGGGCGTCCAGGCGCGCCGGGTCGATGCCGACCTTGAAGTCCTTGAGGATGCCGGCCAGCGGGTTGGCCGCGCCGGCGCCCAGGTTGGCGCCGACGTTGGCGCCGAGGTTGGCGCCGAGATTGGCGCCGAAATTCGCGCCTGGCAGCTTGAGCCAGCCCTGCCAGACCGAGGGGTCGGTCAGCTGCGTCATCCAGGTTGCGGCGAAGGCTTGCGGGTCGGGCATGTTCATGTCGGCTTCCGTTGGTAGAATCTGGTTGTCAACTGGAGAAAAGCATGTGGATCGTTGCAATCGGCTGGGCCTACGTCGTCATCCTGATGGCGGCGACCGAAACCTCGGTGATTGCCGGAATTATGACTTTTTTCGGCTATGGCGTGTTGCCCTTGTCTATACTTTTTTACCTCGCCGGGGCGGGAAGGCGGCGCCGGCGTCGCGCCGACGCATCGGCGCGCCGGCCTGACGGGGTGGCCGGCGACAGTGCCGGCGCGGACTAGCCAGTCTCGATGACCTTGCAGTTTTCTACTTGAGCCAGATCAAACTCGCCTGGCGCCCCGTCACGCCATCGCGGCGATACGAATAAAAACGGTCGCGCTCGGTGGCGGTGCAATGGATACCGCCGGCAATCCCCGTCACGCCTTCGTTCTCGAGCATCAGCCGCGCCAGCGCGAACATGTCGGCAAGGTATTTCGACGCCTGTTCGGGATGGCGCCGGAAGGCGAAGCCGATGTCGACGCCCGGCAGCGCCCGCGCGAAGCTGTCGAACACGTCCTGCCCCACCTCGAAGGCCATTGGCCCGATCGCCGGCCCCAGCCAGGCGCTGATCTCCCCTGCCCCCGCGGCGCGCATGGCGCGCACGGTTGCCTGCAGCACGCCGCCGGCCAGCCCGCGCCAGCCGGCATGCGCCGCGCCTACCACCCGCCCGTCGAGGTCGGCGAACAGCACCGGCAGGCAGTCGGCGGTGAGGATGGCGCAGACCACGCCGCGCTGGATGCCGATGCTGGCGTCGCCCTGGCGCACCGGCTGGCCCGGACCGACGGTCGCGGCATCGACCACGCCGTTGCCGTGCACTTGCGCGATCCAGGCCGGGCGTCCCGGCAGCAGGACCTGCAGGCGCGCGCGGTTCTCGGCCACCGAGGCCGGATCGTCGCCGACGTGCAGGCCCAGGTTCAGCCCGCCGCCGCCGCGGCCGTCGTCGTAGGGACCGGCCGAGACGCCGCCGGCGCGCGTGGTGGCCAGGGCGCCGATGTTCTCGGGCAGCCCGGGCCAGTCGGGGATGACGAGGTCGGCGGCTTGCATCAGGCGGCGTCCGGTTCCGGAATGCCGGCGCGTGCGATCAGCTCGGCGAAGTCCTCGGCCAGCGGCACCACCCATTCGCAAGCTTCGCCGGTGGCCGGGTGCACCAGGCCCAGGCGGCGCGCCTGCAGGGCCTGGCGATGGAACACCGGGCTCAGATGGGTCTTGCCGTAGACCGAGTCGCCGACCAGGCCGAAGCCGATCGACAGCATGTGCACGCGGATCTGGTGGGTGCGGCCGGTCTCGAGCGAGCAGCGCACCAGGCTGACCGGGCGGCGGTCGAGCATGCCGCTGGCGACGCGCTCGTAGTGGGTGATCGCGGGTTTCGCGCCCAGGCCGGTCGAGACCGCCATCTTGACGCGGTCCTTCGGGTGCCGCCCCATCGGCGCGTTGATGGTGCCCGAGAGATTCGGCGTGCCCCAGACCAGGGCGAAGTATTCGCGCTTGACGCTGCGCGCCTGCAGCTGACGCACCAGGTCGGTCTGGGCGGCCAGGGTCTTGCCGACCACCATCAGGCCGCTGGTGTCCTTGTCCAGGCGGTGCACGATGCCGGCGCGCGGCACCGACGCCAGTTGCGGCGCATGGTGCAGCAGGCCGTTGAGCAGCGTGCCCGACCAGTTGCCGGCGCCCGGATGCACGACCAGGCCGGCCGGCTTGTTGATCACCAGGATGTGCTCGTCCTCATGGACGATGTTCAGGGCGATCGCTTCCGGGGCGAAGGCGGTGTCTTCAGGCGCCGGCTGCGGTTCGACGACCACGGTCTCGTCGCCGTAGGCGGTGTCCTTGCCGCGCGCCGGCTTGCCGTCGACCAGCACGTGGCCCTGCTCGAACCACAGCTGCAGGCGGCTGCGCGAGAACTGCGGCACCAGGCCGGCCACGACCTTGTCGAGGCGCTGGCCGCAGGCCTGGGCATCCAGGTGCAGGGTGATCGGCGTCAGGTCGATGCCGCCGGCAAGGGGAAACTCGGCGACGATCTCGTCGTCGAAATCGGAGTCCAGGGGTAATTCCGCCGAATTCGGCGCAGGAGTTAATATCACGTCAGTCCCATCGGCTATAATCAGCCGTTCGTTGAATCTCGGTAAAACTTTTCTGCAAAAAGCTATGCAAAAAAAATTGTTGGTGGTGCTTGCTACGAGTGCCTTGTTGGGCCTGTCGGGCTGCGGCATGTTGCCGAAGAAGACAGACGCCACCCAAAATCAATCAGCGGAGAAATTATACGCTGAGGCACGCGAAGAGATGGCCGGCGGCCACTACGAAGCAGCAATTCCGCTGTTCCGTCGCCTCGAAGCGAACTACCCCTTCGGCACCTACGCCGCCCAGGCCCAGATGGAAATCGCCTACGCCCACTACAAGGCGCAGGACCAGGCCGAGGCCCTGGCCGCGGTCGAGCGCTTCATCAAGCTGCACCCGAACCATCCCCAGGTCGACTACATGTACTACCTGCGCGGACTGGTCAACTTCAACGACCAGATCGGTTTCATGAGCGTGCTGTATTCGCAGGATCCGTCCGAACGCGATCCGCGTGCAACCCGCGAAGCCTTCGCCGCCTTCAAGGCCCTGGTCGACCGCTTCCCGAACAGCAAGTATGCGCCCGACTCGATCGCGCGCATGAACTACCTGATCAACGCGATGGCCGCCTACGAGGTCCACGTCGCGAACTATTACTATCGCCGCGGCGCCTACCTGGCCGCCGTCAACCGCGCCCAGAACGCGGTGTCGGACTACAGCGAATCGCCGTCGCGCGAGGAAGCGCTGTTCATCATGATCCGCTCCTACGACAAGCTCGGCATGTTCGACCTGCGCGACGACACCCAGCGCGTGTTCCAGCTGAACTACCCGAACAGCCGCTTCATGGGCGGCAAGGGCAGCGGCGATGCGCCGTGGTGGAAGTTCTGGTCGAAGTCGGGCGCCAAGCCGGCGCCGAAGGACGTCACCGCTACGCAGTGACAGCGGTAGGGTGGGCACGGAGTGCCCACCCTACGTCGTTTTACGCCTCGATTTTCCGGCGGAACACCCAGCTGCGCTCACCCGACTCCGACGGAACATAGGCATAGCCGTCGACATCGAACTCCTTGAGCTGCTCAGGATCGGTGATGCCCTTCTCGATCGCATAGCGCGCCATCATGCCGCGTGCGCGCTTGGCGAAGAAGGAGATGATCTTGTATTTTCCGTTCTTCCAGTCCTCGAACACCGGCGTGACGACGGGCACGTCGAGCAGTTTCGGCTTCACCGACTTGAAATACTCTTCCGAGGCCAGGTTGACCAGCGCCGAGGAACCGGTCTTCGCGACTTCGGCGTTCAGCGCGCGGGTGATGGTCTCGCCCCAGAAGGTGTAGAGATCCTTGCCGTCGGGATTGGCCAGCTTCGTGCCCATTTCCAGGCGGTACGGGTGGATCAGGTCGAGCGGGCGCAACAGGCCGTACAGGCCCGACAGGATGCGCAGGCGGGCCTGGGCAAAGGCGATTCCCGTCGCATCCAGGCTGCGCGCATCGAGCCCGGCATACACGTCGCCGTTAAAGGCCATCACAGCCTGGTAGCCTTCGCCGTGGTCCGCGGTCCAGCTGGCGTAGCGCGCCACGTTGAGCACCGACAGGCTGTCGGAAATGTGCATCAGGTCGCCGACCTGGCCGGGCGACAAATCGCGCAGCACGCCGATCAACTGACCGGCGCGGTCGATGAAGTCGGGGAGCGTGTGGTCCCGGGTCGGGGATGGGGTGTCGAGGTCGAGCGACTTGGCAGGCGATAAAACAATCAGCATCGTAAACGTAAAAGCAATTAAGTCCCTATATGATACCTGCTTCCGAACAACGCATCGTTCTCGACACCAACGTCTGCCTGGATCTGTTCGTCTTTCGCGACCCGCGCTGGGAACGCCTGCTGCGCGCGCTCGAGGCCGGCGAAGTCCGGGCCGTGACCCGTGTCGACTGCCGCGACGAATACCTGGTCGTGCTGCACTACCCGCACCTGCCGCTGGACGAGGCATCGCGGCGCGAAGCGCAGGAGCGCTTCGACGCCCTGATTACCGTGGAGGCGCCGGACAGCAAACCGATCCGCTTGCCGGTCTGCACCGACCGCGACGACCAGAAGTTCCTGGAGATCGCGCGCGACGCTGGCGCCCAGATCCTGGTCACCAAGGACAAGGCCTTGTTGAAACTCGGCCGCAAGACCATGCAGGCCGGCCTGTTCCGCATCATGCTGCCGGAAGCGTGGACCAAGGCACGACTGGCTGCGGCTGTAGAATAAGCGGACCGCAACCACGCTTTCGACCATGAGCACCCCAGCACTGCAATCGCGCCTGCCGGCCGTCGGCACCACCGTCTTCTCCACGATGTCGGCCCTCGCCGCCGAACACGGCGCCGTCAATCTCGGCCAGGGCTTCCCCGACTTCGGCTGCGACCCGCTGCTGCTCGACTACGTGAACGAGGCCATGCGCGCCGGCCACAACCAGTATCCCTTGATGAGCGGCGTGCCGGCCCTGCGCGAAGCGATCGCGGCCAAGATCGGCCGCCTCTACGGCCGCGCCTACGACCCCAACCTGGAAATCACGGTCACGGCCGGCGCGACCCAGGCCCTGACCACCGCCATCCTCTGCTGCGTGCATCCGGGCGAGGAAGCGATCGTCATCGAGCCGGCCTACGACAGCTATGCGCCGGCGATCGCGCTGGCCGGCGGCGTGGCGGTCCCGGTGGCGATGGACGTCGGGCCCGGGGGCTACAGCCTGCCCTGGGACAAGGTGGCGGCGGCGGTGAATCCGCGCACCCGGCTGATCGTCATCAACTCGCCGCACAATCCGACCGGCACCATCCTGCGCCGCGCCGACCTGGAGCGCCTGGCGGCGATCGTCGACGGCACCGATATCCTGATCCTGTCCGATGAAGTCTACGAGCACATGGTCTACGACGGCCAGCACCACGCGTCGGTTGCGACCCATCCGGTGCTGGCCGAGCGCGCCTTCGTGGTCTCGAGCTTCGGCAAGACCTATCACGTGACCGGCTGGAAGGTCGGCTACGTGGCGGCGCCCGCGGCGCTCACCGCCGAGTTCCGCAAGGTCCACCAGTACAACGTCTTCACCGTGAACACGCCTATGCAGCATGGCCTCGCGCGCTACATGGCCGACCCGGCGCCCTACCTGGCGCTGCCGGCCTTCTACCAGAGGAAGCGCGACCTGTTCCGCGCCGGACTGGCGGGCACCCGCTTCGAACTGCTGCCGGCCGACGGCACCTATTTCCAGTGCGTGCGCTACGACGCCATCTCGACGCTGCCGGAAACCGAATTCGCCAAGTGGCTGACCGCCGAGTTCCAGGTCGCCGCGATTCCCGTCGCGCCCTTCTACAGCCAGCCGAAGGAGTCGGGCATCGTGCGCTTCTGCTTCGCCAAGCAGGACGAGACGCTCGCGTTGGCGCTCGAGAAACTGACGCGTATTTGAGCTTGCCGGCCATGGCGCCAGCGCGGCGCCGTCGCGCTTTACCGGCCCAGCTGCGCGATCTTGCGCTCGACGAAGCCCTGCAATTCCTGCGACAGCGTGCCGCTGCCCTGCGCCCGCCGGAACGCGTCCAGGGCCTCGGCATTGCGCTTCTCGGCCTGCAGCGAGATGCCCAGGCCCATCCACCACACCGCCTTGGCCGGCATGCCGCGCAGCGCCGCCTGGTATTGTTCGGCCGCTTCGCGGTGCCGTCCCTGGCGCTGCAGGGCCGCGGCCAGGAAGCCGTGGTAGTCGGCGTCGCCGGCCGCGTAAGGCAGGGTGCGCAGCAGGACCTCGATGCCGCTGCCGCCGCGCTCGATCTGCAGGCGCGCCAGCAGCATCGCCAGCGCCGGCTGGCGCGCGTCCAGCGTCAGCGCCTGCTGCAGTTCGCCCGTCGCCTCGTCCATGCGCTTGTTCTCGATCAGCAGGCCGACCAGGGTCTGGCGCGCCGCCTCGTGCCGCGGATTGATGCGCAGCGCTGCCTGCAGGCCGGCGATGGCGTCCGACACGCGGCCTTCCTGCAGGCTGGCCAGCGCGCGGCGGTAAGCGTTGTCGGCGCGCTGCAGCGCCGTTTCGCTGCGGCCCGTGGCCTGGCTGGCGGCGGGGCGCGCCTCTCCCCCCTCCGCTTCGCCCGCCAGGGCGCCGGCGGCGCTTTCCTTGCGCTTGAGCGCGGCGATCCAGGCCGCGTCGGTGCGCGCCTTGCGCGCCGCGCTGTCCTGCTCGGCGCGCAGCCGGCGCGTCGCGGCCGCGCGTTCGCTCGCCGGCAACGCGGCGATCCTGCGTTCCTCGGCGGCCCAGCGCCGGGCCAGGCGTTTTTCCTCGGCGCGGGCGCGGGCGCTGGCGACGGCCCAGGTCGTGGTCGACGCGGCCGGGGCGGCTGGCGCCGCGGGAGCGGCAATTGCGGCGGCGGGCGTCTCGCGCGGCGCACGCGGGGCCTCGGCGGGCGCCCGGGGCACGCTGTGCGCCGTGGACGGCCTGGCGCGCAGCGGCGCCGCTTCCTTCGCGGCGGCCGCTGCGGCTGCCGGAGCCGGCTCGTCCGGCACGTCGGGCGCGGCCGGGGCCGGCGCGGGAGCGGGCGCGACCTCGGCCACGGTGACCGGCGCCGGTTCCGCCGCGGCCGGCGCGGGCAATGGGGCCGGCGCCACCTGCGCGGCCGGCACCGGCGGGCGCGGATCGAAGGTCTTGCCCTTGATCGGCAACAGCACCCAGGCCGCCGCGCCCAGGGCCACGGCCAGCAGCGCGGCGGTGACGGCGGCGATCCGGCGCACCGGCGGCCGGACGGCCGGCTGCGGCACCGGCTTGACTTCGAGCGGAATGTCCGCGCTGCGCCCGTTGCCGCGCGCATCGAGGTCCTGCAACATTTTATTTATCAGGCTCATCGTACAAAGGTCCAGGCAAATCCCGCCATGCCGGCCAGCACACCGGCGCCGGCGACCCAAGGCCAGCGGCGCGGCCTGGCCGCCATCGTGTCGCGCGCCGCGGCCGCGACGTGGGCCGCGCTCACCTCCTGCCGGCCCTCCCCGTAGCACAGCATCAGCGCCTTGTGCGCCAGGACGTTCACCAGGCGCGGGATGCCGCCGCTGGCGCGGTACAGGCGCGCCACGGCGCGGCGCGAAAACAGGCGCGCGCCGTCGTGGCCCGCCACCCGCAGGCGGTGCGCGAGATAGTAGTCGAGGTCGTCCCGGCCCAGCGGGCCGAGGTGGTAGTGGAAAGTGATGCGCTGGGCCAGCTGGCGGATCGACTCGAGCGCGAGCTTGCGGTTCAGCTCGGGCTGGCCGAACAGGACGATCTGGAGCAGCTTGCGCTTTTCCGTCTCGAGGTTGGTCAGGAGGCGCAGCGCCTCCATGGTCTCGAGCGGCAGTGCCTGCGCCTCGTCGATGCACAGCAGCACGCGCTTGCCCTGCCCGGCCAGCATCAGGAGGTGGTGGGTGATGGTGCGCAGCAGCTGGTGCTGGTCGACCTCGCGGTCGAGCACCAGCTCCAGCTCGTCGGCCAGGGCCAGCATCAGCGTGCGCGGCTCCAGGAAAGGATTGGGGAGCCAGGCGGTGATGAAATCCTCGCCCAGCGTCGCCATGAACTTGCGGCACAGCAGCGTCTTGCCGGTGCCGACCTCGCCGGTGATCTTGATGAAGCCTTCGCCGCTGCGGGCGGCAATCAACAAGGTGTTCAGCGCTTCCTGCGAGCGCGCGCTGCCGAAAAAGAAACTCGTGTCCGGCGTAATGCCGAACGGCAGCTCGCGCAGGCCGAAATGCGCTTGATACATTACCGGCGCTCCAGAGTACGCGGGTCGAGCTGCTCGATGCGGCGCGTGGCGTCGAGCAGGTCGCGATTCCAGCTGTTGGCGCTGTCGACGATGGTCGGCTTGATCAGCACCACCAGCTCGCGCTTCTGGCTGATCTTGTTCTTGTTGCGAAACAGCGCACCCAGCACCGGCACCTGGCCGGCGCCCGGCAGCTGGCCGGTGTCGTCGGTCGCGGCCTGGCGCATCAGGCCGCCGATCGCCACCACCTGGCCGTCCTGGCCGCGCACGATGCTGTCGAGCTCGGAGGTGCTGGAAGCCGCCAGCGGCAGCGTGAGCGAACCGGCCGAACCCAGGTTCACGCCCTTGGTCACGGTGCTGACCTGGCTCACCGACGGGTGCACGTGCAGCAGGATGTTGCCGCTGTCGTCGATCTGCGGCGTCACGTCCAGCACCACGCCCGAGAAGAAGGGCTGCAGCGTCACGCTCGGGGTGACGGTGTCGCCGGTGGTGTTGCTGTTGATGGTGGTGGTGACGCCGGTCACGTAGAACTCGTCGGTGCCGATCTTCAGCACCGCCTTCTGGTTGTTGACCGCGGCAATGCGCGGGCTCGACAGCACGTGCACGGTGCCCTGCGATTCGAGGAAGGAAATCAGGGCCGCGAAGTTGTTGGTCTGGACCGCCAGGCCGAACAGGGAGCCCGCCGCGTTGGCCGCGTTCGACAGCGAGAAGCCGGTGCTGGCCGACAGCCCGGTGCCGTTGCTGATCACCGGCGGTTGCCCTCCGGTATAGGGCAAGGGCGCGAGACCCGTGCCCGGCGAGATCATGCCGGTCGAGACGCGGTTCGGGTGCGAGCTCTTGATCGAGGCGAAGGAGGCCCAGTTGATGCCGCTCTGGAACTGCTCGTTCAGCTCGACCTCGAGGATCTTCGCTTCCAGGATCACCTGGCGGTCGACCGCGAGCTGGGTCGCCTTCAGGTAGGCGTCGACGTTGCGCAGCTCTTCCGGCATGGCGCGGATCACCAGCACGCCCGACTGCGGGCTGACCACCACGCTGCGCCCGCCCTCCTTCGAGCCGACGATGGCCGCGATCGATTCGCGCAGGTCGGTCCAGAAGTCGTTCTCCGACGAGGTGTTGACGTCGGTGCTCTCGAGCTGGGCATTGCCCTGGCCGTAGGGATTGTTCGGGTTGTTGCGGTTGTTCGGGTTGTTCTGGCCATTGCCCTGGTTGCCCACCCCCAGGCCCTGGCTGCCGCCGCCGTTGTTGTTGGCGCCGGCGTTCGACACCGAGGTCGAGGTCACGCGCAGGTTCGACGACCCGCGGCGGCTGCCGACCAGGTAGTTCACGCGGAACATACGGGTCTGCATGGTCAGCGGACGGATCGTGACCCGGTTGCCCTCGATCTTGTAGTCGTAGCCGTACATCTCGCGGATCGCCTCCAGCGTCTCCTGCAGGGTCACGTCCTTCAAATTGGCGCTGATGGTGCCGGACACCTCCGGATGCACCAGCATGTTGTAGCGCGTGCCGGCCACGATGGAGCGGAAGAACTGCTGGGCGGGGACGTTGTTGAAGGCGACGTTGAAGCGCTCTTCCAGCGCCGGCTTCGCCTTCGGCAGTTCCTGGGCCAGCTTCGCCGCCGGCGGCAGCAGCGCATCGGCCACGGCATCGTTGCCCGGCGCGCCGTTGCCTGGAAGCGCGCTGGTGGCGGCGCTGGCGGTGGCGACCTCCTGCTTGATCGCGTCGTAGGTCGCATGGGGCGGCGTGGCCTGGCAACCGGCGAGCAGTGCGGCGCCCGACAGGACGCTCGTGGTGAGTAGGTGTTTTCGCATCGTCATTGGTTCCCGTCAGTCCCTGCTTGCTCGCAGGCTTGCGCTGCTCGCCGGCGTCGGCGCCGGCGCGGCGCCTGGGTTCAGTTTCAGCACGCGCCGCTCGCGGCCGCGCACCAGCTCGACCTCGTTCGCGCTCATGCGCGTCACGCGCGCGCCCTTGTACAGTTCGCCCAGGCGCACGGTGTCGCCGTCGATCACGGCGACGTGGCGACCGCCCGGTTCGCGCGCGATCAGGATCGACTGGAGCCGGGGACCGGACACCGGCGCCGCCGTGCCGGCCGCCGTGGCGCCTTGCATCAGCGCGGCCGGCGGCCGGGTCGGGTCGCGCAACGCCTGCGCCGCCGCGGGCAGCGCGCAGGCGGCAAGCAGAAGGCCGATCAGGCGCCGGCGGTTCACAGCTTCATCCATTTGCGGTCCAGGCTGAGGGTGTAGAGCGTCAGGCTCAGGCGCGACGCCGGCCAGGTCTCGGCCGCGAGCTCGGCGCGGCCCCAGAACAGCTGGGTCGGCAGGCTTTCCAGCGCGGCCATGTAGTCGACCATGTCGAGGTAGTTGCCGCGCACCGTGATCTCGACGCCGTGGCGGTAGAGCAGCTCGGCCGTGCCCGGCGCCGATGCTGGCGCGCCCGCCGGTGCCGCCGCGGCGGAAGCGCCCTCGCCCGCAGCGGGCGCGGCGCGGCGCCCCGCTTCGAGTACCGACTCGGCCGGCAGGGTACGCACCGACACCAGGCTGAGCCGCCCGTTGGCGCGCAGGATGCTGTCGAGCAGCGGCGCCATGCGCTCGGGCGCGACCAGGCCGTTCTGCATCGCGCGCAGCTGCAGGCTCAGCGCCTCGGTTTCCTTGCGCACCGCGGCCAGGCGTTCGCGCGCCGGGGCGTCCGGATCGCGCTGCGCCGCCTCGACGCGGGCGCGGATCTCGTTGTCGATGCCTTCGATGTTGTTGTTCTGCTGCCCGATCCGGGCCTGCAGCGCATCCTGCTGGCGCAGCTGCGGCCCGAGCGCGAAGAAGTGCAGCAGGAAGACGATGGCCGCGGCGCTGGCCGCGAACACCATGATGCGTTCGCGCAGCGTCAAGGCGTCGATACGCGCCGCGAGTTTGATCCACTGTTCTTTCATGGGCGCGGCGCCTCGCTGTTCGATTGCAGGCTGAATTCGACGAAGGGCGCCGGCTGCGTGGCCGGCTGGGTAGCGGCAGCGGCTTCCTGCGCGCCTTCCGAGATCGAGAGGCTGCCGAAGCCCTTGCCCTGCAGGATGGGTTCGCGCGTCAGGCGCGTCAGGTAGCCCGGCACTGCGGCAGGATCGAGGGCGCGGCCGCGCACCCCGATCTCGCTGCCGGCGCCGTTGATGGTGAGGCCGGTCAGCCACAGGCCGTCGGCATGCTGGCGCGCCAGCGCGCGGAAGTACTCGGCATAGCCGCGGGTATTGCCCAGTTCTCCGCGCTGCAGCACGCCGGACACCTCGCGCAGGGCGCCGAGCTGGCGTTCGGCCTCCTGCACCTCGGCGGCGAGCAGCGGATCCTTCTGGCGCGGCGCGAACTCGGCCGTGACCGCCGCCAGCCGCGCCTCGCGTTGCTGGAGCTGGGCCGCGCCGGCGTCGGCCTGGCGCTGGAGCGCCGTCACGCGCACGTTGCCGTAGACCGCCATGGCCGCCACGCCCAGCGCCAGCACGCCCAGTGCCTGGGCCATGGTCTTGCTGGAAAAGATCTTCTTCTGCTGCAGGAAGATCGGATTGAACAGGTTGATCTGCTGGCTCACAGCACCGTCTCCTCGTGGCGCAGGGCCGCGCCGAGCGGCACCAGGAAGCGTTGCTGCAAGACCTGGTCGGCCAGTTCCGGCGCGCGGCCGAAGTCGAACAGGGTAGCCAGGTCGAGCGTCTCGACCGGCATGTAGAGGTTGCTCGACAGGTAGTCCTCGAGCCCGGCGATGGCCGACGGCGCCAGCACCAGCTTGGCCACGCTGACGAAGGAATACTGGCGCTCGAAGTTGTCGAGCGAACGCTGCAGTTCGAGCGTGACGCGGTCGAAGCTGTGGTGCCGGCGTTCGAGGTCGGCGTCGAGCAGCTGCTCGGGCGCGATGTCGATGCGCCGCGCCAGGTACAGCTCACCCTTGTAGGACACGGTCAGCAGGCCGCCTTCGTCGCCGAAGGAGAGCATGGCCAACCCGCGCCCCTCGGGCTCGATCATGGCCGCGATATTGCGCTGCGCCATCTCGGGAATGTCGATCACCGACAAGTCGACCTTCGCGCCGGCGAACAGCTTCTGGCGCGCCTCGATGGTGCTGTTGCGCGCCGCGATCGCGAACATCGAATGCTGGGCGCGCCCGGCCGCCGCGCTGTCGACCGGCAGGTCGAGCACGTCGATGGTGGCGTCGTCGATGTGAAAGTCGAGCATGTCCTTCAGGCGCCAGCGCACCGCCGTCTTCAGCTCGCTCGCCTCGACGTTGGGCGCGTCGACCGACAGGATCTGGTATTCGCCGCCGGCCAGGACCGTGCTGCAGCGGTAGGCGTTCGCATGCAGTTCGCGCCCCAGTTTTTCCAGCAGTTCCGGGCCCACCTTGCCCGGGTAAAACACCGCCTGACGGACCTGGGGCCGGATGTCGGGCGCGGTCTGCATGCTGACGGCGGCGATGCCGTCGCGCAGCAGGCTGATCGCCAGCCATCCTTCTCTCTTCTTGGTTCTTCTAAAAAAACGCATGCAGGTCCGGTTCAGTGGTGGTGCGGCTATCAGGTGTTTACGGTAAAGGCTTGATTATATTCAAGTACGGCGTCAAAGCGAACAAAAAAAGTTGTCACTTTGCACGACTGTTGGGCAGATTTCCTTGCCGGCTCGTCAATAGACTTCCCGCAGGTAGATCAGTGCGCTGCGGGTGGCTCCGAAATTCACCCTGCCGCGCGTCGCCGGCAGCCAGGGATGGCCGGTGGGCTGGACCCAGACGCTGCCGGCGCGCCCCGCACCAGGGGCGTTCAGCTGATAGATGCCGGTACCGGCCGTCAGCGCGACATTCTGCGTTGCGCTCGGACTGTTCAGGAGCGCGGCGTTGCAATTCTGCAGTCCCGTATCGCCGGCCGCCGGGTTCGCGGTGCCGGCCCGCAGGTCGCGCCAGCACGAGGTGTAGCTCGCCGCCGCCGTGAAGGCCTGGTTCGGGATGTCGGCATGGTTGACCCAGGCCGTGCCGCTCCAGTACTGGACCTGCAGCCTGAGCGGTGTGCGCCGGATGTTGCTGCCCTGGGCGCTGCCGACGTTCAGTCGGCCGTTGACGATCATGACGCCATCCTCGGCCGATTGCGCGGGGTCGTCGCGCAGGGACGAAATGGAGACCACTTTCAGGCCGCTCGACGACGCGCCGGCCTTGGGCACGGCAACCGTTTCCGGCGAGGTCGCGCGCAGGTAGATCGGCAACGGCGCGCTCCAGGCCGTGTTGGCGGGCCTGCCGACGTCGAACGGCACCTCGAGCGTGAAATTCGGCGCCCCGGTCAGGCGCGCAATGCCGGCGTCCGAGCCGAGCTCGCCGCCGATCAGGGCACGCGCCGTCGCCCCCTGCCCCGGCGCCGTGACCGCGCTCAGCGTCACCGGCTTGCGCCAGGTACCGGCGTAGTTCTTCAGCTCGTCGCCGGCCAGGTTGTGGGCCTTTACCTCGACGTCGAAGGGCTGGCCCGAATAGGCCGCGCCGCTGACGGCCGCGGGCGCGCTCTCGCACCGCATCGGCACCTGGCATTGCGAGGGCGCCGTCACCGTCGTCGTGTAGTAGGCCGGATAGAAGCGCCCGACGACTTCGCGCCGGCCACCCACGGCCAGGCCCGTGGCCTGGTAATCGGCCAGCGAGGGCACGAGGTTGACGGCGCCGACCTCGCTGTACTGGAGCGTGGCGCCGATCGCGCCGCTTTTCGCCACCTGGATGGGCGACGACGTCAACTCGCCCGCCACGCTCATCGGTGCTGTCGCGCCCGCTGCCACGGTGTGCGCGAACGACACCGTCGGCGCGGTCCTCTCGTTGCCGAAGTTCAGCGCGAAGGTCTGGCCGTCGGCGAGCAAGGCGCCGACATCGACGCTGAAATTCTCGCCGGCCCTGGCAAAGCCGGTGCCGTCGGGTGTCGTCGCCCCCGGATTGAGGCCGCCGGCCGCATTGGTAATGCTGCGGAAGGCGAGCCGCAGCGGGCGCGCGGTGAAGGAATTCGAGGAGGCGACGCGCCCGTTCGCGAGCAAGTTCAGCTGGACGGTGCCCACGTCCGGGTAGCCGAAGGTCGACTGCGCCGGCGTCACCGCGGCCGATGCGCTGTTCGCGGCGAACGCCATGTTGACCGTGCCCGACCAGGCATCGGTCCCCGCCGCCGGCGCGGCGCCGTTCGGCGTGCACCGCTTCAGTTCCACGCCAGCATAGCCGGGCGCGCTGGCATCGCCGGCCCCGACCTTGCCGCTGGCCGGATCCTCGCAGCTCAGGCTGAACTGCATCGGCACCGTGGTCTGCTGGGTCGCGTTGAGCGTCATGGTCGTGGTTCCGTTCACGGCCGTGACATAGATCTTGGCGCTGGCGCCGCCGGTCATCGGTCCGTTGTACAGCGGGCAATCGGCGCTGTCGACCGTCTTGCCCGGGAGGCAGGGGACGGACGTGAACACATAGCCCGGCATCACGGTCGTGGAGCCGGTCGCGGTAAACGTGTTGCTGGCGTTGTTGTTGGCGCTGTTGTTGTCCGAGGTCCCGGTCACGGTGGCGTTGTTGGTCATGCTGCCGGCCTGGTTGACGGCGGCGGTGATGACCAGCGGCGGCGCCGTCGTGTTCGGCGCCATCGACGGCTTGTAGGTGCAGGTGACGACCTGGCCGCTGTTCGTGCAGGTCCAGTTCACGCCGCTGGCGGAGACGAAGCTCATCCCGGCCGGCAGGGTGTCGGTGACGGTGATCGGGCCGGCCTCGGTATACGGGCCGTTGTTCGACACCACCAGGGTATAGGTCGCCTTGCCGCCGACGGCCGTCGCGCCGCCGCGCGTCATCGCGATCGACAGGTCCGACACCGGCAGGGTCGGCACGACCAGGATCTCGGCATTGAGCAGCACCAGGTCCTGGCCGGTACGGTAGGTCGTCGTGACGCTTGGCTCGTAGAATATCCACTGCACCACTTCGGTATCGTAGGCGTCGAAGTCGATTCCGTAGGAATAATAGTCGCGATTGATGTTACTGCGCGAATTGAACTGGTTGCCGGACGGGTTCATGTCGTCGGTCAGCTCGTTGCCTTCGAAGATCAGGTTCTCGCCGCCCTGCGACAGGGTGGAGTCGCCCTCCCAGGTGATGTGGCCGACGCGCGCCTTCTCGCGGGTAGGCCACCATGGCCTGGGCCAGCGAAAGTTGGTGGCGGTGAAGGTGATCTCGCCGTTCTGGAAGAAGCGGAAACCCTCGTACAGGTTGAGGACACGTTCCGCTTCGTTCGGATGCGAATACACGACCAGCAGCGAAAAGCCGCCCAGCACCGCCTGCGAGGCGCACCAGGGGTTGCCGCTGGCGACGGTCAGGCCGGAGAAGGTATACGTGCCCGCGCCCTTGTTCTTGACGATGTCGGTGACGTCGGCCGCGCCGCCGAAATAGTTCATGCCGTTGCCGACCGTGGCCGACGAGTACTTGCGGGTGGCGGTGACCTGGTTGCCCTGGAAGGTGACGGTGTTGTCGGCCGAGCCGGAGCCGGCCCAGTAGAGCTGGGCCGAGAGCACGGTGGCGCCGGTTGGCAGGCTGAGGACGGCGCTGCGGTTGCTGGTCGAGGACGCGACCGAGCAGGCGTTGACCGTGTTGCTGCTGGTCCGCAAGGTCGCCTGGGTGCCGGTGAAATTCACGGCCCCGTTGAAGCTCTTCCACAAGGTGATCGCGGTGTCGGCGCGGGCCGTTGCGCACAGGCCCAACAGCGCCAGGCAGGCGAGCAGGCGCAGGAAGTGACGCAAGACGCTCATATCTGCACCTCGATCACGCGTGCGACGTAATCGTTGCTGTTGTTCGGCGCCGGGCAGGCGCCGGCCGTGGCCGTGCAGGCGCTGGCACGGATGCGCCGGCGGTCGAGGTTGACGGTGCTGTTGGCCGACGCCGGTCCGGGACTGACCCGGCACTGCACCGTGACGCGGAAAGCGGCCAGCGCGCCAGGCAACTGGAAGGTGTCGGTGGCCGGCGCCGTCGCGCAGTAGTTGTTGGGGTCGAGCGAGCGGCGCAGCAGGGCCCATTCGATGCCGGTGCGCGCTGCCTGGTAAGCGCGCGCCCCCTGCTCGTCCAGGGCCGCGGACTGGCGCTGGGTGATGAAGATGGCGACCAGGGCGACGGCCAGCCCGGCCAGCACGACCAGCAGGAAAATCGCGGTAACGAGGCCGGCGCCGCCGTTGCGGCGCGAACGAGGAAAGAAAGCAGAACGCTGCATCATGGCGTATTGTCGACGTGGACCTGGTGCACCAGGCGCACCGCCGGGTCGGCAAGGTTGCGGGTGCCCAGGCTCAAGGCCAGCACCACCAGACCGGCATTGGTGGCGGCCACGTTATCGCTGCGGAAGACGTTGGCGCAGGTGGTGACGCGGGCGGCAAGCACGGCGACGCGCGCGTTCGCCGGCGGCGCCGCCATTGCGCGGGTTACCGCGTAGCCGGAATAACGCCGGATCATGAAGCCGCCGGCCGGCGCCGCTTCGCATACGTAGGACACCGGCCCGCTGACGACCTGGAAACGCGCGTCCGGCGAAGGCATCGGGACCGGTTGCGCGGCGAAAGGATTGGCCCTGAGCGTGATGACCGGATTGGTTCCGGCCGCAACCGGCGCCGCGACCGGGGCAATCGTCGCGCCTTCGTAGGCATCCGCGTCCGGCACGCCGAGATTGAAGACGGCGATCGCATCGGTCGCCTGGATGTCTTCCATTAACTCGCCCACCACGGAAAAGCTGCGATCGGCGGGATCGGCAAAGGAAAGCGTGTCGCCGCCCTCGACCTCGTCCTCGTCGGCCAGGTAGCGTCCGCCGGTCCGCGTGAGCAGGAATTCGATGGCGCTGCCGGCCGCGTTGACGCGCACGCTGTTGGGCAGGGCCAGGCGGATGTCGCGCGCCATGCGGCGCAGCGCCAGGTCGGCCTCGTCGGTCGCCTCGGCGCGCGCCACCGCATCGACGTAACCCTGGATCGGCGCACGGACGAACACCGCGACGATGGCGCCCAGGATGCCGATGATGACGATCACCATGATCGTCTCGATCAGGGTGAAACCGCGCTGGGTCGCGCGGCGGGAAGCGCAAACGCGAGCCGCAATCACTGGAACCCCGGTCGCGCGTGGCGCGTACGATAGGTTTCCAGCACCACCGGCGCGTCGCCGCCGAAGGTGACGGTGACGCGGATGCGCAGCACGTCGGTGTTCGCCGCCACGCCCCCGCCGCCGGCGTTATTCAGCACGGCCGGCGCGATGTTCACGGTCGCCGCATAGCCCTGCACCCCGAGCGGGGCACCGGTGACGTCGACCAGCTGGCCGGCGGCGTTGTCGAAGGCGGCCGTGTCCACGTTCGGCTGGGCCACGTAGTCGTTGACGTTGTCGAAGGGACGCGGGTTGGCCGGTTCGGGCGCGGCCTGGCCCCAGTTTTCCCCGATCGCGCATTGGGTGGGATCGGCCTGGGTGGCGAAATCGGGCGAACTCGGGTCGCACAGCGTGAAGCCGGCCGAGCGCACCTCTTCCAGCAGGCCTTCGGCGATCATCAGCGCCTGTTTGCGGCGCAGCGGATCGACGCTGTTGGCAGCAGTCAGGCGCATGACCGCGATGATGCCGGCCAGGGCGATGGAAACGATCACGATGAACATGATCAGCTCGATCATGGTCAGGCCGCGCTGGCGGCGCAGGCGCAGCCCGGCCTCAGAAAACATAGCCGGTCTCCGCGTCGACCCTGACGGTGCGCGTGGTGTCGCCACCGACGATCGTGACGGTGAGGCCGCTGAATTGATTGGCCTGGGGCACGTTGAAAGGCTGGCCGAGCGCGTCGAAGCCCATGACGGTCATGTTTGCGTTGCCGGTGATGTTGGCGGGACGGCCTTCGCACATCCAGGTACGCGCGCCGCAGGCTGCGCGGGTGGCGTCGGACCAGCTGTTCTCGACCGGGGCGCGCACCTGGTTGGGGGCGGCGCAGGGCTCCTGGTCGGCGAAGCACAGCGCAATCCGGTTCGGCGCGAGCCGGACGAAGACGTTACGGTTCTGGGCGATGGCGATCTTCTGGCCGTAGCGCAGGATCGAGCGCAGCTGCTCGGTCGCGGTCTCGGCATCGTAGACCTGGCGGTCGAAAAAGCGCGTCATCGCCACCGCCGAGACAATGCCGACGAGGACGATGACGAGGATGAGTTCCACCGCGGTGAAGCCGCGGTGGCGGTCGGCGCGGCCGCGACCGTGGCCGCGGCTGGGTGCGACGTGCGGAGGGATGTCCAGGCCGGCCACGCGCACCCTGCGGCAGCTTACTGGCAGTTGTCGGCGGTGGCGGTGGCGGCCAGGGCCACGACCGGTGCGGTGTTGGCGACACGGGCCGGGGTGTAGGTCATGAAGCAGTTGACGGCCAGTGCGGTGTTGGCTACAGCGCCGGCGACGATGCCGACCGAGCCGGCCGGGATCAGCGGACGGGTGGCGGTGGCGGTGCCTTCGGCGATGATGACATAGTCGCCAGCCAGGCCGGCCGCCTGCAGCAGGCCGGTGTTGGCGGCCGCGTTGACGTTGGTGGTCACGACGTCCGGGTAGCCCGAGGCCGCGTTCATGGTGACGACCGCGCCTTCGACGTTCTGGGTCGCGGCCGGGGCCAGCAGGTGGCGGCCATGGGTCATGGCGGCGGTCGCGTTCAGGGCGCCGCGGGCGGCGTTCAGGCTGGCAACGCGGGCGTCGCCGCTCAGGTTGGTGAAGCGCGGCAGTGCGGTCGCAGCCAGGATGCCGAGGATGACGATCACGACGATCAGTTCGATCAGGGTGAAGCCGCCTTGGGCCGATTTGATGCTCTTGTTCATTACTTTTTCTCCGTTTGAATGGCGCGGATCAGACCCGCTGTGTTCGTGGTGGCAACCGCCTGGCCTTCGATTTCTGCCAGTACCAGGCCTTCGGTGACCCTGTTCCGTCCATCTGGTTCGACTGGCCCGGGGACGCGCAGCAATTCTACCTTGAACCTAAGAAATTTCGGTGTCTTGGCAGAAAAACTTTTAGGTGCGGCCATCAGGTAAACCAGGGTCCGGTTGGACTTATCGAAATACCAGTTACCCTTATGAAGTTTGGTCTCGTCGGGTGAATAGTATTCGCCAAGATAGTTTTCCGGGCGCCGGACCAACCATTCGATGGGATTCTCGTGAGAAATGGCCAATAACGCAAGCTGACCGCCGCTGGCCACTGCCTGCGCCGAACGCAGCGCCAGGGCCGTGCGCAGGGAATGAATGAGTTGTTTGGCTGCAACGACCTCCGACTGTCCGGCATACGGCGCCAGGCGATGGAGCAAGGTTCCGGCGAGCACGGCGACCACGACGGCGGCCACCGCCAGTTCGAACAGGGCGAAGCCGCGCGCGGTGGGACGTCCGGCAGGGCCGCAGCGCTTGCTCATTGCCGGTGCAGGGCCGCCTGGCCGAGGTCCCAGATCGGCAGGAAGATGCCGAGCGCCATCACCAGCACCATCAGGCCGAGGAAGACGATCAGGATCGGCTCGATCTGGGCCGACAGGGTCTTGAGCTCGTAGTCGACCTCGCGCTCGTACATCAGCGCGATCTCGTCGAGCAGGTCGTCGAGCGAACCGGTCTCCTCGCCCACTGCGATCATCTGCAGCACGATGGGCGTGAACACGTTGGCGGCGGTCGAGGTGCGCAGGATGCTTTCGCCGCGCTCGACACCGTCGCGCATCTGCTCGATGCGCGCGGCCAGGTAGGCGTTGTCGGCGGTCTGCGAGACCACGGTCAGCGCCTGCACCACCGGCACCCCGCTCCTCATCGACAGCGCGAAACTGCGCGCGAAGCGCGCCATGGTCGACTTGTGCAGGATCTTGCCGGCGATCGGCAGGCGCAGCTTGTAGCGGTCCCAGTTGTAGCGCCCCTGGCTCGACCCGACCCAGGAGCGAAAGCCCAGGAAGCCGCCGATGGCGAGGGCCAGCAGCAGGCTCCAGTAGTCGAGGGTGAAGCGCGAGGTCGTCATCAGGATGCGCGTCATGACCGGCAGCTCGGTGTGCAGGCTTTCGAATACCTTGGCGAACTGCGGGATGACGAAGATGTTCACTACCACCATCGCCACCACCATGGCGATCACGACGAAGCTCGGGTAGCGCAGCGCCGCCTTTACGCGCTCGCGCATGTCGCGGTCGAATTCGAGGTGGTCGAACAGGCGCAGGAAGATCTCCTCCAGGCGGCCGGTCATCTCTCCCACCCGCACCATCGACAGGTAGAAGGTCGAGAAGGCTTCCGGATGGCGCCGCATCGCGGCGGACAGTTCGCGGCCCGAGTCGAGCGACTCGCGCAGGTCCTTGATCACGCGCCCGAAGGACGGGCTGGTGGCGGACTCCTGCAGGCCGGCCAGGCCGCGCATGATCGGCACGCCGGACTTGAGCAGGGTGTGCATCTGGCGGCTGAACAGCTGCACGTCGATCGACCTGACGGGCTTCTCGCGCAGGCGCTCCCACCAGCCCTGGGCCTGGCCGGGGCCGGCCGTCTTGCGCGTGGTCGGCACGATCTCGACCGGCGTGACGCCGGTGCCGAACAACTGGTCGGCGACGGCGCCGGCGTCGTGCCCCTCGAGCACGCCCTGCATCAGTTCGCCGCGCGCATTGCGGCCCTTGTAGGCGAAGAAGGGCATCAGTCGTCGACCTGGTTACTGATGCGCATGGCTTCGGCGATGGTCGTGCGGCCCTGCACGGCCAGCTGCACGCCATGGCGGCGCAGGGTTTCGCCGGCCATCTCGGCCTGCGCCACCTTCAGGAAGTGGGCCGGGTCCGGGTGGTTGGCGGCATCGGTCACCGCGCGCGTCATCTCCAGCAGCTCGTACACGCCGGTGCGGCCGCGGTAGCCGGTGCCGTTGCAGTGTGAGCAGCCCTTCCCGTGGAAGAACTGGGCCTGCTCGGCGAAGTCCCCGAGTTCCGCGCGCAGCCAGCTGCGCTCAGGCGGGGTCGGGGCGTAGACGGTGCTGCAGCTTTCGCAGATCACGCGCACCAGGCGCTGGGCCAGCACGGCCTGCAGCGAACCGCCCACCATGTAGCGCGGCACGCCCATGTCCATCAGGCGCAGCGGCGTCGAGGCGGCATCGTTGGTGTGCAGGGTCGACAGCACCAGGTGGCCGGTCATCGCGGCGCGCAGGCCGATCTGGGCGGTTTCCTGGTCGCGCATCTCGCCGACCAGCACGATGTCCGGATCCTGGCGCAGGGCCGAGCGCAGCACGCGCGCGAACGACAGCTCGATCTTCTCGTTGACCTGGACCTGGTTGATGCCCTGCAGCCGGTATTCGACCGGGTCCTCGACCGTGATCAGCTTCTTCTCGACCGAATTGAGTTCAGCCAGCGCGCTGTACAGGGTGGTGGTCTTGCCGGAACCGGTGGGTCCGGTCACCAGCACCAGGCCGTTCGGGCGCCCGACGATGGCGCGGAAGCGTTCGAGCATCTTGCGCGGCATGCCGATCGATTCCAGGCGCAGGGTGTTCCCCGCCTGGTTCAGGAGACGCATGACGACCGACTCCCCGTACTGGGTCGGCATGGTCGAGAGTCGCACGTCGATGCGCTGGTTCCTGACCTTGATGGCGAAGCGCCCGTCCTGCGGCAGGCGCTTTTCCGAGATGTCGAGGTCGGCCATGAGTTTCAGGCGCAGCGCCAGCGGCGTGGCGACCTTGATGTCGGCCTCGGTCTGCAGGTGCAGCACGCCGTCGATGCGGAAGCGGATCTGCAGCCGCCCTTCCTGGGGCTCGATGTGGATGTCGGAGGCGCGCACCTGGGCGGCGTCGTCGAACACCGACTGCAGCAGCTTGACCACCGGCGCTTCTTCCAGCCCCGGGTTGGCGCTCATGGCGCCGAAGTCGACGAAAGCGTCCGCCACGTCGGCCTCGACTTCGCGCGCCAGGCCCGTGATCTCGCCGGTGCGGCGGTAGATGCGGTCAATCGTGTGCAGCACCTCGGTCTCGTTGACCACCGCCAGCTCGACGCCTTTCTTGAGCAGGCGCGCGATCTCGTCGTAGGCGAACAGGTCGGTCGGGTCGGACACGCCGACCAGCACCGTCTCGCGGCGGTCTTCCAGCACCAGCGCGCGGAAGCGCCGCGCGGCCGTTTCCGGCAGCAGGCGCACCAGCTGGTCGCTGATGTTGTAGAACTTGAGGTTGATGTAGGGGATGTTCAGCTGGCGCGCCAGCGCGCCCGAGATCTGCTCCTCGGTGACGAAGCCGTTCTCGACGAAGACCCGGCCCAGCTTGCGCCCGGTGCGCTTCTGGTCGGCCAAAGCCTGGTTCAGCTGCTCCTCGGACAAGAGCTTTTGTTGGACCAGGATTTCCCCGAGCCGGACTTTTTCTGGCCTAGCCATGACACCCCTTGCGAATTGTTCTGGAAACGGAGGGTTATTTTAAGGCAGAAACAATGAATATTTACTGTTGGAATTTATTTCTGTGGCCGTAATGCCGCGCTCGGCAGCGGCTGCGTGTAAGATAAATAAGTCCGAATAGCCGAGCGGGCTATTTCATACCCGTAGGGTGGACGGCTCTGCCGTCCACGCGGTGATAGTTCGCAGCAAGTTCATCCGGTGCGAAATCGGCACCGATAGCTATCGACGCGTGGAAGGCAAAGCCTTCCACCCTACGTCCCTTCGATTCATTTTGCAGGGTTACCGATGCCAGAACCAACGAATGCGCGCCGCCGCATCTTCCTGATGCGCCACGGCAGCGTCACCTACTTCGACGCCGCCGGCAAGCCGGTCCTGCCCGAGCAGGTTCCCCTGAACGAGGAGGGCCGCGCCCAGGCCGATGCCGCCGGCGCCGCCTTTGCCGCCGCCGGCATCCGCTTCGACCGCGTCATCGTCTCCGGCCTGCCGCGCACCGTCGAGACCGCCACCCGGGTGCTCGACGCCAGCGGCCAGCAAATCGCCCTCGACACCTGGCCCGAGCTGCACGAAATCCGCGGCGGGCGGCTGTCCGCCATTCCGACCGCCGAACTGAAGCGCGCCTTCACCGGCGCCTTCGAGGGGCTGGTCAATCCCGAGCAGCGCTTCCTCGGCGGCGAATCGGTCGGCGAGATGATGGACCGCGTGCATCCGGCGATCCAGAAACTGCGCGCCGATCCCGGCTGGGACACGGTGCTGCTGGTGCTGCACGGCGGCGTCAACTGCGCCATCCTGTCGCTGGCCCTGACCGGACAGCGGCTCTTCCTCGGCGGCCTGGCCCAGACCGCCGGCTGCATCAATGCCCTCGACGTCGGCGCCGATCCGGCCGACTGGGTGGTGCGCTTCGTGAACCACGTGCCCCCTGCACCGCTGCAGCCGGGTGCGCGCAGCACCACCATGGAACAGTTGTTCGAGCAATACAAACGCTCGCGCTGAACCCTGCCGACAGCCCCTTGATTCGCCTGGCAAAACGCTTGAAAAAATACTAAAAACAAATAGCACGGTCGTGCATTTCATCGGCTACAATCATCCGACAACCACACAGGAGGAGACGCCAGTGTATGAAGAAATGATGGGCACCAAGCCGGTGTCCGAGGGCCAGAAGTTCGATGTCGAGGCGCTCGCCGCCTGGCTGCGGGAGCATGCTCCCGGCTTCCCGGCCGGTCCGCTGGAAGTGGAACAATTCAAGGGCGGGCAATCGAACCCGACCTTCAAGCTGCGCGCCGGCGGTCAACAATACGTGCTGCGCACCAAGCCGGGCCCGGCGGCCAAGCTGCTGCCTTCGGCGCACGCGATCGACCGCGAATTCCGCGTGATGCAGGCCCTGCACGGCGCCGGCTTCCCGGTGCCGCGCCAGATCGTGCTGTGTACCGACGAATCGGTGATCGGCCGCGCCTTCTTCCTGATGGAATGCGTCGAAGGCCGGGTGCTGTGGGAGCAGTCGCTGCCCGGCATGACCCGCGAGGAACGCGGCGCCATCTACGACGAGATGAACCGCGTCATCGCCCAGCTGCACACGATCGACTACGCCGCCATCGGCCTGGCCGACTACGGCAAGCCGGGCAATTATTTCGCGCGCCAGATCGAGCGCTGGACCAGGCAGTACCAGGCCTCCGTCACCGAACCGATCGAGGCCATGGACCGCCTGATCGAATGGCTGCCGCGCAATATTCCCCCCGGCGAGGACACCGCCATCGTGCACGGCGACTTCCGCCTGGATAACATCATTTTCCACCCGACCGAGCCCCGCATCCTCGCCGTACTCGACTGGGAACTGTCGACCCTGGGCCACCCACTCGCGGATTTCTCCTATCACTGCATGAGCTGGCACATCCCGCCGGGCAAGTTCCGCGGCATTGCCGGCCTCGACCTGGCCGAGCTGGGCATTCCCGACCAGGAAAGCTACGTGCGCCGCTACTGCGAGCGCACCGGCAAGACCATCCGCGCCGAGGATTTCAATTTTTATCTTGCCTACAACATGTTCCGCCTGGCCGGGATCATGCAGGGCATCATGAAGCGCTATGTCGACGGCACCGCCTCGAGCGCGCAGGCGCTGCAGAACGGCAAAGCCGCCCGCCCCATGGCCGAGATGGCCTGGCAATTCGCGAATCGCTAAGGAGAAAGACAGAATGGATTTCGAGTATTCCGACCGCTGCAAGGAACTGCGGGCGCGCCTGATCGCCTTCATGGACGAACACATCTATCCGAACGAAAAAGCGTTCAAGGAAGAAGTCGACCGCAACGGCGCGGCCGGCGACCGCTGGGTGCCGACCGAACTCATCGAGCGCCTGAAGCCGCTGGCGCGCGAACAGGGGCTGTGGAACCTGTTCCTGCCGAAGTCCCCGCGCGCCCCCGAGGGCCTGTCGAACCTCGACTATGCCCCGCTGTGCGAGATCATGGGCCGCGTCTCCTGGGCGCCCGAGGTCTTCAACTGCTCGGCGCCGGACACCGGCAACATGGAAACCATCGAGCGCTACGGCACCGAGGAAGACAAGACGCGCTGGCTCGAGCCGCTGCTGCGCGGCGAGATCCGCTCGGCCTTCGCCATGACCGAGCCCGACGTCGCCTCGTCGGACGCGACCAACATCGCCACCCGCATCGAACGCAGCGCCAGTGGCGACGAATACGTGATCAACGGGCACAAATGGTGGATCTCGGGCGCCGGCGATCCGCGCTGCAAGATCTTCATCGTGATGGGCAAGAGCGACCCGAACGCCGCGCGCCACCAGCAGCAGTCGATGATCCTGGTCCCGGCCGACACCCCGGGCATCACCATCAAGCGCCCGCTGCCGGTGTTCGGCTACGACGACGCCCCGCACGGCCACTGCGAGATCCTCTTCGAGAACGTGCGCGTTCCAAGCGCCAACATGCTGCTCGGCGAAGGGCGCGGCTTCGAGATCGCCCAGGGCCGCCTGGGGCCGGGCCGCATCCACCACTGCATGCGTTCGATCGGGGTGGCCGAGCGCGCCCTGGAGCTGATGTGCAAGCGCCTCGACAGCCGGGTCGCGTTCGGGCGCAAGATTTCGGAACAGGGCGTCTGGCGCGAGCGCATCGCCGAAGCGCGCATCCGGATCGACACCGCCCGCCTGCTGACTTTAAAGGCGGCCTGGATGATGGACACCGTCGGCAACAAGCAGGCCCAGGCCGAGATCGCGATGATCAAGGTGCTGGCGCCGACCGTCGCCCAGCAGGTGCTCGACTGGGCGATCCAGGCCCACGGCGCCGGCGGCGTGTCGGACGACTTCCCGCTGGCCTACCAGTGGGCCGGCAACCGCACCCTGCGCCTGGCCGACGGCCCGGACGAGGTGCACCGCAACGCGATCGCCAAGCTGGAGCTTGCCAAATACATATAAGCTGTTGCTGGGTATCTACAGCCAGGGCGGGCGGATGGCGTTAGCGCTATTCCCCGCCGCCCGGGTCGGCTACCATGGGGCGTTGCGGCAACCCATGGCCGCGCCGACCCGGATTTTTTCTTGTCCCTGTTTCGCCGTACTTCCCTTCCTTCGATCCGCTCGAAGCTGTTCGTCCTCGTCTTCGCCAGCGTGCTGCCGATCGTGTTCGGCTACATCGCCTTCGTGCGCGACGCCGGCCAGCGCGAGCGCGAGCATGTCGCGCGCGATGCCGCGACCGTGGCGCGCGCCCTGGTCGCCGCGCTCGACCGCGAACTCGAAAGCGCCGAATCGGCCGCCCGCGTGGCGGCCGCCTGGCCGACCCTCGATGCCGGCAGCCTGGCGCAGTTCCATGCCCACGCGCGCGAATTGCTGCGCCCCGAGTTTGCGGCCCACGCCTTCGTGCTGACCGGCCCCGGCGGCCGGCCGCTGCTGAGCACCCGCGTGCCCTTCGGCGTTCCGATGCCCCTTGTGGCCAACCGCGAATCGGTCGAGAAGGTGTTCGCCCGCGGCGACGCCGTCACCTCCGGCCTGTACGCGCCCGGTCCCGGCCAGGCGCCGGTGGTCTCGGCCGACGTGCCGGTCTGGCGCGACGGCAAGGTGGCCTATGTGTTGTCGGCCGAGCTGCGCCCGCGCCGCATCGGCGACCTGCTCGGCGCCCAGCAGCTGCCGCCGGGCTGGGTGGCGGAAGTGTTCGACAACCACGGCCTGGTGGTCGCGCGCAACCTTGACCAGTCGCGCCACCTGGGCGGGCGCATGAACGCGGCGCTGCAGGCCGCGCTGGAAGCCAGTCCCGAGGGTGCGGTCAGGCTCGCCGGCCAGCCGGGCGAACCTGACTGGTATTCGGTGTATTCGCGCTCGGGCGAACAGGGCTGGACCGTCGTCGTCACCTATCCCGAGGACGCCGCGCGCGAACTGCTCGGCCACACCCTGCCCGCCACCGTCGCCGGCTCGGTCGCCCTGCTCGGCCTGAGCCTGGTGCTGGCCTGGGGCATCGGCGGCACGATCGCGCGTTCGGTGCAAAGGCTGAGCGAACCGGCGGCCGCGCTCGGCCGCGGCGAGCCGCTGCGCCTGGCGCCCCCGAACATCCGCGAAACGGCCGTGGTGGCCGACGCCCTGCGCCAGGTCGAGGGCGAGCTGGTGCGCTACCGCTCGCGCCTGGAGTCGCTGGTGGCCGACCGCACCGCCGAGCTGGAACGCCTGCACGCCCGCGTCGAAACCGTCTACGCCACCGCGCCGGTCGGCCTGTGCTTCGTCGACCGCGACCTGCGCTTCGTGATGATCAACGACTACCTGGCGGAGATCAACGCGGTGCCGGCCGATGCCCACATCGGCCACACCCTGCCCGAGCTGCTGGGCGAGGTCGGCGTCGCGTTCGAGGAAGCCTACCGCCGCGTGCGCGACACCGGGCGCCCGCTGCGCGACATCGAGTCGACCGGCGCGGTGCCGGCCCGGCCCGGCGTGATGCGCTCCTGGCTGGCGAGCTACTATCCGGTGTTCGGCCCGGCGCGCGAACTGGTCGGCATCAATGCGGTCGTGATCGACATCACCGAGCGCAAGCTGCTGGAGCAGCAGAACCGCGACAACGAAGAGATGTTCCGGGTACTGTTCGAAGCCTCGGGCGATGCCCAGACCCTGGTCGCCTACAACGCCAATTTCGTCAACGCGAATCCGGCCGCGGCGGCGCTGTTCGGCTACGACGACATCGACGCTCTCCTGGCGCTGACGCCGGCCGGCGTCTCGCCCGAATTCCAGCCGAATGGCCGGCGCTCCGAAGAAGTGGCGATCGAGAAGATGCGCGAGGCGCTGGACCACGGCGGCGTCCAGTTCGAATGGGTGCACCGGCGCCGCGACGGCAGCAACTTCCATGCCGACATCAAGCTGACCCGCCTCGACATCGGCGGGCGCGGCATGATGCAAGGCACCATCCGCGACATCAGCGCGCGCGTCGCGGCCGACGCCGCCCTGCGCGCCACCGGCGCCCAGCTGCGCCAGCGCGAACGCTTCATCCGCACCGTCACCGACAACCTGCCGGCGCTGGTGAGCTACTGGGACGCCGACGGCAAGCTGCGCTTCGCCAACCGTCCCTGCCTGGACTGGCTCGGACGGCGCGAACAGGACGCGCTCGGCCATCACGCCGACGAACTGATCCCGCCCGACTACAACGAACGCTTCGCGCCCTACTTTGCCGCCGTGCTCGGCGGCGCGCCGCAGCGTTTCGAATGCGAACTGCCGCCGAAGGACCAGGCGAGCGCGGGCGGGCCGGAAGGCGAACCCATCCACGTCTGGGGCAGCTACCTGCCCGACGTCGACCGCCACGGGCGGGTGCGCGGCGCCTACAAGCTGCACATGAACGTGACCGACCTGAAGCGGACCGAAGGCCGGCTGGTGCAGGCCCTGCGCGAAGCCGAGCAGGCCAGCCGCGCCAAGAACGAATTCCTCGGCAACATGAGCCACGAAATCCGCACGCCGATGAATGCGATCATGGGCCTGGCGCGCCTGCTCGAGGAGGCCCCACTGGGCCGGCGCGAACGCGGCCACGTGGCCCACATGAAGACCGCGGCCAGGTCGCTGCTGGGCATCCTCAGCGACCTGCTCGACTATTCCCGCATCGAGTCCGGCCAGCTGGCCCTCGAGCGCGTCGCCTTCCGCCTCGACGACGCCCTGCGCAGCATCGCCACCCTGAGCGCGCCCGGCGCCTGGGCCAAGGGCCTGGAACCGGTGTTCGCGGTGGATCCCGGCGTGCCCGAACAACTCCTGGGCGACCCGATGCGCCTGCAGCAGGTCCTGCTCAACCTGGTCGGCAACGCGGTCAAGTTCACCGAGCGCGGCGAAGTCGTGCTCGCGGTCGAGCTCACGGCGCGCACGGAAAGCGCGGTACGCCTGCGCTTCGCGGTGCGCGATACCGGCATCGGCATCGCGCCCGAAGTGCAGCAACGCATGTTCGAGCCCTTCTCGCAGGGCGACAGTTCGACCAGCCGCAAGTACGGCGGCGCCGGCCTCGGCCTGTCGATCGCGCGCCGCCTGGCCGGGCTGATGGGCGGCGAACTGGGCGTCGAGAGCCGGCCCGGCGCCGGCGCCAGCTTCCACGTCGAGCTCGAGTTCGGCGTGGCCGAAGCCGCGGCGACGGCCGGCGCCGAACGGCTGCGGGTGCTGGTCGTGGACGACAACCCGAGCGCTGGCGCGGCCCTGCGCCGCGCCCTGGCCGGCTTCGGCTGGGAAGTCGCCTGCGCAGCCGGCGGCATCGAAGCGCTGGCGCTGCTGCGCGAAGGGCCGCGCTTCGACCTGGCTTTCGTCGACGCCGCCATGCCCGAACTGGACGGCATCACGCTGCTGGCCTATGCCCGCGCCGATGCCGCCATCGCGCTGCCGCCGACGGCCCTGCTGGCGGCCGATCCGGAGAAGGAAAGGCTGGCGGCCCTGTCCGGCGACCTGGCGCTCGACGCCGTGCTCGGCAAACCCTTCACCCGCGCCGCGCTGCGCGAGACCGTGGCCGAGCTGCGCGGCGGCGTGAACCAGGTCGCCGCCCCCGCCGCGCCCCTGGCGGCGCGCCTGGCCGGCCTGCGGGTGCTGGTGGTCGAGGACAACCCGATCAACCAGGAAGTGGCCAACTACGTGCTGGTGCATGCCGGCGCCACGGTCGACCTGGCCGCCAACGGCCGCATCGCCCTGAGCATGCTGGCCGAGCCGGGCGCGCGCTACGACGCCGTGCTGATGGACCTGCAGATGCCGGTGATGAACGGCTTCGAGGCCAGCGCCGCGATCCGGGCAATGGCGGCGACGGGCGCGGGCGGCGCCGCCCTGCCGATCGTCGCGATGAGCGCCAACGCGATGGAGGACGACCGCCGGCGCGCGCTCGCCGCCGGCATGGATGAGCACCTGGCCAAGCCGATCGACGTCGACGAACTGGTCGCCACGCTGGAACGGGTGACCGGCAGCGGCGGCAGCGGCGGCGCGCGGCGCGCGGCGCCTGCGGTGCTGCCCGCCCCGTCCGCCCTGCCGCTCCTGCCCGGCATCGACCTGAAGGCGGCCCTGCCGCGTTTCGGCGGCAGCTACGCCGCCTTCGCCGCCGTGTTCCGGCGCTTCGCGCTGACCCAGGGCGAAGCCGTGAACGAGATCCGCGCCCAGCTGGCCCAGGGCGAACGCCCGGGCGCCGCCAGGCTCGCGCACCGCCTGCGCGGCGTCGCCGCCAACCTGGGCGCCGACGAGGTGGCGGCGCAGTCGCTGCGGCTGGAAGAAGCGCTGCGCGGCGCCGACGATGCCCAGCTCGCCCTGCGCCTGGCGGACCTGGAAGCGGCCATGGTCCAGGTGGCGGAGATCGCCCGCGAGCTGGCTCCTGCCGCGCCCGAGTCCGGATCCGAAGCGCAAACGCTCCCGGACAGCGTGCGCGCGGACGCATTGGCGGAGCTGATAGAATTGCTCCAGAATAACAACATGAAGGCGATGAGCGCTTATGAGGCCTTGCGACCGGCCCTGGCCGGCATGCTCGCGCCCGCCGAAGCGGCGGCGCTGCGGGAGGCGGTCGGCACGCTGCGATTCGAACAGGCGGCGCAGCAGGTGCGGGCTATACTGGTAGCGAAGGGAGATTCATGAGCTGGACCGACATGGCCCTGAACGGCCGCATCCTGGTCGTCGACGACGCGATGGAAAACATCCAGATCCTGCATGGCGCCCTGCAGGACGAACACGAGGTGCTGTTCGCGCTCGACGGCGCGAAGGCGCTCGCGCTGGCGCGCGCCCAGCGTCCCGACCTCATCCTGCTCGACGCCGTGATGCCCGGCATGGACGGCTACGCCGTGCTGACGGCGCTGCGCGCGGAAGCGTCCACCGCGGACATCCCGGTCATCTTCGTGACCGCCCTGAAGAGCCCGGAAGACGAGACGCGCGCGCTGGACGCCGGCGCCGCCGACTTCATCGGCAAGCCGGTCAATGCGGCCGTGGTGCGCGCCCGCGTGCGCACCCAGCTGACCGTGAAGCGCCAGGCCGACGCCTTGCGCGCGATGAGCCTGACCGACAGCCTGACGGGCGCCGCCAACCGGCGCGCCTTCACCGAGCGCATCGAGGCCGAATGGCGGCGCTGCGCGCGCGCCCAGCTGCCGCTGGCGCTGATCCTGGCCGACGTCGATCACTTCAAGATGTACAACGACTACTACGGCCACCAGGCCGGCGACGCCTGCCTGGAACAGGTGGCGCGCGCGATGCAGCGCACCGCCGGCCGCGCCCAGGACATGGTGGCGCGCTACGGCGGCGAGGAATTCGCCATCCTGCTGCCCCAGCTCGACGCCGCCGGCGCCGAGGGCGTGGCGCGGCGCCTGCTGGCCGAACTGGCCCGGCTCGCGATCCCGCACGCCGCCTCGCCGACCGCGCCGGTGCTGTCGGTCAGCATGGGCATCGCCTCGATCCTGCCGGTCAACGGCCAGCCCAGCGCCCAGCTGATCCGCTCCGTCGACGCCCTGCTGTACCAGGCCAAGGCGGAGGGGCGCAACCGCTACCGGGTGGAGGCGTCATCGTAGCGTGGGCCGGGCCGCGCAAGGCACGCCCTGCCCATGCGTCGATGATCCATCCATTTCCGTTGGCTGCGGCATCACCGACACGTAGCCGATGCCGCAGCGATAGCGGTAGCGTCATTCCCGCACAGTGAGCCGACTGCGGATGCCGCGGCGAGCGATATCTCGCGGCCGCGTACCGGATCGCGCGCACGTAACGCCTGGGCACGGGGTGGTCACCCTAGGGATCTCCCGGCCGAGGTCAACGCGAGGCGCACGCAACGCGTGGGCACGGGGTGCCCACCCTACGGGAGCGCCGCCGTGCCAGGACCGGGCGGAGCGGATCGGCGCCTCAGGCCGGCCGGCGCCGGAACATCGCCATGCCGTCGATCATGCAGACGGCTTCGCCGCGCTGGTTGGTCGCGGTCCACTTCGACCAGACCACGCCGCGGTCCGGCTTCGAGTTCGAGGCCTTGACCTCCTTGGTCAGGTGGCGCAGCGACAGGGTGTCGCCGGCGCGCACCGGCTGCAGCCAGCGCACGCCGTCCAGGCCGGGGGAGCCCATGCTGGAATTCGCGCACGGCATGCCGTCCACGACCATCCGCATGATCATCGCGCAGGTGTGCCAGCCGCTGGCGATCACGCCGCCGTAGATCGACTTCGCCGCTGCCTCCTTGTCGACGTGGAAGGGCTGGGGATCGAACTGGGTGGCGAAGGCGATGATCTCGTCCTCGTTCACGGTGCGCGTGCCCAGGTCGAACTCCTGGCCGGGCACGAAGTCTTCGAAGTACCAGTCGCGGCTCATGCGGCGGCTCCTTGCCTGAATCCCGGCTGGGCGATGAAGCGCGCCAGGTGGTGGTCGGCGTCGCCCAGCGTCAGTTCGATCGTCGCCAGGCGCTTGAAGTAATGCGCGGCCGGCAGTTCGTCGGTCACGCCCATGCCGCCGTGCAGCTGCACCGCCTGCTGGCCGATGAAGCGCGCCGCCTGGTTGATGCGGTACTTCGCGGCCGACACTGCGCGGCGGCGCTCGCCGGCATCCTGCGACCCAAGCTTGACCGCGGCCAGCATCGCCATCGAGCGCGCCTGCTCGAGGTGGATCACCATGTCCGCCATGCGGTGCTGCAGGGCCTGGAACTTGCCGATCGGGACGCCGAACTGCTGGCGCGTCTTCAGGTATTCCAGGGTGGCCTCGAAGATCGCTTCCATCGCGCCCAGGGCTTCCGCGCACAGCAGGCCGGCGCCGTAGTCGAGGGCGGCGTCGAGGATGGGCCAGCCCGCGCCCGGCGCGCCGATCGCGGCGCCGGCGTCCACCCGCACGTCGTCGAACACGACGTCGGCGGCGCGCAGGCCGTCGAGGGTGCGATAGCCGGCGATGCGCAGGCCGGGTGCGTCGGCCGGGACCAGGAACAGCGCGATGCCGTCCTCGGCGCGCTGCTCGCCTCCGAGGCGCGCCGAGACCACCAGCATGCCGGCCTGGGCGCCGTGCAGCACCACTTTCTTTTCGCCGCGCAGGACATGGCCGTCGCCATCGGGCGTCGCGCGGGTGGCGATGTCGCGCATGTCGTGGCGCGACTGGCGTTCGCCCAGCGCGCAGGCCAGCTTCAGGTCGCCCGTGGCGACGCGTTCGAGCAGTTGCGGATGCAGGCCGCCCAGGCGCAGGAACTCGGCGCCCAGCACGGTTGCGAAGTAAGGCTCGACCACCAGGCCGCGGCCCAGCTCGCGCATCACCACGAACATGTCGACCGCCGTGCCCGAGAAGCCGCCCTGCTCTTCCGGCACCGGCAGCGCCGTCATGCCCAGTTCCACCAGGGTGGCCCAGGCGTCGCTGGAGACGCCCGCGTCGGAGTGGACGATGGCGCGGCGCGCCTCGAAGCCGTAGTCGCGGCCGATCCAGCGCTTGAGCGCGTCGGCGAACTGGAGCTGCTCAGGGTTGAAATTGAAGTCCATGCCCTCTCCTCACAGACCCAGGATCATCTGGGTGATGATGTTGCGTTGAATCTCGTTCGAGCCGCCGTAGATGGAGGTCTTGCGATAGTTGAAGTAGTACGAAGCCAGCGGCGCCGCGTCGTCGTCGTCGAACACGCTGTGCTCGTTCGCGCCTTCGAGGTAGGCGGGGTCGAAGGGCAGCGCCATCGGTCCCACCGCCTCGACCATCAGTTCGGTCAGCGCCTGCTGGATGTCGGTGCCGCGCACCTTCAGCACCGAGGCCTCCGGTCCCGGCGCCTTGTCGGCCTTGGCCAGCACGCGCAGCACCGTCATCTCCAGGGCCATGAGTTCGATCTCGAGGTTCGCCAGCTTCGCCGCGAACAGCGGGTCCTCGATCAGCGGCTTGCCGTTCTTGCGCTCGCGCTGCGCCAGTCCCTTCAGGAAGGCCAGTTCGCGCTTCGAGCGCCCGACCGCGGCGATGCCGGTGCGCTCGTGGCCGAGCAGGTACTTGGCGTAGGTCCAGCCGCGGTTTTCCTGGCCGACCAGGTTTGCCGCCGGCACCCGGACGTTATCGAAGAAGACCTCGTTCACCTCGTGGTCTTCGTCGAGCATGATGATGGGGCGCACCGTGATGCCCGGGCTGTGCATGTCGATCAGGAGGAAGGAGATGCCCTCCTGCTTGCGCACGCCGGTGTCGGTGCGCACCAGGCAAAAGATCATATCGGCGTGCTGGGCCAGCGTGGTCCAGGTCTTCTGGCCGTTGACGATGTAGTGTTCGCCCTCGTCGTCCCGGCCACGGACGGCCGTGGTCTTCAGCGAGGCCAAGTCGGAGCCGGCGCCCGGCTCGGAATAGCCCTGGCACCACCAGTCCTCGCAGGACAGGATGCGCGGCAAATAATAGGCTTTCTGTTCGGGACTGCCGAAGGCCATGATGACCGGCGCCACCATGTTCACGCCGAAAGGCATGATCTGCGGCGTGCCGGCCAGGGCGCACTCTTCCTCGAAGATGTGGCGCTGCACCGGCGTCCAGCCGGGGCCGCCGAACTCGACCGGCCAGCCCGGCGCCACCCAGCCCTTGGCGGCCAGAATCTTGTGCCAGCGCACGCTGTCTTCCTTGCTCAGTCGCAGGTGGCTGCGCACCTTGTGCTGCAGGTCCGGCGGCAGGTTCGCCGCCAGGAAGGCCCGCACCTCGTCGCGGAAGGCCAGGTCTTCGTCCGTATAGTTCAGGTCCATACTGTCTCCTTGTTATCGTCGCGCGGCCCGCCCAAAAAAGCACGACCGTTCACAAGGATTGTACCTGAAAACTTTGCTTACTTAGCAAATAAAAAGACGCCTTCGCCAGCGCTGCCATTCCACCGCGCAACGGCGGCAGCGCCCATAAAAAAGGCGCTGTCACCGTTACCTGTTGGGTTAACTGAACGGTCGAGCGGCAACGTCGTCTGAGCTTGTATTCGAAGCGACGACGAGGGCGACAATGCTGGCGGCAAAGTTCAAGCGGTGGATCGACGGCGTGAACCTGTTGAGCGAGGGGCAGCGGCGCCAATTGCTGGAGCGCCTAGGCCCCGCGCTCGGCCTCGACCGGCTGCGCGCCGGCGTGCGGGTGCGCGGCGCGGTCCACGTGCAGAACGCGAACGGCTACCACCGGCGTTTTCGTGAATGGCTGGCGCGCTTCCACGGCGTGGCCTCGCGCTATTTGCCAAATTATCTCGGCTGGCGCTGGGCGCTCGATGGCCGGCGTGTCGAGTCGCCGGAACGTTTCCTGCGAGCGGCGCTGGGCATGTTCAACACGTAGCGATGACAGCGCCCCATAAAAAAGGGTGGCAGGCCGTTTCGGACCACGCCACCCCGAGGGCAGAACGCTGTATTACTTCGCGCGACGGCGACGCAGTGCGCCAACGCCCATTGCGCCAGCCAGCAGCAGGGCAATGCTCGATGGCTCAGGAACTTCGGCAGCTTCCGGAGCGGTGGCGCCCGGGGTAGCGGCGACCGGCGGGATCACGGCCGGAGCCGGAGCCTGCACAGCGGTGCCCGGGCCAGCGGTGCTGCTCGATGCGGCGACGCCGGCGACGCCGGTGACAGCCCAGCCGGTCAGGGTGCCCGGATGGACGCGGGCGGTTTGTGCTTGTGCTGCACCGGCGGTGACGAGCAGGGCGGCAATGACGAGGTGACGTACTGACATGATTGCTCCTTCTTAATGAGAGTGGCTTAACTGTGATAAATATGTCAACAGCAAGTTCATGCTATCACAACCATAAAAAAGGCTTGTTCCAATTGAATTCAATTCCAAAAGGAAAGAAAGCTTCCTACAAGAAGCTTTCCTATTGGAATTTCTTTCCTTTTGGAATGTTCGCTATCGCACGTTTCAACGCCATGCCGGACACGTTTGTCAACACGCCGGAACCCGGGTGCTATGACCTGGTGGGCGCCCTCCCGCTCAAAAAAAAGAGCTTCCGATTGGAAGCTCTCTTCGTGCATCTCTTTCCGAAACGGCGGCTGGCGGAGGTTTGCCCCCTTGCCACCGTCGCAGTGCTTAGGGCTTGGCCGCGCCCATGTAAGGCATCACGCGCGAGGCCATGCGGGTGTCGGTCTTGAGCATGCCGGCTTCGTCGGCCAGGATGTGGGCGGCTTCCTGCAACAGCACGTCCTTGGCATCCTTGGCGGCCTTCTCGGCGGCCAGCTCGGCCGACAGCGCGCGCTCGTCCGCCTGCAGGCCGTCGTCCTGCTGCGGGCTGTTGCGCGCGGCGACCACGGTCTTCACCGGTTTGGTCGGGGTCGGCACCTTGCTGCGCGCTTCCTTGCCGCCCGGCGCCGCGGCCGGCTCGTCCCCGTTCGTGTCCTTGGCGCCGGCCAGGCGCGCCTCGCGTGCCTTGGCGCGCGCGTCCTGGGCATCGCGTTCCTTGCGGCGCACCGCCTCGTTCAGCGAGATCGCGTTTTCCTTGCGAATACGCATGACTTCGGCGATGTCCTCGCGCAGGTCGATGAAGTCCTTGTCCTTGGCGATACGGGCTTCGTGGCGCTTCTGCAGCGGCTCGACCAGTTCCTTCAGGTTCCCCAGCGGGACGTAGGTGGCCGGCTTGATCGAGACCCAGGGCAGCGCATTGCCGAACGAGGATTCGCCGAAATTGTCGGCATCCGACAGCACCGGCAGCTTGATGTCGGGCGTCACGCCGCGCAGCTGGGTGGTGCCGCCGTTGATGCGGAAGAACTGGGCGATCGTCATCTTCAGCTCGCCATAGCGCACTTTCTCGGACTGCGAGAAGCGGTCCAGGTCGAGCAGGGTCTGCACCGTGCCCTTGCCGAAGCTCGGTTCGCCGATCACGAGGCCGCGGCCATAGTCCTGGATCGCGGCGGCGAAGATCTCGGACGCCGAGGCCGAGCCGCGGTTGATCAGGACGCCCATCGGGCCATCCCAGGCCAGGCCCGGCTTGGTGTCGGACTCGACTTCGACGCGGCCTTCCGCGGTGCGCTGCTGCACCACCGGCCCCTTGTCGATGAACAGGCCGGTCAGCTCGACCGCCTCGACCAGCGAGCCGCCGCCGTTGTTGCGCAGGTCGATCAGCACGTTGTCGACACGGTCCTTCTTCAGTTCGCCCAGGATGCGCTCGACGTCGCGGGTTGCGCTCTTGAACTCCTTGTCGCCCTTGCGGCGCGCCTCGAAGTCCTGGTAGAAGGTCGGCAACGAGATCACGCCGATGCGGCGCGTGACGCCGTTGTCCTTGACCTCGATGATCGATTTCTTGGCGGCCTGCTCTTCCATGCTGATCTTCTTGCGCACCATCGACACGGTGACGTGCTTGGCGTCGACGCCGCCGTCGCCAGGGATCACGTCCAGGCGGACGGTCGAGCCCTTCTCGCCACGGATCAGCTGCACCACGTCGTCGATACGCCAGCCGAGCACGTCGGTGAACGGGCCATTGCCCTGGGCCACGCCGACCACGCGGTCGCCGACCTTCAGCTTGCCCGACTTGTCGGCCGGGCTGCCCGGCACGATCTCGCGGATGATGGTGTAGTCGTCGCGCGTCTGCAGCACGGCGCCGATGCCTTCCAGCGACAGGCGCATGGCGATGTCGAAGTTGTCGGCCGAGCGCGGGCCGAGGTAGTTGGTGTGCGGCTCGATCGCGGTGGCGTAGGCGTTCATGAACATCTGGAACACGTCTTCGTTGTTCAGCTTTTGCAGGCGCGAGACATAGCCCGCGTAGCGCTTGTCGAGCGTTTCGCGGATCGCCTTCTCGTCCTTGCCGGCCAGCTTCAGGCGCAGCCAGTCGTTCTTCACGCGCTTGCGCCAGAGGTCGCGCACTTCGTCCTCGTTCTTGGCCCAGGGCGCCTTTTCGCGGTCCAGCTGCAGGGTCTCGTCGACGGTGAAGTCGAACTTGGTCTTGAGCAGGTTGCGCGCATAGGCCATGCGGTCGTTGAAACGCTGCTGGTACAGGTTGTAGATCTGGAACGCGCCCGTCAGGTCCTCGTTGTTGATCGCGTCGTCGAACTTGGTGCGCATCGGCGCGAAGCGGTCGATGTCGGCCTGGGTGAAGTACAGCTTCTCGCTGTCGAGCGACTCGAAGTAGTTGTCGAAGATTTTCTCCGACATCGCGTCGTCCAGCGGCATCGCCTTGTAGTGGTAGCGCGCCAGCACGCGCGAAGCCCAGAGCGCGGCCTGGGTCTGGGCCGCGACCGGCTTCATCTGGGTGGAGGCGACTTTCTCGGGCTGTGCGGTCACCGCATGCGTGGACATGGCGAAAGCCAGCGCAATCATCAACATCTGCTTCTTCATTTATGCGTTCTCCGAACGTGTACTGTGGTGTCTGCCGCGACGCACGCGGGTACCGCCGGTATCCGGGGCGTACAGACCATTCTACAGGATAGCGCAAGGATGCAGAGCCGGACGAGGACAGGCACGGCATGTTTAAGGTTGGCTTAAGCGGTGCTGGCCAGCTTGTCCAGTGCGAGGACGACAAGCTCACATCTTGAACATTCCCGCCTGCCAGCCATGCACGCCGGCGCTGACCGCCAGCACCAGCAGCCAAGGCCAGGAGCGCACGGCCAGGCGCCAGTCCACCGGCGACGGCCAGAACGAGAGGAATTGCGGTGCGAGGAAGACCGCCAGCAGCAGGTCGAGCGGTTCGAAGTGCCAGCCCGGCCGGGTGCGCCAGGCGGCCACCGTCAGCGGCACCAGCAGCACCAGCAGCGGCGCCAGCGCGGCCGGGGCGGCGTTGTACCAGCGCAGGTTGGCGAAGGTGACCGAGCCGAGTTCCCAGACGCGCCCCTTGCGGCGCGGGATCAGGTTCAGGCCGACCGGCTCGGCGTTGGTCAGGAGGCCGACGCCGAAGTGGGCCAGCTCATGGCACAGGGTGCCGGCCGCGGTCAGCACGAAGAAGCCCGGATGGGCGCTGGAGAGCATCCAGAACAGGAAGGCCAGCGCCAGCGAAGGCAGCAGGTAGAGCAGGATGTCGCCCTGGCCGCACAGGAAGGCCGGCGCGACCGCGGCGCAGGCGTGCGGCAGGCTCATGGGGCGGGTCTTCTCAGCCGGCGTAGAAGCAGCGGCCGCAAGCCTGGCGGTAGCTTTCGTTGCCGCCGATGCTGACCTGCTCGCCTTCCTTGATGCGGCGCCCCGCGTCGTCGACGCGGATGTTCATCGTCGCCTTCTTGCCGCAGGTGCAGATGTTCTTGATTTCCTCGATGTCGTCGGCCAGCGCCAGCAGGTAGGCCGAGCCCGGGAACGGCGCGCCGCGGAAATCGCTGCGCAGGCCGTAGCAGATCACCGGCACGCCGCGCACCTGCGCCAGCTGGTGCAGTTGCTGCACCTGGGCGGTGCTGAGGAACTGGGCTTCGTCGACCAGCACGCAGCCCACGCTGGGCGCTTCGGCGAGGAAGTCGGTGTTCTTGTCGAACACGTCGACCTGGCGCTGCGGCCCCAGGCGCGAGGTGATCAGGCCGACGCCGTAGCGGTCGTCGATGGCGGCGGTGTAGAGCGCGACCTGCTGGCCCTGCTCTTCATAGTTGTGAGCCACCTGCAGCAGCGCCGTCGATTTGCCGGCGTTCATCGCCGAATACCTGAAATAGAGTTTAGCCACAGCCCTGCCTGCATGCCCGGATTTTGAAGTGGCGGCAATTATAGCAAGGGGGCATGTGGCGGCGCCAGCGGTCCGCGGCGTAGAAAAAGGCGCGGCTCGCCACGCCGCGGCGCGTGGCGCCACGGCATGGATCGCTCGGTCCGTCCGTCTTCCCGCGGACGCGGCTCAGCCGCGGCGCCGGCGCATCCAGCCGACCACGCCCAGGCCCAGCATCATCATGGCGTAGGTTTCCGGTTCGGGAATGGGCATGGCCAGCGTCACGTCGTTGGCGGTGGCCCAGTAGTCGCCGCCGGAAATCAGGCTGACCGAGGCCAGCGGCGAGCTCGACACGAAACCGACGAAGCTGGTGGTGGTCGCGCCGGTCAGGGTGTAGTCGAGGGTGCTGCCGTCCGTCGCCGTGAACTGCAGGGTTCCGTTCGGTACGAAGGCGCCGTTGATATCGGAACCGAAGAAATATCCGCCGAAACCGACGATGCCGGGAGCAAAATTCGAGAAGATGATGGCTTCGTTGTCGACGTTCGGCGTCAGCCAGCCGTCGCCGCCGCTGCCGGCACCGTAGAGCCCGCTATCCGCCGACGCCGTGTAGCCATAGCTGCCGGCGCTGCGTGCGAATGGGCTCTCGTAGAGCTGGACAGCCAGGTCGTCGTAGGTGTCGACGCCATAGCCGCCGACGGCCGCCAGGAAGGCGGTGCGGTCGGTATAGACGTCGATCTGGGCCTGGGCACCCGATGCCACGCACAGCAGCACGGCGGCGGCGAGGCTTTTCAGGGGAAATGGGTGGCGTTTCATGGTTGCGCTCCTTGCGAAGGGATGAGAGGGTCGGCGCTCTGCCGCGGCCAGTACAACGCATCCCCGCAATTGTGGCAATCCGAATAACGTTGTTATTTTGACAGTTTGATATTGCTCAGTTGTGCGCCAGGTTGCTGAGCGAAGCTTGGATCCGCCTCAGTCCTGCTGCCGATGAGCAATGATACGCGCCGGGTTGCCCGCCACGGTCGCGCCGTCCGGCACGTCGCGCACGACGACGCTGCCGGCCCCGACGATCGCATCGTCGCCGATGCGCACGCCCGGCAGGATGATGGCGCCGCCGCCGATCCAGACGTTGGCGCCGATGGTCACCGGTTTGCCGCTTTCGACGCCGCTGCGGCGCAGTTGCGGATCGCGCGGATGGTCGGCGGCATAGATCTGCACCGCCGGCCCGATGCGGGTGTCGTCGCCGATGGTCACGGGCGCGGTGTCGAGGATCACGCAGTTGTAGTTGATGAAGACACGAGCGCCGAGCTGGATCTGGAAGCCATAGTCGCAATGGAAGGGCGGACGCACGATGGCGCCCTCACCCACCGTCCCCAGGCGCTCGCCGAGCAGGTCATGCCACTCCCCGGGCCTGCCGAGGGCCGCGTTGTAGCGCGCCAGCCAGGCCGCGCAGGCCGCCAGCTCGGCCAGCAGCTCGGGCGCCTCCGGGTGATATGGCTCCCCGGCCAGCATCTTGTCTTTCTCGCTGCGCGCCATCGCCGCTCCTTTGCCGCTCGCCGGCATCTTGTTTGCCCCTTATTGGCCCGGATGGTATTTGCGCTCCAGGGCTTTCTCGATGTCTTCCTTGTAGAACAACACGTCCTTGAACTCGCCGCGGCTGTACATCGCGGCCTGGTCGGCGAAGTGCGGCGACGCCGGGTTGCCGCTCTGGCCGCCGGCCAGGATGCTTTTCGCGCGCACCTTCGGGCCGAACTCGACGGCGGCGACGAAGCTGTTGCCGCGGTCGCCGTAGATGCGTTTCGTCTTTTGCTTGGCCACCATGCCGAACGAGGCCAGCGAGCCCCAGTGCGCCGAGGTGAAGGCCACCGGATAGCTCGGCTTGCTGTCGTCGTACTGCTGGTCGACGTCGCCGCTGATGCGCTGGAAGCGGTTGATCTCGCCCCACGGCGTCTGCCAGCTGCCGAAGTCCCGCGCCAGCTTGTCCGATGCGCGCTGCAGCGCGGCCAGCCGCTCCTCAGGCGTCAGGCTGGTGGTGATGTAATCGACCGAAGGCACCCCGGCCGCGCGCGCTTTGGGGGCGGCATGGGCGACCATCTCCTGGCCCCAGTACACCGCCAGCGAAGTCGGCACCGAGCCCGTGGCAAAGCGCAGGTCCCAGCCGCGCAGCGTCGCGACCTGGCTTGCCAGCGCCGCCTTGCGCGCATCGCCCGCCGGCAAGGCGTCGTAATCCTTCGCCAGTTGCGGCACCAGCGGCTCGAAAGCGGTCAGGTAACTGTCGTACGAGGCCGCGATCAGGCTGTCGATGGTGAAATCCCTGGCGCCCTTCAGCACCCGCTCGGCATGCACGCCGCGCGCGTTTTCCGGCAGCGACCACATGTAGTCCGGATAATCCTTGCGCCTGGGGCTGTCCGCGCCCGCGGCGCTGAACGGCCAGTTGTTCGTGTTCGAGATGTAGCCGCTGGCCGGATTGAACAGCGTGATCGTGTCCTTGATCTCGTGCAGGCCCTGCCATTCGGTGGCCGGGTCGCTGCCGTCGACAGGCTTGCTCCAGTCGAAACGCGGGTCGCGCTTCGGAATGAAATTGCCGTGGAAATAGGCGATGTTGCCGTCGGCGTCGGCATACACGGTGTTGTTCGAGGAATTCGTGCGCAGTTGCATCGCCTGATAAAAGGCGTCGTAGTTCTTCGCCTTGGTGCGCGTGTACGACTGGGTAAGCGCCTTGACCGGCTCGTCCATCATCTTCACCGCCACCCATTTGCCGTTCTCGCCGCGCACGATCGGGCCGTGGTGGCTGAAATAAACGGTCATGGCGCGGCTGGCGCGCTTGCCGTCGGCGGTCTTGTAAGGCAACGTGATCGGCACGGCGCGCAGCGCGCGCTCTTCCTTGCCGTACTTGTAGAAGAACTTGCCACCCCGTTCGACCACCGTTTCCAGGTACTCGTCGATGACGTCGCCGCCGCCCGAGGTATGCATCCAGCCGGCGCGCTCGTTGAAGCCCTGGTAGATGAAGAACTGGCCCCAGGTCACGGCGCCATAGGCGTTCAGGCCCTCCTCGCTGGCCATGTGGATCTCGGGCCGGAAATAGAACGAGGTGTGCGGGTTGATCATCAGGAGCGGATAACCGGCCTTGGTCAGCTTCGGCGCGATCGCGAAGCCGTTCGAGCCGCGCGGCTCCGCGTCCAGTGCGTTGCGCCGGTCCGCCAGCGTGGCTTGCGGGCGCTTGCCGTAGAAGGCTTCGAGTTCCTTCAGGTCGATCGACTCGATGTCGCCGCCGATGCTGCCCTCGCTGAAGGACAGCGCCATCCACGGCTCGAAGCGCGTGATCAGCTTCGGTTTGACGTCCGGATGGGTGTGCAGGTAGAAGTTCAGGCCGTCGGCGAAGGCGACCATCAGTTCCTTCAGCCAGGCCGGGCTCGCCGCGTACTTGGCCTGCAGGTCGGCGGGCTGGATATAGAGCTTCATGCGCAGGTCGCGCCAGATCTCCTTCTCGCCCTCGACCTCGGCCAGGCGCCCCATCGCGTTGATGTAGTTCAGTTCGACGCGGTTGAAGTCGTCCTCGGCCTGGGCATAGATCATCCCGAACACCGCATCGGCATCGCTCTTGCCGAACACGTGGGGAATGCCCCACTTGTCGCGCATGATCGTCACGCGCCCGGCCGTCTCCTGCCAGCGGGCAAGCTCTGGAGCTGTCTTGGCCACGACCGGTGCGCCGGTCGCCGCCACGGCGGTTGGGCCGGCGGCCGCGAAGGCGGCGCCGGACAGGGCCAGGGCCAGGGCCAGGACCGGTGCGGCGAGGCGGGACAGGATCATGCGGGTCTCCTTGTTGTTGTCTGTCTTCGTTGCGATGTTCTTGCGATGCGTCTGTCTACAGGCCGGCGTTGGCCAGCTTCTGCTTGAGGATCTCGTTCTCGGTCAACAGGGTCGCCATGCGGTCCTTGAGCGACGCGATCTCGGCCTTCAGCGCCGCCTTCTCGTCGACCGGCTCGCCGTCCGGGCCCTGCTTGCGCGGCTTGGCCGCCATCTTCTGCTCGCGCACCTGGCGCGCGGCCTGCTGCAGTTCCTTCTTGCCGCCGGCGACAGCCGCGATCTGGGCTTCCTGCGGCAGCTGGGCGACATTCGCCGCGGCGCTCAGCGAGATGGTGCCGGCGCGCACGGCCTCGACCAGTTGCGGCGCGGCCGCCTTCTGGATCCGCTCGATCTGGCTGATCGTATTGCTCGACACGCGCGCCGCCTTGGCCACCTCCTCGCGCGTGTTCCAGGGCGGCGGCGGACGCGAGTCCATGTCGTCCGGCGTCGGCGCGGGCGGCTCCTCGGCCATCTTCTGGGCCATGCGCGCGGTGACGATTTCCTTCTTGCGCAGGGCCAGCAGGCCGCGCTGGAAGTCGGACACGCTGCGGCGCGCCAGGTGGTTGTCGATCATCCAGAGCATGACGTCCTCGATGGACGAGAACTTGTCGTTCTGGACGGTGCGGAATTCGATGCCGTGCTTGCGGCAGATCTCGTAGCGGTTGTGGCCGTCGATGAGGACGTCGCCCCACAGCACCAGCGCGTCGCGGCAGCCTTCGGCGAGCAGGCTGCGCTCCAGCGCGGCGTATTCGATGTCGGTCAGCGGGTCGACGAAGGCCCGCAGATCGTCGTGTATGGTGATGTTCAATGTAGGTCCTTGCACTTCTTGCTGCGCCGTCATGGCGCCGGGTGCATTCTAGACTATTCGATGGCTGAGCCAAAGATGGCCGGCTCTTGCAGGGCCTCGATGCCGCAAAATGTTGCCAGACTGACCCTAAGGGGCCGGCCTTGTGCTAGAATCCTGCGCTCTGCCCGGATGGTGAAACTGGTAGACACCCGGGACTTAAAATCCCGTGCCAGCAATGGCGTGCCGGTTCGATCCCGGCTCCGGGCACCACCTTCCCCTGCCGCTTCCTGCGCGGCCCTGCACGCCGCGGCACGCCGGCGCCCACGGCGACTCCAGCCTGGACGTGATAATTCGAGAGCTTTGCCAGGGCCCGCATCGGCTACGATGGCGCATCTCCTGAAGAGGCCTGTCTCATGCCAAGCAATAGCGCCGTCGAACCGATCGTCCGCCCCAAGCCATTTTCCCCGGCCTTGACCATCGCCCGTTCCTTGTCGCTCCTCGCGTGTGCGCTGCTGGCGGCTTGTTCAACGCCGCGCATGTCCGACCCACTCGACATCGACGTGATCGTGGCGGTCGACGCCAACCAGCACTCCCCCTTCGCATTCGAGCTTGTCTACGTCTTCGACCAGGCAGCGCTGGCGCGGCTACCCAGGACCAGCGCCGAATGGTTCCAGCCGCGGCCTCCCGACGCTTATCCCGGCGGCTCCATCCGGTCCTGGTACTACGAACTTGTACCGGATCTGAACATGCGAATATCGCCCCCGGCGCCGCATGGAGCGGTCGCCGTCGTCGGCTATGCCGACTACATCGACCCGGCAGGCCAGCCGATGATCGACCTCACGGGCTACCGCAAGGTCACGATGCGGTTCGGCCGCGATCGCGTCGACCTCAGCGGCGAGCGCTAGGCCACGCAGGTACCACGCGATCCAGCATGCCAATAAAAAAAATGCCGCTGTCACATCACGCGACAGCGGCAAACGCTCAGTTGGTCTGAGTTGGAGACATTTCTTATCGTATGGGCGGTGCGCCCGGTCTCAAGGCCCGCAAGAATAAATTTTTGGTAAATTTCTTCCTGTCTTTACGTAGGCGCAGTCGCACACGCTGCAACGCAGTTATTATTTCCTCTTCGCAATGTCCGGCAGGCGCCGGCGAAAGGAGGCGAAGGGATGAGCGAGCTGGCCGGGCTGTTCGATACCTGCGCGGGTGCCGCAACGGCGTCCCTGACTGCTGTCCTGCCGCGCGACCTGGCCCATGGCGCGACGCCCGAACCGGCGCAGCGCACCGCGTTGATCGAACTGTTGCACGTACACTGGTCGGAGCACGGCGAGCAACTGCCACCCGCCGACCTGCGCGCGCTGCTGGCACTAAGCGCCCACTGGCGCGACTGGCCCCTGGCCGAGGCGGCCGCCGTGCGCCTGCAGGGCATGGACAAGCTCGACACCGGAGCAACCCTGCACCTGATCGACGCCTGCCGCGCACTCGGCAAGGCCGACCGCGCGCTCGACCTGGCGCGCAAGCTGCAGGTGCGCGAGCCGGCCGAAGCGCGCCATGCGCGCCTGGCCGAGGAACTGCAGTCCTGGCGCGACTGGCGCGCGCGCTTCCCGTCCGCCGGCCAGTGTAGGTGGGGCGACGAGAACCTCACGCTGGAACCGCTGGCCCACCATCACGCGCGCGACTTCATCTGGCAGTACGATGACCCGGCAATCGCCGCCCTGTGCTGCCTGCCGGCCTTCGGCGACGAACTCGACTGGCATTATTGGCTGGCCGATGTCTGGCGCGCCGGCGCCCGCCTGCCGCATGCGGTGCTGCACCGCGAATGGGGTTTCATCGGCTGCGTCAGCCTGGCGATCCACCGCGACGTGGGCTTTTTCTATTATTGGCTGGGCCGCGACTTCCAGGGGCGCGGCTTCGGTCCGCGCGCCGGCGCCCTGCTGCTGTCGCTGGCGCGCCGGGCCTACGGGCTGCGCTGCTGCTACGCCAAGTGCTTCGACTACAACGGACGCTCGCGGCGCGGACTGGAAAAGATGGGCTTTGCCGACCTGGACATCCGTGGCGCGGGCGGGGATTGCAACCAGCTCTTCTACCGCCGCGGTCCGGCCCAGTCACGGCGGCGCGTGGTCGATGAATTGCACTGGCTGCTCGATCGCATGGACGCGCAGGTGCGGCCTGCCGGACAAAAACGCAAGCTCCTGTCCGCCTGAACGCTTCAGGCGCCCTGGTAGATCAGGATGCCGCAGACGGCGGCGCCCAGCACCAGCAGGCCGTACAGGAACCAGCGCATCGCGGTGGCCAGGCTGGCCACCGCCTTGTTCGCGTCCTCGCCCAGCATGCCGCGCTTGCGGCCCGAGTTGAGCAGCATCGACACGAAGATAAACAGGAAAAAGAAAATCAGGACAAACTTCATCGATCGTCCTTCATGTGCGGGCCAGGACCAGCACCAGCGATACGAAGGACACCACCAGGCCGGCCGCCGCGATCACGCCGACCACCTGCAGGCGGCCGCGCGCCGCTTCCATTTTCGCGATCAGCTGGGCGTTCTGGTCGGCCAGCTCGGTGATCAGCTTCGAGGCCTCGCGCAGCTGGTTGTGCATCTGGGCGATCGCCACGTCCTGCTGTTCGATGTGCGCCGCCAGCAGCGCGACGCCGTCGTCGCCCATGGCCTGGGCCGGCATGATCGCCTCCTCGCCCATCGCCCCCGGCGCGCCCTGCTTGCGCCCGACCGTGTCCCACAGTTTGCGCGCGCCGTTTGCCACCTGCGGCGCCGCCGCGATCACGTCGCTCCACGGAACCGCCTTTAATACTTTCAGCCAGGCTACGGCCATGTTATTTCCTCCAATATTTATTCACGCGCAGGATAGCACCTTGCAGCCGGGCCGAACGGACCGGATCGACCGCAATCGTGCAGCTGCCGGTTTTGCAGTACCATTTCCCCATGTGTGGACGATTTGACCAAAGCCAAACTGCACGCTACTACGCGAGCGTCTTCGGCTGGGCCGACGCGGTGTACGACAGCGAATCGACCCCGGCCTACAACGTGTCGCCCGGCAGCTACCGACCCGTCATGCACCTGCAGGACGGCGAGCGCCGTATCGACGACGTGTTCTGGAGTTACCGCGCGAAATGGGCGGAAGGGAAGATACCAATCGCCATCAATGCCCGCCTCGACAAGCTGACCAACCGCTACTGGAGCCGCCTGCTCAAGAACGGGCGGGCGCTGGTGCCGGCCGAAGGCTGGTACGAATGGACTGGGGAAAAGGGCAAACGGCAGCCCTGGCACATCCACCGCAAGGACCGCGCGCCCTTGTTCATGCTGGCGCTGGCGAATTTCGGCAGCTTCACCGAGAACCGGGCCGAAGCCGGTTTCGTGCTGGTGACCGACGATGCCGCCGAAGGCATGCTCGACATCCACGACCGGCGTCCGGTCGTGCTCGATGCCGCCGACGCGGCGCTGTGGCTGGACCCGGCGCTTTCGCCCGAGGCCGCGGTGGAACTGGCGCGCAACGCGGCCCTGCCACCGGACGCTTTCGAGTGGTTCAAGGTGACGCCGGCCGTCAACCGCGCCGGCGTCAACAGCCCGCAGATGGCGCTTCCGCTGCCGGAATAGCGCCAGGTGCGGGACCGGGGACTGCCTGCTCAGCCCTTATTCGAGGGCGCTGACCAGGGCCAGCAAGCCCAGCGACACGCCGATGAGCACGCCGGCGCGGTTGCGCAGGCGTTGTCCGCGTTCGACCAGTTGCCGCGCAATGCGGCGGCGTGGGCGGCGCGACGTGGTGTCGGGCTTGAGGTTGGTTGCTTGCGATTTCTGTTCCGTGTTCATCTCTACGATATCCATTGGCGGCCTTTTCGGTAAGAACTGCCTGAGCTTGTAAATGCCGGCCGCATCGGCCGGTGGCGGGAGGTTGGGCATGCTCGGCGTACGACAGCAAGCTGTCGGCCGAGCTCAACCAAGCCGGGCGAGATGCTCGGAAATGCGGGCACAGGCCGCGCTGGCCGGGATGCCGGTGCGCGTGTGCTGGGGACGAAGATGGGAGACAGCGCGGCGCGCGGCGCGGAAAGCGACGCGGAAAGGCGCCGCCGTGTGCCGGGACGCCAGATTGAACGACTGATCGTGCTGGAAGCGTGACATGCCTGTACCGTATTCGAACCACCATCGGCGCGCCGCGAAAAGCGGGACACCGACCACAAGAAACATCTGATTCTACACGAACAGCTTGTCAAATCAATACACGGCTGGAACCCGTCTGCGCCAGATCAACGCTTCTGTGGGAAAGCTGCCTTTTTCGGCGGTTTGTTGCTCATCCATAGCTTTCAGCCAAAGAAAATTCTCTTGCACATCAAGGACATACCGGCTTCGATTCCTCTGCCATCGCACAAAGGTCTGATCCAAGTCGTGTCCAGGGCGGCAACTAAAGCGACGAGGCCGGTGTCATACATGGCCGCACACACCGACGCACGAGGACACGATGGGCATCTATATGCAATTACGAGAGACGTTGAAGGAAGGCGAGCACTATGCCGGGCTTATCCTCGGCAAGGATGGGCAACCCGACCATCACCTGATCCTGCTTCCCGGCGACGTGGGCGACGTCAGCTGGCCGGGCGCGCTCGACTGGGCGGGCTCGCAAGGCGGGGAACTGCCGAACCGGCGCGAGCTGTCGCTGCTGTTCGCCAACCTGCGCGAGCAATTCGCCCGCGAATGGTACTGGTCGTCCGAGCCGCACGAAACGCGTTCCCAGCTGGTCTGGGGCGAAAACTTCGCAAGCGGCATCCAGACGGTCTACGGACGGCCCTTCCGCGGCCACGCGCGGGCCGTCCGGCGGGTGCTGATCGAATAGGCGCCTTTCCGGCCGGCAGGACTGGCCGGCGCGACCGACTGGAACAGCCGGGCCGGCACCCTTACCCGGGTGACACGGGCGCTGACGGGCACGGACGGATAATTCGTCCGTGCCCGTCACTGCCCTTCACTGTCTTGCCCTGCGTCGCCATCGACGACGCCGGCCTGCTTGCCAATTTATTCCGACGCCCCGCGTTCCTCGGTCGCCGAGATGCGTCCGCCGTTATTGGCACGGGTGACGGCCAGCATGCCCGCCCCCAGCAGCGCCAGGCCCAGGGCCGCGCCGATCGGAGAACGCGGCATCCAGCGCATGGCGGCGCCGGTGACGGCGCTCGGGCTTTCGCGCTGCGGATCGGAATGGCGGCGGCGCAGCGCGCCGTTGCTGGCCGGGCCGCCGGCATACAGCTGCACCATTTCGCGCACGAAGGGCACCATGTCCTGTGGGCCGCGGCTGGTCACCAGGTTGCCGTCGCGCACCACCTCCTGGTCGAGCCAGGTCGCGCCGGCATGCACCATGTCGTCGCGCACGCCCGGCCACGAGGTCAGCGTGCGGCCCGACAGCAGGCCGGCGGACGCCAGTACCCAGGGGCCGTGGCAGAGCGTGGCGATCGGCTTGTCGAGCAGGTCGAAGGCGCGCACGAAATCGCGGGCCTCGCTCGATTGGCGCAGCGCATCGGGATTCATGAAGCCGCCCGGGATCAGCAGGCCGTCGTAGTCACGCGCGCTCACTTCGCCCACGGTCCAGTCGACCGGGATCAGGTCGGCCGGCTGGTGCAGGTTCATGCCGCGGATCTTGCCCGATTTCAGGGAGATGATGTCCACCTCGGCGCCCGCCGCACGCAGCGCCGCCACCGGCGCCGTCAATTCCACCTTCTCGAAGCCGTCCGCGGCAAGCACGGCGATACGCTGTCCAATCAGTTTCTTCCGTCCAGTCATGGTGTCCTCCGTTGAGATATGTGCGGGGGAGTCTACCTGAACGGCCGGATTGGCCGCGTACGGTCCGGAGCGCGCGCCGCGGCGCAGCATTCGCTGTTGCGCCAGCGAAAAAAGCCGTCAGGCGCGACCGGGCGGTCCGCCTCGCGGCGCGCTGCGGCGCCTACTTCGCCGGCACGTTGGCGCGGCCGACCGGCTCCTCGACGTTGGCCAGGAACCAGGCGGTCGCCGTCATCACGGCGACGTGGCGGCGCAGGTTGTCGGGATCGACCTTGTCCAGGGTGTCGGCGGCGGTGTGGTGGTAGTCGAAATAGGTCGAGGTGTCGAGCAGCGGCGCGAAGCTCGGCACGCCGGCGCGCTCCAGGCCCGACAAGTCGCCGGTCGCGAGCGCGTCCTGGCGCTGGAATACGCCGGCGCCGATTGGCTGCAGGGCCGCCTGCAGCGGCGCGAACAGCCTGGCCGAGTTGGCCGGCACGCTGGCGCGCAGGCCGAACGGACGCCCTGCCCCGTTGTCGCTCTCGATCGCGCCGATGTGCTTGCCGGCGTTCGCCTGCTGGGCGTCGAGGTAGGCGCGCGCCCCGCGGGTGCCGTTTTCCTCGTTCATCCAGGCGATCATGCGGATCGTGCGGCGCGGCCGGTAGTCGAGTTTCTTCAGGGTGTCGAACACCGCCATCGCGCTGGCCACGCCGGCCGCGTCGTCGTGGGCGCCGGTCGCCAGGTCCCAGGAATCGAGGTGGCCGGAGACGATCACGACCTCCTCCGGCTTGTCGGTGCCCGGCAGGTCGGCGATCACGTTGTAGCTGTCGGCGTCGGGCAGGATCTGCGGCGTCAGCACCAGGCGCATGCCCAGGGGGCCGCGCTTGGCCAGGCGGCTCATCAGCATCGCGTCCTCGACCGTGACGGCCGCCGCCGGGATGCGCGCGCCGTCCTGCAGGCCGGAGTTGCCGGTGTGCGGCAGGCGGTAGTTGGCGCCGCCCACCGAGCGCACCAGCGCCGCCGCCGCGCCCAGCTCGGCCGCCAGGCGCGGACCGTTCACGCGGTAGGTCGAACCCTGGCCGTAGGCCTGGCCGGCAAGCCCCCGCTCGGCCATGTGCTGGTCGAAGGGCACGTCGAACAGCACGATGCGGCCCTTGACCTCGGCCGCGCGCTGTTTCAGTTCGTCGAAGCTGGAGACCACGATCACCTCGGCCTTCAACCCATCGGCCGGGGTCGCGCCCGAGCCGCCGAGCGCGCTGAGCACCACGCGCTGGGTGATGCCGGCCGGCCTTCCGCGGTACTCGACCAGCTCGCCCTTTTCCTCGCCGCGCACCCAGTGCGGCACCTTGACCGGCTGCAGGGTCACCTTCGCGCCGAGCTTGCGCATGGCGTCGGCGACCTGGGTGACGGCCGCCGCCGCGCCCGCCGAGCCCGACAGGCGCGGGCCGATCAGGTCGGTCATGTCCGCCGTGCGTTCCCACGCGTAGTCGCTCGCCATCGCGGTATCGCGGATCCTGGCCAGGGCGGCGGGGTCGTTGCCGGGGCTGGCGGCTTGGGCCGAGGCGCTGAACAACGCAGTCAGCAGAGGCGCGGCCAGCAGGCCGAGGGCGGGAATGCGAATGCGGATGCGGCGCTTCATGCGTTAATTCCTTCGGTCAAGTTTTCGAGACCCGCAGGTTAGCGCATGTGGCCGGATTTCGCTGTCTTTACGCGGGGACCAGGCGCACCAGGGTGATTTCGGACGGCGCGCCGAAGCGCTTCGGCGGTCCCCAGTAGCCGGTGCCGCGGCTGGTGTAGACCCACAGCGCGCGCACCCGGTGCAGGCCGGCGACGAAAGGCTGCTGCAGCGGCACGAACAAATTCCATGGGAAGAACTGCCCGCCGTGGGTATGGCCCGACAATTGCAGGTCGAAGCCGGCCTCGGCGGCGGCGGGCGCGCTGCGCGGCTGGTGCGCCAGCAGGATCCTGACGTCGACCTCCTGCGCGCCGGCGGCGGCCAGCTGCGGATCGCTGCGGTGGCTGGGCACAAAATGGTGGGCGGTGAAGTCGGGCACGCCGGCGATCATCAGCTTCGCCTTGCCGCGCTCGCGCACCACGTGCTGGTTCAGCAGCACGGTCAGGCCGAGGCGGCGCAGCTCGGCGATCCACTCCTCGGCGCCCGAGTAATACTCGTGGTTGCCGGTGACAAAAAACGTGCCGTCCGGCGCCGACAGCCGCGCCAGCGGCTCGGTATGCAGAGCCAGGCGCTGAACGCTGCCGTCGACCAGGTCGCCGGTGACCGCGATCGCATCGGCCTTCAGGGCATTCACGCGGTTGACGATGGCGTTCAGGTAGGGCCGGCGGATGGTCGGGCCGACGTGGATGTCCGAGATCTGTGCGATCGAATAGCCGTGCAGCTCTTCCGGCAGGCCGGCGATCGGCACGTCGACCTTCTTCACCCGGGCCAGGCGGCGCGCATTGACGAAGCCGACCAGCGTGACCGCGAAGGCCAGCAGCGGCACCCCGACCGCGCTCCAGTGGCTGAAACCAGGGTCGGCGAAGCCGGCCAGCCGCAGCGCGAGCAGGACGATGTCGCGCAGGAAGGTCAGCACGACCAGCGAGGAGAACAGTCCCATCGCCAGCAGGCCCAGCCAGGCCAGCCGTTCCGGCCAGCGGCGCCGCCGCAGCGAGGACGAGAGCAGCCCGAGCGGCACCAATACCGTCGACAACGCCAGCAGCGCGATGCCCGCCAGCACTCCGCCCCAACCGAGCCCCATGTCGGGCATCAGGCGCGCCCCGATGTAGACGTGCAGGAGGATGAGCAGGGCCAGGACGGTGAACAGATTGCGGCGAGCAGCTGACATAAGGTGGTGACGAGTAGACAAGACCTGGCTTAGATGGGGCGGGCGCGGCGGTCTGCAAGGCCAGGCACGCGCCTTGTCACAAGAATGTTACGGGACCAGCACGACTTGTAAAAGTCTGTATTAGTCGATGAGAAGCCCGGCGGGCGCGACTATAGTGAGTCCATGCCCGGCCTCATTGCGATCATGTCGATCCATGCCAGGGAAAAAGGAAAAGCCATGTTGAACAAAAAATGCTTTGGTGCGGTGATCCTGGCCGCGGTTGCCGTCTCGCCCTCGGCATTCGCTGGCGACCGCGGCACCAATACGGCGGTCGGCGCGGTGCTCGGCGCAGCAATTGGCGGCAGTGCGGGCGGCGGCACCGGCGCCCTGGTCGGCGGCGTGCTCGGCGCGGCGGTCGGCAACTCGCTCAGCACCCGCGACGACCGTCGTGGCTATTACGACAACCGTGGCCGCGGCTACGGCTCGGTCCACTACGGCCCGGCTCCGGTGTACGCCCAGCCGCGTCCGGTTTACTACGAAGCGCCGCGCTACTACCGCCAGCCGGAAGTGGTCTACGTCGAACCGCGTCACCGCCACCACGACCGTGGCTGGGACCGTGGCCACGACCGGCGCGACTGGGACCGTGACCGCGGCGGCCGCGGCTGGGACCGCGACGGCTATCGCCGCTGATTCGGGCTGCATCCCGCAGTCCACACGCCAACAAGCCGCGTCGTCGACGCGGCTTTTTTTCGGCCCTGCGGTAAGCGGTGCAGCCCGCTGCGATACTACCCGGCATGTAACTGCTCGGCGCCCTTGCCTCGGCTCGACGGGAAGGCACCCGGCTGACCGGTCTTCAACGATCCCCGCGTGGGCGGAAAGCGCCGCCCACCCTGCTTTCCCCCTCCCTCCGCTAGGCCTGGGCGGCGGCGTCCGCCGCCTCGACGGAGGAATGCATGTACGACAGCGGCGACATCGTGACACTCGCGCACGGCCAGTACCGGCTGCGCGAGCAGCTGGCCGGCTCGGCCTATGGCCTGGTCTGGCGCGCCGAGGGCGCGGCCGGCGGCGCGGTTGCGCTCAAGCTGGTCAACCGCGCGCAAATGGAGCGCGCCCCGCTCGATGTGCGCATGCGCTGGCGCGAATGCGCGGCGCGCGAGATCGCCTTCCTCTCCAGCCTCGCCCCCTGGGATGCGCGCCACATCGTGCGCCTGCTCGACCATGGCGAGCACGAGGGACTGCCGGCGCTGGCGCTCGAACTGCTCGACGGCGACCTGGCCAGCCACATGGCGCGGGAACACGGCGCCGGCCGCCGCATCGGCCTGGCCTGCGCGCTCGCCTGGCTGGGCCAGGTCAACGCGGCCCTGGCCAAGGTCCACCAGCACGGCTGGCGCTACCTCGACCTGAAGCCCGGCAACCTGCTGGTCGATGCCGGCGCCGGCACCCTCAAGCTGGCCGACTTCGGCACCAACCGCAGCCTGGTCGACGCCGGCCTGCACTCCTATCTCGGCACCGCCAGCTGGCAGGCGCCGGAACAATTCTTTCCCCTCGAATCCGCGGGCGAACCCGCCGGCTACCTGACCGACGCGCGCAGCGACTACTTCGCGCTGGGCGCGATTCTGTTCTACCTGGTCACCGACGGCGCCACGCTGCGCTACCACGGCGCCTGCGCCCAGGCCTACCGCGAGCACGGCGCCCAGGCCGGCGCCCGGCTGCGCGAGGCCTGGAACGGCGCCCTGCCGCCGCTGCTGGCCGAGGACGAGGCCGCGCATTTCCTGGACTGCGCGCGCGCTGAAGACCGCCCCGGCCGCCCGGCGGCGGCGCTGGTCCTGCTGCGCGCCCTGCTGGCCGCGCGTCCCCAGGACCGCCCGCGCCACGCGCTCGAGATCAGCCGCCTGGTCGCCGCCGCCCAGGGCGATACGGTGGCGGCGCGGAGGGCCGCGTGATGGGCCGCGCCGTCGATATCGGCGGCCTCGGCAACGTCGGACGCTTCGGCATGTCCACGCTGGCCGCCGCCGCGCTGCTGCCCCTGTGCGCGCTGCAGGCACTGACCCTGCTGCGCATGCCGCCGGCCTTCAGTCCCGCCGCGATCACCGTCAGGCTGGCGCCCGGCGCCGCCATCGAACTGGGCCGCGCGGAACTGGCCGCGCCCCAGGCCGATCCGCGCCACCTGCGCCTGCGCCGCGACAGCGCCGGGCGCTGGTGGATCGCCAGCGCCGGCGGCGCGCAGGGCTTCGGCGTCGAGCGCCTGGGAGAGCGCAGCCGCAGCGGCGCGCTGGCGCTGCAACCGGGCCAGCGCTTCACCCTCGGCGCCGCGGCCTACACCGTGCAGCTGGCCGGTGGCGGCGCACTGCGTTTCAGCGACGGCCGGCAGCGCTGGGACTACGACGGCGCCGTCCTGCGCCGCGACGGCGTGGCGCAGGCGGCCTGCCCGCAGGCCTCGCTGGGCGCCCGGCTGGCAGGCCTCTGGAACCGCTGGATGCCGGCGTCGTTCGGCTTCCAGCGTCCCTTGCGCTTCGGCGGCAACCTGTCCTGCGCAACCACGATCGGCAACCCCGACATCGCGCCCGGCAGCGCCGAGATCGACTTCCAGGGCGGCATGCCGGTCCTGCGCGCAGCCACCGGCGCCGAGCGCGCGCCGCTGCTGGCCGAATTCGACGGCATACCCGTCGACCTGGCGCTGCGCGAGCAGGCGCTCGACGGCGCGGACGCCCTGACGGTCGGCCGCACCCGGCTGCTGGTTGCGGTCGAAGGCGGGCTGCTGCGCCTGCGCCCGGTCAGCCGCGTGACCCTGTTGCCCGAGGCGCGCGCCGACCTGCCCGAGGGCGTGCACTGGATGTGGGAAGCGCGCCGCGCCTGGCAGCTTCCCGCCTGGCTGCCGTGGGCGGCCGGCATCGCGCTGTGCTGCGGCCTGCTCGCCTCGTTCGCCGCCTGGAGCATGGCGTACCGGCGCCGGCCGCGGCTGGCGGCGCGCCTGGGCGCGGGCGTCGCGCTCGCCCTGCTCGGGCTGGCGATGCTGGTGTTCCAGCGGGCCGGCCAGGCGCCCGGCGCCTTCTGGACCCTGTTGCCAGCCTGGGCCGCGCTCTGGCATGCCCTCGCCCCGCGCCGGCCGAACGCCGTGCTGGCCAGCGGCGTGCTGCTGCTGGCCGCCGGCCTGCTGCTGCAGCTGGAGCTGGGCGCGGCCGCCGCCGACACCTCCTGGATGCGCCACTTCCAGAAGACCGCGGCCGCCACCACGCTCGGTCTGGGCCTGGCGGGCCTGGCTTGCCTGTACCGCGGGCGCCCGATCGCGCAGGCCAGGGTCGAGTGGCTGCTGCTCGCCCTGGCCGGCTGCGCGGTGCTGGCCCTGCTGGCCCAGGTCGGCTGGGGCAACGAGGCCGGCGTGTTCGACCTGCAGCCGGTGGAATTCGCCAAGCTCGCGCTGACCCTGCTCGCGGCGCACTGCATCGCCCTCGGCCTGGGCTCGGGCGACAGGCACGTCGAATCCCGCCAGGGCGCCCTGCTGCGCTGGCTGCGCCTGGCATCGCCGGCGCTGCTGTTCGTGCTGATGCTGGCGGTGGCGCTGGTCCAGGTCGACGATTATTCGCCCCTGATCCTGCTGCTGGTCTGGGGCACGGGCATGCTGCTGGCCTGGTCGCTGGCCGCGCGGCGCCGCGGCGCCAGCATGGCCCTGCTGCTGCTCGGCTGCGGCGCGGTGGCCGCCATCGCCCTGCTGCGCGGCGCGAGCCCCGCCGACATCGCGCACTGGAACTTCTACGGCGAGCGCTTCCTGGTCTGGCTCGACCCAGGCACCCATCCGCACACCGGCCAGCAACTGCTGCTGGGCGCGCGCGCGATCGCCCAGGGCGGCTGGCTGGGCGCCGACGGCGTGTTCGGCCTGGCCGCGCCGGGGCAAGGCGCGCTCGATGCGCTGGCGATTCCGGCGGTCCAGGACGACTTCGCGCCCTCGTTCTTCCTGAACCGCCACGGCCTGGCCGCGGCCCTGGTCCTGTGGGCGCTGCAGGCATTGTTCCTGTGCGCCCTGCTGCACATGGCGCTGCGCGCCTGGAGTGCGGCCGGCGCGGCGCGCGACTTCCGCCACGCCTGGCGCGCCCGCCTGCGCTGCTTCGTGCTGTGCGGCGGCGCGGCCTTCGTGGCCGGCCACTTCCTGCTGTCCTGGGGCACGAACCTCGCGTTCTTCCCGATCATGGGCCAGCCGATGAGCTTCCTGTCGGCGGGCGGCTCGCACCTCCTGTTTTTCATCTTCCCCCTGCTAGCGTTCGGCGCCGCGGATGCCCAATCTTTAGAGGAGAGTTAATCATGCCGGTCTACGTCCAACACGAATCCCTAGGCAAGGTGAGCGATGTCTTCAATGCCGAAGCGCTGTGGCAGGCGCCCGGCCTGGCGCTGTTCGCGCGCCGCCCGCTGCTGCGCGACCTGCTCGAGCGCGCGCCGCGCGAGCAGCGCGGGCGCGCCGCTACCCGCTGTTTCTCGCACGTGACCCTGGTGCTGCCCCAGGACGAGGTCGACGACGACCGCCACCTGACCCGCGGCGCACGGGTGCGCGACCTGGCGCAGACCCTGCAGTCGCTGCACCAGAAGGACTTCGGCGACCTGCTCGGCGCCGACGAGGTGCGCTACCACGTGATCGGTTCCGAGCAGCTCGAGCCGGGTCAGGTCGAAGTCAAGTTCGGCCACGCGCTCTACCTGCCGGCGCCTGGCGAACAGGTGCTGTACTCGGTGAGCGTGTCGCGCGACAGCGCCATCTGGGAAACCGTGTGCCCGGTCTATCCGGGCCAGCGCCTCACCGTCCTCGGCCACGACGCGGCCAGCAGCACCCATGCCGTGCCGGGCTGGCCCTTCGCGCTGGACGGCGCCATCCTCCTGATCAACGACGGCCCGGACGCGCCGGTGGAAGTGCAGGTGCGGCCGAAGGACGCCTTCGAGTGCAGCTTCGACGCCGCTGGCGGCTACTACGCGATCCGCGCCCGGCGCGGCGATGCCACGGGCGGCAGCGCGCGCCTGCTGCTGAGGATCGCGCGCCAGGGCGCCGCGGCGATGCCCGCACAGCATTTCGCACCGGCGCCGACGCCGGCCACGCCGCCGCACCAGAGCGGCGCCGCCCCGGCGCCGGGGCGGGCCCCGGCTGTCTGGAAATCGCGCACCCGCACCCTGGACGACGCCGAGCTGACCGCCACGCCGGCCCTGTCGCGCGCCCGCCCCCAGGCCGCGGGCGAGGCAACCTTCGCGCCGGTGGCGCGCCAGCGCGTGGCCCTGGCCGCGCTGGCCCTGCCGCGCATGAGCCGCTACCGCGAGACCGGCGCCCGCCTGCTCGAGTTCGGCCTCGACCACCAGTTCGTGGTCGGCGCCCCGGCCGGCGAGAGCCTGATCGGCTTCGCGGTCGACGAGGCCGACGAGGTCTACGCGGTGGGCGCCGGCGGCCGCCAGCGCATCGCCGTGCCGAACCGCTTCGCGCCGCTGGACGGCGTCGAGTTGCGCGTGCTGGCGCCCGCACCCGCGCTGGCGGACCGCTACAGCGCGCTGGTCTGCCTGCCGCAGGCGCCGGCGCTGCCGGTGCCGGGTGGGGCGCGCATCGCGTTCGGGCGCGGCACGCCGGCGCTGGCCGCCTTGCGCGTGTTCGAGGCCGCCAGCCTGAGCGGCGCCGACGGCGTCGATGCCGGCAGCCCCGACCGGCTCGGCCTGTCGCGCAATGCGTTCAGCTTCGAGGCCGGGCCTGAAGGCTGGCGCGTGGCGCGTCTGTCGCCGACCCAGGCCCTGTACCACCTCGACGAGCGCTTCGCCTTCGTCGCGGCGCTCGACGGCGCCACGGCCGAGACGCCGTACCTGGTCCCGGCCGGGCACCACCTGGTCGCCGGCCATTACGTGCTGCGGATCGAGGCCTGAGCGCATGCCCGCCGCGTTGAGCGCTTTCGCCTGCTACGGCGCCGCACTCGTGCTGACGCTGGCGCTGGCGGCCTGGCTGACGCCGCGCGCCTGGTGGCGCCGGCCGAACGCGCGCGCCCTCGCGGTGCTGGTGGCCGGCACCGGCGCCATCGGCACGGCATGCTGGTGGATCGCGGGGCCGCCCGCCAGCGCGCCGCCGCCGCAGGCAGCGCTTCACCAGGACGCCCCGCGCGCGGGTGGCAGTTACCGCGTGGCCGACGCCCTGAACCTGCGCGCGGGCGCCGGCGTCGACGCCGCGCGCCTGGCGGTGCTGCCGGCCGGCGCCGTCGTCACCGCGACCGGCGCCCAGGACGGCGACTGGTGGGAGGTCAGGGCCGAGCGCGGCGGCGCGGTCCACGCGGGCTGGGCCAGCAGCCTGTGGCTGCGCCGCGCGGACGAGCCGGGACGCTGATGCGCGGCCTACATCGGCGTATAGCGCATCGGGTTGAAGTACAAGCCCTTCACGCACTGCGTCGGCGCGGTGCGCACGAAGCCGAAGGATTCGTAGACCGGCACCGCGTAGTTCGACGAATTAACCGTGAACGTGCCGGAACCGCCGCGCACGATCGCCGCGCGCCGCGCGACGTTCCACAGCCGGCGCGCCAGACCCTGGCCATGCCAGCGCTTGTCGACGAACAGGTGGAACAGGTGGCTGTCGGCGCGCACCGCGATGAAGCCGGCCAGCGCCGCCCCGTCCTGCGCCACGTGGTAGACATGGCCGCTCCGAACGTAGGCGCGCAGCCCCGCTTCGTCGTTCTCGCGCAGGAAGCTCGCGGCCCCCTCGGGCGTGGATTCGTGGACGATGAATTCGCTGGCGGAATCGCGCAGCAGGCGGGCGCAGGCAGGGAGATCGGCTTCTTCGAGCGGTCGGATCAGCATGACGGGTGCGGGGCTATGCCAAAGCCTGAACATACCATACCATGAACAGCTTCCAGCGGGCCTCGCGGCCACTCGATCAACCCTTTTGCCTGGACGGGACACGCGGCATGTTCGACGGACTCGATTTCGGCCCCGCCCTCGACGTCGCGGCGCGCAGCAGCATCGGCGCCGGGCCGTCGATGCTGCTGCGCGCCGAGAACCAGGACAACTGCGTCCTCGTCGACGCGCTCGGCAATGGCGCCTGGCTGGCCGACGGCGCGCCGCGGCGCATGCAGGTCGCCGGCTGGCCGCCCGGTCACGTGCGCCTGGCCGTCCTCGACGGC
>NZ_DAMCPG010000003.1:180631-206186 GCF_032106685.1 Massilia sp.
CGAAGCGGCCGAGGCGGCCGCCGCCGGCCTGCTGGCGATCCCGGCCTGTACCGACAGCGCCAGCCTCTGCGCGCACCTGGACAACCTGCACGGCGTCCTGCAGCGTCGCTTCGATGCGCTCGGCGAAGCCGGCCCGCGTCCCGGCACCACCTTGACGCTGCTCGAGATCGCGCCCGGCGGCCGGGCGCTGCTGTGGCATGCCGGCGACTCGCGCCTGGTGGAAGTCGGCGCCGGCCAGGTGCACCCGCTCACGGTCGACCACGTTCCGGCCACCGCCTATGCCATGAGCGGCCTGCTCGGCGAGGCGCAGTGGTGGCGCCAGGTGCACGGCGAGCACTGGCCCCAGATCGCCCAGGCCTTCATCCTGGGCAATACCTTCGCCGATCCGCATCGTTTGGACGACGGGCTGTACGCGCTCACGAGCGAGAACCTGCCGCCCTGGCTGCGCGCCCTCCCCGACCGCCGCGCCCTCGCGCTGCGCCCGGACGCGACCTACCTGCTGGCGACCGACGGCTTCTGGTCCTGCGCCGACCCGCGCGAATTCGTGGCGCGCTGGCCGCGCCTGTTCGCCGGTGGCGACGCCGCGGCCGGTATCGACGCCCTGTTTGCGGAAATGGAAGCGCGGCCGCCGGTCGGCCTGCAGCCGGACAACCTGACCGCCATCGTGCTGCGCCTGCGGACGCCGCGCCGCGACGAAACCGCGCTGCCGGAAAGCAATTGATTTAGAATGGGAAATAGTGCGTTAGATCAATCCTGACCCTGGCATGCGCGCGCCACGGCCGGGTCGAAACGCGTAAGCTTGCCCCGTTCCCCGAGCCCGTCCTTGCCATGAACCGTTGCGCCAATCCCGAGCATCCGCATTGCACCGTCTGGGTGATGCCAGGGGACGAATCCTGCGCGCACGGGCATCCGCAGCCGGCGTTCGCGAGCGCGGCGGGCGAACCGGCCGCGGCTGCGGCGCCCCTGTCGCCCCCGATCCCGGCGCCGGCGTTGCAGCGTCCCCACCTGCACGTGAGCGGTTTCGATCCGCGCGCCGCCGGCGGACGCCAGGTGCTCAAGCTCGAACTGCGCGGCATGCCGCCCGACTGCGCGCCCCAGGTGACGCTGCTGGCGAACTCGCGCCTGCGCCTGCAGGGCGGCGAGCGCCACGGCGGGCCGCTTTCTTTCACGCGCACCCTGCGCGGCGACTGGCTGCCGGCGTTCCTCGAATTCTCCTCGCGCGGCCTGGAGCACGGCCAATACCGCGTCGAGCTGGAACTGCACAGCCGCGCGCAGCCGGCGCGCTCCTGGCAGGCGACGCTGCTGATCCTGGTGCCGCGCCTCGACGCCAGCCTGCACGAGATCCACCAGACCTTCCTCGCCACCCACAAGAACGTGCGCGTCAGCGCCGACGACGCCGCGATCGCGCGCGTCAACGCCCGCACTGGCGGAGGGCGCGTCGATATCGACGTCGCCGCCAGCAATGCCGGCATCGCCCACCTCGACCTCGACGCCCGTGGCGGCAAGATCGACCTGGGCTTTTCCAGCATCGCCTGGGACGAGGACCTGCTCGAAGTCGACCTGCCCGCGCAGGCCGCCGCCCACCCCTGCCCGGCGAGCAGCGCCTGCCTGGAATTCGCCGCTGCGCCTGAAGGGGGTGTCCGCCGGCTGCGCCTGTTCGCGCTCGACGAATGCGTGCTCGGCCGCCACGACGGCGAAGCCGACATCCGCCTGATGCACCACCTGGACGGCGGCCCGACCCCGGACGGCCTGACGCGGCGCCTGTCGGCGCGCCACGTCCTGGTCCGGCGCGGCCGCGCGGGCTTCGAGATCGAGGACGTGTCGCGCTACGGCCTGCTCGTCGACGGCGCCTGGCCCGGCAAGCACCAGTGCGTCCCGCTGCGTCCGGGCATGCGCATCGAACTGACGGCCAGCATTCCCGGCGTCGCCGTGCTGGAAGTGACGGCGGTGCTGCCGAACGCCGTCCTGCTGCACCGCCTCGACGCCGGCATGGGCCACGAGGCCTTCTGCATCCTTGCTCCCGAGCGCGACGCCGATTTCGCCCCACGCCTGGCCGCGCTCGGCCTGCCGCTGCTGTTCCACCGCGACGGCGGCTTCTGGCATGCCGACCCGGCCAGCGGGGTGTCGACCCCGCTGACGCCGGCGACCGCGGTCGAGCGCCTGCCCGGCTGGCCGCGCGGGGCGCGCTTTTCGGCGCGCGCCTATCCCGAAGAGCGCAATGGGCAAGCGGCGCGGGCAGCAAGCCCGGCGCAGGTCACGTAGGGTGGGCGGCTCCACCCGCGCCGGCGACGAACCGATGCGGTAACGCCGCCCACGCGTCCAAACCGCGTTCGATACGAGGAGACGGCTGCGCCGCCGCCGCTTGAACGCGTGGGCGGCACACCGGCCGCGGCCACCCGGACCACCCGGTGGAGCCGCCCACCCTACTAGTGTCCGAGCGGCAGCAAGACCAGGAAAATCAGGCCGATCCCGGCCAGCAGCGCCGCCTGCAGTCCGAAGACGATCAGCGGGATCCGCAGATGTTCCGGAACGTTCATGACGTGTCCTTTCGTACGGGATGAAAAGCCCGTTTCGAAAGACCTAGGCTACTCCGAGCGCCGCGACATGGCGCACGCTAGCCCACAAGCTATCGCCCTTAGGAAAGTTCTTCGGATTCGCCGGGCGGCAGCTCGCGCGCGACGCGAAAACCGACGATGTCGTTCGACATCACCGCCGAAAAACCGTTGCGCAGCGCCGAGCGCAGGTAGCGCGGGTTGTACAGCCAGGAGCCGCCGCGCAGGATGCGGCGGGCGCGTTCTCCGCCCTCTTCCCAGGCGCTGCCGTCGAGCGGCGCGCCTTCGTAGCTGTCGTGCATCACGTCCTGCACCCATTCCCAGACGTTGCCGTGCATGTCGTGCAGGCCCCAGGGGTTGGGCCGGAAGTGCGTGACCGGCGTGGTGCCGCGCCGGTATTCGCCGCGCGCGCCGCCGTTCCAGGTGAAATTGCCGTCGTAATTGGCCAGGTCGGTGCCGATGCCGTCGCCGAAGCTGAAGGCGGTTCTGGTGCCGGCGCGGCAGGCGTACTCCCATTCGGCCTCGCTCGGCAGCCGGTAGCGCTGGCCGGTGGCCTCAGACAGCCAGGCCAGGAAGCGCTGGGCGTCGAACCAGCTCACGCCGACCACCGGATGGGCATCGGTCTGGGGGAAGCCGGGAGCCGCCCAGTCGACCTCGCCGTCGGGCTGCCAGCCGGTCGCTTCCACGAAGCGGCGCCATTCGCCGACCGTGACCGGATAGCGGCCCAGCGCAAACGGGCGCGCGATGCCGACCCAGTGCTGGGGCGTCTCGCGCGCCAGCCAGTTCTTCTGGGCCCCGGCCGCCATCGCGATCCTGCGCTCGTGCTCGGGCGAGCCCATCTGGAAGCGTCCGGCGCGCAGCACCACCAGCTCGGGTCCCTCGGCGGCGCCGTCGAGGAAGCGGTCGCGCATCAGGACGGGTTCGATCGCCGGCTTGGCCGCGGGGGGCGGCGCGGCCGCATCCGCGGCCGCTGCAACGGGCGCCGCCTTGGTCCGGGCGCGCTCCTGCTCGGCCAGGTAGGCGGCCGCGGCCCTGGCCTGCAGCACCTTGCGCTGGGCTTCCTCCTGGGCCTGGCGCGCCTTCGCGACCTCTTCCGCCTGGCGCGCGCGCAGTTGTTCGCGCAAGGCTTCGCGGCGCAGGCGCCGCGCTTCTTCGGCTTCGCGCCGTTCGCGCCGCTGCCGTTCGCGGCGCTGGCGCTCGGCCTGGGCCGCCACCGCGGCGGCGGCCTCGGCGCGGGCATGGTCGTCCGGCTCGCGTGGGGGACGCGCCGGCTGCACCGGCTCCGGCGCCCGGTCCGCGACGGCGGAGGCGGCGTCCACCGCAATCGTCTCCTGCGCCGCGGCGGCGCGCGGCGCGGACGGCGCGGGCGCGACGCCAGCCGCCTGCGCTGCGTCGTCCTGCGCGGGCGCTTCGTCTGCCGCGGCGGTCACCACGGCCTCGCCCTCCAGCGCCCCCGCCAGCCGCGCCAGCAGCGCCGACACGCTTTGGGGCCGCTGCGCCGGGTCCGGGTCCAGCGCGCAGAGCAAGACCTGCCACCACGCCTCGTCCAGCGCGGCGGGCCGCGCCGCCGCCCCGGGGTCAAGCGGCGGCAGGCCACCGGCCACCATCCGATGGATCATCGCCGCCACCGCGTACACGTCCAGCGTGCGCGCCGGCACCAGGCCGGACGCCAGCGCTTCCGGCGCCCGGTAACCCGGCGTGCCCGACGCCCCGGGCGCTTCCAGCAGCGCAGCCGCGCCCTTGCGCGCGCGCGCCGCGATGCCGAAGTCGAGCAGCTTGACGTCGCCGCGCCGCGTGAGGAACACGTTGGCCGGCTTGATGTCGCGGTGCACCAGGCGGTGCCGGTCCCAGGCATAGTCCAGGGCCGCGCCCACCGGCGCCAGCAGCGCCAGCGCCCGCGCCGGCGGCAGCGTCCCTTCGCGCGCCAGCATGGCGTCGAGGTCTTCGCCCTCCAGGTGCTCCATGATCACGAAATAGCTGGACGTGGCGGGGTCCTGCGCCCAGTCGTAGACGCGCACGATGTGCTCGTGCGCCAGGCGCCGCGCGCGCGTCGCTTCCTGCACCAGCAGCTTGGCGTGGCTGGCGCTCTCGGTCAGCTCCGGCGACAGGATCTTCAGCGCGACCTGGGCGCTGTGGCCCAGTTCCGCGTGGGTGGCGAGGTCGGTGGCCTGCCAGACCTGGCCCATGCCGCCGTGCGCGATCAGGCGCTCCAGGCGGTAGCGGCGGTTGGCCGGACCGACGTGCTGGCCCTGCATCAGGCCAAGCTCGGTGCCGCCCGGCGCCCTGGCATCCGATGGCAAGCCGCCCGCTGGCAAGGCATACGCGGCATCGAGAATCGCGTTCTTGCGCTGGTCGAACTCCTGGCGGCTCAGGATGCCGTCGTCGTGCAGCGCGCGCAGTTCGCGGATCTTGTCGATGGCTGTCTGCATCGCCGCTCAGTCCCGCAGGGCGGCGCCGCAGCTGGCGCAGAAACGGTCGCCCGCGCGCGCCGGGTGGCCCTCGGCGCAGCGCCGCGCTTCGATCGCGGCGCCGATGCTGCCGGCGATGCGCGCCTGGGCGCCGAGGGCCGCCGCGTTCACCTCGTTCTGCAGGGTGAGCAGGTCGAGCTGGTGGCGCCGGTCCTTGTCGACCTCAAGGTCGCGGCGCATGCGCTCGCGCTCGGCCGCCTCCTGCGCCAGGCGCGCCGCTTCCTGCGCACCGACCGCGCCGCCGGCGGCGACCACGCCGGCCAGCGCCGCCAGCTGGCCGGCGTCCATGGTCGCGTGCACCCGGGTCTTCATGTAGTCGGCCAGCGCCGCCGCATTCGGCGCGGCGGCAACGGCCAGCTTGGCGCTGTCGTCCAGGCGCCCGATCGCTTCGGCGCGCGCGATCTCGACGCGCGCCAGTTCCAGCGCGTGTTCCAGCTGGGCGGCGCGCTCGGCGCGCTCGTGGCCGAGGCGGCGCAGCTCCTGCTGCCACTGCGCTTCCTGCTCGGCGCGGCGCAGCGCATGCTGGCGCTCCTCGGCCAGCAGCTCGACTTCCTTCGCCTTGTGCGCCTGGCGGTGCTCGGCCTCGATCGTGCGCAGCAGCTTCTCGTGCTGGGCCAGCGACTCCTGCTGGCCGCCCTCGCGCTTCATGGCGTCGATCTTCTGCTGCACGCGCCCGGCCTCCAGGCTTTCGGCGCGCTGCAGTTCGCGCATGCGCTGCTGCCCGGCCAGCTCTTCCCACTCCTGTTCGCGCTCGAGGGCGCGGCGCCGCGCGGCGTTCGCCAGCGCCAGCAGCGCCAGCCGCGACGCGTGTTCTTCCTCGTCGAGCGCCAGCGCGCGCCGCGCCGCCAGCTCCTCGGCGGCGCGCAGGCGCGCCAGTTCCGCGCGCTGGCGCGAGGCGTCCTCGATCTCTTTGGCCTGCTCGACCTTGTTGCGGATCTGCTGCAGCAGCAGCTGCTGGGACAGGCGCTGCTGCGCCAGCTGGCGCGCGCCCAGCGCCTCCTGCTGCGCCACCTCGAGCGCGCCGCGCATGCGGATACCGGCCAGGGCCTGCAACTGCTTCCACTCGGCTTCTTCGCCCGCGCGTTCGCCGCGCTTCTTCGCAAAGTCATGTTCCAGTTCGGCCAGCACTTCGCCGGCGCCGCGCGCGATCGCCTCGCGGCGCGACTTGGCCTCGGCCACCCGCGCATACAGGTCGATCTCGCGCGCGCGGATGCCGTGGGCGCGTTCGGCATTGCCGAGGGAAAGCTCGGCGCGGTCCAGCGCCTCGCCCTGGCGCAGCTCCAGCCGGCGCAGGCGCAGGCGGGCCTCCTGTTCCGCGCGGCGGATGCGCTGCCACTCCTGTTCGTCGTAGAGTTCGTCGAGCTGGCGCGCGTGTTCCATCTGCACGCGGCGCTCGTCGGCCGCCAGCCACAGCGTGCCGATGCGCGCGCGGTTGGCGTCGAATTTGTCGTGACGCAGGGCCAGGGTCTCGACCCCGGCCACGCCCAGGCCGTAACTTGCCAGCAGCAGGCGCAGCGCGCCCTGCAGGCGCTCGTCGAACTGGGCGCGCAGCTCGCGGTTGGCGGCCATCTCGCGCAGCGACTGCGCCCCCACGAATTCGAGCGCCAGCTGGCGCACCGCCGGCGCCAGCAGTTCGCGCAGCTGGGCGCTGCCGACGGTGCCGGGCATGGTCATGAAGTGGCGCGCAAAGGCCGGCACGTTCTCCACGCGCAGGCTGACGGAAAAGCGCGCCGCCACCGCCAGGTGCTCGACCGTCTCCAGGTCGTCGAAAGCGAATTCGACCGGCAGCGCGGCGCTGCGGGTAATCAGGATCTCGGCGTGCTGGTCGCGCAGCAGGTGGTTCAGGCGCGTGAAGAAGCCCTCGATCTCGTACTCGCCCTGCGGCACCTCGGTGGCCTGGTCGCCCTGCAGGATGTAGGCGCGCGCGGTGGCGGGCACGCGCAGGGTCTTCACGAACAGGCCGGAGAGCGCATTCACGCCGAAGAACACGGCCAGCTCGTCGGGCCCGGCGGCCCAGCGGTTCTCGACCAGCACCGGTTTGCTGCGCGGCGCGCCCAGCGTGATGCCGCAGGCCGCGCAATAGCCGGCCCCGCCCGCATTCTTGTGCTCGCAGCGCGGGCAGCGGCTGCCGCCAAAACCGAACATCTGGAACATGATCCGACTCCATCCTCAGGTGAAACCGCCCCGGCGATTCTAGCAGCCGCGGGCATGTGGACCTTGCGCAGGCAAGGCATTCAAATAATCCCGATCCGCTCGACCAGGGCCAGGCTCGCGCCCCGGGCCCGCAGCGCGTCGCGCAGGCCGGGCGGCAGGCCGCCTTCCCAGGCGCGCGGCAGCAGCACCCGGTCCCCGGGCCCGGCCTCGCGTTCGATCAGCGCGCATTTCGGCGCCAGGCCCTCGACGGCCTCGACCTGGCCCGCATGCCAGGCGCTCGACGCCCCGCTGGCGATGATGCGCCCGCGCGGCACGAACTCGCGCCCGCGCGCCAGGCGGTCGGCCAGCACCAGGGCCAGCTCCCAGGAGTTGCCGTGCAAGTGATCCTGGCCGAAGCGCACCGTGGTGCGCCAGCGTGGCCCCTTCCCGCCCTCGCCGTCGAAATGGCGGGCGCCGGCCAGGGCCTGGCGCAGCGCCAGCTGGCCGGCGCTGTCCAGGCCAGGTGCGGCGACCGCGTCCTCGTCCGGAGGAACATCCGGGTCCAATGGATACACGCAGACCTCGACCCAGCACAGGCTGTCGTTGATGCCGCCGCTGTGCAGCGGGAACCAGGCGCGCGCGCTCGACACCGCGTTGGCCGCATCGGGCTGGCCCGACAATGCGCCCAGGTGCCGCAGCTGCTGCGCACCGCCCAGCAGCGCGTCCGCCGGTGCGCCGTGCGCATCGTGGCCATCGATGCGGCCGCACTGCCATTGTTCGGACCAGCCGAGCGCCAGCGGCGGCGCGCTGAAGGCCAGCAGGCCGCGCACCATGCGGTCGGCCAGCACCACGGCCAGTTCCCAGTCGCGCTCGTGCGCGCCGGGCGCGCGGTCCATGCCGATCACGACCTGGTCGCGGCTGTCGTAGCGCGCTTCGGTGTGGCGGGCCAGGCGCGCCACCTGCTGCATGCGCGCGGCGACGGCCGGCGCGCCGGGCGCGCTGCACTTGACCTCCGCGCGCCCGCCGCGTGGCCGGCGCGTGGCCGTGACCGTGACCACGCTGCCGTCGGCCAGCAGGCTGCGGCAGATGGCCGTATCAGGCAGCTTGTCGGGACCCACGTTCATGGTTCCTCCCTCGGTGTAACCAGCTTGCGTTCCTCGAGTGCGCGTTCGAGGTTGGCGACGATGCGGTCGGCTTCGTCGAACAGGCGCTCCAGGCCGTCGTCTTCGGCGCGTTCCAGCCGGGCCAGCAGCGCCCAGGCCTCGTCCAGCGCGGCGGTGGCGCGCAGGCTGTGGCGGGCGCGCCGCACCTGCTGCTCGACGGCCAGCGGCTGGCCCGGCGCAGCCAGCGCCAGGGCCGGCATGCTGGCCGCCGCCAGGGCGGCCAGGTCGAGCCGCTGCAGCAGCGCCTGCTGCTGGCGGAACAGCGCCTGCCCGCTCGGCAGCGCCGCCAGGCGCAGGCGGCACATCACGCAGGGCAGTTCGAGGAACAGGCGGCGCAGCGCGCGCGCATCGGCGCCTGCGGGGTCGAAGGCCGCGGGCGCAGCGGCTTGCGGCTGCGCGCGCGCCGCCGCTGCGGCGCCGAGATACGGTTCGTCCGTGGCCGCCGCGCGTGCGCGCAGCGCCGCCGCGTAGTCGCGGCTGCTGCCCAGGTCGACCGGCACGCAGTCGTCCACCGTCAGGCCGAAGCGGGTGTAGAGCAGCTGGTTGAAGCCGGCGCGGAAGGCGTTCCACTCGTCCAGCGTGGTGCAGGGCGGCAGCTCGAGGTTGCCCTGGGCCAGTTCGCGCTGCAGCGCATCCTCGATGCGCGCGGCGAGCTCGCCCAGACGCAGTTCGCCCTCCCCCTCGCTGGCGAGGAACAGGTCGAAGCGCTGCTGGGCCAGGCGCGGGTCCGGGCTGTCGATGGCGAAATGCACGCGCAGGCCGATCTCGGGCGCCTGGGCGAAGGGCAGCAGGTCGCAGCCGTAGGGGCCGGGATGAAAGCACCAGCCTGCCTCGCCCTCGATCAGGACCAGGCGCCCGCCCGCGCTGATGCGGCGCGTGTGGCCGGCGCGGTCGACCGCCACGCCGACGGTCGACGGCGGCAGCACGCAGCCGGCGCCCATCGGCCGCGCCAGCACGTCTTGCCCCAGCCCCGTCGCGTCGAAGGCGGGCGGGCGCGCCATCCGCTTGAACAGCTCGAACATCGTCAGCCCCGCAGCACCGAGAACACCGCGCCGTGGCGCTGGAAGTGCGCGAACGGCGCATCCGCGAACGGCCAGGCGCATTCGCATTCGCCGTCGTAATCCAGCCGCCCCTGCAGGACTTCGTTGCCGGCGCCGTCGAGGACGCGCAGCAGCGCGCCTTCGCGCAGCAGGCGCGCCGCGAACGGCGCCTCGGGCGCGAGCTGCAGGATCACGCGCGGCCCGCCGCCGCCGTCGAGGAAGTGCAGGCGCCAGCAGCCGTCGTCGGTGACCAGCCGCTCCAGCCGGGCGCCGCTGTCGGCCGCGCGCAGCATGCCGCCGCTGCCTTCCCAGCGCGCGTCGTTGGCCGCCGCGCGGCGCGCCAGCGCCAGCGTGCGCAGGCGGCGCGCCGTCAGCGGCGAAGCCTCCAGCGCCGCGCGTTCGCCCGCGGTGAGCGGCCGGCTGCCGTCCAGCGCGGCCAGCAGCACGCCGTCGGCCAGCACCAGGCGGTCGCCTTCCACGCGCCGGCCCAGGATCAGCCGCTCCTGCAGCCTGCGCCCGATATCGCTCGTCGTCTTCACATCATCCTCCCGTTCGTGGTGGCGCTTTCCAGGCGCGCGATCGCCGCGTCGCGCCGCTTGCGCAGCGTCGGCAGCGAGACCCCGTCCAATCCGGCCAATTGCTGCATGGTCGGCAGCGCCCCGGTCGCCGGGTCGCGCCAGGCATCGGGGTAGCTGTCGTCCTCGCCGCCCAGCAGCTTCAGGTAGACCGCCAGCCGCACCGGCAGCGAGTCCTGCGCCAGCAGGCGTCCGGCCGGGCCGCCCGGGTCTTCTTCGGCGCGCGCCGCCTGGACGAAGCCGGGGGGCAGTGAAACCGCCGCCGCCCGCCGGGCCTGCGCGGGGTCGTCCTCGGGCACGGCCGCCCGGTCCGGCTGTTCGTCAGGGACAAGGCCAGCCACCGCATCGAGCGCGTCCTCGCGCGCTTCCAGGATCAGGTCCGGCCCCGGCGTACTGCCCTGGGCGGACTCGTCCAGCACGCGCCAGTAGTCTTCCAGCCAGGCGCCGGCGGCCTCGCGGTCGTGCAGCCAGTCCTGGTCGCGGTTGCTCGAGAGCGTTTCGTATTCGCCGATCTCGGCCAGCATCTCGCCGATCTTGTGCGGACTGTGCTTCAGGCTCTCGAAGCGCTTCGAGCGGGTATGCAGCGGCCCCGGCGCGCCGCTGAAGCGTTCCAGGGTCTCGCTCCAGCGCATGATCCACTCCGGGCGGCAGGCCGCGATCGATCCCATCTGGCGCACCTCGATCGGGATCGATGCCTCGACCGGCCGGCCAAGGATCGTCCCGACCTGGGCGGCATGCTCGCGCCAGCCGGCGAACAGGCGCGCCAGCTCGCCATAGGCGGTATCGAGCATGCGGTAGGCATAGATGCGGTTCGGGCTGCAGGGCCGGCCGCAGGCCGCCTGGTAGTTGTCGGCGTCGACCTTGTCGCGCAGGACGGCGAACATGTCGTTCACCTTCTTGCGCAGCAGCGCCTCGCCGCCGCCCTGGCGCCAGAACAGCGGCGCGCGCGCATGCTCGGCGGCCAGCGCCGTGCGCAAGGCGTCCCAGTCCCCGGGCCGCGCGGCCAGCTCGTAGACCAGCGTCAGGGCCAGTTCGCCCACCGTGTCGCCGTAGGCATTGCCGGCGGCCCGGAAGCGCGGCGCGCGGCTGGCCGCGTGCAGGCGCTCGGCCAGCAGGTCGACGTACAGGGCGAGGCTCTCGTCGCCCGGCGCCGGCGCGATCAGTTCGGCCGGATCGCACAGCGCGAAGGCCTCCAGCGAGCACGCGCCCAGCAGCTTGCGCACCTGCTCCCAACCAGGTTCCTGGTACCGGGTTCCCGCCAAACGCATACCGTCCTCATGAGTCAAATAGCCTGTCCGCCAGATAACGGACTTTGCAAATCATGCCACAGAAACACAAAAACAAGGCGCGCTGGAGAGGCTCACTTTCCCGCCAATTCCCGGCTTTGGCCCAACATCGAGCGCAGCAGGGCCGCCGCGACCGGCGCCGCATGCGCGCCGCCGGTCGCGGTCGAGCGGCTGACGAACACGGCAAAGGCCAGGCGCCGGTCCTGCCCGGGGATGCTGCCGGGCTCGAGCCAGCCGGTGAACCAGACCGTGGCCAGGCCGTCGTCGCCGACCGGGGCGGTGCCGGTCTTGCCGTACAGGCCGGGGCGCAGGGCGTCGAACTCGGACGCGCGGAAGGCGCCGGCCGCCGTGCCGTGGTCGACCACGCCGCGCAGGCCGGCGCGGATACGGTCCAGGCGCACGCCGAGCGGCTCGCCTGCCCCGGCCTGGGCTGCGCGGCCGTCGAGGGCGAGCAGCAGGCGCGGCGCGATCGTCCGGCCTTCGCCGACGGCGCCCGCCGCCAGCGCCATGTGCAGGGGCGTGGCCTGCATGCGCAGCCCGATCGCCATCTGGCGCAGCTCGTGGCGCGAACCGATCGGATCGCTGGCCGCGATGCTGGCCTGCAGCGCGTCCCAGTCGCGCCAGCGGTAGCCAGCCGGCAACAGGCCGCCGTCCAGGCGCAAGGGACGCTCGAAGCCGAGCCGGCGCGCCATGTCGGCCGCCGGGCGCACCCCGTCGAGCGCCGCGGCGTCGAGCGCACGCAGGCTGGGTGACCCGCCCTGCGGCTTGCCGAGCAGGCTGCGGTCGGCCAGCTCGGCGGTCCAGGCGAACCAGGTGTTCAGGCTGTAGGTGAGCGCTTGCGACAGGCCCAGCCTGCCGTCCTGGGCGCGACGGTCGAGGTGCTGGTCGCGGAAGTTGGTGATGCGCGCGCCCGAACCCAGCGGATAGCTGGCGGCGTCGGTGCGGAAGGCATAGCCGCCGGCGGCCGCCATCGCGTTGATGCCGGATAGCGGCATGCCTTCGAGCAGGGCGTCGAGGCGCGGATCCCGTTGCGCCGCCAGCTCGAGCCCGAGCGCGCTGACGATCTTGAAGGTCGAGCCGGGACTGCGCTCGGCGCCGCCGTCGTGCTGCAGCGCGGCCTGGCGCAAGGGGCTGCGCGCCGGGTCGACGCGGTCGAAGTCGCGCAGCTCGCTCCAGGCCGCGGCCGCCGACGCGCCCCCGCTGGACGCGCTGGCCGCGGCGAGGATGTCGCCGCTGCCCGTGTCGAGCAACACCAGGCCGGCCTGGCGCCCGGGCGGCGGCGCCGTGCCGCCTTGGCAGCGCGCGCCGTCCCATGCGCCGCGGCGCAGGCCGACGCAGTCGAGCGCGCCCTGGGCGGCGGTTTGCAGCGCCAGGTCGAGCGTGAGGGTCGCCTCGTGCGGCCGGCCTCCTGGCGCCGGCAGCCGGCCCAGCATGCCGGCGACGCTGTTCGCATGGCCCGCGCGCACGCCGAGCAAGGTCTCGAGGCCGGCCGCGGCCGCGCTGTCGCTTGGACGGCCGCCCTGCCACAGGCCGGCGCCGTGGCGGTCCGCGAGCATCACCGGGGCCGGGGCGCCCGCGCCGGGGCGGCCGGCGTCGGGCAGCGCCTGCCAGCGCAGGCTGCCGTCGCGCAGCGCCAGGTGGCGGTAGGCGGCGTCGCCGGCCGTGCCGAGGGCCGCCATGTCGAGCGGCGCCGCGTCCAGCAGCACGCGGCGCGCGCCCGGTTCCAGCGCCAGTTCCAGCTCGCGCACGTCGTCGGGACGCGCGCAGGCCCGCCCGCCGCACACCGCGCGCGCCTGCACCAGCCGGGCCCCCTCGATCCGGTCCAGGCGTCCGGCCAGCATGAGCGCGATGCGCTCGCCGCCGCGCGCCGGCGCCATCGTGCCGGGCAGCACCAGCGCCAGGCGCGCCGTGCCGGCATTCGCCGGCCAGTCGGCGAGACGGGTCCAGGGCCCCCAGCCTTGCGGCAGGCGGTCGAACAGGCGCGCCGCCGCCAGCGGCATGGCCGCGCTGCCGCCGACGGCAACGGCGCCCGCCCCGGCAAGCGCACCGGCCTGCACCGTCACGCCCGGTCCGCTCGGACGCAGGCGCCAGGCCAGCAGGCGCCGTTCGCTGTTGTAGACGCGGATCTGTTCCTGCACGTAGGCGCCGTCGGCGCGGTGGTGCAGGCGCTCGAGCAGTTTCAGGCCGGCGGCGTCGAGCACGACGCCATCCCAGCTGCGCAGGTCGGCGGCGCGCTCGTCGGGACCGGCGGCGCGCCAGCGCGCCAGGTCGCGCGGCGCCACCTCGATCAGGCCGGACCGCGCAAGCCGCACCAGGCCGCGCTCGCGCAGGCTGTCGAACAGCGCGCCGTCCTCGAGCCGCGGCGCGGCCTCGACCGGCACCCGGTATTCGCCCGGCGCCAGCGCCACGCCGCGCACCTCGCCGTGCACGGGAAAGGCGACCGCCTGCGCCGACTGCGCTGCCGGCGCCGGCAGGTAGCGCTGCAGGACGAGTTCGCCGGCCGGACAGGCGGCCTTGGCGCGGCGCGTGACCCGCAGCGCTCCCGTCTCGCCCCATACCAGCCAGCCCTGGCGGCCGAGCAAGCCCTCGCCGCGCTCGCCCTTGCCGATGCCGCCATTGCCGGCGTCGCCGATCCAGCGCGCGGACGGCATGCCGCTCCAGCGCACGGCGAGCGGCGCGCCGGCGCGCGCATGGCCGCCGATGTCGAGTTGGGGCATGGGCTGCCCGGCCAGCACCACGTTGCGCAGGGTGACCGGGTTGGCGGCCGTCTCGTTGCGCCTGGCCCAGCGGGCGACATCCTCGAAGCGGTAACCGATGCGTACCGGCGACAGCCGGCCGCTGCCGCGATCGAGCATCTGCTCGCACAGGTCGATCGCGACCGCCCGCTCGGGCCGCATGTTCGCCACCACCAGCAGCGCCCCGCCGCCATGGCTGCCGAGCGAGACGGCGGGCTGGTCCGGCACCCGGAAGGCCACGCCCGGCAGGGCCGGCTGGAAGGCGGGCAGTTCGCGCACCAGGCCGGTGGCGGCGTCCTCCGGCAGCGCCTGCGCGCCGAGCGTGCGGGCGTGGTGGACAATCAGGACGGCGCCGCCGAGCACCAGCGCCAGCGCGCCCAGGCCGAGCCAGGGGCCGGCGCCTGGCGCGGCGGAAAGCACGGCGGCACGGCTTGCCGCTGGCCCCGATGCCGAGGCCCGAGCGGTGCCAGCGCGCAGGTTGCGCGCGCGCCGCCGCGCGCGCCGGCCGGCGGCCAGACCATCGATTACCGTCGCGATCATTCCCTGCATCTAAGCTCCCCCGGCGGCTTCCGGGCGCCGCGTCTCGCGCAGGCCTAGCCGGGGGGCGGTGAAAAGCGCGCAGATACGGTCGAGTAGACGTACATTGGCCGCCGTTTTTGTGCAGGCCATCCCGCTTTTCATGCGGCTCGTCGCAATCCGGTGGAGCCCTGAAGCGCCCTTGGCTACAGTGCATCCATCGCAAACCCACCCGCAAGGAGAACACCGTGAACATCGCCAAGCACATGGAAGCCGTTTTCGTCGTTGCCCTCGCCGCCGCCGGCTCCGCCAGCTACGTCGCCGATGCCATTCCCGAAGCCCAGGCCCGCCCCGCGCTGATCCAGGATTCGAGCATCGCGACCAACACCAGGATGGCCGTCGTGGTCGTCAAGGGCAAGCGCCTGAGCGACGCCGAAAAACAGCAGATGCTGCTGGCCGATCGTCGCGCAAGCGGGAGCCGGATTTGATCGCCCGCGCCTGCCGGGCCCTGCGCCGAACGCCTGTCCTACGCGGCACCTAGCGCCGCCGGGACCGGCACCCGGCGCGCCCGGCAGCGATTTTCCCACCCGGCTTTTCCCCATCCCTTCCGCTTCCCTCTTCCCGCGTTTCTCCTCGGCTGTTGTCGCTGCGCTGCTGCAAATCGTTTCAGATGTAAGCACATGCGTCAAACGCACCGTTGCGCCTAAGCGATTGATATAGTGAATCATCCGCTTTGGATTTGGAGAACGAACATGAAACGCAGCCTCCCTCTCGCTATCCTGGTCGCCGTCGGCGCCATGGCCTTCGCGCCGCTGCCCTCGATGGCCCAGGCCAACCTGGAAGTGTATATCGGCAACGCCCCGCCGGCTCCGCTGTACGAACGCGCGCCGAGCGTGCGCCGCGGTTACGTCTGGAGCCCTGGCTACTGGGAATGGCGCGGCCACCGCCACCACTGGATGCCCGGCAGCTACATCGTCGAACGCCCGGGCTACGTCTACGCGCCGCCGGCCTGGCGCCAGAACGGCGGCCGCTGGATCATGACCCAGGGCTACTGGAGCCCGCGCGACCGCTACTACGCCGGCAACGACCGCTACTATGATCGTGGCGACCGCTATTACAACGATCGCGGCGACCGCGGCTGGCACGACCGCGACCGCCGCGGCCCGCCGCCGCGCTACGACGGCCGCCGCGACTACGACCGCGACGGCGTGCCGAACCGCTACGACCGCGACCGCGACAACGACGGCGTCCCCAACCGGTACGACCGCGACCGCGATGGCGACGGGGTCCGTAACCGCCACGACAGGAATCCGGACAATCCGTATCGGCGTTGATCGCGGTCCGGAGCGGATAAAGGAAAAGCGCCTTGCATGGGGCGCTTTTTTGTTGTTGGGTGGGCTATCGCGATGCTCTGCCGCTGTGCGAAAGACGAGACCGCGTGGGCTCGAGAGCCCACCCTACGAAAGCATTTGTAGGCTGGGCACTTGTGCCCACGCGGTACGGCGTCAGAGCAGCCGCGACGCGACGGCAATCACTGCTTCAGGTGCTTGTCCAGGAACTCCCGGATCTTCGCGCTCGCCACCGCCTGGTTTTTCTTCTTCGAGAAACCATGCCCCTCGTCCGGGAAGACGACGTACTCGACCTCGACCTTGTTCTTCCTGACCGCCTCGACGATCTCGTCGCTTTCCGGCTTGATCACGCGCGGGTCGTTGGCGCCCTGGATCACCATCAGCGGCTTGCGGATGTTCGCGGCGTGGAACAGCGGCGAGGTCGCGGTCAGGAATTCCTTGTCCTTGACCGGGTCGCCGATCTCGTCGTATAGCGCCTTGCGCTGGGCTTCCCAGTACGGCGGGATGCTTTCCAGCGTGCGGATCCAGTTGCTGACGCCGAAGATGTCGATGCCGACCTTGAAGGCTTCCGGACGGAAGGCCATGGCCGCCAGCGTCATGTAGCCGCCGTAGCTGCCGCCCATGATGCCGATGCGCTCGGGATCGACCCAGCCCAGGCTGGCCAGCCAGGTCTTGGCCTCGACGCAATCCCACAGCGGCTCCATGCCGTGCTTGCGGTCGTCGGCGGTGAAGAAGGTCTTGCCGTAGCCCGAGCTGCCGCGGTTGTTGATGCCCAGGACCGCGTAGCCGTGATTGACCAGGTACTGGATCTGGGCGCTGTAGCCGCGCATGGTCTGGCCGCCCGGCCCGCCGTGCACGTAGACCACGGCCGGCACCTTGTTCAGGTTCGAGGCGCCCTTCGGCTTGTAGAAAATCGACGGGATCACCATGCCGTCGAAGGACTTGAAGCGCACCACTTCGGCCTCGACCAGGTCGTTCGGGTCGATCTCGGGGCTCAGGCTGCGCGTCAGCTGGGTCGTCTTCTTCGTGCGGAAGTCGTGCACGTAGAGGTCGTTCGGCGAGCGGTCGCCGTTGACGTAGAAAGCCATCAGGCTGGCGCTTGGCGAAAAGACCGCGCCGCGGATCTCGCCGCCGCTGGTCTTCGGCAGCGCCACCGGCTTGTCGCCGGCGGCATCGAGCACGCGCAGGCGGATGCTGCCGTCCTCGTTGACGTAGCTGATGCGGTGGCGGCCGTTACGCGAATAGCCGGTGCCGAGGATGTCCCAGTCGGCCTTCTCGACGTCCGTCACGGCGCCGGTCGCCAGGTCGTAGGCGCGCACGCGCGTGAATTCGCCGCCGTCGTTGGTGGTGAACAGCAGGCGCTTCGAGTCCGGATCGAAGTCCTGCGCGCTGTAGCTGGCCGTGCCCTGGTGCGGCGAAATGTGCTTGATCTCGCGCGTCTCGACGCTGTACAGGTAGATGTCGCTGTCGGCCGTGGTGTTCGGCTTGCCCAGCGCCAGCCAGCGGCCGTCGCGGCTGATGGCCGACACGGTCTGGCCGGTCTCGTTCTGGTAGACCATGCTGCGCGCATAGGTCTTCGCGTCGTACTTGTAGAGGTCGAAGTATTTCGGGTCGCGCTCGTTGGTGACCACGTAGAAAGCATTGCCGTCCGGCTGCCAGCCGGCGAAGCCCGCCTTCAGCTTGGCGCCCGGCGTCAGGTCGCGCTCGCTGCCGTCGAGTTCGCGCACGAACAGGTGGTTCTGCTCGTTGCCGCCCTGGTCGCGCGTGAACAGGATGCGGTCGTCGTTGTAGAAGAAGCCCACCGCGTAGGTGCTGTCGGTGGTCGAATTGGTCAAGGCGCGCGGCGTGCCGCCGCCCACCGGCAGCACGTAAGCGTTGAAGATGCCCGAGGCGTTGCTGCTGAACAGGACCTGCTTCTCGTCGCGGCTGAACGAAGCGCCGCTGACCGAGGTCGTCGCCATGAACTGTTCGATGGTGTAGCGCTTATGCTGTTTTTGCGCCTTCTGCGGCGCCTTGACCGTGTTGGCCGCCGGTGCGGCGGCGTGGGCAGCCGAAAACGCGGTGGCCATGCAGACGGCCAGCGCGGATACGCGTACGACATTGTGCAACAAACGCATGGGTTCTCCTGTTGAACGACGACGAAGAGCGCTTAACAAACCCTCCATGGCGGCCTTGCATCGTCTCGCCGTACGTTCGTACTGTCCTCGACGACGCGCCTGGCCCTGAAGGCTTTGTTAAGCGCTCCAGATAAAGTGACAAAATGACGCTCGGCAAGTGTTGCAAGCTTTACACGCCATGTCAACGATGCCGAAAGCGGTTATGCTCACGCCATGACCGACCTCGTCCGCCTCGAAGGCGCCGCCAACAAGACCGAACTCGCCGCCAGCCGCAAACGCGCGCGGCAAACCGGCATCCCCTACGAAGCCGCCCTGCGCGCCACGCTCGAGACCAGCGCCGGCGCGCTGGGCCTGCCGCACCTGCTGGCCGAACGCGCGGCCCTGCGGGCGGCCGAAGCCGCTCGCGCCCTAGCCAGGCGTGCGGCGCGCGACGCGGCGCTGGCCTTGCGCCGCGCCCGCCACGAAGGCGCGCCGACCGCCTGGCGCGCCTGGTTCGACGGTTCCGCCAAGCCGAACCCGGGCCGCTGCGGCATCGGCGCACGCCTGCTCGGGCCGGACGGCGAGCTGGTCGAGCTGTCGCAGCCGGCCGGCTGGGGCAACAGCAGCGAGGCCGAATACCGCGCCCTGATCCTGGTGCTGGAAACCGCGCTGGCCCAAGGCGCCGGGCCGCTGACCGTCTACGGCGACAGCCGGGTCGTGGTCGACGACGTCAACGGCAGCGTCGAGGACAGTGCCTTGGTGCTGCGTCCCTTGCGCGCGCGCGCGCACGCCCTGCTGGCCCAACTGCCCGCGGTCACCCTGCGCTGGGTGCCGCGCCACAAGAACCTGGAAGCCGACGCCTTGTCCCAACGCGCCCGCGCTTCCCTTGCCGAAGAGCCAGATGACTCCACCACCTACTGATCCCGCCGCCTGGCGCCCGCGCTTCGCCGCCCTTGCAGCCAGCGCCTCCGTTCACGACGGCGCCCACGACGCCAGCCACCTGGACCGGGTCTGGCGCAGCGCCGAGGCCCTGCTCGCCCACCATCCCGAGGCCGACGCCCTGGTCGTGATGGCGGCCAGCTACCTGCACGACCTGGTGAACCTGCCGAAGGACGACCCGGACCGCGCCCAGGCCTCGCGCCGCTCGGCCGCGCTGGCGCGCGAACAGCTGGCGCGGATCGGCTTTCCCGAAGACCGGCTGGACGCCGTGGCGCATGCGATCGAGGCGCACAGCTTCTCGGCGGCGATTCCCGCCACCACGATCGAAGCGAAGATCGTGCAGGACGCCGACCGCCTCGACGCCCTCGGCGCCATCGGGCTGGCGCGCATGTTCTACGTCGCCGGCCGCATGGGCCGGGCCCTGGCCCACCCCGACGATCCGCTGGCCGAGGCTCGCGCACCGGACGACCGCGCCTGGACGCTCGATCACATCGTGATCAAGCTGGCCAGGTTGCCGGAGATGATGCAGACCGAGGCCGGGCGCGACATGGCGAACGAGCGGCTGGGCAAGCTGCTGGTGTTTCGCAAGGAGTTCGCGCAGGAGTGGCTGGGTTCGTAGGGTGGGCGGGCGCGCGACCCGCCCACGCGGCGTTCGTTCGCCGCGAATCGATCGCGCACGACCGGCCGGCCGCCACCGGCCATCCCACGAACACCGGCAGTCAATGCATTTTTATTATCGATAGTGCTAAGATGGTTCCTTTTTGGCAGGACCATCCATGCTGCGCAAGGTGACTCCGAACCAGGCTTCCGCCGGCAACCTGAATTTCGTCCTCGTCAGCGTCTTCATCGACGTGCTGGGCATCGGCCTGATCGTGCCGGTGATGCCGTTGCTGGTCGGGCAGTTCGTCGCCGGGCGCGACGAGCAGGCGCTGTGGTACGGCATCCTGGCGACCGTCTTCGGCCTGCTGCAATTCATCTTCATGCCCATGCTGGGCGCGATCAGCGACCGCGTCGGGCGCCGTCCGGTGCTGCTGTACTCGATGGGCGGGATGTGCCTGAACTTCCTCGTCACCGCCTGGGCGCCGAGCCTGGCCTGGCTGTTCCTCGGGCGCGCGATCGGCGGCCTGTCGGCGGCCAGCATGTCGGTGGCGATGGCCTACGCCTCCGACGTCTCGACGCCCGAGACCCGCGCCAAAAGCTTCGGCAAGATCGGCGCCGCCTTCGGCCTCGGCTTCATCTGCGGCCCGGTGCTGGGCGGCCTGCTGGGCGAATACAACCTGGCCCTGCCCTTCTACGTGGCGGCCGCGCTGTGCGCCGTGAACCTCGCCTACGGCTATTTCTTCGTGCCCGAGTCGCTGCCGGCCGCCACCCGCGAACCCTTCGGCTGGCGCCGCGTGAACCCCTTCTTCGCGCTGCGCAGGCTGGTGGGGCGGCGCGACATCCGCGGGCTCGTCGTCGTCTACGCGCTGACCACCTTCGGCCAGATGATGACCCAGGCCACCTGGGTCCTGTACACCACCTTCCGCTTCGACTGGACCCCGCGCGACAACGGCATCGCCATGTTCTGCGTGGGCCTTGCCGCCGCCGTGGTCCAGGCCGGGCTCCTCTCGCTGCTGATCCGGCGCTTCGGCGAAACCCGCCTGGCCGTCATGGGCCTGGCGTCCGGCGCGATCACCTTCGTGCTGTACGGCCTGGCGACCCAGGGCTGGATGATGTACGTCTTCATCTGCTGCAACCTGCTGGCCTTCGCCGCCGGGCCGGCGCTGCAGGGCATCATCTCGCGCGAGGCCGGCCCCGGCGAACAGGGCGAGCTGATGGGCTCGCTGCAATCGATCAGCAGCCTGGCGGTCGTGATCACGCCGCTGATCGGCACCAGCATCCTGGGCGCGGTCAGCCACCTGCCTCCGAACGACTGGCGCATCGGCAGCAGCTTCTTCCTGTCGGCGGCGATGCAGGCGCTGGCGGTGCCGGTGGCGATCCGGTACTTCAGGCGACACCGGTCGGGAGCATGATGCCCGCGACCGGCGTCTCCGGCCCCGTGATGGGCGCCGTGCTGTGCGCGGCGCTGATGCACGCGGGCTGGAACGCCCTGGTCAAGGCGAAAGGAGACCCCTTCCTCTCGACCGTGCTGGTCACGGCCAGCGCCGGCCTGCTCTGCCTGCTGTTGCTACCCTTCCTGCCGCAGCCGGCGCCCGCCAGCTGGCCCTTCATTGGCGCCTCCAGCATCACCCAGGTGCTGTACTACGCGCTGCTGATGGAAACTTACCGCGAAGGCGACATCAGCCACGCCTATCCCTTGATGCGCGGCTGCGCGCCGCTGATCGTGGCCGTGCTCGGGCTGGCCTTCATGGGCGAACGGCTGGCCGGCAGCCAGTGGCTGGCGGTCGGCCTGATCTGCGGCGGCGTGCTGGCGATGTTCGCCAGCACGCGCGGAACAAGTCCCAGCGCGCGCCGCACCACCGTGCTGGCCCTGTGCACCGCCTGCGTGATCGCCACCTACACGCTGATCGACGGCGCCGGCGTACGGCGCTCGGGCGCACCGGCGGCCTATACGATGTGGATCTTCGTCTTCACCGCGCTCGGCGTCGCGGTCCTGGGCCTGCGCCGCCGGCGCGAGCTGCTGCCCTTCGCGCGCCGCCGTCCGGCCCTGCTGCTGGGCGGCGGCGCGATGTCGGTCGGCTCGTATGGCGTGGCGCTGTGGGCGATGACGCAGGCGCCGGTGGCCGCCGTGGCGGCGCTGCGCGAGACCTCGATCCTGTTCGCGACCGCGATCGCCTGCGTGTTCCTGCGCGAGCGCGTCGGACCGGGACGGCTGGCCGCGGCGGCGCTGATCGCCTGCGGGGCGGTGGCGATGCGGCTGGCCTGAGCGCAGCCGAGGCGGCGCGGTGACCGCGAGCCGCGCTACCTTCCTATTCGCGACAGCGGTCCCCGTCGCATCGCCGAAGTCCGCAGCTTCGCAGCTTCGCACGACATTCGCGCCAAGCCGCACCATGCACGCTGTCCTGTCGGACGTGTAGTCAACGGTAGCGATACCCGTGCCTTGCATCCGCTTGCATTTGACAGTCGCCTTGCCGTCTTTTTGTGGGCTGTGAGAGGACTCTGAGGATCGTACTCGTGTCGATCCCATGCTTTGACATAAACACCCATGCCCATAATGCACCGCACTCCAGATCAATGGAGATACCTCTTTGTACGGCAGCCTCCTTCAAATGATCAGTTCGCTCAAGCATGATTAATTACCGATACCTTTCTTATTGGCAGCAATAGCTGCTCGATTATTCGTCGTCATCGCGTAGATCGAACACGGATTTGACCGGCGTGGCGGATATCAAGCCTGGCGCAACCCAATGCCCCTGCGTTCCACTCTTGGCCAACCCAACCTGATCCCTATCATAGTTAAACCGACAGCCCCGAACTCACCGGCATCATGCCGGTCGAATTAGAACAATCAGGCTGCGGACAAAACAAACCATGGTGGAAAGAATGCCCATGAAAGCGGAAACGATTAACTGGCTAGCCTCGCTTCGCGCGAAAGCAAACGAACCGGGAACGATTTTCATCGTTATACGGGGGCGTATCAGAAGTTTTCCAATTTATCCGGACGAGGTATGGACGAAATCGGACGATGAACTTCTAAGCTATATAAGGAAAAAGTTTACTTCTTTCAATGCATACGGTGATTCCCACCTGCCTGAGGAAACCTAGGACGCCATGCACAGCACGACCCAATGCAGTTTCGAAAAACCTGCACTGCTGCGAACCAGCCATTTGCGATAGTCGTGCAGATTCGTTTACCCCCAAATCCTCGCATTCAGTCAACGGAGGAATGGTGCTCCACTGCGTCAGAATTGTGAGCCACGACTACCCCTCCAACAAAAAGAATTTCTATCAAAACATAGACGACATATTAGCCAGGATGATCAACGCGCCGTTTCCGCTCTATTGATATCGCGGCTTTCTGTCCTCGAGTCGGGACGATTCGCTCGACATCAGCTTGCACTAGGCAATACGACGGCGCTCTGCATCGATTTGATTCAATGCGGCGGCGAGCTTTGCCGATTCCTGTCGTGTCTGTAGCAGCTGTTCGCTCTTGGCCAGGCAAACAAGCAGGACCATGTGCTGTTTTAATAAGTGGACCCTACGCTGGCCGAATTCCGATGTTGAGCTCGTTCCTATTGAAGCAATGATGTCGTCTAACATTTGTTCTGTTCGCCCCTCGCACATCGTCGCCTCGCAGTGTCGACAATTATCTGACACCGTATCGACCGAATGAAATCGACACGGGCTGTTCGTTCAAGCAGAAAACGCTGTCATCAGCAGCTCAGCTGGTGCCTGGGCCAATCCTACTGTGGAACAGACGCCGTTGCGTTGCGCAATGATACTGACGACCATGGACCTTCCCTATGGTGCCGGTATATTTCCCGACCGCCGGCTCCGGTAGAGCGTAACTACGCTAGGGGTATGTCCGCCGGCATGCCGGACCAACTTGACTAATGACAGCGGTCTGTAATGTTATTTACCAAGGCATAACGAACAAGTTCACTCAGATTCGAGACGCCCATCTTCTGAAAAATTCTGTGCTTATGGGTACTGATGGTTTTCGGGCTGAGAAAAAGAGTGCTGGCGATTGCACCTACTCGTTCCCCACGCACGAGTCGACAAAACACGTCCAACTCCCGTTCCGATAAGGTCGTATGGGGTTTCTCCTCTTCATTGACATTAAGACCAAGAGCGATTCCTTCTGCCAGCACGCTACTGATGTGGGGCCGTCCGGACGCAATCCGATCGAGCGCATTGATCAGTTCGTCTCTTCCGGCGCTCTTGCAGAGAAAGCCTTTCAGGCCTGCTTTAAATAAGCGTACACCAAACCTTAATCCATCCATGTCAGAAGAAGCGAGAATCGCGATATCAGAGCAGACTTCCTTAATTTGTCGAATCAATCCTTCGCCCGTTGCGCCACCCATCCGTGGCTCCAGAATGAGCACGTCGGCTCTTCCGAGCCGTAGTTGGGACATCAGCTCCACACGGGACGACGCCTCTCCGATCACGCGATAAGCACTCTCTTTACTAATCACTGAAATGATACCGGCCCGCAACGTCTCGTTCGGCTCGGCAACGAATACATTTAACATTCTGCCCCTTGCACGCGGTTAGTGAAATCGGACGCAAATGGTAATTCAAAATAGGTATTTACAGTGAGTGAAGAGTTTGTTTTAGATCAAAACCAAAAGTACAACAGCAGAGCAGCATCAAATGCATGTGAATAACGGCAATCAGTTATTTCTCCATATTATCAAGTGTTTATTTATATAACCATCGATGCACCGAACTGGAAGCCAGATTGCACCAAAATGGATCATTTCCAGTTTTAAACCCAAGTAACTAAACATTCTTTCCAATAACCTCAGATTCCTTTACGGACTAATGCAACTTAGTGGCCAACATTACTTTTCTATTTGAAACAAAGATAGCCGAGAAGAAGGAGTAACAGATGGACGAAGCTTGTCTCGAGATGGCCGAAGCGCTTGGGCTAAGCGCGGCGAAGTTGGCCCGTCATGTACGCCGCTTGCGCAAGCACCTGGTACGACCTGGCGCGTCGCTCGAATCGCAGGGGGAAGACCACGACTGTGTGTATGTGGTGACCGGAGGGCTGGCGAAAACCGTCCTGTGTTTCAGCGGCCTGGAGCTGAATAGCGGCTTCGCGACCAGGTCCGCGATCCTGGGCACCGACAGGCTAAGTGGGCTGGTGTTCGAAACCAGGACCGTCGCGCTAACGCTACTGTCAGTGGTTAGTATCCCAACGGATGTCCTGGATCGACTGTTACGACTTGATGACGAGTTTCGCCAGGTCTTCTACCGCAAACTAGGCGCGACGATTCTTGAGCATTGCGCGCAAATCGATCTATTGACGCTGCGCGGCGCAGATGGAGCGATCAGCTGCGCGGCGCTGGAACTGGAAACAGATCAGTTCTCGGGCGGCGAGTGCATCGATCCGACCGATGACGTGTCCGAGAACGATGAGAAGATTGCCAATCGCATACGTGCGCGCAACAGAGCCGCGCTCGCGCGTTTGCGGACCGGTAAGGATATCAATTAGAACCTGGTTTCCACCGTCGCCCGCACCGTCACCCCGACCGGGTACACCCCGCGCCGCACGACCAGCCCGCGCCCATCCTCGAGATAGCTGCTGCGGTGCGTGAAGTCCTGGTCCAGCAGGTTCTGGCCGGCCACGCGCAGCTGCAGCTTCGGCGTGAACTTGTAGAGCACATAGGCTTCCAGGTCGCGCCGCGCCTCGATATAGGAGGTCTGGCGCTCGGACAGGCGGACCTGCCCGCCCTGCTTGTAGGCGAAGCTGGCGCCGGTGCTGAAGCTGCCCTTCTTGTAGTCGACGCCGAGGTTGGCCGACAGCGGCGTCTGGCCGTCCAGGCGGTTGTCCGGGCCCGGCACGCCGTCCACCTCCGACCAGTTGCTGCTCAGGCTGGCGCGCAGGTCGATCGCCGGGGCGCCTTCCATCACCGCCTTCAGCGGGAACTTCGCTTCCAGCTCCAGCCCGCGCGTTTCGGCGCGCCCGGCGTTCATCGGCATCGCGACCCAGCGCGCGCCGTCGAAGCTGACGAGACTGCGGGTGTAGCCGTCGATGCGGCGCGACGAGACGCTGGCCGAGAGCAGCGCTCCCTCCGCCCAGTAGTGCTCGTACGAGAGG
>NZ_DAMCPG010000004.1:0-196155 GCF_032106685.1 Massilia sp.
GAGCGCTTCCTGCGAGCGGCGCTGGGCATGTTCAACACATAACGGTGACAGCGCCTTTTCATCTCGTCATCGGGATGGAGGGAGACGCCTTAGCGCGCGACCTCCCCCAGCGGCTGCACCTCGCGCACGCCATGGGCCGCCGCGGGCAGCGGGTTGACCAGGCGGATGCGGTCCAGCTGCAGGCCCGCGCGCGTCACGGTCTTGCCCGGCAGGGACTCGAGATAGCGCGCCACGACGTCGGTGGCGTCGAGGATCGTGCCGTCCTGGTCCTTGACGACCGTGACCCCGGTGGCCGGCAGGCGGTTGATCAGGTTCGGGATCTGCGGATACCAGAACCCGGCCACGCTGTAGCGCGCTTCCATGTCCAGCGGCTTCTCGCCGATGCGCAGGTTCGTCACGCGCGCGCCCTGGGCCGCGAGCGGATCGAAGCCGGCCGTCAGGCCGCTGATGCCGGCGGTCCAGCCGTTCACCCATTCGCCGGTGCGGGCCTGGGTGTTCTGCGGCTTGCCCTCGATCGCGTTTTTGATCTGCTTGCCGCTCAGCTCGCCACGCGCGATCTGGGCGCCCACCGGCATGAAGTGGTACAGGTCTTCCAGCGTGATCGGGCCCGGCGCGACCACGGTGCCGTAGCGGAAGCCCGTGATGATGCCCAGCTGGGCGTCGCCCTGGCTGCGGAAGGCGTCGGTCAGGAAGTCGTGCGAGGAGCCCTCGATCACCGCCGGCATCGGCTCGTCGCCGAAGTTGCTGCGGTACAGCGGCACTTCGGTATGACCGACCACGGTGTCGATCGGTCGGCGCAGCACGGCGCCGCTGAACGGATTGACCACGGCGCCCGGCTTGAACGACGCTCCGCTGACCAGCGGCGCGCGCACCCGCGCGACCAGGGCGGCGATGCCCTTGTCTTCCGCCAGCCGCTCGGTGATGCGGTGCGACACGTAGCGCTTGTCGGCCACCACGCCCTTCTCGACGCGCACCCGCAGTTCGCCCACCATCTGGCCGTCCATGCCCTGCTCCACGATCAGGGTGCCATTGCGCGAGAACACCGGCTCCGGCGTGAGCTCGTGCTTGTCCGACGACAGGATCACGTCCACGCCGGGAATCGCATCGGCGAGCGTCATGTTGCCGTGCAGGCCCAGCTCCGAGATCACGACCACCAGGTCGACGTCCTTGGCGCGCACTTCCTTCACGTACTTTTCGAATTCGGCGCGGCCGTCGGTGAAGCGCAGCCCGGCGGTGATCTTCGGGTCGCCGGCCTGCGGGCCGCGGTCCGAGGTGAAGCCGATGATGCCGACGCGCAGGCCGCCGACCTCCCTCACGATATAGGGCGGCGCCACGGTCTGGCCGCTCTTCGCTTCCAGGCCCGGGTAGTTGTCGTAGTACAGGTTGGCCACCACCGGGTTCCAGCGCGCCAGCGGCTTGGCGCCGGTGAAGTAGGAGAGGAACTTGTCGGCGCCGTACACGTAGTCCCAGTTGCCCGGCGTGTAAGCGTCGAAGCGGAAGGCATTGAGCACCTCGATCATCGCCTCGCCGCGGGTGAACATCGCTTCGGCGCCGCCGTGCAGCGTGTCGCCGGTGTTCACCAGCAGCGTCTTGCCCGGATGGGCGCGGCGGATCTGTTCGACCAGCGTGTAGATGCGCGCCACGCCGCCTTCGGTCTTGCCGGCGGAATCGCTGCGCACGCTCGGATGCGGCACCAGGTGGCCGTGCAGGTCGCCCATGTGGATCAGCGTCAGTTCGCCGCTGCCGTTGCCGGCCAGCGCGGGCGCGCAGGCAGCGAAGATGGCGCCGCCGAGGGCCGCCACGAGTACTTTGTTCAACTTCATTCCAAACTCCTTGCAAAAAATATCAGGCATGGTGGCCCAGCAGGACCGGCTCGGCGCGGCGTCCGAGCGCGGCGCCGGCGTTGGCACCGGTACCGGCGCCATCGGGCAGGCGGAACACGCTGACCGAGCGCGCCAGCTCGCCGGCCTGTTCCTGCATCGCGCCGGCCGCGGCCGCCGCTTCCTCGACCAGGGCCGCGTTCTGCTGGGTCACCTGGTCCATCTGGGCGATCGCCCCATTCACCTGCTCGATGCCGGCGCTCTGCTCCTGGCTCGCCGAGGTGATCTCGGCAATGACGTCGCTGACGCGGCGCACGCTGGCGACCACTTCGCTCATGGTCGCGCCGGCACGGCCGACCAGCTCGGTGCCGGCTCCGACCTTGCCGGACGAGCTCTCGATCAGGCCCTTGATTTCCTTGGCGGCGGCGGCGCTGCGCTGCGCCAGGTTGCGCACTTCGGACGCCACGACGGCGAAGCCGCGGCCCTGCTCGCCGGCGCGCGCCGCTTCCACCGCCGCGTTCAGCGCAAGGATATTGGTCTGGAACGCGATGCCGTCGATGACGCCGATGATCTCCGACATCTTGCGGGCCGATTCGTTGATGGCGTCCATGGTGTCGACCACCTGCGCCACCACCTCGCCGCCGCGGGTCGCGACTTCCGACGCCGTCAACGCCATCTGGTTCGCCTGGCGCGCGTTATCGGCATTCTGGCGCACGGTGCTGGTCAACTCTTCCATCGAGGACGCGGTCTCCTCGAGCGCGCCGGCCTGCTGTTCGGTGCGGGCCGACAAATCGAGATTGCCGGCGGCGATCTGCTCGGAAGCGGTCGCGATGCTGTCGGTGCCGTTGCGGACGTCGGCCACGATGCGCGCGAGCTTGCCGGTCATGTCGTGCAGGGCGCGCAGCAGCTGGGCGATCTCGTCGCGGCCGCTGGCGTCGGCCTGGACGCTCAGGTCGCCGCCGGCAACCGCTTCGGCGATGCCGACCGCGCGCGCCAGCGGACGCGTGATCGAGCGCGCGATCAGCACCGTGATCGCGATGCCGGCCGCGAAGGCCGCGGCGCCGAGCGACAGCAGCTGGACGCGTCCGCTGCGGAAGGCGTCCTCCACCTTCGCGGCGCGCGCATCGAGACGGCCCTGCAGGTGCTGCGCCAGCTTGCGCTGGGCGGCGCCGAGCGCCTCCAGCCGCGGCTTGACCTCGGCGTCCATCAGGCGCTGCGCCTCGGCCGTGTCGCCGGCCGCCTTGGCCTTGAAGGCCGCATCGAGCGCGGCCCGGTACGGCGGCCTGATCGCCTGGGTCTCGCCGAACAAGGCCTTGGCCTGGGGATCGTCCGCCACGCGCTCCTGCAGTTGACGCTGCAGCTCGACGCCGCGCTTGGTGGTCGTGGCGATGGTATCGAGGAAGAAGCGGGTACCCTCCTCGCTGCCGGCTTCGAGCGCCGCGACGCTGCGCACGCCGGTCACGTCGGCCAGTCCCACCCATTCGCGCACGATGCGGGCGGTAGCCAGGTCTTCCTCCACCATCGCCCGGTTGGTCGTGCCCACCACCTCCAGGCGCGTGATGCCGATGCCGGCGACCGCCACCAGCATCAGCAAGAGAATGGAAAAGCCGAGTCCGAGGCGGACCCCGATCTTAAGATTGTCGAATTTCATGAACTACTCTTCAAAAAGGAACGCGGACCGCTTCGTGCATGCGAAGGGAGGCGGGAGATTGAATGGGAGAGGAATGCAGTTTCCGTATGGCAACTAGTATACCAGTTTAGATACCAATTCTGATCATGCCGGGGTAAAAGAAGCTGTCATGCGGCGTTTTCGCCACTACCGAGGGCCTCATCCCGGCTTTCGGCCGGCCGGGCATGCGGCAAGAGAATTTGATACATACGCGAAGCAATATAAAGCCCCGCCCTGTCCAACCATCGTCAGCATCGCCCGTCGTCCGACGTTCGCGTTTCGTTCACGAAAGGAGACAGTCATGCGCGCCCCGCTTTGCCTCGCCTTCGTATCATCCACCGCCTTCGCCGCCGCGCCGATCGACCTGGGCGCGGCCGAGGACCTGAAACGCGACGTGGTCGGCCAATACCAACTCGATACCGGACTGGACGTGCGCCTGCAGCTGATCGACGACAAGCTGTATCTCGACCTGAACCGGCACTACCGCAAACAGATGTTCCCGGTCGAGGAGAACCTGCTCGTCTCGCGCGACGGGAACCTGACGGTGGAGTTTTTTCCGGACGGGCCGGTCGAGCGCATCCTGATCCGGCACGAACGCCTGCCCTCGGGCGAGCGGCTGGGCGAGCGCAGCTGGCTGGGGAAATGAGCGCGCTCTTCCATCGGCTTTGCCGATATATCGCGCTCATCCATAAGCCCGGCTTCTACTGTCCGGCCGCCCGGTTGCCGCGCACTTCGAAGCGGCTGCTCGCGCGCACCTGGCCGGCGTCGTCGAGCAGCTCGAGGCGGTGGACGCCGACGCGCGGGCGCCAGGCGGTGGGCGCGTCGGCCGGGCCCAGCGCCTCGTCGTCGAGGCGCCAGCGCAGGCCCTCCCCGGCCTGGGCCCGGAAGATCACGCGTTCGCGCCGGGCCGGGATGTCCGGGTCGACGGCGAGGATGCTGCCGTCGACCGGGTAGACGATCTTCGGCACGCGCGCGTCGAAGGCCACCGCCTCGACCAGCGCCGTCTCGGTGCCGCGCAGGAACCACTCCTGGCGCGCGGCCTCGATGGCCGGCGCATAGCGCACCTCGCGCCGCAGTAGGTCCTTCGGCGCCGGCTGCTGGCGCGCCGGACGCGCGCGGTGCAGCTCGTCCATCACGTCGCGCCAGACCGGGGCCGCGCCCGACACGCCCGACACGTCCCACATCGGCTGGCCGTCGAAATTGCCGACCCAGACCCCGACCGTGTAGCGGTCCGAAAACCCGAGGCACCAGTTGTCGCGCATGTCCTTGCTGGTGCCGGTCTTGACCGCGCTCCAGTAGGCGGTGGCGAGATCGCTGCGCAGGCCGAAGGTGGGGCTGCGCGCGCCGCGGTCGGACAGGATGTCGCCCACGATCCAGCTGCTGCCGGCATCGAGCACGCGCCGCTTCGCGTCAAGCGCGCGCGGGCGCAGGCTGACGCCGCCGGCCAGGCCGCCGTTGGCCAGCGTGCGGTAGGCGTTGGCCAGTTCCAGCAGCGAGACGTCGGCCGAGCCCAGCGCCAGCGAAGGACCGTAGAAGGCCGCGTCCTCGCGCAGCGAACTGATGCCGAGTTCCTGCAGGCGCGCATGGAAGCGCTCGGGGCCGAGCAGCAGCAGGGTGCGCACCGCCGGGATGTTGAGCGAGCTGGCCAGGCTGGTGCGCACGCTGGCATAGCCCTTGTAGCTGCGGTCGTAGTTCTGCGGCACGTAGAGCCCGGCCTCGCCGGCGACGTCGATCGGGCTGTCGTCCTGCAGCGAGGCGGCCGTCAGCAGGCGCCGCTCCAGCGCCAGCTGGTAGAGAAAAGGCTTCAGCGTGGAGCCGGCCTGGCGCAGCGCCGCCACGCCGTCCACCTCGCTGCGTCCGGTATTGCCGACATAGGCCAGCAGCTCGCCACTGGCGTTGTCGATCACGACCACGGCGCCGTCGGCCACGTTGCGCCCGTTCAGCTCGCGCAGGTGGCGGCGCAGCGCGTCGAGCGCGAAACGCTGCAGGCGCGCGTCGAGCGTGCTGCGCAAGTCCAGGCCACCCGCGGCGGCGGGGCCGAGCAGCTTGCGCGCGACCTGGGGCACGCCTTCCTTCAACGCCGCCGCGGCCGGCCGCCCGAGCGCGACCTCGGCGCGCCACTCGATAGCCGGGCAATCTTCGCGCAGCTTCAACTCCCGGCCCAGCGCGCAGGCACGGCGCGCGACCGCCTTCGGCGCCGCGGCCGGCGCGCGCAGCAGCGCCGCCAGGATCGCCGCTTCGGTGCTGTCCAATCCCGACGGCGCCTTGCCGAACAGCGCGCGCGAAGCGGCCGCCACGCCCTGCAGCTCGCCGCGGAAGCTCGCCAGGTTCAGGTAGGCTTCCAGGATCTGCGCCTTGCTCCAGCCGGCCTCGAGCTCGCGCGCGGCCAGCGCCTGGTCGAACTTCTGGCGCCAGCTGCGTCCGGCGCTGCCGGCGCGCAGCTCGGCGTCGAGCAGGCCGGCCAGCTGCATCGTGATGGTCGAGGCGCCGCGCGCCCGATCGCGAAACAGGTTGTCCCAGGCCGCCTGGCCGACCGCGCGCAGGTCGATGCCGCCGTGCGCCATGAAGCGCTGGTCCTCGGCCTGCAGCACCGCCACGCCCAGCGCCGGCGAGATCTCGGCCAGCGGCGTCCATGCCAGGCGCCGCACGCGCATGTCGACGCGCACCGATTCGATCGGCTCGCCATGCCGGTCGAGCAGCCGGGCGCTGGACGGCTGGTAGGCCGCGCGCACCTCGGTCGCGGTCGGCACGGCGGCCTGCGCGGCGGCCGCAACGCAGGCCAGCAGCCATACCAGGGCGGATGCCAGCCGGCGCATCACTGCCCCACCACCACCGCCGCGTTGGGCAGCTCGCCGAACATCTCGGGCTTGTACATCGCCTCGACCCGCGTCGGCGGCAGGCTGAAGTGGCCGGCGTTATTCAGGCGCACCGTGTACTCGATGCTCCACTGCCCTTTCGGCACGAAGTCGTAATAGGCGCGGAAGGCGCCCTGGGTGCGTTCCTCGAACGCCGGCCAGGCCCAGCCGCGCTGGCGCTCGCCGCTTGCCGCGATGCGCGAATCGCCCCCGAGGCCGGTGCCGAGGATGCTGGTGCCGGCCGGGATCGGGTCGTCCAGCGCCACCCAGCTCATGTCGGCCTGGGCGTCGATGGTCAGCTTCACGCGGTAGACGTCGCCGCGCGTCCATGTTCCCTTCTTCGCCTGCTCGACCGGCGTCACGCTGCGCACGATACGGAAACCCGCGCTGAGCGGCGCCTTGAGCGGCACCGCGGCCAGGCTCTGCACCGTGGCCCAGGGCTTGCCCGTGCCGTCGTGGCGCAAGGTCAGCTGGCCGCTGCCGCCCTGCGGCCAGGCCTGCAGGGTCGAGGCCGGAATAGTGCCGCTCCAGCTGGCGCCGGACAGGATGGCGACGCTCTTGCCGCTCACCGGCGTCGCTTCGAATTTATCCGAGAACTTTTCCATCGCCAGCACGCCCCAGGCATTGGCCAGGGTCGTATCCCAGCGTCCACGCTGCTGGCGGCCGAGCGCGCCGCGCGCCAGGCGGCCCATGTCGGCCTGCCAGGCCGGGTTGTCGAGCATCGCCAGCAGCAGGCGGTTGGCATTGGCGTCGGGCGTGGCCATCAGCCACCACCAGTCGTCGCTGCGCTCGGTCGAGAAGCCCATCGTCGTGCCCTGCAGGTTCAGGCGCGCGCGCAGGATGCGCTCGGCCTGGGCCAGCCGCGCCGCCTGCCCGCCCAGTCCCGGCGTGCGGCGCAGCACCAGGTACCAGTCGATGAGGGCCGAGGTCGGCCACAGGTCGGGCTCGATGCGGATCGATTGCAGCCAGGCTTCGCGCACGTCCCGGGTACGCGAGAGCGCCTCGAGCGCCGCCAGCTTGCGCACCGCCAGTTCGCCGCTGCGCAGCGAAGTCCCGCGCGTCATGCGGCCTGCCAGGCGGCCTTCGACAAAGGCGACCAGGCCGTCCTCCATGCGCGCGCGCAGTTCGGGCTCGATCGCGTAGCCGGCCTCCCGCGTGACCGACAGCACATAGGCCGTCAGGCTGTCGCTGCCCTCCTCCATCGTGGCGAAATACTTGACCAGGCCGTCGCCGTCGAGGTGGGCCGGCAGCGTCGCCGCCAGGCCCTGCCACATCTTCTCGTCGCGCAGCGCGACCGCGCGCGAGGTGTTCTGCTCGAAGCAGGAATACGGATAGGCGCGCATGTAGTCGCGCACCGCGGCCATGCTCCCGGCCAGGCGCGGGCTGAAGGTGGTGCGCACGCCGCCGCGCCCAGGCAGCGCGTCCGCCGGACGCGCGACCGAGATGGTCTTCGGCGCGTCGAGCTGCACCAGCGTCGCCTGCAGGGTGCGCACCGGCACAGCGGCGCCGACCTTCTGGGTCACGCGCAGGCTGTCGTTCGCACCTTCGGCGCGGGCATCGACCTGCCAGCGCAGGCCCTGCGCCTGCGGCACCGCATAGTCCCAGCCGACTTCGCGCGCCGCGCCCGGCGCCAGCGTCACGGCCTGCGCCGGCAGGGTTTGCGCCGCGCCGCCGTCGGCGGCCACGCTGGCGGCCAGTTCGACCCGCAGGCTGCGCTCCGACGCGTTGCGCACGGTGAAGCCGGCGCGCAGGCGGTCGCCCTCGCGCACCAGCGGCGGCAGGCCGGACACCAGCATCAGGTCCTGGGTGGTGCGCACATCGACCGAGCCGGTGCCGAACAACCCGGCGCCGGCGCTGGCCACCGCCACGATCCGGAAACTGGACAGCGAATCGTTCAGCGGCACCGGCAGCACGGCTTCGCCGTTGGCGTCGAGCTTGATTCTGCCCTGCCACAGCAGCAGGGTCTCGAACAGTTCGCGGCTGGCGCCGCGGCCGCCGCCGCCGCCATGCGCCACCGCCTTGCGGCCGAAGTGGCGCTTGCCGACCACCTGCATCTGGGCGGTGGAGGTTTCCACCTGCAGGCTGCGCTGGCGCATCATCGCGTCCAGCAGCTTCCAGCTCTCGTTCGGCATCAGTTCCAGCAAGCCCGCGTCGACCGCCGCCAGCGCGACCTCCGCCCCAGCCGGCAGCGCCTTGCCGTCCGCCCGCGCCACCTTCACCCGCACCCGGGCCTGCTCGCGCACCTTGTACACCTGCTTCGCGCTCGATACCTCCACCTTCAGTTCGTGCGCCGCCCAGCCGACCGGCACCTGGGCGATGCCCAGCTTGTAGGCCGGCTTGCCGAGGTCGACCAGGGCGGTGGGCTGCACGCCGGCGACGCGCCCGCGCACCACCATCGCCGAGACGTAGACGTTGGGCGCGTAATGCGCCTTCATCGGGATCGCGATGGTCGGGTCGCTGGCGGAGAACGGCCGCACGTAGGTGTCGAGGATACCCTCGCGTTCGACCGTCACCAGCACCGTCCCGGAGCGGAACGGGGCGCGCACCTGGAAGGTCGCGTCCTCGCCCGGCTCGAAGCGCGGCCTGGCCGGCAGCAGGTCGATGCGGTCGTTGTCCGAGCCCTCGAACCAGCCGTCGTCCTGGCCGCCGACCCAGATGTCGGCATGGGTGACGGCGGCGCGGCCCTCGGCATCGACGGTGCGCGCGCGCAGGACCAGGTTGCCGCGGGCCGGCGCGGCCAGGGCGCAGGCCAGCTGCCCCTTGGGGTCGGTGCGGCCGCCGCAGGCCTGGCCGATGCGCCTGATCTCGCTGCTGTTCTCGTAGGCATAGAAACCGCCGACCAGGCGGCGCCGGTGCGAATAGCCGACGCGCTCGAAGACGTCGACCTCGACCTGGCTGCCTGCCGCCGGCTTGCCGTGCAGGTCGAGCACCGCGACCTGGAAGCGGATATCCTGGCCGGCGATCCAGTTGCCGGTCTTGATGCCGACCGCGCGCGACGCCGGCCACAAGGCCACCCGGGTCGAGGCGGTGAGGATCTCGCCGTTCGCGTCCGGGTAGCTCAGTTCGGCCAGCAGGCTGCGCGGACGGTCCAGCCGCGGCAGATCGGCCACCTCGATGCGCGCGCCGCCCTGGCGATCGAGCGTCAGGCTGCGGGTGCGCGCGGCCCCGGCGCCCAGGCCTGCGTCCTCGCCCTCCTGCTGCGCGCCTTCGCCCTCCTCGTCCCAGTAGTCCTCGGCCTGCGTGCCTTCATGCTCGACGCCTTCCTTCACGTCGCCGGCGCCGAACACGAAGTCCTTGAAACCCTCGAAGCGCGGGGCCGCGTCGTCCAGCACGGTGCGCAGCTTGACCGGCGCCAGGCCGGCGGGACCGCCCGACAGGTAGTTCACCTGGGCGTCGATGCGCACGCTGCGCGGCGCCACCGCCGGCTCGGCCGGGCCCTGCAGCACCGCCTTCATGGTCGGCACGCGGAACTGCTCGACGCGGAAGGCCCCGGCGACCTGGCCGCCGATCACGACCTCGTACTGCCCCAGCTTCGCCTGCGCCGGGATCTTCCACTCGCCGAGGGCGGCGCCGCCGGCGTCCCACTGCAGCGGGAACACCGTCTTCTCGCCGCTGCCGGTGTGCACCAGCCAGCCCTTCGCCGGCAGCGGCGCCTTGTCCTCGGCCGCCTCCTCGACCGGCCAGCCAGGCACGTTGCGCGGCGGCTTGTCGCCGGCGCGCACCAGCGCGATGCCCTGCGTGGTGCGGCGGCGCAGGAAGTGCTTCATGTGGACGGTCTCGCCGGCGCGCAGCAGGGTGCGGTCGAACACGGTCGCCACCAGGCGGCTGTCCTCGTCGACGCCGGAGGTGGGCAGGTTGAAGCGCCAGGACTCGATCCCGCGCTGCCAGTCCGACAGCGTGAACGTGAAATCCTCGCCGCTGCGCGCGCTGACAAAAAAGCCGCCGCCGCCGCGGCAGTGGGTGGCAAGCAGTTCGCTGCCGATGCGGGCGACCCCGTCGGCGTCGGTCCTGCCGCTCCAGAGCAGCTTGCCGGCGCAGTTGCGCACCGCGACCTCGGCGCGCGCCACCGGACGCCCCTTGTCGAGCGAGGTCACCCACACCAGCGAGGATTGGGCGCCGTGCTTGAAATGGGCCGCCAGGTTGGTCACCAGCGCGCCGGCGTGGACGTAAGCGGTCCTGCCCTTGCGGTCGATCGCCGTCCCGAGTTGCGCACTGGCGACTTCGACCACGTAGAAGCCCGGTTTGCGCAGCGGGATGCCGATCACCTCGAAGGCGCGCCGTCCGTTCGGCCTGGGCAGGTCGAAGCGCACGATCTCGCCGGGCGCGCCCTTGCCCAGCACCGGCTTGGCGAGGCTCTCGCCCCACTGCGCGTGCGGCTCCCAGTCCGCGTTGCGCCCGCCGTTCAGGCGGCGCATCCAGGCGATCACGTCTTCCTCGCGGCCCACGCGCAGCGAGGTCCCTTTGGCGCGGACCGCCGTGGCCAGCGCCGGCTCGACGTTGCGCACCGTGACCGGCAGCATGCGGTCACCCTTGGCCTCGATGATGCCGAAGGGTGCGGCGAACTTCACCAGCGGCGGCTGGCGGTCGGTGCGCAGGACCAGCCTGGCTTGCGCCGGCAGCACCAGCGCGCGGCCGGCGTCGTCCTTCAGGCCGGGCGGCAGCAGCAGGCGCAGCTCGGCGCGTTCGGGGAAGGGACCGGCGAAGCTCAGGTCCTGCACGAAGCCGCCCTTGGCATCTTCCTTGGCGATCGTGGGCGCGAAGCGCTTGCCGCCGGGCGCCTCGAGCGCGAGCGCCTGTGCATCCTTGAGCGCCACCGGCGCGCTGAAGTTCACGCGCACCGGCAGGAAGGGCACGCAGCCGGCGCGGGCATTGACGCGGTCGCAGCGGGTGGACACGGTGAAGTCGGGGCGGGTGCGAAAGTCGAGCTGCTGGTCGGCGCCGGTCGCCACGCCGTTCGGCGCCGCGATGCCCTTGCCCCAGACCAGGGCCACCTTCTGCCTGGCCGGCAGGGTGCGGCGGCACTGCAGCACCGCCAGCGGCAGTTGGTCGGCGCCGCCGAGCGTTTCCAGGGCCGCGCCGGCGCGCCAGGCGCGGCCCTGCGCCCTGGCCCAGGCGCCCAGGTGGCGGTCGACGAAATCGCGGCGCGTGGCGACGATGCGCGCGCGCTCCTCGCCCTCCAGCACCCGCACCGGGATCTTCTCAATGACGCCGTCGGCGCGGCACCAGGCGGCGCGCTCGATGCTGTCGCGCCGCGCCGGGGCATCCAGCGCCAGCACGAAGACCTGGGCCTCGTCGATGCCGTCGGCGCCGTCGCGCGGCTGCGCGCGCAGCACCGCCGGCCCGCCGGTGGTGAACCGGAATGCGCGCTGGCCCGCGAGCGGCTGGCCGGCCAGGTCGCGGCTGTCCTCGCGCAGCGTGAAGCGGCAGGCCACGGCGCCCGGCAGGTCGGCCTCGAAGTCGTAGCTCCAGGTGCTGGCGTCGATCCAGCGGCCCTTGCCCCCGATCTTGTCCACGCCGGCGCAGTCGACCGCGAACGGGTCGCGCCCGCGCGGGTCGCCGAAGGCCACCATCGGGTGCGAAAAGCGCGCCGTCGCCTGGCGTACCTGCTTCGCTTCCCCGTCGGGCGAGAAGGAAACCACGCCCGTCTGCGCGGCGGCCGCGCCCATGGACAGGCTCAGGGCGATGGTAAACAACACTCGGGACAAGGGGCGCATCGATTCTCCGGCAGCGTAAGAAGCGCCGACCTGACGCGGCGCGCGGGATGCGCGCCTGGCTGAAGTCGGCAGCCAGCCGAGTGTTGCAAAACGGTGCGAAAGTGTCAACGCATTCCGGGTGAGCGTAGGGTGGGCGGATTTCCGCCCACGCGGCGATCGTTACCGGCCCCGTGATCGCGCCGGATGATCTTGCGGCCAACGATCGCCGCGTGGGCGGGGGACCCGCCCACCCTACGTGGCATGACGCACGCGCGACATATGCGCGGCAATAAAAAAGGGCGGCTCGCGCCGCCCTTCCCGTCATGCCGGACGCCCGGCGTCAGAACTCTTCCCAGCCGTCGCCGGCAGTCGCCACCGCCTTGGCCGGGGCCGCGGCGGGCTTGGCAGGCGCCTTCGCCGGCGCCGGGCGCGCCGCCGGCTTGGCCAGCTGCGCCACCGTCGTCACCTTCGGCGCGGGCACGCTCGCGCGCGGCGCGGCCTCGGCGATGCGGAAGGCGCCGACGGTGCGCGCCAGCGTCGCCGCCTCCTGCTGCAGCGACTGCGCCGCCGCCGAGGCTTCTTCGACCAGGGCCGCGTTCTGCTGGGTGGTCTGGTCCATCTGGACGATGGCCGAGTTGACCTGCTCGATGCCGGCGGTCTGTTCCTGGCTGGCGGCGGTGATCTCGGCCATGATGTCGGTCACGCGGCTCACGCTCTGCACGATCTCGGTCATGGTCGCGCCGGCCTGGTCGACCAGGGCCGTGCCGTGGTGCACCTTGTCGACCGAGTCGTCGATCAGGATCTTGATTTCCTTGGCCGCGGCGGCGCTGCGCTGGGCCAGGCTGCGCACTTCGCCGGCCACGACCGCGAAGCCGCGGCCCTGCTCGCCGGCGCGCGCCGCTTCGACGGCCGCGTTCAGGGCCAGGATGTTGGTCTGGAAGGCGATGCCATCGATCACCGAGATGATCTCGACGATCTTGCTGGCCGAGGCGTTGATCGCGCCCATGGTCTCGACCACCTGGGACACCACCACGCCGCCCTTGCCCGCCACTTCCGAGGCCGAGCCGGCCAGCACGTTGGCCTGGCGCGCGTTGTCGGCGTTCTGCTTGACGGTCGAGGTCAGTTCTTCCATCGAGGACGCGGTCTCCTCGAGCGCGCCGGCCTGCTGCTCGGTGCGCGAGGACAGGTCGAGGTTGCCGTCGGCGATCTCGTTCGAGGCGGTGGCGATGTTGTCGGTGCCGGCGCGGACCCGGGTCACGATCTCGACCAGCGAATCGTTCATGTCCTTCAGCGCGGCCATCAGGCGGCCGGTCTCGTCGTTCGAACGCACCTCGATGGTCTGGGTCAGGTCGCCCTGGGCCACGCCGCCGGCGATCTTCACGGCCGCCTGCAGCGGCAGGACGATGGCGCGCACCAGCAGCCAACCGAGCACGGTCGCCACGACGACGCCGAACACCAGACCGGCGACGCAGACCGCCAGCACCAGCCGGTAGATGCGCTGGGACTCGTCGTAGTCGGCCTTCGCGGTCTGTTGCTGCATGTCCACCAGTTCGCTGATGGTCTTGTTCATCGGCTCGAACAGGCGCGGCATGAGGCCGTTGACGATCGCGGCGGCACCGGCGGCGTCCTGCGCGCGGATCGCGGCGACCGCGGGTTGCAGGCCCTGCTCCAGGAACGCCTTGCGCTCGCCGGAAAGACGCTCGGCCAGCGCCTTTTCCTCGGCGCCCATCTCGGTGGCCTCGTAATGCGCCCAGCGCTCCCCGATGCGCTTGGTGTTCGCTTCCACGCGGTCCATCGCCGCGCCCGCGTTCGTGGCGTCCGGCAGAATGGCCCTGGCCAGGTTGAGCTGGTTCAGCGTGACCAGGCGGCCGATTTCGTCGAGATCGGCCAGCGCCATCAGGCGGTCGTTATACATCTGTTCGAGCGCGCCATTGGCCTTGTTCAGGTTGAGGATGCCGATGGCGAAACCGACGATCAGCTCGAAGACGAGAAAGGCGAGCACGGCAATCAGGCGCGTCTTGATGGTGAGGTTCTTGAACATGGTGGGGCCCGTACGGGGCGAAACAGGTTGGTCGGCGGCGGGTAGGAACCTGCCAGGCTCCCGCGATTATAGAAAGAAGTGAATCCGTACGGAAACTTTATGACCAATACCCTACTGCTTTCATGGGTTTCTCGTCGCCCCAGCACAACAGACCTTGCCACTTCGTCACGACCCAGCCCCGTCCGCTGCCCTGCGACGAGACCGGTTTGGCTATAGAATGCTGCGACGCAATTTCCACACATTTCTGCTTTTACAGCCGCTCATCCGGCTGCTCGACAACAAGAGGCAAGCATGACCCTTCCCATCCTCCTGAACCTGGCCGTCGCCCTGGCGGTCTGCGCCCTGCTCTACCGCATGCAGGCCAGCCACCAGTCCTTCACGCGCCGCGTGTTCACCGGCCTCGGCCTGGGCGTGCTGCTCGGCGCCGCCCTGCAGGCGGTCTACGGCGCCGCTTCGCCCGAGGTGAGCGGCACCAATGCCTGGCTGGATGTGGTCGGCAGCGGTTACGTGAAGCTGCTGCAAATGATCGTGATTCCCCTGATCATGGTCTCGATCGTCGGCGCCATCCTCAAGTTGCGCGACGCCGCCTCGCTCGGCAAGATCAGCGCGCTCACCATCGGCATCCTGATCGCCACCACCGCGGTGGCGGCCGTGATCGGCATCGCGATGGCCAAGCTGTTCGGCTTGACGGCGGTCGGCCTGACCGCCTCGGCGGCGGAAGTGGCGCGCGGCGAATACCTGCAGGGTTCGCTCTCGACGGCAAAGGAAATTTCCCTGCCCTCGATGATCCTGTCCTTCATTCCGGCCAATCCCTTCCTCGACATGACGGGCGCGCGCAGTACCTCGACCATCGCGGTGGTGCTGTTCTCGGTGTTCATCGGCATCGCCGCGACCGGCATCGCCGCCAAGAAGCCGGCCGAGTTCGCCTCGTTCAGCCATTTCGTGCACGTCGCCCACACCATCGTGATGCGCATGGTGACCCTGGTGCTGCGCCTGACGCCGTTCGGCGTGTTCGCCCTGATGACGAAAGTCGTGGCCGGCTCCAGCCTGCAGGATATCCTGAACCTGCTGAACTTCGTGCTGGCCTCCTACAGCGCCCTGTTCCTGATGTTCGGCGTGCACCTGCTGCTGGTCGCCCTGGCCGGCTACAACCCGCTGCGCTTCGTGAAGAAGATCATGCCGGTGCTGGTGTTTGCCTTTACCTCCAGGACCAGCGCCGGTTCGATCCCGATGAACGTGGCGACCCAGACGCGCCGCCTCGGCACGCCCGAGGGCATCGCCAACTTCTCCGCCTCGTTCGGCGCCACCATCGGCCAGAACGGCTGCGCCGGCATCTACCCGGCGATGCTGGCGGTGATGATCGCGCCCACGGTCGGCATCGATCCGTGGAGCATGGCCTTCCTGCTGCCGCTGCTTGCCATCGTCGTGTTCGGCTCGATCGGCGTGGCCGGGGTCGGCGGCGGGGCCACCTTCGCGGCCCTGATCGTGCTGTCCGCGCTCGACCTGCCGGTGGCGCTGGCGGGCCTGCTGATCTCGATCGAACCGCTGATCGACATGGGCCGCACCGCGCTCAACGTGAGCGGCTCCATCACGGCCGGCACCCTCACCTCGCGCATCCTCGGGGCCAGCAACATGGCGGTCTTCAATAGCGACGCGGAGACCAACCTGGACGGCGAGGAGCAGGCCGCCTGAGCGGGTTTCCAGGCGCGTTTGCGCGCCGTTTGCAAGCGCGTTTGTTAGCAAAAAGTATCGTGCGCTGACCCGCTGACGAATCCGTCTAAGATGACGCCATGTCAATAATCATGGCGGACAACGAATGGAACAGAAGTGGCCACAGGAAATCTGGCTGGTCAGGCACGGGCAAAGCGCAGGCAACGTCGCGCGTGACGCGGCCGAGGCCGCGGCCGGGCACCTGATCGACATCGCCGAGCGCGACGTCGACGTGCCCCTGTCCGAGCTCGGCATCCGCCAGTCCCAGGCCCTGGCCTCCTGGTTCGCCGCCCTGGCGCCCGGCCAGCGTCCGAGCGTGGTGCTGCACTCGCCCTACGTACGCGCCGCCGAGACCGCGAACATCCTGATGCGCCGCCTCGAACGCGAGTCGCTGCTGGCCGTGCACGCCGACGAGCGCCTGCGCGAAAAGGAGTTCGGCATCCTCGACCGCCTCACCACGCACGGCATCGCCCACAAGTATCCCGAGCTCTACTCCCAGCGCCAGCACGTCGGCAAGTTCTATTTCCGCCCGCCCGGCGGCGAAAGCTGGTGCGACGTCATCCTGCGCCTGCGCAGCGTGCTCGACACCATTACCCGCGAATACTGCGGCGAACGGGTGCTCATCGTCGCCCACCAGGTGATCGTCAACTGCTTCCGCTACCTGATCGAGCGCCTCGACGAGGCCAGCATCCTGGCTTTCGACCGCGCCGGCGACGTGCCGAACTGCTCGGTCACCTCCTACGCCTTCGACCCGGACGCCGGCAAGCGCGGCAAGCTGGTGGTGCGCCTCGTCAACTTCGTCGCGCCGCTCGAAGCGAGCGGCACGCCGGTCACGGTGGGCAAGGACGTGCCGTCGGCGCCCAAGGCCTGAAGCCGCTACCGCCCCCGACCATGAACGCCATCCACAATGCACCCGCCATGCACGACGTGACCACCGACCTGCTGCGCGCCTGGCCGCTGCCGATGCCGGGCGAAGACAGCGACAAGGAAGCGCGCGGCCACGTGCTGGTGCTGGGCGGCTCGCGCGAGATGCCGGGCGCCGTCATCCTGGCCGCCACCGCCGCGCTGCGCGCCGGCGCCGGCAAGCTGACCGTCGCCACCGGGGCCAGCGTGGCCCAGCTGGTGGCGCTGGCGATGCCCGAGGCGCGTGTGATCGGCCTGGCCGAAACCGAGGCCGGCGGCTTCCAGCGCGAGGCGATCGACCGTCTCGATCCGCTGGCCGACCGCGTCAGCGCGGTGCTGATCGGCCCGGGCATGCAGGACGAGGCCGCCGCCGCCGAGCTGGTGCACGGCCTGCTCGAGCGCCTGCAGGGCAGCGACACGGCCGTCGTGCTCGACGCCTGCGCCATGGGCACGCTGCTGCACGCGCCGCCGGGCTGGGATCCGGACAAGTGCTACCGCTTCGAGCAGCCCGTCATCGTCACGCCGCACTGCGGCGAGATGGCGCACCTGACCGGCATCGCCAAGCCCGAGATCGTGTCGGGGCCGGACGCGCGGGCGCTGGCCTCGGCCGCCGAATGGAACGCGGTCGTGGCGCTCAAGGGCGCGCGTACCGTCATCGCCTCGCCCAAGGGCGAACTGTGGCAGCACGAGGGCGGCAACGCCGGCCTCGGCGTCTCGGGCTCGGGCGACACGCTGGCCGGCATCATCACCGGCCTGGCGGCGCGCGGCGCCACGCTGGAACAGGCGGCCTGCTGGGGCGTCGCGCTGCACGCGCGCGCCGGCGAACGCCTGGCCGGACGCATGGGCGTCCTGGGTTACCTGGCGCGGGAGATCCCGAACGAAATCCCCGCCCTGCTTGAATCTGTCGCCGGCACGCAGGCCGGCGGGTAAGGACCATCCGGCTTACGCCGGGGGAAAACGGTAGGACGGGAATCCGTTTGACCGGCATTAAACTCCGCTAGCGGTATCGCGGAATAAAGCAAGATGTGCACAATGCGACGAACTGGCGGTAGCAATGCCAGTCTAATTTTCTACAGTCGAATTCGTGCACCGAACGGGGCCGCGTGTTGCGTCGGTTCCCTGACTGTTTCGCCAATGGGCCCAGCGAGGTTCCATGGCGGGACTGAACTGGCGCCGTTACCCCTCCAGCGCCTCACCTGGAGACGACGGCACAAGATAGACGTGAACGAGGAGTATAAACAATGAGCGCAATGACCAAAGCACCAAAAATCCTGCTGACCGCAGCCCTCCTGGCCACCATGCTGGGCGCATGCAAGAAGAACGAACCCGCCAGCACCACGGGCGACACCTCGGCGACCTCGCCGAGCTCGACGTCGGGCACCAGCGGCACCACCGGCACCATGGGTGACACCGGCACCGGCGCGACCGGCACCGGCACCACCGGCGACACCACGGGCACCGGCGCCACCGGCACCGGCACGGGCGCCACCGGCACCACCGGCGATACCACCGGCACGGGCGCCACCGGCACGGGCGCTACCGGCACCACCGGCGACACCACCGGCACTGGCGCTACCGGCACCACCGGCACCAGCGGCACCTCGGGCACCACTGGCACCACCGGCGCCAGCGGCACGACCGGCAGCACCGATTCGTCGGGCACCGGCACCGGCACCTCGGGCAGCACCACCGGCCGCTAACCCGGCCTCGCTCCACCGATCCGCAGGGCCCGTTTTCGCGGGCTCTGCCGTTTCCTGACACCATGCCGCCGGCATTCTTGCTGGCGCGCTGTGTCACAGCGTGCGCTGTGCTTCCGCGGCGCCGTTTCTTCCACACACCCCCGCCGCGCGTATTCCTTCGCGTTCCTCTTCGCGTATTCTTTCGCGTTCCTCTGCGCGTATTCCTTTGCGTTCCTCTGCGCGTTTCTCGTCGCGCTTCCCGTCGCGCTTCCTGTCGCGCTTCCCGTCGCGTTTCCCGTCGCGTTTCCGTCGCTTCTTACTTCGCTTTCTTCGCCGCCTGCGCCCACGCTCTTCACCGCGCTTACGTCCGCGCGTCCGTCCGTGTTTTCGCAACGCCCGCCGCTCCGTGGATCGCCAGGTCGGCACTCCACAATGCCTGCCGTCGACTTCCCGCAAACAGTTGTCACCGAACGTGGGGCCGCGCACGGACCAATGCGTCGATACCAATCCAGAATGGCAACAAGCGCGGCACTGCTGCGACTCCCCACCCCCCATATTGAACAAGGAGTAACACCATGAACCGCACATCGACGCTACCGAAGATCGTCCTGGCCACCGCCGTCGTCGCTGCCCTGCTGGGCGGCTGCCGCAAGGACGATGCCGCCACCGAAGCCGCCGGCACCACGCCGACGGTCGAGGGCGCCAGCACCAGCAGCAGCGCCGGCATGAGCGGCGGCGCCGGCACCACGGCCACCGGCACTGTCGGCGCCACCCAGGACGGCGGCATGAACACGACCACGGGCGACACCACGAACGCCGGCATGCAAGGCGCCACCGGCGTGAGCGGCACCACCGGTACCGGCGACACCACGGGCACGGGCGGCAGCGCCGGCATGGCGGGCAGCACCGGCACCACCGCGACCGGCAACACCGGCACCGGTGCGGCGACCGGAACCGAGAGCGGCACCGGCACCGGGACCGGCGCCAACACGCGCGACACCGGCGCCGGCACCACGACCACCGGCCACTAAAAAATAGAAAGGGCCGGGCCTGGCCCGGCCGGCTTCCCCCGCCAGTCAACGACAAGGAAACATCATGAAAACGACACGCACTTTCCCCACCATCGTATTGAGTACCGTCCTGCTCGCCGCCGTGCTCGGCGGCTGCCGCAAGGAAGACTCCGGCCAGGGCGGCGCCGGTGACGGCGCCGAGATCACCAGCCGCACCGAAGGCGCCGGCCAGGGCAGCGCCGAGGGCACGGTCGGCGGCACCGGCAACCAGGGCAACGCCGGCACCGGCGCCGTCGAGTACAACAACAACATCACGCCGCGCACCGTCGGCGAGCACGAGCGCGGCGACCGCGAGAACGTGCAGGGCGCCATCGGCGGCGCCAGCGGTTTCAGCGGCGGCGAGGCGGTCGGCCCGAACGGCGCCACCACCGGTGGCGCCAACCCGGGCGGCGCGCCGATGGCGCCGGCGCCGCAGGAAGGCACCAAGGGCAGCGGCACCACCGGCGACACCACGGGCACCGGCCCGGCCTCGACGCGCAAGGGCGAAGGCGACGCCGAGCGGACGCGCTGACCGGCGCATAGTCCCCTACGCGTTTGCATATGTCGGAGGCGTAGGGTGGGTTCTCGAACCCACCCTACGACAACGCACTTGCAAAAAAAGAGCCCGCATCGCGCGGGCTCCTTGTTTTTCGGCCTCGACGGGCCGGGTCACGCTTCAAACGCCTTCGGTGACCTTGGCTGGCGGCACCTTCGTCAGCGGCACGGTCTTGCCGGCGCCCGCACCCGGACCGCGGCCGCGGCCCGTGAAGTAGAAGACGATGCGCATGATGATGCGGAACACGAAACGCACCAGCACTAGGGTCAGGATCGCTTCCACGAAGGTGACCAGGAAGGCCGGCAGCACCGTCCAGCGCTCGGCGCGGCGGTGGAACTTGGCCGCCATGCGCTCGCGCGAGATCTCGATGCTGTCGTAGAAGGTCGGCACCACGAGCAGGGTCAGCAGCGTCGAGGTGATCGTGCCGCCGATGATCGCCACCGCCAGCGGCTGGTAGAACTTGCCGTCGGGGCCGAGGGCCAGCGCCACCGGCAGCATGCCGGCGATCAGCGCGAAGGTGGTCATCAGGATCGGGCGCAGGCGCACGCGGCCGGCCTTCATCAGCGCTTCCTCGCGGTCATAGCCTTCATGCTCGAGGGTGCGCGCCGCTTCCAGCAGCAGGATCGCATTCTTCGCCACCAGGCCCATCAGCATGATGATGCCGATAAAGCTCATCAGGTTCAGGGTGCCGCCGGTGACCAGCAGCGCCACCACCACGCCGAACAGGGACAGCGGCAGCGACATCATGACGCCGATCGGCGCGGTGAAGGAGCCGAACTGCATCACCAGGATCAGGTACATCAGGCCAATGCCGCCGAACAGGGCGATGGTCATCTCGCGGAACAGCTCGGCCTGGTCCTTGCCGGCGCCGCCCAGCGCCAGGCCATAGCCCGGCGGGAAGTCGAAGCTTTTCGCCAGTTTCATGGCGTCGGCCGTCACCTCGCCGTTCGAGCGGCCCTGGGCGTTGGCCGAGACCGTGATCACGCGCTTGCCGTTCTTGTGCATGATTTCCGACGGTCCCTTGCCCATGCTGATGCGGGCGATCTGTTCCAGCGGCACCATGGTGTTGGTGCCGGCGATCGCGATCGGCAGGCGCTCGATGTTCTCGATGTTGACGCGGTCCTCGGGGTGCAGGCGCACCGCGACGTCGCGCGTCTCGCCGGTCGGGTCGACCCAGTCGCCGACCTCGATGCCGGCGAAGGCCACGCGCAGGGCGGTGGCGGCATCGCTGACCGAGACGCCCATCGAATTGGCCAGGCCGCGGTCGAGCTCGATCTGCAGCTCGTCCTTCGGGTCCTGCTGCGACAGCGTCACGTCGACCGCGCCCGGCACCTGGCGCAGCTTTTCCATGTAGGCCGTGGTCAGCTCCATCAGCTTGCGCGAATCGGCGCCGGTGAACTCGATCTGCACCGGCTTGCCGCCGCCCGAGAGGTCGTCGATCACCGTGTACTCGGCGCCGACCAGGCGGCCGACCTTCTGGCGCAAATCGGCGCCGATCTCGGCGGCGCTGCGGCTGCGCGTGTTGCGCTTGCCGATCTCGACGTAGATCGAACCGCCGCTCGGACGCGCGATGATGTCGGTCGCCTGGGTCTCCGGCAACGTATGGGCCAGTTGCGCCGCCTGTTCCATCTTGACGCGCGCGAACTGCAGGCTCGAGGAGGCCGGGGTGCGCACCTCGACCATGATCTTGTTGCCGTCGCCTTTGGGCAGGAAGCTGGTGCCGCCCAGGAACCACTGCATCGCGACCGCCGCCACGAAACTCAGCACCGCGATCACGCCCATCCAGCGGCGGTGATGCAGGGCCCAGGCAATCACGTTGCCGTAGCGGCCAGCCAGGCGGTCGAACCAGGCATTGAAGCGGCCCAGCACTTTCGACAGTCCCTTCTTCGGCTCCAGGTGGTGGCCCGGCGGGTCGCCCCAGTAGGCCGACAGCATCGGGTCGAGCGTGAAGGAAATGAACAGCGAGACCAGCACCGAGCAGGTCACGGTCAGCGCGAATGGGCGGAACCATTCGCCGGCCGTGCCGGGCATGAAGGCCACCGGGATGAACACGGCCATGATCGAGAAGGTGGTGGCGGCCACCGCCATGCCGATCTCGGCGGTGCCGACCAGGGCCGCGGTGCGGCGGTCCTTGCCCGCTTCCATGTGGCGCACGATGTTTTCGCGGACCACGATGGCGTCGTCGATCAGCACGCCGATCGCCAGCGACAGCCCGAGCAGGGTCATGAAGTTCAGGGTGAAGCCGCACAGCCAGACCGCGATGAAGGCGGCCAGCACCGAGGTCGGCAGCGACAGCGCGGTGATCAGGGTCGAGCGCCAGGAATTGAGGAAGGCATAGACCACGAACACGGTCAGCACGGCGCCGAAGACCAGCGACTCGATCACGTTGTTCAGGCTGCTCTGGGCTTCCTCGCCGCCGTCGCGGGTAATGGACAGACTCGTGCCTTTCGGCAGTTCCTTATTGATGTCCTCGACCAGCTTGCGCACGCCCTTGGCGATCGACACGGTCGAAGCGTCGCGGGTGCGCACGATCGAGATGCCGACGTTCGGGCTGCCGCTGTGGATCGAGGCGCTGTCGACGTCGGCGAAGCCGTCGGCGATCTCGGCCACCTGGTTCAGGCGCACGATGGTGTCGCCGTTGCGCTTGACCACGATCTGCGAGAAGTCTTCCGGGCGCTCGATGCGGCCGATCAGGCGGATGCCCTTCTCGTCGAGCACGCCGCGCACCTTGCCGACCGGCGCATTCGTGTTCTGGTTGCGCAGCGCGTTCGTCACTTCCGTGACCGAGACGTTGTACTCGCGCAGCTTCTCGGCGCGCAGCAGCACCGACAGCTCGCGCCGCAGCGAACCGTTGACGTTGACGATGGACACGCCTTCGATGGCGCGGAAGCGGTCGGCCAGCACGTCCTCGGCCAGGCGCGAGATCGTCGCGTGGCTCTGGCTGCTCGACGACAGGGCCAGCTGCATCACCGGCTGGGCCGACGGGTCGATCCGGCGCAGGATGGGCTCGCGCATCTCGAGCGGCAGCTTGTAGCGCACCGCCGAAATGGCGTTGCGCACGTCGTCCGAGGCTTCGATCAGGTTGCGCTTGAAGTCGAACTCGAGCCGCAGCGTGGCGCTGCCTTCGTTGGCGAACGAGGTCACCTCGGTCACGCCCTGCACGCTCTGCATCTGCTTTTCCAGGCGGTCGATGATCTCGCGCTCGACCGTCTCGGGAGACGCCCCCGGATACGGGACGTTCACCACGATCATCGGGATCTCGACGTCGGGCATCTGGTTGACGCGCAGTTTCGACAGGGCCAGCAGGCCGAGGCACATCATCGTCAGGATCAGCACGATCGTCGCGATCGGCTTCTTGACACTGAAATTGGACAGGAACATGGCTTATTTCCCTTTGGCCTGCTGCGGATTGGTCGCGCTGGCCACGCGCGCGGTCGCCATCTCGACCTTTTGCCCATCCTTCAGGTTCGAGCTCGGGCTGCGCAGCACGGTGTCGCCGGCGGCCAGGCCGGTCTTCACCTCGAAATTGCCGGTGCGCTGGTCGCGCATGCCGACCTGCAGGCTGACCTTCGACAGGGTGGCGTCCTTGACGCGCCAGGTGTAGGTCTCGTCGCCGTTACGCACGATCGCGCTTTCCGGCAGCATCAGCGCGTCCGAGGTCTCGGCATCGATGCGGCCTTCCGCGTACAGACCCGCGACGCGGGGTTGTTCGCCGGTCAACCCCACCAGCACCTCGACCTGGCGCGTGATGCCGTTGGCGGAAGGATCGATGCGCTTGACGGTGCCGGCGAACTGCTGGTTGCCGTAGCCGTTGATGTGGAACTTGACCGGCTGGCCGACCTTGACCAGGCTGATCTTGTCGGTCGAGACGCGGCCCTCGAAGCGCATGCTGTTCGGATCGATGACCTTCACCAGCTCCTTGCCGACCGTCGCGGTGTCGCCGGCGGACACCTTGCGGTCGCTGACGATGCCGTCGAAAGGCGCGCGCACGGCCGTGCGCGCCAGCTGCTGGCGCGCCAGGGCGGCGCGGCTCTTCGCGGCCGACACTTCGCTCTGGGCGCTGTTGCGGCGCACTTCGGCCTCGTCGAAGGCCGCGGCCGAGGTCATGCCCGAGGCGCGCAGGGTCTTCAGGCGCTCGAGCTGGCGGTTGGCCTGGTCGAGCGCCTGGCTGGCCGCGCGCACCGCTTCGTCGGCCGACAGCAGCGAATCTCGGATCGCGGTCTCGTCGAGCTTGACCAGCAAATCGCCGCGCTTGACCGGCTCGCCGTTTTCCTTCAACACCTGCAGCACCACGGCCGAGACTTCCGCGCGCAGGTCGGCGCGGCGTTCCGGCTGGATCGAACCGGTGATCACCGGGCCGGATGCCAGCGCATCGCTGCGCACCGTCAGCAAGTCCTCGGGCGCCACCAGCAACTGGCTGGGCTTGCCGTCGTTCTGCCTGGCCTGGGCGGTGGCGTTCGAACCCGGCTTGGCCGGATCCTTGGCCTCCTTGCTGCAGGCGGCCAGGGCCGACGCGATGGCAAGGACGAGTAGAGTGTTGCGCAGCATGTTGAGTCTCTCCAATGGACGCTGATATGTATGTATTTTTCTAAAGCGGGATTTCGCCAGCGGGCAGTATCCGGGAGGCGGACCCACCAGTCAATTGACGATCCTGCGCACTGTGGTTTTCGATGGATGAACTGCGATCTGGCGCGATGAACTGCATCTCAGGCGGACGAAACGCGGCGCATCGCGCGGACAGGCGGACAGATGGCGGACAGGTCGCCGCCATGCGCTACCTTTCTAACGTGAGGGAATTTACCCTTAAACCACGAACAGGTGATAGACCAGGAAGCCCATGCCGATACCGGTGACGATGCCGCCGCAGATCTCGACCAGGGTGTGACCCATGCGTTCGCGCAAGATAGCGTGGCCCTTGACGTCCACCGCCAGGCGGTTGATGGCGGCGGCCTGGCGGCCGACGTGCTGGCGCAGGCTGTTGGCGTCGATCATCACGATGAAGGCCAGGGTGACGGCCACGCCGAAGGCCGGGTGCCCCATCCCCTCGCGCAGCGCGATCAGGGTCGCCATGCTGGTCACGACCGAGCTGTGGTTGCTCGGGAAGCCGCCGTTGCCGACCAGGTTGAAGGCCCAGCGCCCCTGGCGCGCGCTGTTGATCAGGAATTTGATCGGACCGACGACGAGCCAGGTCAAGAATGGCGTGATGAGGTAAGTGAAGTCCATGATTTTCCAAAAAATAAATGCCGGGCGGAATTATGGCAGAAGCCAGGGCCACGGGCGACCTGCGCTGCGCCGTCTCCCGCTTGGAAACAGGTAAGATGCCGCTAAACTGTGGCATTTCAACCAATAATCAATCACTCATCACCAGGAAGCTGGACAGGCACCGCGGCGCTTGTCCAGCTTCCACAAAGAATAGGAGTCACCATGCGTCACTTCCGGCTGTCGTTCGCGGTCACTGTCGTGCTCATGGCCCTGGCGGGCTGGTGGGGTTACGAGCATGGCGGGGTCCCGGGCATGTTGTCGGCGCTGTGGATCACCGCGGTGCTGGGCGTGCTCGAGGTGTCGCTGTCCTTCGACAACGCGGTCGTGAATGCCTCGGTGCTGCGGCACTGGAACGAATTCTGGCGCAAGCTGTTCCTGACCGTCGGCATCCTGGTCGCGGTGTTCGGCATGCGCCTGCTGTTCCCGCTGGTGATCGTCTCGGTCGCCACCGGCCTGGGGCTGGTCGACGTGTGGAACATGGCGATTGAGACGCCAAAGGAATACTCGCGCCACCTGACCGAGCACCACGCCGAGGTCTCGGCCTTCGGCGGCGCCTTCCTGATGCTGGTCTTCCTGAACTTCCTGTTCGACGAGGAAAAGGAATTGCACTGGCTCGGCTGGATCGAGGAAAAGATCGGCAAGTACGGGACCGAGGGCCTGGCGGTGCTGCTCACCCTGCTCGCCGTCTTCTTCGCCATGAGCCTGATGCCGCCGGCGCGCAAGCTGGCCGTCCTGATTTCCGGCGTGGTCGGGGTGCTGGTCTACATCGGCGTGAACTGGATCAGCGGCCTGCTCGAGGAAGAAGAAGCGGACCCGACGGTCGGCAAGATGATTTCCCAGGGCAGCATCGGCGGCTTCCTCTACCTGGAAGTGCTGGACGCCTCCTTCAGTTTCGACGGCGTGATCGGCGCGTTTGCGATTACCAACGACGTGGTCATCATCATGCTGGGCCTGGCGATCGGCGCGATGTTCGTGCGCTCGATGACGGTGTTCTTGGTCTACAAGGGCACGCTGCAGGAATTCGTCTTCCTCGAGCATGGCGCGCACTACGCGATCGGCATCCTGGCATTGATCATGTTCGCCAGCGTGCACTTCCACATTCCGGAGTGGTTCACCGGCCTGTCGGGGCTGGCCTTCATCCTGGTGTCGCTGTGGTCCTCGGTGCGCTACCGCAAGCGCATGCAGCTGGAAGAGGAGCGCGCCAGCGTCGGCGTGAGCTGAGCACGGGCGCTCTGATCTGTTGTTTTGATAATCCGCGCGGCCATGGCAGAATGGGCGCCGCGCGGCTACCGCGCGCCTTTGTCCCTTCAACATCGACTATCAAGCACACCATGCCGACTGCCCTGCCCCGCCGCGTCCTTCCCATCCTGCTGACCGTGATCGCCGCCCTGGTCGTGGTGGTCGGTTTATACACCTGGTTCACGCTCAGCTGGTCGTATTCCGAGGGTACCCGCGCCGGCTACCTGCAGAAGTTCTCGAAGAAGGGTTGGCTGTGCAAGACCTGGGAAGGCGAGATCCTGCTCTCGAGCATGCCCGGCGCGATTCCCGAGCGCTTCGCCTTCACCGTGCGCGAAGAGAACCTGGTGCAGAAGCTGCAGTCGACCATGGGCCAGCGCGTCGAGATCAGCTACGAACAGCACCGCGGCGTGCCGACCTCCTGCTTCGGCGAGACCGAGTATTTCGTGACCTCGGTGAACACGGGTCCGGCAAATCCGGTCGCGCCGAGCGATGCGCCGGCCACGGCGCAGTAATACGTTCTACATATCACCGAATTCGGATTGAGACGCGGCGCATATCGGCGCAATGAAGCCGGCCGTAGGGTGGGTACTTGTACCCACCGGGGCAACGGTTGAAATAACGAGGCCGATGATCTCGCAGCGATGCGATGATCATCGGCCTTTTTCGTTTGCACGCGTTTCGACGTGCATCCGGTAGAACCGCGTGGGTACAAGTACCCATCCTACGAAAGCGAACCCTTCGTTTATTCCCCGTTGCTGCGCCGCTGCGCCATGATCACCTCCGCCAGCCGCGCGGCGGCCTGCTGCGCCGACGGCTGCTTCTTCAGCCGCCCCAGCACTTCGCGGGTGATGTTCTCGGACGCGGCGCGCTGGCGGGCTTCGGCCTTGCGGTCGTTGATCGCGTCCTCGGTCGCCGACAGCTCGGCGGCCTGCTCTTCCAGGCGCTTCGTTTCCAGTTCCAGCAGTTCGCGCCGGGCGTCGGCCATCTGCTGGGTGGTCGCGGCGGTGCGGCGCTGCATCTCGGCGTGGGCCTGGGCGTGTTCGAGCAGCGCGCGCTGGGCTTCGCGCTTCTCCAGCGCCGATTGGGCCGCCGCGGCTTCCAGCGCTTCGCGTTCGGCGGCAAGCCGCGCCGCCTCTTCCTCGGCCTCGGCGCGCAGGCGCGCGCTGTCCGCCGCAGCCTGCTCGGAGGCCAGGCGCGCCGCCGCCGCCGCGTTGGCGCGTGTCTCGGCCTCGGCCTGCTGGCGCTGCGCCGCCAGCTTCTGCTCCAGCAGCGCCAGCGATTCGCGCGCCGCCTCGGCCGCTTCGCGCTCGGCCTGGGCCGCGGCATCGAGCGCCGCCAGCTTCGCCTGTTCCGCAGCCGCGCGCTCGGCCTGGGTGCGGGCCAATTCTGCGGCAGCCTCCGCCTCGGCCTGTGCCGCGGCTGCGGCTGCTTCTTCACTTGCGGCCTGCTCGACGGCCAGGTTCGCCGCGGCGCGCTGGGCTTCCAGGGTGGCGCGCTGCGCCGCCAATGCGCGGTTCTCGAAGTCGAGCTGGTCGCGCAGCAGCGCGGCCTGCGCCTGTTCGGCGTCGACGCGTGCCTGCGCGGTCGCGGCTAGTTCGCGCTCGGCGTCCAGCTTTTCCTGCAGGGCCGCCAGCGCCGTTTCCTCGGCCTGGACCCGTTCGCGCTCGAGCGCCGCCAGGCGCTCGGCCTCTTCCTGACGGCGCGCGGCCACGCTCGCGGCCTCGCGCTGCAGCGCCGCCTGCTCGGCGGCCAGGGCCAGCGCCGCCTCTTCCGACGCATTCTCGGCCGCGCGCGCGTCGAGCAGGGCCTGGGCCTGGGCGGCGCGCTCCTCGGCCAGCGCGCGGGCGCGCCGGTCTTCCTCGGCCTGGCGCTCGGCGGCCTCGAACGCCGCGCGCTCGGCCTGCGCGCGCTCCTGGGCATCGCGGGCGGCCTGCGCCTCGGCTTGCAGGCGCGCTTCGACCTGCTGCCCGGCTTCTTCCTCGGCGCGGGCGCGCTCGATGGCGGTTTCGCGCAGCTTGCGGTCGGCCTCGATGCGCGCCTCGGTGGCGGCGACGATGCGCGCCTCGGCTTCGCGCCGCGCCTCGGCGGTGGCGGCGGCCATCTGTTCCAGGCGCTCGCGGTGCACGGCGGCGTCGCGCAATTCCTTTTCCAGCTGCAGGCGCGTGCGCAGGGTGTCGGCGGCGACCCGTTGCGAGTCGGCCTGGGCCTGGGCGATGGTTTCGCGTTCGTGTTCGACGTGGGCCAGGGCGCGTGCTTCCTCCAGCGCGCGCGCCTCGGCGGCGGCGCGCGAGAATGCCGAGGCCAGCGCGATCTGGTCGGCGCGCTCGCGCTGCAGGGCCAGTTCGAGCGCTTCGGCTTCGGCCTGGGCCAGCTTTTCGGCGGTCTGGCGCGCGGCCTTCTCGGCGCGCTCGCGCTCGCGCGCCAGCACGGCCACGCGCGCGTCGGCGCTGGCGCTGTGCAGCACTTCCTCGCGCGCCGCGTGCACGGCGGCGACGCGTTCGGCGGCCTGGCGGCGCGCCTCTTCGGTCTGGGCCAGCAATTCCTCGGCGGCGCGCGCGGCTTCCAGCGCCATCGCCGCTTCGGCCTCGATCTGTTCGGCGGCGCGCCGGCGCGCCTGGTCGGCGGCGCGGGCGCGCGCTTCGGTGGCGAGGCGGCTTTCGGTGTCATGCTGGACGCGCGCGCGCAGCTCGGCCGTTTCCTGGCGCATCGCTTCCAGCCGCTCGGCCGTGGCCTGGGCCGCGGCGCGCAGGGTTTCCAGGCGGTTGCGGTTGGCCTCGATCTCCTGCTCCGAGGCCTGGGCGTGGTCGAGCGCGGCGGCCGCGGCGGCGGCGTCCATGGCGGCGCGTTCCTCGGCCAGCGCACGCGCATGGGCCTCGGCGGCGGCGCGGCTTTCGGCCGCCACGTTCGCTTTTGCCTCGGCCTCGACGCGCGCGATCGCTTCCTTGATCGCGGCCTGTTCCAGCTGGCCGCGATCCGGCGCGACCGCGGGCGGCACGTGCTCGGCCGTCGCCGGCGGCAGGTCGATCGTGAAGTCGGTATCGTCGTGGGAGGCTGGGTCTCGTTCCATGCTGGTTCTCGGGTTCCGGGCGGATTGCCGCGCTTGACCATTATCCGCGATACGGACGAAACGTGTCACGCCGAGCTGCGTGGTAAATAGCGGGCAATTCCACGGTTCGCCACCGGCGCGCGGCCGGCGCCCGGCGCATTGCCAGGCCAGGGAAACCGGCGACACCGCAGCCCTGCCCCACCTTCGATTCCTCGTCGCTACGGAACTGGCGGCAAGCGCGGCAAATCAACCGGAAACCGGCGGCTTGCCGCGCCGCCGCGCCGGGCTCAGAAGGTTTCCCAACCATCCATGTTGGCGGACGCGGCGGTCTTGCGCTGCGCCCTGGCCCGGCAGGCTTGGCCTGCTTGCGCGGCAAGGCCGGAACGGCGGCGGACGGCGCACGCGCCGTGCATCGACGGCCCCCGCCGCCGGCCCGGCCGCGTGCGTGCCGTCGAGGCGGAACACGCTGACCGCTTCGCTCAGGCGGGCCGCCTGGACCTGCATGGCCTCGGATGCCGCGGCGGCCTCCTCGACCAGCGCGGCATTCTGCTGGGTCACCTGATCCATGGAGACGACCGCCTGGTTGATCTGCTCGATGCCCGCCGTCTGCTCCTGGCTGGCGGCGCTGATCTCGGCCATGATGTCGGTCACGCGCTTGACGCTGTCGACGATCTCGAGAATGGTCGCGCTGGCCGCGGTGACTTGCCGGCTGCCGCTCTCGACCTTACCGGACGAGTCTTCGATCAGCTCCTTGATTTCACGCGCGGCGCTGGCCGAGCGCTGCGCCAGGTTGCGCACCTCGGTGGCGACCACCGCGAAGCCCCGGCCCTGTTCGCCGGCCCGTGCCGCTTCGACCGCGGCATTCAGGGCCAGGATATTCGTCTGGAAGGCGATGCCGTCGATCACGCCGATGATGTCGCGGATCTTGCTGGCCGACGCGCTGATGTCGGACATCGTCCCCATCACCTCGCCGATCGCCTCCCCACCCTTCTTCGCGACGCTCGACGCCGCGTCGGCCATCAGGTTGGCCTGGCGCGCATTGTCGGCATTTTGCCTGACCGTGCTGGTGAGCTCCTCCATCGAGGACGCGGTTTCCTCCAGCGAACTGGCCTGCTCTTCGGTGCGCGAGGACAAGTCCTGGCTCCCGGCCACCTGCGACGACGCCGATGCGATGGTATCCGTGCCGGAGCGCACCTGGCTGACGATGCGCGCCAGGTTGTCGCGCATGGCTTTCATAGACGCCATCATGCTGGTGGTGTCGCCGGACTTGACCTCGACCGGCGTGGCCAGGTCGCCATTGGCGATCCGGGTCGCCACATCGGCGGCGTATCCCGGCTCGCCGCCCAGCTGGCGCAGCAGGCTGCGGGTGATGGCGACGGCGGCGATCGCGCCAACGGCCAGTGCCAAAGCGCTCAACCCGAGGTTCAGGGTGCGCGTATCGTCGTAGGTCGCGAGCGCGTCGTCCGACGATTCCTGGTTCAGCTTGTTCTCGAGCGTAATCAGATCCCGGATCGCGCCCATCCATTTCACCTGTACCGGGCGCAGCTCGTCCAGCAGGACGCGCGTCGTCTGTTCCGCGTCGTTGGCCAGCCCAAGGCGCGCCGCCTTCTCGATGATGGGCAAAGCCGCTTGCTCCGCCTCGCGCAACTGTGCGAACACGCGCTTTTCTTCGGGCTGGGTTTCGGGCAGGTTGAACAAAGGCTCCATGCGCCGGTAGGTCTCGGCATAGCGTGCCGTTTCCTCCTGAATGGCCTTGTATTCGACGGCCATCGCGCTTTCGTCGGTGAGCAGGCCGAGGTTGCGCACCAGGACCATCCGGTTCTGGATCGAGTCGGCCAGGTTGTTCGCCAGTTCGATCTGGGCGTTGTTAATGTCGGTAATGACCCGCGTACGTTCGCGCATGCCGGCCATGCCGTAGATGGATGCGGCCACGATCACGCACAGGAAGCCGAGGATGAGGGCGTACCCGACAGCGAGGCGGGTGCCGACTTTCATATTGGAGAGTTTCGCGATATCTGAACGGTCTTAAAATAATAATGCAGACAAGCGCCAGGTTTTATTACCTTGCGGCAAGACATGCTTGCACTACCGACCACCGCTGTCGATATTGTTATAACAAAACACGCGTATTTATTTGATCCTGGCTCCGATACCGTCGACAAGATGCCACAGAATTTTGTCGCTGCATTAACAACCCGCTACCCGGCCACGGCGGGACGAGAGCGGCATCCACAGGTCCCAAACCCCGTGGTCCGCGGTTCGCGGGCCCTGGCGTCTTCCAGTGGCGTGGTGATGGAAAGCCGCATGCGGAAAGCGCGGGTTAGCGGCGGCCTCGCGTTCGGTCGCAGCCCCGGCTACACCGGCCACAGCGGCGGCTCATCCATCAGCGCCACCTGTTCGCGCAGCTCGAGGATCCGGTCCTGCCAGTAACGCTGGGTATTGAACCAGGGGAAGGCGGCCGGGAAGGCCGGGTCGTCCCAGCGCATCGCCAGCCAGGCCGAATAGTGGATCAGGCGCAGCGTGCGCAGGGCTTCGACCAGGTACAGCTGGCGCGGGTCGAATTCGCAGAAATCCTCGTAGCCGGCCAGCACGTCGCTCATCTGGCGCACCTGTTCATGGCGCTCGCCCGAGAGCAGCATCCACAGGTCCTGCACCGCCGGGCCCATGCGGCTGTCGTCGAAGTCGACGAAGTGCGGGCCGCCGTCGGTCCAGAGGACGTTGCCGCCGTGACAATCGCCGTGCAGGCGAAGCGGCGGCAGGTCGCCGGCGCGCTCGTAGCAGCGCGCCACGCCGGCCAGGGCCTGCTCGGCCACGCTGGCGTACGTCGCGCGCAGCTCGCGCGGCAGGAAGTCGTGCCGCAGCAGGTAGTCCGCGGGCTCGCGCCCGAAGGTCTGCTGGTCCAGCGCCGGACGCACGCGGTAGGGCGAGACCGCCCCGACGGCGTGGATGCGGCCGATGAAGCGCCCGATCCACTCCAGCGTGGCGGCGTCGCCCAGCTCGGGCGCGCGCCCTCCCCGGCGCGGGAAAACGGCGAAACGGAAGCCGCCGAATTCGTGCAGGGTCCGGCCCTCGATCGTCATGGCCGGCACCACCGGCACCTCGCGCTCGGCCAGCTCGGCCACGAAAGCGTGTTCCTCGAGGATGGCCTCATTGCTCCAGCGCCCTGGGCGGTAGAACTTGGCCACCACCGGCGGACCGTCCTCGCAGCCGACCTGGTAGACGCGGTTCTCATAGCTGTTCAGGGCCAGCAGGCGGCCGTCGCCGACAATACCGACGCTTTGCAGGGCGTCGAGGACGCGGTCCGGATCGAGGCCGGAGAATGGGTGCGCGCCCGGAGGCGGCGCCGAAGATGACAGATGATCCATGACGCCATTGTAAGGCGGCGCGCTTTTTTTCGTGCGCTCCCCGCCGCAGGCGTTACACTGGCGACTTCACCGCAACAAGAGCATCCCATGCAACTCGACCAGCCCCTCACCGAAAAAGAATTCAACGAACTCGACCAGTTCCTCCTCTCCGAGCGCAGCCCGGAAGACGCGATGACGATGGACACCCTCCACGGCTACCTGACGGCGATCGCCATCGGTCCGGAAACCATCATGCCGGCCGAGTGGCTGCCGCGCGTCTGGGGCGAGGACGGCAAGCAGGCGCCGAAATGGAAGAACGGCAAGGAAGAGGAACGCATCGTCAACCTGATCATGCGCTTCATGAACGAAGTGCTGATCACCTTCGAGGTCGCGCCCAAGGAATTCGAGCCGCTGTACTGCGAGCACGAGCACCAGGGCCAGACCCTGATCGACGCCGAGGCCTGGTGCTGGGGCTTCTGGGAAGGCATGGAACTGCGCCCGGGCTCCTGGGACCCGATCTGGGACTCCGAGGCCGCCGACCTGATGCGCCCGCTCTACCTGCTGGGCGCCGACGAGATCGAGGAAGAAGAACTGCCGCTGGTCGAAGACCCGGTCAAGGCGCACCAGCTGGCGCTCGAGGTCGAGGCCAACCTGCCGGCCATCCACCGCTACTGGCTGCCGCTGCGCAAGCCCGCCGTCGAGACCGTGCGCAACGAGGCGCCGAAGGTCGGCCGCAACGACGACTGCCCTTGCGGCAGCGGCAAGAAGTTCAAGAAGTGCTGCGGGGCCGAGCAGGCGTAAGCGGCATCGGCGTCGATCGAACCGGGGCGCGTCCCCGGTTTTTTCATGCCAGCGTCGGCGCGCTGCGGAAAGGCCGGCAGTCGACCGGGATGTCGATCACGAAGGTGGTGCCGCGCTCGCGCGAACTGTCGACGCCGACGCTGCCGCCGTGGCTTTCCGCCACCGTGCGCACGTAGGGCAGGCCGATGCCCCAGCCCTGCTTCTCGCCCCTGGCGGCGGCTTCGGCGCGGCGGTACATCTGGAAGATGTCTTCCTGCTCGCCGGGCGGGATCGGCTCGCCTTCGTTGTGCACGGTCAGCAGCAGGCGCTGGTGGACCTCGTCGACCTTGATCCGGATCGGCGTGCCGGGCGCGCCGTACTTGCGCGCGTTCGACAGCATGTTCTCGAGCGCCCGGCGCAGCGCCTTGCGGTCCCACCAGCCCAGCACGCTGGTCCCGGCCAGCTCCACGTCCGGCCCGTGGGCGGCGACGTCGCGCTGCACCTCGGCCGCCAGTTCGCGGACGTCGAAACGGGCCAGGTCCAGCGGCACGCGCTGGCCGCCGTGGAAGGCCATCGAATCGAGCAGTTCGCCGATCATGCCGCCCATCCGGTGCACGCTCTTCGAGGCGCGCGCGGCCACGTCGTGGATGCGCGACACGTCCTCCATGCGCACGATCAGGTCGAGCGCCGTGGCGGCGGCCTGCAGCGGGCCGCGCAGGTCGTGCGTCAGGGCCGCGGCCAGGCGTTCGCGCAGGCCGTTGTGCACCAGGGTGAAGGCGTGCACCGCCTGCTTGATGGCGGCGTCGATCGAGGCGTCGATGATCACCACGTCGGCGGCGCCGAGCGCCACGCCTTCGCGCGGCAGGACTTCGAGGATGGCGCGGCGCAGCAGCTGGTATTCGTCGATCAGGGCCACGTGGTCGTAGCTGGTGACGCGGGCGCGCTCGCCGCCGTGCTCGGCGGCGACGGTGGTGTGGTCGGCGCCGTGGGTCCGCACCTGGCCCTGGCTGAGGCTTTCGGCGATGTTGTCGTAAAAAACGGGCAAGGTGTCGATCAACACCGGATGACGCAGCTCGGCCGCCTGCTCGACGGCGCCGCGCACGCTGCGCTCCCACTCCGCGAAGACCTTGTCGCGCAGCGCCAGCATGCGCCTCGACGTCTCGGACAGGCCGTCCTCACCTTCTTTCTGGTCACTAGCCAACGTCACGCATCACCTTTGAGTATCGCAGCACGGGGGCATTCATCTTAATGCAATTTGATTAATGACGGCGCGCCGCACCGGCCCTGGACGTTGCGGGCGGGCGTCTCAGGCCGCCGCCAGCTGCTGCTCGCACAGCGCCGCCATCAGGTCGGAGCGGCTGACCAGGCCGACCACCGCGCCGTCCCTGCCAGTGATCGCGACCTGGTGGTAGCCGCCGTCGGCCAGCAGCGGCACCAGCTGCGCCAGCGGCGCGTCGGCGGGCAGCGCCACCACGCGCTGGCGCATGGCGTCGGCCACGCGCGGCGCCGCTCCCGGCACCAGCCGGCGCAGGTGGGCGGTCCAGCCGCCGTGGCGCAGCAGGTCTTCCACGCCCAGGATGCCGAGCAGGTAGCGGCGCTCGTCGAGCACCGGCACCGACTGCAGGCGGTGGCGCAGCAGCAGTTCGCGCGCATGCTCCAGGGTGTCGCGCGGGCCGACCGACACCACGTGGCTCGACATCAGCTCGGCGCAGGTGCGCTCGCGGAAGTGGCGGTGCAGGGCCAGCTGGCGGGCGTCGTCGACGATGGCCAGCAGGTCATCGTGGCTGACGTCGAGCACTTCGCCGTAGCGCGCCAGCGCCGCTTCCAGGTCCTGCTCGGTGATCCCCAGGCGCGCCGCGGCCGCCGGGTCGCCGGTCGCGTGCACGTTGCGGTCGGCCGCGTGCGCGGCGTGCGGATAGCGGCGCCGGGTCAGGTTGTTGTAGAGGATGGCCGCGCCCACGATCAGCGCCGAGTTCAGCGCCACCGGCTCCAGTGCGAACAGGAAGCCGGCTTCGTGCACCGCCGCGCCGCCCAGCACCGTGGTCAGGGCGACGGCGCCGCCGGGCGGATGCAGGCAGCGCAGCGCGAACATGACGGCGATCGCCAGGCAGCCGGCCAGCGGCGCGGCCAGCAGCGGGTCGTGCACCAGGCGCGCGCAGGCGACGCCGACCAGGGCCGACAGGGTATTGCCGCCGATGACGGACCAGGGCTGGGCCAGCGGGCTGGCCGGCACGCAGAACAGCAGCACGGCGGACGCGCCCATCGGCGCGATCAGCCAGGCGGCCTGGCCGGGCGCCAGCGAATGGGTCAGGAGAGCGGTGACGAACAGGCCGACGCAGGCCCCGAGCGCGGCGCGCACGCGTTCGAGGCGGCCGCCGGCGAGCGGCTGCGGCAGGAAGCCGTGCAGCCACTGGATGAATTGTCCTTGCATGGAAAAGCGGTGTAAAGCAAAGACCGCTATTACACCATAAGCCGGCCGTGGCTGCAGCGCGCCACCCCGCAAGCACGTCCCGCGTCCGCTTGATGTACGATGCGCAATGTTTTTATAAATGTAATGACGCGGCCAACCACTGGAGAATCCATGATGACCGGCCCATTCGACAAGACCGTCCTGCGCGCGCTCGCCGCCGCCTGCCTCGCGACCTGCATCGCCGCCCCCTCGTTCGCCGCCGCCCCGATGACCAAGACCCCCGCCCCCGGCTGGTATCGCGTGATGCTGGGCGAGTTCGAGATCACCCCGCTGTCCGACGGCACCGTCGACCTGCCTGTCGACAAACTGCTGAACGACAAGGCCGGGAAGACCAATGCGGCGCTGGCCAAGTCCTTCCTGACAAGCCCGCTCGAAACCTCGGACAATGCCTTCCTGATCAACACCGGCAACAAGCTGATCCTGATCGACACCGGCGCCGGCGTGCTGTTCGGGCCGACCCTGGGCAAGCTGCTGGCCAGCGTGAAGGCGGCCGGCTACGCGCCCGAGCAGGTCGACGAGGTCTACCTGACCCACATGCACAGCGACCACCTGGGCGGCCTGCTGGCCCAGGCCCAGCCGGCGTTCCCGAACGCGGTCGTGCGCGCGGCCAGGCGCGAGGCCGACCACTGGCTGAGCCAGGCCAACATGGACAAGGCGCCGGAAGACGCCAAGGGCTCGTTCAGGAACGCGATGGCCGCGCTCGATCCGTACGTGAAGGCCGGCCGCTTCAAGACCTTCGATGGCGACGTCGACCTCTCGCCCGGCATCCGCGCCCTGGGCGGCCACGGCCACACGCCGGGCCACACCACCTTCGTGGTCGAGAGCGGCGGGCGCAAGATGATGGTGATCGGCGACCTGATCCACGTCGCGGCGGTCCAGTTCGAGAACCCGGCGGTGACCATCGGCTTCGACGGCGACCAGAAAGCCGCGGCCGCCGCACGCAAGAAGCTGTTCGACCTCGCCGCCAAGGAAGGCGCGCTGATCGGCGGCGCCCACCTGCAGTTCCCGGGCCTGGGGCACCTGCGCAGCGAAGGCAAGGGGTATCGTTTCGTGCCGGTGAATTACACGCAGATGCGGTAAGACATTCGTCGACGCGCGCGCGATGTTGTAGGGTGGGCACTTGTGCCCACGCGGTCTTTCGTGTGGGTGCATACCCGGACGCACGACGACATACATGGCGCTCGGTAAGAATCAGTGTTCGATGTGCATGCGCCGTACCGCGTGGGCACAAGTGCCCACCCTACGTGATTTCAGCCGTGCGTCGAACGCGTGGGCGGCGCTCCGGGCGGGTGTTGGCCCATGACCCGGTGGAGCCGCCCACCCTACGCCGCGGCCGCTCCGCGCACTTCGGCCAGGAGCCCGGCCAGCGTATCGAAATCGACCGGCTTGACCAGGTGGTGGCTGAACCCCGCCTCCATGGCCGCGCGCCGATCCTGTTCCTGGCCGTAGCCGGACACCGCGATCAGGACGCAGTCCGCGGTTTCTGGCTGGGCGCGCAGGCGGCGCGCCAGTTCCCGGCCGTCCATCTCGGGCAGGCCGATGTCGAGCAAAAAAACGTCCGGCGGCGCCAGGCGCCCGCGTTCGAGGGCGCGGTGCGAATCGTGTTCCACCGCCACCGCGTGCCCGGCCGCTTCCAGCAGCATGGCCAGGGTATCGGCGGCGTCGACGTTGTCGTCCACCACCATCAGCTTCAGGCATTCGCCGCGCGCCGGCGCATCGCCGCGCTCCTCCGGCTGCGGCTGCGGCGCCGCCGCCGGCAGGCGCACGGTGAAAGTGCTGCCGCGCCCGGGTCCGGGGCTGGCGCAGCCGACCGCGCCGCCGTGCAGCTCGACCAGGTTGCGCACCAGCGCCAGGCCCAGGCCGAGCCCGCCCTGGGAGCGGTCGCTCGCGCGCTTGCCCTGGGCGAACAGGTCGAAGGCGCTCTCGGTCAGTTCCGGCTCCATGCCGATGCCGTCGTCGGTCACGGACAGCACCAGCATGCCGCCCTCGTGGCGCACGTGGACGTCGATGGCGCCTTCTTCCGGCGTGTACTTGACCGCGTTGCCGAGCAGGTTGGACAGCACCTGCACCAGGCGCGCGCGGTCGCCCTCGACGGCGGCCGGAGCGCCCGGCAGGTGCAGGCCGAGGCGCTGGCGGCGCGCCAGCAGTTGCGGGCGCACCTGCTCGACCGCCTCGTCGACGATGGCGCGCGCGTCGAGCAGCGCCTTGTCGAGCACGATCAGGCCGCGCGTCACGCGCGACACGTCCAGCAGGTCGTCCACCAGGCGCGTCATGTGGCGCACCTGGCGTCCGATGATGGCGCTGCTCTGGCGTACCCGGGTCTCGTTGAGCACTCCCATGTCGAGCAGGGTCGCGGCAGCCTTGATCGGCGCCAGCGGGTTGCGCAGCTCGTGCGCCAGCATGGCCAGGAATTCGTCCTTGCGGCGGTCGGCGTCCACCAGCTTTTCCTCGGCCACCTTGCGGTCGGTGATCTCGCGGAAGAAGATGGCGATGCCGCCGTCCTGCATCGGGAAGGCGCGGATCTCGTTCCAGACGCAGCGCCCGCCCACCGGCGGCAGGCGGTACTCGGCCTGGCCGGCGCTGCGCTCGCGCATCACGCGGCGCAGCATGGCGCCCGCTTCGCTGCCCTCTACTTCCGGGAACAGTTCCCAGTGGTCGCGCCCGACCACCTGTGCCGCCGCCAGCCGGCAGATGCGCAGGCCCTCGGCATTCATCTCCAGGATGCGCCACTGGGCGTCGAGCAGCGCGAAGCCCTCGCCGATGGTGTCGAAGATGTAGCGGCTGCGGTCGCGCTCGGCGCGCAGCTCGGCCTGGACGCGCGCGCCGTCGAGCGCGGCCCAGGTGCGCTCGGCGGTGTCGCGCGTGAAGCGCACGTCGTCCGGATTCCAGCGGCAGGGTTCGGCGTGGTTGATGCTCAGGAAAGCCTGGAGGCGGCCGGCGCGCACCAGCGGCACCGTCACCAGCGCGCCGATGGCCTCGTCGCGAAAGCGCGCCGGCCAGGATGCGCTGCGCGGATCGCCGGCGATGTCGTCGATCGCGACGGTGACGCCGGCGCGCAGGGCGGCGCCGATGTCCGGGCCGAAGTCGTCGAAGCGGTAGCGCGCGCACGACAGCGCGGCCGTGCCCGGACGCAGCCACTGGCGCACGACTGCGAAGCCTTCGGCGTCGGCGTCGACCTCGCAATACAGCACCCGCGCCAGGCGCAGCTCCTCGCCCAGCAGGGCGCTGGCGGTGTCGAGCACCGCGTCGGGCGAATCGAGCGGGCGCAGCGCGTCGGACAGCTTCAGTTCGAGCGCGGCGCGGCGCTCGGCGCGCCGGCGTTCGGTGGTTTCGAGCGCGGTGCAGTACATGCCGGCCACGCGGCCGGCGCCGTCGTGCAGGGGCGCGTACGAAAAGGTGAAGTAGGCCTGCTCGAGCCTGCCGCCGCGCACCACGCCGATCGGCAAGTCCTCGAAGTGCACCGGCTTGCCCGACAACGCGCGGTCGATGAAGGGCACCACCTGGGCCCAGGCATCGGTCCAGACGCGGCGCAGGGGTTCGCCCAGCGCCCGCGGGTGGCGCTCGCCGAGGATGGGCACATAGGCGTCGTTGTAGAGCATGCGCAGGTCCGGCCCCCAGCAGACGAACATCGGCAGCGCCGAGTCGAGGGCCATCGCGACCGCGGTCGCCAGTTGCGGCGGCCAGTCGTCCGGGTGTCCAAGGGGAGAGTCGCGCCAGTCGTGCGCGCCGATCAGGGCGCGCAGGCCGGCGGGGGCAGCGTCAGGGCCGCCGCGCAGTATTGCGTGCATCTTGCCATTTTCGCACAAGGGCAAGATAGATGGAGCACGAATGCGCGAGGGGCGCCAGCGGCGCTCCACGGCCTGCGCCTTGCAGCCGAACTTACAGCTTGATGAAGTGTTCGCGGTAGTACTTCAGCTCTTCGATCGACTCGACGATGTCGGCCAGCGCGGTGTGCTTCTGGTGCTTCTTGAAACCGGAGGCCAGCTCGGGCTTCCAGCGGCGGCACAGTTCCTTGAGCGTCGAGACGTCGAGGTTACGATAGTGGAAGAAGGCTTCCAGCTTCGGCATGCCGCGCGCCATGAAACGGCGGTCCTGGCAGATCGAGTTGCCGCACATCGGCGACTTGTTGGACGGGACGTACTGCTTCAGGAAGGCGATCAGCTGGGCTTCGGCGTCGGCTTCGGTGACGGTCGACGCCTTGACGCGGTCGATCAGGCCCGAGCGGCCGTGGGTGCCCTTGTTCCAGTTGTCCATCTTGTCGAGGGTCTCGTCGGACTGGTGGATGGCGAACACGGGACCTTCGGCGATCACGTTCAGGTCGGCATCGGTGACTACGACGGCGACCTCGATGATGCGGTCGTTGTCCGGATCGAGTCCGGTCATTTCCATGTCGACCCAGACCAGGTTGAACTCGTTGGGACGCGGCGTGGGGTTTGCTGCGGTTGCCGGGTTTGCAGATACGGCGGATTCGGTGGCTTGTGACATAATTCTCTCTTTGCCTAAACAATCCTGCATTTTCTCACAGGCACAGCATGTCTTCACTTGCGTTTTCGGTCTTGTTCGTCGTTTTCTTCGTGCTGACGCTCGGTCTGCGCTTCTGGCTGGCCAACCGCCAGATCCGCCACGTGCTGCGCAAGCGCGGCGCGGTGCCCGCCGAATTCGCGCACAAGATCGCGCTCGAGACGCACCAGAAGGCGGCCGACTACACCGTCGCCCGCACCCGCTTCGGCATCGCCGCCCTGCTCTGGGGCGGCCTGGTCCTGATCGGCTTCACGCTGCTGGGCGGGCTGCAGGCGATCTCGAACGCCCTGCTGCCGCTCGCCGGTCCGGGCATGCTACATCAGATCCTGCTGGTGGTCGCGTTCGCCGTCGTCTCCGGCGTGCTCGACCTGCCTTTCGATTACTACCGCCAGTTCGTGCTCGAGGAGCGCTTCGGCTTCAACAAGATGTCGCGCGGCCTGTGGCTGGCCGACATGGCCAAGGGCGCGCTGCTCGGCGCCGCGATCGGCCTGCCGCTGCTGTGGGTGATCCTCAAACTCATGGAAACCACCGGTGCGCTCTGGTGGCTGTGGGCCTGGTGCGTCTGGAGCGGCTTCCAGGTCCTGATGATGGTCCTGTACCCGACCGTGATCGCGCCGCTGTTCAACAAGTTCACGCCGCTCGCCGACGACAGCCTGAAAGCGCGCATCGAGGGCCTGATGGCGCGCGTCGGCTTTGCCTCGAAAGGCCTGTTCGTGATGGACGGCAGCCGCCGCAGCGCCCACGGCAACGCGTATTTCTCCGGCTTCGGCGCGGCCAAGCGCATCGTCTTCTTCGACACCCTGATCGAGCGCCTCGCGCCGCAGGAGATCGAGGCCGTGCTGGCGCACGAGCTGGGCCACTTCAAGCTGCGCCACATCGTCAAGCGCATGGTCGTCATGTTCGCGCTGTCGCTGGCCTTCCTCGCGCTGCTCGGCTACCTCAAGGAGCAAAGCTGGTTCTACACCGGCCTGGGCGTGACGCCGCTGCTCGATGGTCCGAACGACGCCATGGCCCTGCTGCTGTTCGCGCTGGTGCTGCCGATCTTCACCTTCGTCCTCGGCCCCCTGAACGCGATCACCTCGCGCAAGCACGAGTTCGAGGCCGACGCCTTCGCCGCGAAGCACAGCAGCGCGGACGACCTGGTCTCGGCCCTGGTCAAGATGTACGAGGACAATGCCTCGACCCTGACGCCGGATCCGCTGCACTCGGCCTTCTACGATTCGCATCCGCCGGCCTCGGTACGGATTGCGCACTTGAACGCGGCGGCTGCATGAGGCTCGCGGACCAGCATTGCGTCCATGGTGCGCCGGCGCTCAACGACAACGAACTGGCGGCCCGGCTAGCCGCCCTGCCCGATTGGCAACTGAAAGGGAACCACATCGAGCGCGAGTACGCCTTCAAGGATTACCGCGAGACCATCGCCTTCGTGAACGCCCTGGCGTCCATGATCCACGGCGAAGACCACCACCCCGAACTGCGCGTGCGCTACCGCCACTGCCTGGTCGCCTGGACCACCCACTCGGCCGGCAATGCCGTGTCGATCAACGACTTTATCTGCGCTGCGAAAGCCGACGCAATCTACGAGGAACGCAGCGCATGAGCATGAGCGGCACCATCATCGCGGCGCACGGCCGCCATTACCTGGCCGACGTCGACGGCACGAAATACCAGTGCGTCACGCGCGGCAAGAAGACCAATGTGGCGGTGGGCGACGTGGTGCACCTGAAGCAGACCTCGAACGACCAGGCCGTGATCGAGGACATCGCCGACCGCACCACCCTGATCTACCGCTCCGACCAATACAAGTCGAAGCTGCTGGCGGCGAACATCTCGCGCCTGTTCATCGTGGTCGCCACCGAACCGAGCTTCGCCGACGACCTGGTCTCGCGCGCCCTGGTGGCCGCCGAGGCGGCCGGGATCGAGGCCCACCTCATCCTGAACAAGACCGACGTGAAGGAGCCGCTGCCGCGCGCGCGCGAACGCGCCGCCGTCTACGGTTCGCTCGGCTACCCGGTGCACGAGGTCTCGGCCAAGGCCGATCCGGAGCACGCCCTGTCGGTGCTGCGCCCGCTGCTGGCCGGCCAGCATTCGATCTTCATCGGCCAGTCGGGCATGGGCAAGTCCTCGCTCATCAACCTCCTGGTGCCGGACGCCGACATCGCCGTGCGCGAGATCTCCTCGGCGCTCGACACCGGCAAGCACACGACGACCTTCACGCGGCTGTACTGGCTGCCCGGCGGCGCGGCGATCATCGATTCGCCGGGCTTCCAGGAGTTCGGCCTCTACCACCTGACGGAAGGCATGCTGGAGCGGGCTTTCGTCGAGTTCAAGCCTTATCTGGGCGGCTGCAAGTACTACAACTGCCGCCACCTGGCCGAGCCGCAGTGCGCGGTGCTCGACGCGGTAAAGGACGGGAAGATCGCGAAGATGCGGCACGAGCTGTATGCGCAGCTGCTGCACGAGTCGTCGCAGACACTGTATTAGTAGGGTGGGCGGGCTTGCCGCCCACCCTACGCAAAAGCCCTTATAATCGAAGGGATAACAGACAAGCGGATACGATATGCCAGTTTCACAACCTATCAAGCACTTCCTGCAGTTCTCCGACTTCTCGCTCGACGAGTTCGAATACGTGATCGAGCGCGCGAAGGTCATCAAGCGCAAGTTCAAGGCCTACGAGGTCTACCACCCGCTGGTCGACCGCACCCTGGTGATGGTCTTCGAAAAGAGCTCGACCCGCACGCGCTTATCCTTCGAAGCCGGCATGCACCAGCTGGGCGGCGCCGCGATCTACCTGAACACGCGCGACAGCCAGCTCGGCCGCGGCGAGCCGGTCGAGGACGCGGGCCAGGTCATGTCGCGCATGTGCGACATCATCATGGTGCGCACCTTTGGCCAGGACATCATCGAGCGTTTCGCCGCCAATTCGCGCGTCCCGGTGATCAATGGCCTGACCAACGAACATCACCCCTGCCAGGTGCTGGCCGACGTCTTCACCTTCTACGAGCACCGCGGCCCGATCGTCGGCAAGACGGTGGCCTGGATCGGCGACGCCAACAACATGCTCTACTCCTGGCTGCAGGCGGCCGAGGTGTTCGGCTTCCACCTGAACATTTCGACCCCGAAGGGCTACGAGCTGGACCCGAGCCTGGTCTCGACCCAGCGCTATACCCTGTTCGACAACCCGTCGGACGCTTGCGAAGGCGCGCACCTGGTCAGCACGGACGTATGGACCAGCATGGGCTACGAGAAGGAAAACGCGGAAAGGCTGAAAGCCTTCGACGGCTTCATCGTCGATGGCGCCAAGATGGCGCGCGCCACGCCGGACGCCCTGTTCATGCACTGCCTGCCGGCCCACCGCGGCGAGGAAGTCGCGGCCGAGGTCATCGACGGTCCGCAGTCGGTGGTCTGGGACGAAGCGGAAAACCGCCTGCACGTGCAGAAGGCCCTGATCGAGTACCTGCTGCTGGGCCGCATCGAGGACAAGTAATGATCGACCACACCGGCATCATCGTCGCCGATATCGAGCGCAGCCGCGCCTTCTTCGAGGCCGCGCTGGCGCCGATCGGCTACCGCTTGCTGGCCGAGATCCCGGCCGCGGTCACGCAAGGCACCGACGTTGCCGGTTTCGGCGAACCGCCCAAGCCGGATTTCTGGATCTCCGGGGCGACCGCGGCCAGGCCGGTGAACCACCCGCCCTTGCACGTCGCCTTCCGCGTGAAGGCCCGCGCCGAGGTCGACGCGTTCTATCATGCGGCCCTGGCCGCCGGCGGCCGCGACAATGGCGCACCGGGCCTGCGCATGCATTACCACCCGAATTACTACGGCGCCTTCGTACTGGACCCCGATGGGCACAACATCGAAGCGGTTTGCCACGAACCCGTTTGAAGTTCTTTTTTTATCAACCCACCCACAACTTTATGCTTGATCGTTGGCCCTCCGCCCCGCTTGCACAGGACGGCGCTCCCCTGGGCCGGCTGACCATTTAGTCCCCTCCTCCACGTCACACCATCACTGGAACATCCATGAGCGACATTAAAAAAGTAGTACTCGCCTACTCCGGCGGCCTCGACACCTCCGTCATCCTGAAGTGGCTGCAAGACCACTATGGCTGCGAAATCGTCACCTTCACCGCCGACCTCGGCCAGGGCGAAGAGCTGGAGCCTGCACGCGCCAAGGCAATCAAGTTCGGCATCAAGCCGGAAAACATCTACATCGACGACGTGCGCGAAGAGTTCGTGCGCGACTTCGTCTACCCGATGTTCCGCGCGAACACCGTGTACGAAGGCGAATACCTGCTGGGCACCTCGATTGCGCGTCCGCTGATCGCCAAGCGCCTGATCGAGATCGCCAACGAGACCGGCGCCGACGCCATCTCGCACGGCGCGACCGGCAAGGGCAACGACCAGGTGCGTTTCGAGCTGGGCGCCTATGCGCTCAAGCCGGACGTCAAGATCATCGCTCCGTGGCGTGAATGGGACCTGCTGTCGCGCGAGAAGCTGCTGAAGTACGCGGAAGACGCCGGCATCGAGATCGACATGAAGCACAAGAACGGCGGCGCGCCCTACTCGATGGACGCCAACCTGCTGCATATCTCCTTCGAAGGCCGCCACCTGGAAAACCCGAGCGCGGAAGCCGAGGAATCGATGTGGCGCTGGACCGTGTCGCCTGAAGCAGCGCCGAACGAAGCCGAGTACCTCGACATCGAATACGAGAAGGGCGACATCGTCGGCCTGAACGGCAAGCGCATGACCCCGGCCGCGGTGCTGACCGAGCTGAACCGCCTGGGCGGCAAGCACGGCATCGGCCGCCTGGACCTGGTGGAAAACCGCTACGTCGGCATGAAGTCGCGCGGCTGCTACGAAACCCCGGGCGGCACCATCATGCTGCGCGCCCACCGCGCGATCGAATCGATCACCCTGGACCGCGAAGTGGCGCACCTGAAGGACGACCTGATGCCGCGCTACGCGTCGCTGATCTATAACGGCTACTGGTGGGCGCCGGAGCGCGTCGCGCTGCAGACCCTGATCGACCACACCCAGCAGACCGTGAACGGCTGGGTGCGCGTCAAGCTCTACAAGGGCAACGTGATCGTCGTGTCGCGCGACTCGAAGACCGACTCGCTGTTCGACATGAACATCGCGACCTTCGACGAGGACGGCGGCGCCTACAACCAGGCCGACGCCGGCGGCTTCATCAAGCTGAACGCCCTGCGCATGCGCATCGCCGCCAAGGCGCGCGCCAAGCGCGGTCAGTAAGCCGGTCGCTGTCGCGTAAAGAAAGCCGCCTGCGGGCGGCTTTTTTGTTTTCGTAGGGTGGGTACTTGTACCCACCTGGCAGGACCGCTTCAGCACTGGTGGGTTCGAGAACCCACCGGCAGGGTCGCGGCAATTCCGGTGGGTTCGAGAACCCACCCTACAACGGCATCGGCCCGGGCGCGCTTACGCGCTGCGCAAATCGTCCACCGGCTTGCCGCCGAAGCCGTCGGCCAGCAGGTAGTCCACCAGCCTGCGCGCGCAATCCTCGGGCGAGGTCAATCCGCCCTGCTCCTTGAGCTGCACGAAGCGCTCGCGCATGGGGAAACGGTCTTCGGTGGTGGCGCGGATCTCGGCCTGCATGCCGGTATCGATCACGCCCGGCGCCAGGCTGCACACGCGCACGGTGGCGTCGCCGTCGAGGGCCACCGCTTCGGCATGGCGGTCGAGCGCGGCCTTGGTGGCGCAGTACACGCTCCAGCCGGGATAGGCCGAGCGCCCCGCCCCGCTCGACACGTGCAGGATACGCCGCTCGGCACCCACGCTGGCGCGCACCAGGGCGCCGGCCAGCGCCAGCGGCGCGGCCACGTTGAGGGTCGCGGCGCGGATCGCCTGCAACGGGTCCTGCTCGGCCAGCGGCCCGACCGGCCAGACCACGCCCGCATTGTTGACCAGCAGCGCCGTGCCGCTGCCGGCCAGCCAGGCCGCCAGTTCTCCCCGGCCGAGCCAGGCCGACAGCGCCGCGCCGTCCGACAGGTCGATTTCGATTTCATTCAGCAGGCCCGGATGGCGCGCCGCGCCGCCCGGCGCCCGCCCGCGCGCCAGTCCCAGCACGGGAATGCCGCGCGCGAGGAGTTCCTCGGCGATTGCGGCGCCCAGGCCCTTGGTGTGTCCGGTGACGATGGCTTTCATGTGGTCTCCTTTTATCGATCCTGCAAGGATAGCCGATCGGGACGACGCAAGTAGTCGCTGCCCACTGTTGGGCCAATCCCACGCTGAGGCCGGGATGCAACAATTTGTAAGTGCCGCGCGGTAAAATGCGCCTTCCTGATCAACCACTGCCTTCGATGACCTCCGACAGCGCGTTCCCTTCCCAGATTCCCTGCCGCGTGCTGCTGGTCGGCACGGCCGCGCCGGTCCTCGCCGCATTGCGCGAGACGCTCGCCGGCTTCGACGACATCGAGCTGCACCAGGCCGATGCCCCGGAGCGCGTCGCCGCGTTCGAGCCCACGGTCGTCATCCAGGCGCTGGGGGCGCTCGAAGACGGCTGCGGCTTCCTGCGCGCCTGCCGCGCGCAAGAGGCATTGAAGGAGCTGCCGCTGCTGGTGATCGCGCCGCTGGGCGACCCTGCCGGGCGCGAGGCCGCCTTCGCCGCCGGCGCCACCGATTACCTGGCCTACCAGCCGGGCCGCATCGAACTGCTGGCGCGCCTGCGCTACCATGCCGCCGCCGGCCTCGCGCGCCAGCAATGCGAAGTCGCGCTGCGCCTGCTGCGCGAACGCGAGGAAGCGCTGGCCCGCGCCCACGCCGAGATCGACCAGCTGGCCGGCCTGGACGGCCTGACCGGCATTCCCGGCCGCCGCCGCTTCGAGCACGTGGCCCAGACCGAATGGCAGCGCGCGCGCCGCAGCGGCCAGCCGCTGTCGGTGCTGCTGTGCGACCTCGACCAGCTCGACGACTACAACCGGCAGCTCGGCCGCCCCGCCGGCGACCTGTGCCTGAAGAAGCTGGCCGGCGTGCTGACCGGCCAGTTGAAGCGCCCGACCGACCTGGCCGCGCGCTACGACGGCAAGCGCTTCGCGGTGGTGCTGCCCGATACCGGCCTGGACGGCGCGGTGCGCGTGGCCGAGGCTTGCCGGCACTCGCTCGAACACCTGGGCATGGCCCACCCTTCGCCCGAGCGGCGCGTGGTGACGCTGTCGATCGGCGTGGCCGCCAGCACGGCGGGCGAGGACGACACGCTCGAGACCCTGGTCGCGCGCGCCGGCGAGGCGCTGCAGGCGGCCAAGGCGCGCGGGCGGAACCGGGTGATGGCGCTACGGGGTTGATTGCTCCGGCGAGTGCCGGGGTCGCGCGGACGTGCGTCGAACGGGTGGGCGGCGCCTTGGCCGCGTGTTTTCATGCTTGCGTGGTATAGCCGTCGACCCTAGGTCCCTGCGTTTGTCGGCGCGAATGTCACACCCGTAGGGTGGGCGGCCATACCATGATCGTTCCTGCACCCGCGGCAGTGGCGCCGCCCACGCGTTCAAGCAGCCGCGGCATACTCGGAAGCAAAACTCTCCTCAGACAAATACCGGCTCCGGCTCCAGCCGCACGCCGAAGCGCGCCAGCACGTCCGCCTGGATCGCCTGCGCCAGGGCAATGACCTCTTCCCCGCTGGCGCCGCCATTATTCACCAGCACCAGCGCCTGCTTCGGGTAGACCCCCGCCGCGCCCATGCTGCGGCCTTTCCAGCCGCATTGGTCGATCAGCCAGCCGGCCGCCAGTTTCGCGCTGCCGTCGGGTTGGACGTGGTGCACCAGCGCCGGGAACTGCGCCAGCAGTTGCGCGCAATGTTCCTGCGTTACCACCGGATTCTTGAAGAAGCTGCCGGCGTTGCCGATCTCGGCCGGGTCGGGCAACTTGCGGCGGCGGATCGCGATCACCGCCTCGCTCACCTGGCGCGGCGTGGGTTCCGATATGCCGGGTTCCCGCAGGGCATTGGCCAGCTCGGCATAGCGCAGGTTCGGCTGCCAGGCGCGCGGCAGCGCGAAGGTGACGTCGAGCACCACCAGTTGCGCGCCTTCCGGATGCTTGAACAGGCTGTCGCGGTAGCCGAAGCGGCACTCCGGTCCCGTGAGCGTGCGCCGCTCGCCGCTGGCCAGGTCGTGCACGGTGAGGGAGTGGAACACGTCCTTGATTTCCAGGCCATAGGCCCCGATGTTCTGGATCGGGGCCGCGCCCACGGTGCCGGGGATCAGGGACAGGTTCTCCAGCCCGCCCAGCCCCTGCGCCAGGGTGAATTCGACGAAGTCGTGCCAGTTCTCGCCGGCGCCGGCGCGTACCAGCACCGCCGCATCGGTCTCGCCGACGACGGCGCGGCCGGGAATCGCCATGTGCAGCACGACGGCTTCGACGTCATGCGCAAGCAGGACGTTGCTGCCGCCGCCGAGCACGAAGCGCGGCACGCCGGCCAGCGGCGCGTGCGCGTGCAGGCGCTCGAGCTGGGCGGCGTCGACCACGCGCAGGTAATGGCGGGCGCGCGCCGGCAGGCCGAAGGTGTTGAAGCGCTGGAGCGAAACATCGTGTTCGATGGGCAGGTCGAAGTGCATGGAAGGCGGGTCCGGGGTACTGGAAACCGGTCGATTATAGAGGCAAGAAGCTGCGCCTCGGCAAAAAGCACGGTCGTCCGGCAAGCTTGTCCGTTAAAATACCGCCACTCATGAATTCAGCATCCATTTAGTAAGGAACAACACCATGCCATCGTTTGACGTGGTCTGCGAAGCAGACATGGTCGAAGTGAAGAATGCCGTCGAGCAATCGAACAAGGAAATCACCACCCGCTTCGACTTCAAGGGCAGCTCCGCCAAGGTCGAGCAGAAGGAACGCGAACTGACCCTGTTCGCCGATTCCGACTTCCAGCTGGGCCAGGTGCGTGACGTGCTCGTGGGCAAGATGACCAAGCGTAAGGTCGACGTCCGCTTCCTCGACGAAGGCAAGGTCGAGAAGATCGGCGGCGACAAGGTCAAGCAGGTCATCAAGGTGCGCAACGGCATCGAGACCGAGGACGCCAAGAAGATCACCAAGGCCATCAAGGAAAGCAAGATGAAGGTGCAGGCCAGCATCCAGGGCGAATCGGTGCGCGTCACCGGCGCCAAGCGCGACGATTTGCAGGCCGCGATGGCGCTGCTGCGCAAGGACGTCCAGGACCTGCCCCTGGCATTCAACAACTTCCGCGACTGAGCCTGCCTCAGCGCGACCGCGCCGCGACCCGCACGTACGCCGCCCCGCCATGGGCTTGGAGTAGAATGGGAGTCGCTTACACCCGTTTCGATGCCGGCCTCGCCGCGCTGGACGGGAGCAAACGGTAGTTTAAGGATAGCAATGAAACGTGTTGATGATTTCCGCCTGCGTCTGGGCAACAAGGAATATGTTCCCATCATGATCGGCGGGATGGGCGTGGACATTTCGACCTCCGAGCTCGCGCTGGAAGCGGCGCGCCTGGGCGGTATCGGCCATATCTCGGACGCGATGGTGCCGGACGTCTCGGATCGCAAGTTCGATACCACCTTCGTCAAGGACAAGACCAAGCTCTACAAGTTCAACATCAACAACATGGACAAGTCCGTGGTGCAGTTCGACCTCGAGCGCCTGGCCGAGGCGACCCGCCTGCACGTGGGCGCGACCATGGCGGCGAAGCGGGGCGATGGCCTGATCTTCGTGAACTGCATGGAAAAGCTGACCATGAACGCGCCGAAGGAAACCCTGCGCACCCGCCTGTCGGCGGCGCTGGACGCGGGCATCGACGGCATCACCATGTCGGCCGGCCTGCACCTGGGCTCGTTCGAACTGATCAAGGACCACCCGCGCTTCCGCGAAGCCAAGCTCGGCATCATCGTGTCGTCGGTGCGCGCGCTGCAACTGTTCCTGCGCAAGGTCTCGAAGCTGAACCGCCTGCCCGACTTCGTCATCGTCGAAGGTCCCCTGGCCGGCGGCCACCTGGGCTTCGGCTTCGACTGGAAGGAATACGACCTGCACACGATCATCGACGAGATCCTGGCCTACATGCGCGCGGAAAACATCGACATCCCGCTGGTCGCGGCCGGCGGCGTATTCACCGGCTCGGACGCGGTGCGCTTCCTGGAAAAAGGCGTCGGCGGCGTGCAGGTGGCGACCCGCTTCACCGTCACCCACGAGTGCGGCATGCCCGACAGCGTCAAGCAGGAATACTTCCGCGCCAGCGAGGAAGACATCATCGTCAACGGCATCTCGCCGACCGGCTACCCGATGCGCATGCTGAAAAGCACGCCGGCGATCGGCTCGGGCATCCGTCCGGGCTGCGAGTCCTACGGCTACCTGCTCGACGCCACCGGCAACTGCGCCTACATCAACTCGTACAACCGCGAGGTGCAGGCCAATCCGGACCTGAAGACGGTGTCGGTGATGGACAAGACCTGCCTGTGCACGCACATGCGCAACTACAACTGCTGGACCTGCGGCCATTTCACTTATCGCCTGAAGGACACCACGCACAAGCTGGCCGACGGCAGCTACCAGATCCTGTCGGCCGAGCACGTGTTCAAGGACTACCAGTTCAGCGTGAACGACGAGGTCGCCCTGCCGCCGAAGCAGGAAATCGCGGCGGCCTGAGCGGCTCCGCAGCGGGTTGGCAGCGCACGCCACCCCGAGGTAAACGAAAAAAGCCACGGCCCCGGCCGTGGCTTTTTGCTTTCCTGTTCCTGTGACAAGCGCCGGGAACAGGTGTAGCCTAGTCTGGTCCAAAGGAGGCGGGATGTCCCCGCCGAAAGACGCTCAGCATGTACACGTCCATTGTGACCGAGAACGCGGCCTTCCTGGTTGACGACACCGGCCGGATCGCGAGCTGGAACGCGGGCTGCGAACACCTGTTGCAATTGCCTGCCGACGCTGCCATCGGCAAGCCCATGATCGACCTGCTGGAGGCCGGACAGGCGATCGATACGCCCGATCCCGCTTCTTCGTCCGATACCGCCCTTGCCGCCCACCGCACCCACTGGCGCGGCCTGGCCGCCAATCACGGCCAGACCAACACGGTCATGCTGCGCCGCGCGCGCGCCGGGCCCATCCAGGCCAACCTGACGCTGTCGCCGCAACACGATCTCGAAGGCAAGGTACAGTCCTGGATCGTCGCGATCGACAACGTGCAGGACGAAACCACCCCGGAAGCGGCCATCGTCGGCCGCACGCCGCTCTCGACCATCGTCGACGTGCTGCCTGGCACTTTTTACGCGATCAACCGCGCGGGCCGCTTCGTGCTGTGGAACCGCAACCACGAGCGCATCACCGGCCTGACGCGCGACGAGACCGCCGCCACCCGCGCGGTCGAGCTGTTCGACCTGCGCACCCGCCCCCTGGTCGCCGAGCACATCCGCCGCGTGTTCGAGGAAGGCGCCGAAGTCGAGCTCGAGGCCGACGTCCAGGCGCGCGACGGGCGCGAAACGCCGATGCTGCTGTGCGGTGCACGCGTGACCTGCGACGGCGACGACTACCTGTTCGGCATGGGTCTGGACATCACGCGCCTGCGCACCCAGGAATGCGAACTGCGCCTGCGCGAGCGCGCCCTGCACGCGGCCAGCAACGGCATCGTCATCACCCGCATCGACGGCCACGACTGCCCGATCGAATACGTCAACCCCGCCTTCGAACGCATCACCGGCTACCGCGCCGACGAAGTGCTCGGGCGCGATTCGCGCTTCATGGGCGCGCCCGGGATGGACAGCAACGAGCGCGCCCGCCTGCGCGAGGCGGTGGCCGCGCGGCGGGAAGTGAACGTCGTATTGCGCAACATGCGCAAGAACGGCGACATCTTCTGGAACGACCTGACGATCACGCCGGTGCTCGACGAGCACGGCCGGGCCAGCCACTTCATCGGCGTCATCATGGACGTCACCGCCATCAAGCAGCGCACCGCCCACCTCGAGCACGAGGTCAACCACGACGCCCTGACCGGCCTGGCCAACCGCAACCTGCTGTGGGACCGGCTCGAGCACGCGCTGCACCTGGCGCAGCGCCAGAAATCGCTGGTGGCCGTGGTGCTGGTCGACCTGAACAACTTCAAGGCCATCAACGACACCCACGGCCACGAGGCCGGCGACGTGGTGCTGAAGGTGGTCGCCAAGCGCCTGCTGGCCTCGGTGCGCGACAGCGACACGGTGGCGCGCATGTCCGGCGACGAGTTCGTGATGGTGCTGGTGAACCAGCCTTCGCTGCGCTTCACGCTGCGCATGATCGAGCGCCTGCGCCAGAGCCTGACCCAGCCGGTCTCGTTCATGCACAAGGAAATCGCGGTCGGCGCCAGCCTCGGGGTGACCGTGTATCCGCACGACGGCCACAGCGCCGCCGACCTGGTGCGGGCCGCGGACGTGGCGATGTACCACGCCAAGGCGACCGGGCGCAACGAGATCCACTTCTTCTCGAGCGACATGAAGTCGACCACCGACGCCCGGCAAAAACTCGACGCCGGCATGGCCCACGCCATCGAGCGCGGCGAACTGTTCATGCTGTACCAGCCCTGCATCGACGCGCGCAGCGGCACCGTGAAGAGCTTCGAGGCCCTGCTGCGCTGGCGTCATCCCGAGCACGGCGTGCTGCTGCCCGGCGCCTTCCTGTCCGAGGCCGAGGAAAGCGGACGCATCGTCCAGTTCGGCGCCTGGGTGCTGGACCAGGCCTGCCTGTTCCTGCGCGAGCTGAAGGAGCTCGGCGTGACCGGGGTGCCGGTCTCGGTCAACGTCTCCGCGCGCGAATACATGCAGCAGGACTTCGTCGCCGGCATCGCTACCCGCCTGGCCCTGCACGGCCTGGCCCCGGACAGCCTGCAGATCGAACTGCGCGAGGAAACCCTGATGCGCAACCCCGGCCAGGTGCGCGACCTGGCGGGACAGCTGCGCCAGCTGGGCCTGACGCTGTCGGTGGACGAGTTCGGCCAGGGCATGACCGACCTCGGCTTCCTGCGCGAGCTGGCGGTCGGCCAGCTCAAGCTGTCGAAGGAGGCCGTGCATGCGATCGCCGACGACGAGCCGCGCGACAGCAGCATCATGGCGCGCACTCTGATCGACATCGGCCACAACCTGCGCATGCCGGTCATCGGCGACGCCATCGAGACGCGCTCGCAGATGGAGTTCCTGAAGGAACACGGCTGCGAGGGCATGCAAGGCGCCTGGTTCAGCGAGCCGATGCCGCCGGACGCGGCGCGCGAGCTGGTGCGCAATCCGCTGCCGGCGTAGGGTGGGTACTTGTACCCACGCGTTACCTATGCATACCACCTGCGCGGTGGGCACTCCGTGCCCGCCGATACGGTTAACCCTCGCTGGTAATGCGCTGCACCAGCGCCCCCAGCACGTCTTCCGCGATCTCGTTCGAGACCTGGCAGGTGCCGGCGTTCTCGTGCCCGCCGCCGCCGTATTCGAGCATCAGGGCGCCGATGTTGGTGTTCGACGTACGGTTCAGGATCGACTTGCCGGTGGCGAACACGGTGTTCTGGTTCTTCAGGCCCCACAGGACGTGGATCGAGATGTTCGTTTCCGGAAACAGCGCATAGATGATGAAACGGTTGCCGGCGAAGATGGTCGTTTCCTCGCGCAGGTCGAGCACCACCAGGTTGCGGTGGACCCGGGCACAGCGTTGGATCTGCTCCTTGCAGCGCGCGCTGTGCTCGAAGTAGAGCGCAGTGCGCTCCTTCACGTCCGGCAAGGCCATGATCTGGTCGATCGACATGGTGCGGCAAGCCTCGATCAGGGCCATCATCAGCTGGTAGTTTGAGATGCGGAAATCGTGGAAGCGGCCCAGGCCGGTGCGCGCGTCCATCAGGAAGTTCAGCAGGTTCCAGCCGGCTGGCTCGAGCACCTCCTCGCGCGAGAAACGGGCGGCGTCGGCCTTGTCGACGGCGGCCATCATCGCGTTCCAGGCCGGCGGGAAGACCCGCGTCCCGCCGTAGTGCTCCCAGACCACGCGCGCCGCCGACGGCGCATCCGGCTGGATTACGTGGTTGGGACGCGCGCCGCCGTTGCGCAGCGTTTCGGACAGGTGGTGGTCGAACACCAGGTGGGCGCCCGCCACGTACGGCAGGTTGGTGGTGATGTCGCGGTCCGTGATCGCGATCTTCCCATCCTGCATGTCCTTCGGATGGACGAACAGGATGTCGTCGATCAGGTTCAGGTGCTTGAGCAGGACGGCGCAGACCAGTCCGTCGAAATCGCTGCGGGTGACGAGGCGGTAGGTTTTTGGAACGGCAGACATCGGCATACCCTTTCATTGAACGAAGATGGGCTGGCGCGGCCAGGACGTTGTCCCATCATACCGCGCAAAATTTCCTAATGACAGTTTTTAAATGTGCCTTGGGCAACTTACAACGCTGCGCCGGCGCCCTCTTTCGCCCTGTGCCTGCAGCCCGGTCGCCCGTTCTTGCGCTCTGTCGCAAAGACCGTGCTTCGTGGCCCTATCGTGACGTAAAGTTGCGGCATCCCAACAAGCCATGGCCGCCCGTGATGCATTCCCTGTATCAATATTTCGTCACCGGTTGACGGCAACGCGGTACACTCGCACCCGCAATGACATTTCATAAACACCCGACCATGCAAGCCCGCAGCTCAGTCCAGGTTTATTTTTCCGGCATCCTGTCGTGGCTCTACCGCGCCTTCGATGCGGTGGCGACCTGGGTCACCCAACTGTCGTGGTGGAAGTTTTTCCTGTTCGCGGCACTGACCCTGATCGCCGGCGCCATCCTGCAGGAAGAATTGTTCTCCAGCGCAGACGAAGACCTGCCGCGCGCCGAACGCAGCGGCCGCAAGGAACAGACCAGCATCCTGATCGACGACAGCGGGATCCGCTTCAGCCCGCGCAACAAGCCGAAACCGCCGCCCGCGCCCGAGGCGCCAGGCGTGCCCGGCGCTCCCGGCGCTCCGGATGCACCCGACGCCCCCGCAACGCCTTCCGTGCCCGGGTCCGGCTTGCCCAAGGGCGTGCATCCGAACGGCGATTCGGTCCACATCGAACTGCCGCCGCAGATCGCCGAGGAACTGTCGGTGGCGATCGAAGGCGCGGTCGACGATGCGGCCGAAGCGAAAGTGTCGCGTTACCACAAGCAGGCCTCGACCTGGTTCACCAGCTTCGTCTGGCTGCTGGTGCTGGCCCTGTTCGGCACCAAGGCCCTGGTCGGCGGCAAGAAGCGCGCCGAGCTGCAGACGCGCACGGCGAACGCCGCCGCCGAGCGCGAATCGATGCAGCGCCAGCTGTCGGAAGCGAAGATGCAGATGATGCAGGCCCAGGTCGAGCCGCACTTCCTGTTCAATACGCTCGCCTCGGTCGAGCACCTGATCGAGACCAACCCGCCGCGCGCCTCGGCCATGCAGCGCAGCCTGATCCTGTACCTGCGCGCGGTGCTGCCGCAGATGCGCGACAACACCCTGGTGACCAACCTCGGGCGCGAGGTCGACATGGTGACCGCCTACCTGGACCTGCTCAAGATGCGCATGGAAGAGCGGCTGACGGTCGACATGCGCATCCCCGACGGCCTGCGCAACGCCGCCTTCCCGCCGATGATGCTGCAATCGATGGTCGAGAACGCGATCAAGCATGGCCTCGAATGCAAGCCCGAGGGCGGTACCCTGAAGGTCGTCGCCGACGTCGCCGACGGCAAGCTGCGCGTCACCGTCACCGACGACGGTGTCGGCTTCGGCGTGGTGCCGAGCAACGGCACCGGCCTCGGCCTGCCGACCATCCGCGAACGGCTGCGCCTGCTGCACGGCGACGCCGGCCAGTTGCACATCGCCGCCAACAGCCCGAGCGGCGTGATCGCCATGGTCGAAGTGCCCTACCAGGTGTCGCGCTGAACGTACTCAGCGTACTCGCATTTCGTGCCGGCTGGCCGGCCGGCAAGCCGGTGGCTTGCCCTGCACGCCGTTTTCTTGAATAATTGTCACTCTCCTCTCCCGACCGGATAACAACATGCCTACCGCGATTATTGCCGACGACGAAAGACTGATGCGCGACCAGCTGCGCATGCGCCTGGAACAGGTGTGGCCGGAACTGGAAATCGTGGGCGAGGCGAAGAACGGCGACGAAGCCGTCGAGCTGGTCGGCCAGCACAAGCCCGACCTGACCTTCCTCGACATCCGCATGCCGGGCAAGACCGGCATGGAAGCGGCGCGCGAGATCGGCGAGCGCAGCCAGATCGTGTTCGTCACCGCCTACGACCAGTACGCGGTCGAGGCCTTCGAGCGCGGCGCGGTCGACTACGTGCTCAAGCCTTCCGAGCCGGAGCGCCTGAAGGTGACGGTCGAGCGCCTGAAAACCCGCCTGGAGGCGACCAGGGCGGCGCCGGGCGCGGTCGTGAACGACAGCGTCACCGCCATGCTGTCGCAGCTGGCCGAGAAGATCGCGGCGCCGAAACCGAAGCACCTGCAATGGATCCAGGCCAGCATCGGCCAGGACCTGCGCATGATCCCGGTCGAGGAAATCCTGTTCTTCCGCTCGGACGAAAAATATACCTGCGTGCAGACCGAGAAGTTCGAGGCATTGATCAGGAAGCCGGTGCGCGACCTGGCCGAGGAACTCGATCCCTCGCTGTTCTGGCAGATCCACCGCGCCACCCTGGTCAACGTGAACGCGATCGAAGGCGTCACGCGCGACATCCGCGGCCGCCACCTCGTCCTGATCAAGGGCCGGCCGGAAAAGCTGGAAGTGAGCCGCAGTTTCCTGCACCTGTTCAAGCAGATGTAATTTCCGGCTCCCCGCCGCATGGGGATGGGCCGCACCCGACATCCATGGTTCTGCGCTAACGATTCCTGCACCTCTGCATCTGTTCAACCGGTCAATCCGCGTGGGCACAGGTGCCCACCCTACAACTGCTGTCTTTCGTAGGGTGGGCACCTGTGCCCACGCGGTCTCACCCTGCGCGTAGCAGCGCCCCCGCCGGGACGCCGATCTGCTTGTCCCGCCTCAACCCCGCTCAGCCATTCGCGCCGTATCGTAACGGCTGGCCCGCGCCGCGGGCTCCATCGCACACGTACCCATGACACATCAGCGCACCCTGCGCCGGCGCGGGCGCAGCGCGGCGGTATTCGCCCTCGGCCTGCTCGGCGGGAACCTGATCGCGCGCCTGAACGTCGACGGCCATGGCGACGCGCCGGCGCGCCACAGCCGCCGCATCGTCGACAATGCCGGCGAAGCGATCATCTCGGCCGACGAGTTCAGCCGCGTGGTGCTGGCCAACCCGGCCGCGGCGGCGATGTTCGGCGTCAGCGTCGGGCAAATGCTCGGGCAGCCGCTGGCCCACTTCATCCGCGCGCCCGCCGAACCCGGCGGGAGTCCGCTCGACTACTTCCAGGGCGGCGGACGCGCCGGGCGCCGCGCCACCGATTACGCCGGGGTCGGCATGCGCGCCGACGGCGACGCCTTCCCGATCGAGGGCTCGATCACCGATGCCTTCCAGGACGGCGTCACGCTCTACACCATCATCCTGCGCGACATCTCGGAACGCCAGCGCGTGCAGCAGAAGCTGGCGCGCTCGCACGACCAGCTGCGCCAGCTGTCGGCGGCGCTGCAGACCATCCGCGAAGAGGAACGCACCCATATCTCGCGCGAACTGCACGACGACCTTGGCCAGCTGCTGGCCTCGCTGCGCATGGACCTGACCCTGCTGCGCGAGACCTGCGCCGGCTCCGACGACTCCCAGCGCCTGATCGCCGGCATGGACGCCAACCTGCTCACCGCCATCACCTCGCTGCGCCGCATCGCCACCAACCTGCGTCCGCGCGCGCTCGACGAGGGCGGCCTGTACTTCGCGCTGCAGGGCCTGCGCGACGACTTCGTGGAGCGCCACGGCATCGCCTGCGAGCTGCTGGCCGACGAGGCCGAGCTGCGCCTGGACGACCAGGCCAGCACCGCCATCTTCCGCATCGTCCAGGAAGCGCTGACCAACGTCGCGCGCCATGCCCAGGCCACGCGCGTCACCCTCACCCTCTACCGCAGCAACAGCGAACTCCTGATCACGATCCGCGACGACGGCCGCGGCATCGACGACGCCGACATGGAAAAGGCCGAGTCGCTCGGCCTGGTCGGCATGCGCGAGCGGGTCTGGGGCCTGAAGGGCGAGATCAGCATCGGCCCCGACGAGGGGCCAGGCACCCGCATCGACATCGTGCTGCCGGTGGCAAGCCATATCGTTTAGCCGGTTTCCTCCCCGCCGCCGCTTTCTCCGGCCGGTCATGCCGTCTTGTCATCAAGACGACATATTGCTTCGATAAGATTCGCTCGACCTTGAGTTTGCCCCACGCCAACTCAATCCTTTGTCGAACCTTATTGGAGATCTTCATGCAATACAAAGCCCTGGCCGCAGCGCTGATCACGACCCTCCCGCTGTTCGCGCACGCGCAGACCAACGTCACCATCTACGGCGTCATGGACGCGGCCATCGCCGTCGAGGACACCGACGCGCCGGGCGAGAAGCGCCGTACCGTCATCAACTCGGGCAACCAGTCGAGCAGCCGCATCGGCTTTCGCGGAACCGAAGACCTGGGCAACGGCCTGAAAGCCATCTTCAACATCGAAGCCGGCGTGTCGCTCGACACCGGCGCCGCCGACTCGGCGCTGTTCGGCCGCCGCTCGGTGGTCGGCCTGCAGGGCAACTTCGGCCAGCTGACGGTCGGCCGCGAATACAGCCCGATCGCCTCGGTCGCCGCCGCCTCGGACGTGTTCGGCCAGGGCTTCTACGGCAGCAACCTGTCGGCCTTCACCAGCAACCGCCTGACCCGCCGCCTGAGCAACTCGGTCAACTACAAGAGCAACCCGATCGCCGGCTTCTCGGTCCTGGCCGCCTACTCGGCCGGCGAGCGCAGCGCCGACCCGTCGGGCGACCTGAGCGGCGTGGCCCTGGAATACAAGAACGGCGGCCTGTACCTGGGCGCCGGCTACCACCAGCTCGAGCGCCTGGCGAGCGGCGACGACAAGGAATACGCGTTCGGCGCGGGCTATACCTTCGGCGCCTTCGACCTGAAGGGCAACTACCTGGTGGCCGACCAGACCGGCGCCAACAACAAGTTCGAGCAGATCAACGTCGGCGGCGCCTACACCACCGGCCCGAACAAGTTCTTCGTCAACCTGCAGCGCAACGAGATCGACAACGGCGCCAAGGGCAACCTGTGGGCCGTCGCCTACAGCTACGCGCTGTCGAAGCGCACCAACATCTACACGACCTACGGCACCATGCGCAACAACGAGCGCGGCGTGTTCGGCATCAACTCGTCCTCGACCAACGTGACCCCGCCGGCTGCCGCCTTGGGCGCGGACCCGAGCGCGTTCACGGTGGGTGTGCGTCACTCGTTCTGATGGCGTGACGGGTGCCTTTCTGGTCACGTACGTGCGCAAAGGCGTAGGGTGGACCGGGCTGCGCAAGGCACCTGTGTCCACGCTGTACGGCGGTTGAAAACAACGAGGCCGATGATCTCGCAGCGATGCGATGATCATCGGCCTCGTTCCGTTGGCACGCGTTTCGACATTCGCACGTGGCACCGCGTGGACACAGGTGTCCACCCTACGGTTCGCGTGGGCCACGTACGCTCGCAGAGGCGTAGGGTGGGTTCTCGAACCCACGCTTTACGGCGGTTGAAACAACGAGGCCGATGATCTCGCAGCAAGCGATGATCATCGGCCTTGTCATCCGCAGACATGTCGACATTCACACGTGGCGCCGCGTGGGGTCGAGACCCCACCCTACGGGTCGGCCAGCGTTCGCGTTTACTTCAAGCGGCAAGTCAAAATCCAGAAAAACTCGATCCGCTCGATCTTTAGTTCCTTGCCGACCGCGCCGACGCGCTTGCGCAGCGCGCTGTCGGCCGGGTAGCTCTTCGGCAGCTCGAAGCGCTCGCCCTCCTCGGTGGTCAGGATTTCCCAGGTGTTGCCCTCGGCATCGGTGCGCGCCGTGGTTTCGCTGAAGCCTTCCACGAAGGACTCGTCGAGGATCACCAGCAGCACGTCCTTGCCCAGGCGTTTCTTCAGGCCCGCCAGCAGCTTGTCCTGCTCGCCCTTGGTGAGGTGGGACCACAGGAAGCTCACCAGCACTGCCGAGAATTTTCCGATGTCCTCAGGCAGGTCGAGGGCGTCGGCGACGCGGAAGCTGACTTTGCCTTCCGGCATGCCGCGCTCGCGGGCGATGTCGACCAGGTTGGCGTTGATGTCCACCGCCAGCACCGATGCGGCCGACTCGGCCACGACTTCGGTCCAGTAACCGGTGCCGCAGCCCAGTTCCAGCACGCTGTGGCCGGCCAGCAGGTTGCCGAGGTGGATGCTCATGTCGTCGATGTCCTCGTCCATGTCCGGCTCGAGGTAGATGTCTTCGACGGCTTCGCCCAGGCGGGCGTAATATTCTGCTACTTGTTTATTGCTCATATCTTTCTCTTACAGCTCGTAGTTTTCGCCGCCGCGCATCGCCGCCTCGACCATCTTGCGGTTCAGGCTGGGCGCCAGCAGCTCGATGAAGGTGTAGATGTAGCTGCGCAGGTAGGCGCCTTGCTTCACAGCCACGCGCGAGACGTTCATGCCGAACAGGTGGCCGACGGGAATCGCGCGCAGGTTGCGGTCGCGTTCCGGATCGAAGGCCATGCCGGCGATGATGCCCACGCCCATGCCCAGCTCGACATAGGTCTTGATGACGTCGGCGTCGATCGCTTCGAGCAGCACGTCCGGCTTCAGCTCGCGCAGGTTGAAGGCGTGGTCGATCTTGCTGCGCCCGGCAAAGGCGGCGTCGTAGGTGATCAGCGGATAGCGCGCGATTTCGTCCAGCGCCACCGCTTTCGAGCGCAGCAGCTCGTGTTCCGGCGACACCACCAACACGTGCTCCCACTGGTAGCAAGGCAGCGTGATCAGGCCGTCGACGGCGGCGATCGACTCGGTGGCGATGGCGAGATCGGCCTGGCCGTTCTTGACCATGTCGGCGATCTGCTTCGGATTTCCTTGCAATAATGACAACCTCACCTTCGGGAACTTGCCCATGAAGGCTTGCACCACCTTCGGCAGCATGTAGCGCGCCTGGGTGTGGGTGGTGGCGATGGTGAAGCTGCCGCTGTCGTGGGCCGCGTATTCCTTGCCGATCCGTTTCAGGCTGTCGATTTCCTGCATGATCAGCTCGACCGAGGCCAGCACCAGCCGGCCCGGTTCCGTCAGCCCGCGGATGCGCTTGCCGTGGCGCGTGAAAATGTCGACCCCGAGCTCTTCTTCCAGCTCGATGATGGCTTTCGACACTCCCGGCTGGGACGTGAACAGGGCCTTGGCCGCGTCCGTGAGGTTGAAGTTCTGGCGCACGGCTTCGCGAACGAAGCGCAATTGATGAAGGTTCATTCCTGTTGTTATGTAGTGAGAGCCTGTAACCGGCTCTAGTGAAAACGCCAGTCGCTATTTTATGCGAATGCTTATGCCCCCATCGCATATAAGCAAATAAATAGTCGGTAGTTTGGAATAAGCTCCCCCGCCCTTACCATTCAACCTAGCTTAACGGGTCTGCAATGGCTCGAATTATCCAGGATACCTATGTACCGCTACGACCAATACGACCATCTCATCGTCCGCGAACGCATTGCGCAGTACCGCGACCAGGTTGCACGCCGCCTGAACGACGAGCTGACCGAAGAAGAGTTCCTGCCGCTGCGCCTGCAGAACGGCCTGTACATGCAGCGCCACGCCTACATGCTGCGCGTCGCCGTGCCGTACGGCCTGCTGTCCACCGCCCAGATGCGCATGTTCGCCCACATCGCACGCAAGTACGACCGCGGCTATGGCCACTTCACGACGCGCCAGAACATCCAGTACAACTGGATCGAGCTGGAGCAGACGCCGGACATCCTGCTAGAGCTGGCCTCCGTCGAGATGCACGCGATCCAGACCTCGGGCAATTGCATCCGTAACATTACCACTGACGAGTTCGCCGGTGTTGCGGCCGACGAGATCATGGATCCGCGCCCCTTTGCCGAGATCCTGCGCCAGTGGAGCACTTTCCACCCCGAATTCATCGCCCTGCCCCGTAAATTCAAGGTCGCCATCAACGGCGCCGTGGAAGACCGCGCCGCGATCGCGATCCACGACATCGGCCTGACCCTGGTCAGGAACGACGCCGGCGAAGTCGGCTTCAAATTCATGGCCGGCGGCGGCATGGGCCGCACCCCGATCATCGGCAGCGTGATCCGCGAGTTCCTGCCCTGGCAGCACCTGCTGACCTATACCGAAGCCGTGATGCGCGTGTACAACTCGCATGGCCGCCGCGACAACAAGTACAAGGCCCGCATCAAGATCCTGCTGAAGTCCCTGGGCGTGGAGGAATTCGCGCGCATGGTCGAAGAAGAGTGGCAAGACCTGAAGGACGGCCCGGAAACCCTGACCCGCGAGGAATACGACCGCGTGGCCGCCTACTTCCAGCCGCCGGCCTACGAGACGCTGCACGACACCGACCCGAGCGCCGCGCATCCGGACAAGCGCGCGTTCGCCAATTGGCTGAACCGCAACGTCAAGCCGCACAAGGTGCCGGGCTATGCCGCCGTCGTGCTGTCGCTGAAGAAAACCGGCGTGCCGCCGGGCGACGCCACCGCCGAGCAGATGGACTTCGTGGCGGACCTGGCCGACAAGTACAGCTTCGGCGAACTGCGCGTGACCCACGAGCAGAACCTGGTGCTGGCGGACGTGAAGCAATCCGACCTGTTCGAACTCTGGCAACTGGCCAAGTCGAAAGGCCTGGCGACGCCGAACATCGGCCTCTTGACCGACATCATCTCCTGCCCGGGCGGCGACTTCTGCTCGCTGGCGAATGCGAAGTCGATCCCGATCGCGGCCGCCATCGCCGAGCGTTTCGACGACCTCGACTTCCAGCACGACATCGGCGACATCGAACTGAACATCTCGGGCTGCATCAACGCCTGCGGCCACCACCACGTCGGCTCGATCGGCGTGCTCGGCGTCGACAAGGACGGCAGCGAGTGGTACCAGGTCTCGATCGGCGGCGCGCAGGGCAACAACGCGGCCATCGGCAAGATCATCGGCCCGTCGTTCTCGGCCGGCCAGATGCCGGAAGTGATCGGGCGCCTGCTGAAAGTGTATGTCGAGAACCGCTTCGAAGGCGAGCGCTTCGCCGAGACCGCGCAGCGCCTTGGCATTACGCCATTCAAGGAACACGTGTATGCCACGCCGATCCCGGCGGGCGAACTGGTTGGGGAAGACCATGCTTGAAGTAGTCCACGAACACATCATCCGCGGCCGCGAAGTGGTGGCCGACGACTGGCGCGTGCTGCGCCTCGAAGAAGGCGAAGCGCCCGAGAGCGTGGTGATCCCGGAAGGCCGCGTCATCGTGCCGCTGGGCGTCTGGCTGGCGCAGAAGGATGCCATGGCGGCGCGCGCCGAGCTCGGCGTATGGATCGCTGCCGACGAGCGCTTCGAAAGCCTCAAAGGCGAATCGGACCGCTTCCAGGTCATTGCCGTCGACTTCCCGAAATTCAGCGACGGCCGCGGCTACTCGATCGCCTACAACGTGCGCAAGCGCCTGGGCTACAGCGGCGAGCTGCGCGCGATCGGCGACGTGCTGCGCGACCAGCTGTTCTCGATGTCGCGCGTCGGCTTCAACGCCTACGCCACCCGCCAGGACCGTTCGATCCATGACGCACTCAAGGGCCTGACCGTGTTCTCGGAAACCTACCAGGCTTCCATCGACCAGCCGCTGCCGCTGTTCCGCCGCGCCGAGCGCGACGTGAAGCCGGAACACAGCGACATCGGCGCCGGCATCTGAGGACCGCGACATGAGCGAACTCGCCACCCGCGTGCAGGACACCCGCGCCATCCTCGAGCGCATCGCGGCCGAATTCACGCCGGCCGTGTTCGCCTCCAGCCTGGCGCTTGAAGACATGGTGCTGACCGACCTGATCCTGAAGAACAAGCTGCCGATCGGCATCTTCTCATTGGAAACTGGCCGCCTGCACCGGGAAACCCTGGCGGTGCTGGAGCAGGTGAAGGCCCACTACGGCTACGAGATCGCGCTGTTCCGTCCGCAGACGGAGCTTGTCGATGCCTACGTCGCCGCGAATGGCCTGAACGCCTTCTACGACAGCGTCGAGATGCGGCGCGAGTGCTGCCGCGTGCGCAAGGTCGAGCCGCTGGGCCGCGCCCTGCTCGGCAACAAGGCATGGATTACCGGCCAGCGCCGCGCCCAGTCGGCAACCCGTTCCGACCTGCGCGTCGAGGAAGACGATCCGGCCCACTTCATGACCAAGTTCAATCCGCTGGCCGACTGGTCCGAAGCGGAGGTGTGGGAATACATCCGCGCCAACGCCGTGCCCTACAACGCCCTGCACGACCGCGGCTATCCGTCGATCGGCTGCGAGCCCTGCACCCGCGCGATCCAGCCGGGCGAGGACGTGCGCGCCGGCCGCTGGTGGTGGGAAAACCCGGAATCGAAGGAGTGCGGCCTGCACGTGGTCGACGGCAAACTCATTCGCATCAAATCCGTTGCAGCGTGATTCAGTACGCCAACTCAAGAATACAAGGCTCAGTTCATGACGAATCTTTCTGAAACCAACAAGGTGCTGGCCGACGTCAACGCGCGCCACCTCGACGCCCTCGAATCCGAGGCGATCCACATCCTGCGCGAAGTGGCGGCCGAATGCAGCAACCCCGCCCTGCTGTTCTCGGGCGGCAAGGACTCGGTCGTGCTGCTGCGCCTGGCCGAAAAGGCCTTCCGACCGGGCAAATTCCCCTTCCCGCTGGTGCACATCGACACCGGTCACAACTTCGACGAAGTGATCGCCTTCCGCGATGCCCGCGTCGCGGAACTGGGCGAGCACCTGATCGTCGGTTCGGTCGAGGAGTCGATCAGGAAGGGCACTGTGCGCCTGCGTAACCCGCAGACGGACTCGCGCAACGCGGCCCAGGCCGTGACGCTGCTGGAAACCATCGCCGAACACGGCTTCGACGCCTGCATCGGCGGCGCCCGCCGCGACGAGGAAAAGGCGCGCGCGAAGGAGCGCATCTTCTCCTTCCGCGACGAATTCGGCCAGTGGGACCCGAAGGCCCAGCGTCCGGAACTGTGGGACCTGTATAACACCCGCGTCCACCCGGGCGAGAACATGCGCGTGTTCCCGATCTCGAACTGGACCGAGCTCGACGTCTGGCAGTACATCGCCCGCGAACAGCTGGCCCTGCCCTCGATCTATTTTGCCCACCAGCGCCAGGTGATTCCGCGTAACGGCCTGCTGGTGCCGCTGACCCCGCTGACCCCGGCGAAGGAAGGCGAAACCGTGGAGACCCAGACCGTGCGCTTTCGCACCGTGGGCGACATCTCCTGCACCTGCCCGGTGTCCTCGGACGCATCGAGCGTCGAGGCAATCATCGCCGAGACCGCCGTCACCCAGGTGACCGAGCGCGGCGCGACCCGGATGGACGACCAGACCTCCGAAGCCTCGATGGAAAAACGCAAGAAGCAAGGATATTTCTGATGAACGCCCGCATTGACTCCGGTATTGAAAACCTCCAACAACACAGCCTGCTGCGCTTCATCACCGCCGGTTCCGTCGACGACGGCAAGAGCACCCTGATCGGCCGCCTGCTGTACGACAGCAAGGGCATCTTCGCCGACCAGCTGGCCGCCGTCTCGCGCTCGAAGCACAAGCGCACCGTGGGCGACACGATCGACCTGTCCTTGCTCACCGACGGCCTGGAAGCCGAGCGCGAGCAAGGCATCACGATCGACGTGGCCTACCGCTACTTCGCCACGCCGAAGCGCAAGTTCATCATCGCCGACACCCCGGGCCACGAGCAGTACACGCGCAACATGGTGACCGGCGCCTCGACCGCCGACGCCGTGATCATCCTGGTCGACGTCTCGAAGGTCAAACTGCGCGAGGACGGCGGCGAAGGTGGAGCTGGTGTTGAGTTACTTATCCAAACCAAGCGCCACTCGACCATCGCCAAGCTGCTGCAGATCGAACACGTGATCGTCGCCGTCAACAAGATGGACCTGGTGAACTACGACCAGGCCGTCTACGAGCGCATCGTGGCAAGCTACCGCGCCTTCGCCGATTCGCTGGGCCTGAAGGACGTCACCGCGATTCCGCTGTCGGCGCTCAGCGGCGACAACGTCGTCGAAGCGAGCGAGAACATGCCCTGGTACCAGGGCCCGACCCTGATCGCGCTGCTGGAGTCGCTCTCGGTCTACGACGAGGCCCATGGCAGTAACGCCCACCTTGCACCGTTCCGCTTCCCGGTCCAGCTGGTGGCCCGCCACAACGGCCACGAAGCCAACGACTTCCGCGGCTACATGGGCCGCATCGAGTCGGGCAAGGTCGCGGTCGGCGACAAGCTCGTCGTCCAGCCTTCGGGCCAGGGCGCCACCGTCAAGGAGATCGTCACCTTCGACGGCTCCCTGCAGTCGGCCAGCGCCGGCCAGTCGGTGACCCTGCTGCTGAACGAATACCTGGACATCTCGCGCGGCGACACCCTGGCCAGCCTGGATGCGCCGGCGACCCTGCTCAAGCAGGTCGTGGCCGACGTCTGCTGGATGTCGGACGAGCCGCTGGATGTGCGCCGCAAGTACTGGATCAAGCACGGCACGCGCCAGACCGCGGCCAAGGTCACGAAAGTGGATACCCTGCTCGACGTGAATACCCAGGAACGCAAGGCGGTCGACAACCCGGCCGAAGGCCTGAAGCTGAACGACATCGCGCGCATCCACCTGACGGTCCAGCAGCCGCTGGCGGCCGACGCCTACGACGACATCCGCGCCACCGGCGCCTTCATCCTGATCGACGAAGTCACGCACCAGACCGTCGCAGCGGGTATGATTCGCCTGGGCGAATAACCAGGAGCAGCGGATGAGGGAACTCGGGAAGGTCTACCTGATCGGCGCCGGCCCGGGTGCGGCCGACCTGATCACCGTGCGTGGCGCGCGCCTGCTGGCGCAGGCCGACGTCGTGCTCTACGACGCGCTGGTGACGCCCGAGATGCTGGCGCTGTGCGCCCAGGCCGAGCTGATCTCGGTCGGCAAGCGTTCCGGCCAGCGCTCCACGGCGCAGGAGGCGATCAACCGCCTGCTGGTCGAATGCGCGCAACAGTACAGGATGGTGGTGCGCCTGAAAGGCGGCGACCCGATGCTGTTCGGCCGCGCCGACGAGGAATTGCGCGCGCTCGAAGCGCTCGGCATCGACGTCGAGATCGTCCCCGGCATCACCACCGCGGTGGCCGCCGCGGCCGCCGCCAGGCAGCCGCTGACCAAGCGCGGCGTGGCGAGGAGCGTCGCCTTCTTCACCTCCAGCACGGCGCCCGACCAACCCGAACACCCCGCCCTGCCCCACACCGACACCATGATCCAGTACATGGGCGGCCGCGAAGCGGCGGCCACCGCCGAGCGCCTGCTGGCCCAGGGGCGCAGCACCGACACGCCGGTGGTGGTGGTCGAGAACTGCAGCCGGCCCGACGAACGCATCGCGCGCCTGACCCTGGCCGACCTCGCGCGCGGCCTGGACCCCGCGCATGGGCCGGTGCTGGTGATGATCGGCGAGGCGCTGCGCCTGCGCGAACACCAGGCCGACAACGCGGCCGCGCCGCACGCCTGAACCCCCTTCCCTGACGGTCGCACCGTCCAGTCAGGATCTTGTAGGGTGGGCGGGTCTCCCGCCCACGCGGTGATCGTTGCCTCTTGAGCAGGCGCACGGCTTGTATCACCGTGGTTTGGCCGCGTGGGCGGGGAACCCGCCCACCCTAGGGCTGCTGCTGCGGCTGCGGCTGCGCGAGCATATGCCGACAACGCGGCCGCGACGCGCCCGAAAACACTTCCCTGACGTCCTTGCAGCGTCGCGTCCAACGCGCCGCCCAGGCACCAGCCTGCGCTCAGTTCGCCGCCGGCTTGCCTTCGTCCTCGCGCTTGTCCTGGCGCACCGCGCCCAGCCGGTCGACCTGGATCAGTCCCTCCGCCGCCGCATGCGAGGCGGCGAACACGCTGTCCGGCGCCAGCACCAGCTGGGTTCCCGTGCTGCTGGTTTCCTCGATCAGGCGGTCGAGCGCCTCGATGCGCGCCGGGTCCGGATTGACGTTGCGGATGTAGATCATCCGTACCGAGCCCGGATGGCGCCGCAGGATCTCGGCATAGATCTCGGGATCGCGCTCGCCGCTGTCGCCGATCAGCACGAACTGCATGCCCGGATAAAAGCGCAGGATCAGCTCGATCTTCTCGAGCTTGTGGTTGCCGTGCTTGGTCAGCTTGAACACGTCGCGCAGGCCGATCTCGCGCAGCAGCAGCGGCCCCAGCGGTATGCCCTGGAGGCGCATGAAGTCGACCAGCGGCCCGTACAGGTGCCAGGGGCTGCTCGACACGTAGAACACCGGATTGGCCTCGTTGCCGCCGGCGCCGTCGCGCAGCGCCCGGTAGAAGGCGGCCACGCCCTTGAAGGGCTTGCGCGTGTGGGCGTTGGTGCGGGCCAGCATCAGGGCCATGTTCAGCTTGTTGGTCACGTTGGTCCACAGGACAGTGTCGTCGATGTCGCTGATGATGCCGAAACGGGCCGAGGCCGCGGGGACGAGCGCCTCGGCGACGCCGGTCACCGGGCCGCCTCCGGGCGCGCGCGCGTCGGGCAGCGCCAGTTCGATGCGATGGGCGCCGCCGGGCAGCGGCGGGTCGGCCGCGATCTCGAAGGTGAAATAGCCGCCGTCGTCGGTGATCGCTTCGTAGCTGCGTCCCTGGAACTGCGCCGTCACGCGCGCCCCGGGCACCTCGTCGGCTTCCAGGCGCCGGTACAGCGCGACCAGGTTGCGCCAGCCGCTATCGTCCCGGGCCTGTTCGCGGAACGCGACTTCGTCCAGCACCCGGCCCTTGATCCACAGCGTGCGCGCATTGCCGAAGCCCTGGTAGGGAAGCAGCATCAACTGGCGGCCAAGGCCGGGCACGCGCAGGCGGCGCAGGGCCTGGCGGGCGAAGGTGCCGGCGGTGTCGGCGAGCCGCTGGCGCAGCGCCTCGCGGCGTCCGGCAGCCGGCGCCTGCGCGGCCTCGGCCTGCGTCACGGGCAACGGCAACGGTGGCGGCAACTGCGCGGCGGCGCGCTCGACCCAGAGCGCGCCGTCGGACGCATCGAGGAAGGCGTCGACCTCGCCCCGCCGGTCCGGCGACAGCGGCGCCGGCAGCACCTCGACGTCCGCGCCCTCGGCGCGCAGGCGCGCCAGTTCGTCGTGTGATGCGATCCCCGGATTCAGGCGCAGGCGGGCGCCGGCGGGACGGATGCGCGCGACGAGATCGTCGTAGCCCTGCCGGGTGAGGACGAGGAACGGCATGTCGGTGTCTTGCATGGGCGGGCGGCTGGCGGATTGGTTGACCAGTCCCTAGTATCGCGCATCCCGGCGCCGGCCCGACGCACGCCAGCGCCGCGGCATGAAGACTTCAGTTCCCGCTCAGTGCGCCGGGCAGTGCGCCCGGGCGCCGTCGTATTCCTCGATCTGCACGACCAGCCGGTCCGCCTCCGTCCAGGTATCGGCCGCGATCCGGTTCAACTGGTCGATCGCCGCTTCCAGCCGCGCGCCGACGCGGCCGCGGCACTCCTTCACGTGCCAGTGCGCCAGGTCGCGCCGCATGTTGCTCAGGTCTTCCTTCAGCTCGGCCAGCATGGCGCGCAGCTTGCGGTCGGCGTCGACCCGGCCCGGGACGTTGCCCGCGCTGAGGTGGCGGGACATGGCCGCGATCTTGCCGCGCATGGTCGCGACGCGGCGCGCCGCGGCGTCGATCCGCCTGGCGCAGCGCATCTCGACGACCAGGGCGGCAGGCAGGCGCGCGACGCGCCGGAACAAGGCCTGGACGGGGCGCAGCAGCGCGGCAACGAGGTGCTTCAGGAGCGGTGCAAGCATGGCGCGGGTCGGTTGGTTGGTGGTCCGGCACTCATCCGGAATAGCCCGAGCAGTGTGGGCGCATTCCGATGCACTGTCAAACCGCCAAGCGGCAAGCGGCCATGATTCGAAACAATCCGTGGCGACTTCGCCGCAGTCCTTGTCAAGCCGCTATCGAAAACATTGTCAAAGCGGCTTTGCCAAAACGGCAGCATTACAAGGCCGGCAGGCCGGCGCCGCTGTTATCATCGCGGCATCGCTTCAGCCGACAGCCTTCCATGACCGACCTCCCGCTCGACGCCGCCATCCTCGAGGAAGCCCGCCGCTTCAACTGCAAGCTCGCATGGGCGCCGCGTCTTCGCGTGCGCAACCGCTTCGTGCCGATGCTGGGCCAGGGGCTGCTGCGCCTCTCGCAGTTCGGCGCCGACCGCAGGCTGGCGCGCGCCGGCATCCGGGTCGATCGCGGCATCGCCGAGGTTGACGCGCAGCGCGTACCGGTGCGCATCCTGCGCCCGGCCGGTCCGGTGAAGGCTGTCGTGCTCGACATCCACGGCGGCGGCTGGGTGATCGGCAACGCCTGCATGGACGACCGCTTCAACGCGGCGCGCGTCAAGGCCTGCGAGGCCGCCGTGGTCTCGGTCGATTACCGTCTCGCAAGCGGCGCCGCCATCGAAGACATCATCGAAGACTGCGTGGTGGCTGCGCGCTGGCTGCTGGACGGCGCCTTGCCGGAGTATCGCAACCTGCCAGTGTTCGTGATCGGCGAATCGGCCGGCGCCCACCTGGCCGCGAGCGCGCTGCTGTGCCTGAAAGCCTGGCCCGCCTTGCTGGAACGGGTGGCGGGCGCCGTGCTGTTCTATGGCGTCTATGACCTGGCCGGCACCCCATGCGTGCACGCGGCCGGGCCGGAGACCTTGCTGCTGCACGGTCCGTCGATGGCCGCGTCGATGCGCATGCTGACGCCGCACCTGGACGACGCCGCACGCCGCCGTCCGCCGCTCTCGCCCCTGTACGGCGACCTGTCCGGCATGCCGCCGGCCCTGATGTTCGCCGGCGAGCGCGACCCGCTGCGCGACGACACGACGCAGATGGCGGCGCGCTGGCAGGCGGTAAACGAGGTCGAGCTGCACCTGCTGCCCGAGGCGCCGCATGGCTTCATCCACTTCCCGACGCGCATGGCCGATCTGGCGCTGGCGCGCAGCCATGCCTGGATCAACGCGCGCGTGGCGCGCCGCGAGAAGGAATCGGCGTAAGAAGAAGCGAGACGGCCCGTCTCAGCCCAGGGCCTTGAGGCAGTAGTCGCTCATCGCCGCAAGCACGTCCGGGTCTTCGCCGACCGCGCCCACGACGTTCAGCGTGAGCTGCGGATGCGCCGCGCGCAGGCCCTCGGCCAGCAGCGGCAGGTCGCGCAGCAGGTGCCCGCCCTGCCCCAGGAACACCGGCACCACGGTGACCTCGAACACGCCGCGCTCGACCAGCCCGGCCACCACCGCCGGCAGGCGCGGCTCCATCAATTCCAGGAAGGCCAGCGTCACTTCGCAATCGGGCAGGCGCGCCTGGGTGATGTCGCGCAGGCGCTCGAAGGGCGCGGCCCAGGAAGCCGCGCGCGCGCCGTGGGCGAACAGGACCAGCGCGCGGCGCTGCGTGGTCGCGTTCATCAGTGCCGCTCCACCCAGCGCAGCGCGCCGACCGCGAGCGCCAGGAACAGCAGGCTGGGCGCGGCCGCCGTGAAGAAGGCCGGCCAGGTCGACAGCAGCCCCAGGTGCGAGAACAGGGAGTTGATCAGGATGAAGCTCACCCCGATCATGATGCCGATGAAGATCTTCAGGCTGACGCCGCCGCTGCGCGTGTGCAGGTAGGCGAAGGGCAAGGCCAGCGCCATCAGCACGAAGATCGCGAGCGGATCGATCAGCTTCTTCCAGAACGCGATCTGGAAGCGCTCGCTCTCCTGGCGGTTCTCGACCAGGTGGCGCGAGTACACCGCCAGCTCGTTGGCCGACATGCGTTCGGGATCGCGGCGCGAGACCTGCAGGATCTTCGGCGTGATCTCCGAGACCAGGTCGAGGCTGTCGAGCCGGCGCGTGGCGACCGCGCTGGTGTCCTGGCCGAAGGTGCTCTGGATGGTCTGCCCGGCCGGCACCGGCGCGCCCGGCTCGGGCAGCGTGCGGCTGTTGGTGAACAGGGTCTCGGTGACGTTCTGCAGGCGCCAGGTGCCGTTGCCGCTGAAGCTGGCGCTGGCCGCGGTGATGATGGCGCGCATGCGCATCGCCTTGTCGAACTCGTACACGCGCACGTCGAGCAGCTGGCCGTCGGGGCGGATCTGGCGCGCGTTGAAGAAGCGCGAACCGACGATCTCGCCGCGGGCGCCGTTCGGGCCCGGGGCGTGCACGTTATCCTTGGTCCACATCCCCGAGCGGAACTCGGAGGCGAGCGTCGAGCCCTTGGCGGTCAGGCGCACCTTTTCCGCCAGCGGCGCGGTGCGCGGCGTGATCAGTTCGCCGAAGATGAAGGTGACCACCACGAAGACGATGCCGATTTTGAAGAGCATCATCCCGGCCATGCGCGTCGACATCGACGAAGCGCGCATGATGGTGAACTCCGAGCTTTGCGCGAACTGCGCCATCGCGTAGATGGTGCCGATCAGCGCGGCCACCGGCATCACCTCGTAGACGTGCCCGGGCAGCATCAGCGCCACGTAGAGCAGCGCATGCTGGAACTGGTAGTTGCCCTTGCCGACCGAAGGCAGCTCGCCCGTCAGGTCCATGAAGGCGATCAGGCCGAGGAAGGCGAACAGCACGAAGACGACGGCCTGCGTGATGTTCACCGCAAAATAGCGTTGCAGGACTTTCATCGGGACTCCACGCCTGCCAGCTCGGGCGACTTGCGCAGCAGGCGGCGGCGCTTCCAGGCATTGATGATCACCAGCGGGTGATAGCGGTGATTCACGTTCAGGCGCCAGGCGAACAGGCCCAGCACGATCAGGGCGACGAGCAGGTGCAGCGGCCACCAGGCCATGCCGAAATCGATCTTCTGCTGCTTGACGCTGGCCTCGGCCATCTTCACCAGGTTGTTATAGGTGAAGAAGATCAGGAGCGCGAGGATCAGGTTGGCCGAACTGCCGGCGCGCGGATTGACGAAGCCGAGCGGGATCGCCAGCAGCACCAGCACCAGGCAGACGATGGGCGAGGAAATGCGCGACAGCAGCTCCGAGCGCGTGTACTGGTTCTCGACCGCCAGCAGCATGGCCGTGGACTGGGCGTCGAGCGGCACGTCGGTGCCGAGCACCGGTACCTGGGTCGCCACCCGCATGCTGTAGCGCTCGAACTCCATCGACTGGTAATCGGCCTGGCCCGGCACGCCCTGGTAGCGGCGGCCGTTCTTCAGCACCAGGTACTGGCCGCCCTTGCCGTCGGCTTCGATCACGCCTTCCTTGGCGACCACGATCGAGTTGTTGGCGCCGTTCAGGCTGTTGACGAACACGTTCTGCACCACGGTCGATCCGTTGGCGCTGCCCTCCACGAAGAACACGCGGTCGGCCGAGGACGATTCGCGGAACTGGCCGGGCGCGACGCGCTTGAGGTCTTCGCGTTTCTCGAAGCGCTGGATGTACTCGGTGCTCTTCATCTTGGCCCAGGGCGCGACGAACAGCGACAGCGCGCCCACCAGCAGCACCAGCGGAATGCCGAACGCGAGCACCGGCCGGATCCAGGCCAGCAGCGACTGGCCCGAGGCGAACCAGACCACCATCTCGGAATCGCGGTAGGTGCGGGTGACGACCACCAGCACGGAAATAAAGCTGGTGAGGATCAGGACAGTTGGCAGATAATTCAGGGATTGGAACGCGATCAATGCGACCACGTCGCTGGACGCGACACGTCCGCCCGCGGCCCTGCCGAGGATGGCGATCAAGGTCCAGGTGATGCACACCGAGAAGAGCACCGTGAAGGTTGCTCCGGCCGCGCTGGCCAGTTCACGGTGCAAGGCGCGTGAAAAAATCATTCGATAGTTATAATTGCAGGTTGAGCAGTGTGTCCACTGCTGTTCGCATGCTGCGCACAATACGAAACGGGAGAATCAAATGGACTTTAGCATAAAAGCATTCGACACAAAAAACACCCTGGCCGCGGCCAAATCCGGCTGTGTGGCAGTGGCGGTGTTCGAAAACAAAAAACTGTCGCAGGCTGCGAAAGCCCTCGATCAAACCGGTGAAATCACCGCGGCACTGAAGTCGGGCGACATTACCGGCAAGGCCGGCTCGACCCTGCTGCTGCGCGGCGTGGCGGGCGTGGCCGCGGCGCGCGTCCTGCTGGTCGGCATGGGCGCCGACGAAGTGGTCAGCGAGAAGAATTTCGTCACCGCGGTCAACGCGACCCTGAAGGCCTTCGCATCGCTGGGCGCGGCGGACGCGATTATCGCATTTCCAAGCACCGAAGTGAAAGAGCGCACGCCTGAATGGGCGCTGCAAACCATCGTCGTTGCCGCCAACGAGGCCGAATTCCGCAGCGACGCACAAAAGAGCAAGAAGGAACCGGCGTATAGCGGCGTGCGCAAGATCGCGGTCGCCGTGCCGCTGGCGAATACCCAGGCCAAGGCCTCGCTGGCGCAGGCCATCGCGATCGCCAACGGCATGAAGCTGACCAAGGAACTGGGCAACCTGTCGCCGAACGTCTGCACCCCGACCTACCTCGCCAACGTCGCGCGCAAACTCGCCGACGATTTCGGCTTCGAGATCGAAGTCCTGGAGCGCAAGCAGCTCGAAGCCCTGAAGATGGGCTCCTTCCTAGCGGTCGCCAAGGGCAGCGAGGAAGCGCCGAAGTTCATCGTCCTGAAGCACATGGGCGGCGGCAAGAAGGATGCGCCGACGGTCCTGGTCGGCAAGGGCATCACCTTCGACACCGGCGGCATCTCGATCAAGGCCGGTCCGGGCATGGACGAGATGAAATACGACATGTGCGGCGCCGGCTCGGTGCTGGGCACCTTCCGCGCGATCGGCGAGATGGGCCTGAAGCTGAACGTGATCGGCATCGTCGCCGCGTGCGAAAACATGCCGTCGGGCCGCGCCACCAAGCCGGGCGACATCGTCACCTCGATGAACGGCCTGACCATCGAGATCCTGAACACCGACGCCGAAGGCCGCCTGATCCTGTGCGACGCCCTCACCTACGCCGAGCGCTTCAAGCCGGCCGCCGTGGTCGACATCGCCACCCTGACCGGCGCCTGCGTGATCTCGCTGGGCCACCACAACAGCGGCCTGTTCACCCGCCACGACGCCGCCCACGACGCCCTGGCCGAAGAACTGCTGCAAGCGGGCAAGGAAGCCGGCGACGGCGCATGGCGCCTGCCGATCGGCGAGCAGTACAACGAGCAGCTGAAGTCGAACTTCGCCGACCTGGCCAACATCGGCACCCCGGGCGGCGCCTCGATCACCGCGGCCTGCTTCCTGGAGAACTTCACCCGCAACTACACCTGGGCCCACCTGGACATCGCCGGCACCGCCTGGAAGAGCGGCGCGCAGAAAGGCGCCACCGGCCGTCCGGTGCCGCTGCTGACGACCTTCCTGATGAACCGCGTGTGATCGGTTCGATGGAATGAAGACGGGCCGCTTGAAGCGGCCCGTTTTTTTATGGCGGGGCCGTTGACGTTCGTAGGGTGGGTACTCGTACCCACCGGTATTGCGCGGCGGCGCGCTGTCGACATCGATATCACATCGATGCGCGCACATCGGTGCGAGACGCACCACGACCACGTAGACGGTGAGACCGCGTGGGTACAAGTACCCACCCTACGATCGGTGGCTTTTCGTAGGGTGGACACCTGTGTCCACGCGGTATGGGGCGCCTGCGTCACGTCAGCATTGGCGATGACGCAAACGGATGGAATTCGGGAAAGCCGCGCTCACGCGGACGGTGAGGCAGCGTGGACACAGGTGCCTGCGCGGCCGGGTCCACCTGACGAAAGAATATTTCAGCGGCCGCTCAAGCGTGAAATTTTATTTCACGCGCGCGTCAGGACACCGGCGCGAAGCGCGGCGTCATCACCCCGTCGACCTCGACCAGCTCGAAGAACACCGCCTTCGGCCGGGCCCAGATCGAGCCGTCGGCCGCGCGGTAGATGATCATCGGCGTAAGGTCCGCCTCGAGCGTGGCCTCGCAGACCAGCTCGTAGAGGCCGCCTTTGTAGTGGCGGTATTGCATCAGGCCTGTTCGGCCGTCGCTTTTTGCTTCTTCTTCAGGGCCTGGATGACCTTCAGCACGCCTTCCATGCCGGCGCTCTCGTCGAGGTCGCTGAAGGCGTCGAGCACTTCGTTGAGCACGCGGTTGCGCACCGCCGCTTCGTCCTGCTGCATCGCCCCCTCGCCGAACTTCGACGGGGTCTCGGCCGCAGCCTTCGCGCCATGGGCCAGGGCAGCCTGCCAGATCACCCAGCGGCGCTGGGTTTCGTAGACGAGGTATTCCTCGGGCTTGTCTTCACGGCGTCGCGTAATGTGGCCATCGCGTTGGGCCCATGCTTCAAATGCACTGCGCATCTCTGTCCTTTTCATATGGGTACGGATACTCGCTATCGAAACAGCAATATTTCACCATAGTACCATTTTGTCCCGCAAACCCTTGCACGGATGAATCATCAATCGTGCGGCCCTACGGAACGGCATGCCTGGAAGTCGTTCAGGCCGTCAAACGGCATACTACATCGCGAGTTATGCAAATACAACTTAAAGTTCCTTTAGGGTAACAATAAAGAACTGTTACCTGCTGCGCCTTAAATGTTACACCTTGCAACAATTCCGAGCGGAAGTTTTCGCGATGCGGGTATTTTATTACACAAACTTATGCTTTGATCATTCGAATTGCATTTTAAGCAAATAAAATGCTGCGCTGCCAGAAAGGCTGCGGTTGTGGAAAGTTGCAGGATTCGCGGGGAGCGCCGATACTGCGCACGAGCCGGGGCGGACGGTCCGCCCGGCGTTTCACTTACCACGCGCATACATGAAAATAGCAACATGGAACGTCAACTCGCTGAAGGTGCGCCTGCCGCACCTGCTGCAATGGCTGCAAGCCAATCCGGTTGACGTGCTCTGCCTTCAAGAGACCAAGCTGACCGACGATAAGTTCCCGCTGGCAGAAATTAATTCTGCAGGTTATCAAGTCGCCTACACCGGCCAGAAGACCTACAACGGCGTGGCCATCCTGTCGAAGCACCCGATCACCGATGTCGTCAAGAACAACCCGCGTTTCGAGGACGAGCAGCAGCGCATCATCGCCGCCACCATCGAAGGCGTGCGCTTCGTCTGCGCCTACATCCCGAACGGCCAGGCGGTCGATTCGGACAAATATGTCTACAAGCTGGCCTGGCTCAAGGCCCTGCACGAGTGGCTGGGCGAGGAAATGCGCCAGCATCCGCAACTGGCCCTGCTGGGCGACTACAACATCGCCCCCGAAGACCGCGACGTCCACGATCCGGCCGAGTGGGAAGGCAAGATCCATTTCTCGGACAAGGAAAAGGCGGCGATGGCGGCCCTGGTCGACCTCGGCATGGTCGACGCCTTCCGCATGTTCGAGCAGCCCGAGAAGCAGTACAGCTGGTGGGATTACCGCATGATGGCCTTCCGCCGCAACCGCGGCCTGCGCATCGACCACATCCTGCTGTCGACCGAACTGGCCAAGCGCTGCACCGCCTGCATCATCGACCGCGAACCGCGCAAGTGGGAGCAGCCGTCGGATCATACGCCGGTGGTGGCGACGCTGGATTAACAGGCGCCGATGACGTGTCCAGCCACGATGCGTCGCGTATCACGCGTGGGCACAGGGGCGCCCACCCTACAGCATCGAAAGCCACAGGCCGTGCGGGCGTAGGGTGGCGCCCCGTGCCCACGCGTTCTTGACGATCACGAACCGCCGTCGTCCACCAGCAGCGCCCGCGTCGCCCCGCTGTCGAGCGCCTTCGCGAACAGCCAGCCCTGCACGTACTGGCAGCCGTAGCCGCGCAGCAGCGCCAGCTGTTCCTCGGTCTCGACGCCTTCGGCCACCACCTGCAGCTGCAGGCTGCCCGCGAGCGCCATGACGGCGGCGACGATCGCGCGGTCTTCGCTGCTCGCTTCCAGCTCGCGGATGAAGGCGCGGTCGATCTTGATCTTCCTGACCGGGAAGCGCTTCAGGTAGGCCAGGCTCGAATACCCCGTGCCGAAGTCGTCGATCGACAGGCGCATGCCCATGCGGTTGATCTGGCCCAGGATCTCCAGGGTTTGCTCGCTGTGCTGCATCAGGGCCGATTCGGTGATCTCGAATTCGACCAGGGCCGGGTCGATGCCGGTCTCCTCGACGATGCGCCGGATCGAGGTCACCAGCGCCTTGTGCATGAACTGGCGCGCCGACAGGTTGATCGCCAGCGGCACCGGCGGCAGGCCCTGGCGCTGCCATTCCATGCTCTGCTCGCAGGCGCGCCGGATCACCCACTCCCCGACCGGCACGATCATGCCGTTCTCTTCCAGGATAGGAATGAAATCGTCCGGCAGCGCCAGGCCGATGCCGGGGCGGCGCCAGCGCAGCAGCACCTCGAGCGCATGCACGCGGCGCGTGGCCATGTCCATGATCGGCTGGTAGAAGGGTTCGAACTCGCCGTTGGCGAGCGCCGTGCGCAGGTTGGATTCGAGTTCGAAGTGGCGCGCCGCCGCCTGGTTCATGCGCTGGGTGAAGAACTGGTAGTTGTTCCGGCCCGCGCCCTTGGCGTGGTACATCGCGGCGTCGGCATGGCGCATCAGGGTCTCGGCGTCCAGGCCGTCGTCCGGATACAGACAGATCCCGATCGAGGGCGAGATGTGCAGCAGGTGGCCCTCGATCGGCACCGGCACGGCCAGCGCCTCGATGATCTTCTCGCCCACGTGGTGGCATTCCTCGACCGCCCCCACGCCCGGCACCAGCACCACGAACTCGTCGCCGCCCAGGCGCGCGACCGTGTCGCTGGCGCGCACCGCGCGGCACAGGCGCTGCGCCACTTCCTTGAGCAGGTAGTCGCCGATCAGGTGGCCGAGCGAATCGTTGATGGTCTTGAAGCGGTCCAGGTCGATGAACATCACGGCCAGCTTGCCGTCCGCACGTTTGGCCGCCAGGATGGCGCGCTCGAGGCGGTCGGTCAGCAGCGCGCGGTTCGGCAGCCCGGTCAGGCTGTCGTGGTAGGCCATGTGCTGCACGCGCGCCTCGGCCTGGCGCCGCTCGACGATCTCTTCCTGCAGCAGCGCGTTGGCGCCCGCCAGTTCGGCGGTGCGCTCGGCCACCCGCACCTCGAGCTCGTCGCGCGCGCGCCGCACTTCCTCGGCGGCGGCGCGCTGCGCGGTGACGTCATCGACCATCCAGACGCTGCGCCCGCCCGGGTCGTCCAGGTCGAACGGCCGTCCCGACAGGCGCGCCCAGAACAGTTCGCCGTCGCGCCGGATCAGGCGGTGTTCGGACACGTGCACGCGCCCGGCGGCGAAGTCGCGCGCGGTCCCGACGCGCGCGGCGTCCCAGCTGTCGGCATCCGGGTACAGCGAACGCACGGTGGCGCCGGTGACGCTGCCCTGGGTGCAGGCGAACAGCTCTTCCATTTTGCGGTTGCAGTGCAGCGTGCGCCCCTTCTCGACCACGGCGATGCCCAGCACCGCGGTGTCGAGGATGGCCTGGTTCTCCAGCAGCGCATTGCGCAGCGACTGCTCGTCGCGCTTGTGGCGGGTGCGGTCCTCGATGATCCAGACGTTGCCCTGGCCGGGGTCGTCCGGATTGACCATGTAGCCGATCAGCTGGACCCAGATCGGCGTGCCGTCGGCGCGCACCATCTCGGTCTCGCCATGGTAGGCCTGGCCGCGCTCGAACTGGCGGTAGGCCGCGGCGCCGACCGTGTCGCATTCGTCCTGGTCGCGGTACAGCTGGCACACGTGGGCCGGCGACGCGTCGGCATAGCCGAAGATGGCGCGGAAACCGGCGTTGCAGCGGGTGATCCTGCGCGAGCGCGTGAAGAGGATCGCCAGCGAGGAGTTGGTCAGCAGCGCCTCGACCTCGAGCTGGGCGCGGCGGGTCTCGGTCACGTCCTCGACGATCCAGATGGTGCCGGCCTCGCGCCGGCCGGGCTCGACGCCATGGGCACGCACGCGGCACCAGAACAGGCTGCCGTCGCGGCGCCGGAACTGCTGCTCGTCGCGCTCGAACACGCGGCCCTGCAGCAGCGCGCCGAAGGCGTCTTCCATGAAGGCGCGGAAGGCCTGCTGGGTCACGAAGACCTGGGCCGGATCCATGCCGACCAGTTCGGCCGGCGTCGAGTCCAGCATCGCCGCCAGGCGCGGATTACAGTCGAGCATGCGCCCGCCGCGCGTCAACAGGATGCCGACCGGCGCGTTCTCGAGGATCACGCGCTGTTCCAGCGCGCTGTTGCGCAGGCTTTCGCTCTGCCACGGGCCGACGTCGACGAAGACGAAGCTCGCGCCGCTCGTGCCGACGCCGTCGGCGAGCGGCTGGACGCAGACCTGTACCGGCACCATGCCATGGCTGGCGGCCAGCGCGCCGGGCCAGGTGCAGGGCTGCGCCATCGCCTCCGCCATCAGGCTGGCGTCGTTGGCGCTGGCCACGCGCAGCAGCTCCGTCAGCGCGCGGCCATGCGGCGGCGCGCCGAGCAGCGCGACCAGCGCGTCGTTGGCGGCAACGATGACGCCTGCGGCATCGCAGGCGCAGGCGGGCGCCCCCAGCAGCCGCAATGCGTCGGCCACGAGGGCGGGTTGACTCGACATTCTGTCCATCTCAGGTGTTTCCCCAGGCCGCGACCTCTAACGATGGGCCGCTTGGCGTTGGCAGATCATAAACCACGCTGCATGGACGTACTAGCATTTTGGAAACAAAAAGCGACCAACTGTCGCGATATTGACGACAGCCGGCCGCCGCAAGCGCAGGCCTGGGTCTTAGAGCGTATCGCCCGGCACCCGTACCCACCCTTCCATCAGCACGCGCGCGCTGCGGCTCATCACGGCCTTGGTGACCTGCCATTCGCCGTCCGCCTCGACCGCCTCGGCGCCCACGCGCAGCGTGCCGGATGGGTGGCCGAAGCGCACCGCGCCTGGGCGGCCGCCGCCGGCCGCCAGGTTCACCAGCGTGCCGGGCACCGCGGCGGCGGTGCCGATGGCCACGGCCGCCGTGCCCATCATCGCGTGGTGCAGCTTGCCCATCGAAAGCGCGCGCACCACCAGGTCGATGTCGGACGCCGCCACCGGCTTGCCGCTGGACGCGGTGTAGTCGCGCGGCGGCGCGACGAAGGCGACCTTCGGCGTGTGCTGGCGCCCGGCCGCCTCGTCGACGTGCCTGATCAGGCCCATGCGCACGGCGCCGCAGGCGCGGATGGTCTCGAACATCACCAGCGCGCGCTCGTCGCCGTTGATGGCTTCCTGCAGCTCCGTGCCGGTATAGCCGATGTCGGCCGCGTTCACGAAGATGGTCGGGATGCCGGCGTTGATCATGGTCGCCTTCAGGGTGCCCAGGCCCGGTACCTCCAGGTCGTCGACCAGGTTCCCGGTCGGGAACATCGAGCCGCCGGCGCCCTCTTCGTCGGCCGCCGGGTCCATGAATTCGAGCTGGACCTCGGCCGCCGGGAAGGTCACGCCGTCGAGTTCGAAGTCGCCGGTTTCCTGGACTTCGCCGTCGGTCATCGGAACGTGCGCATTGATGGTCTTGCCGATGTTGGCCTGCCAGATGCGCACGAGCGCCATGCCGTCCTTCGGCAGGCGCGCGGGGTCGACCAGGCCGCTTGAAATCGCGAAGGAGCCGACCGCCGAGGACAGGTTGCCGCAGTTGCCGCTCCAGTCGACGAAAGGCTTGTCGATCGAGACCTGGCCGAACAGGTAGTCGACGTCGTGGTCGGGGCGGGTGCTTTTCGACACGATCACGGTCTTGCTGGTGCTCGAGGTGGCGCCGCCCATGCCGTCGATCTGCTTGCCGTAGGGGTCGGGGCTGCCGATCACGCGCAGCAGGAGCGCGTCGCGGGCCGGGCCGGGCTGCTGGGCGGCTGCGGGGAGATCCTGCAGGCGGAAGAAGACGCCTTTGCTGGTGCCGCCGCGCATGTAGGTGGCGGGGATTTTGATTTGGGGTTGGTGTGCCATTGTTTGAATTCCCAATTGGTGGGCCGAAGGGACGTAAGGTGGGCGGGTCTCCCGCCCACGCGTTCAACGCACGTGTGATCGGCGCGCATTGTCGCGATTAATCACCTGCTGCTTGAACGCGTGGGCGGCGGAGCCGCCCACCCTACGGGTTCCCGGGCAAGTCGCAGGCGTGATTACGCCGCAACCTTCGAGGAGGCCAGGAAGTCCTGCGCGAAGCGCTGCAGCACGCCGCCGGCTTCGTAGATCGACACCTCTTCGGCCGTATCGAGGCGGCAGGTGACCGGCACCTCGACGCGCTCGCCGTTCTTGCGGTGGATGACCAGGGTCAGCGTCGCGCGCGGGGTGCGCTCGCCGATCACGTCGAAGGTCTCGGTGCCGTCGATGCCCAGGCTCAGGCGGTTGGTGCCCGGCTGGAACTCCAGCGGCAGCACGCCCATGCCGACCAGGTTGGTGCGGTGGATGCGCTCGAAGCCTTCGGCCACGATCGCCTCCACGCCCGCCAGGCGCACGCCCTTGGCCGCCCAGTCGCGCGAGGAACCCTGGCCGTAGTCGGCGCCGGCGATCACGATCAGCGGCTGCTTGCGCTCCATGTAGGTCTCGATCGCTTCCCACATGCGGGTCACCTGCCCTTCCGGCTCGATGCGCGCGAGGGAACCGGCGCGCACGCTGCCGTCCGGATTGCGCACCATCTCGTTCTTCAGGGTCGGATTGGCGAAGGTCGCGCGCTGGGCCGTCAGGTGGTCGCCGCGGTGGGTCGCGTAGGAGTTGAAGTCCTCTTCCGGCAGGCCCATCTTGAACAGGTATTCGCCGGCGGCCGAGTCCATCATGATCGCGTTCGACGGCGACAGGTGGTCGGTCGTGATGTTGTCGCCCAGGACCGCCAGCGGACGCATGCCGGACAAGGTGCGCACGCCGGCCAACGCGCCTTCCCAGTAGGGCGGACGGCGGATGTAGGTGCTTTGCGGACGCCAGTCGTACAGTGGGCTCACGGCCTCGCCGTCGTCGGCCACGCGCGCGAACATCGGCGTGTAGACCTTGCGGAACTGCTCGGGCTTCACGCTCTGTTCGATGACGGCGTCGATCTCCTCGTCGCTCGGCCAGATGTCGGCCAAGGTCACCGGCTTGCCGTTCGCGTCCGTGCCCAGCACGTCCTTCTCGATGTCGAAGCGGATGGTGCCGGCAATCGCGTAGGCGATGACCAGGGGCGGCGAGGCCAGGAAAGCCTGCTTCGCGTAGGGGTGGATGCGGCCGTCGAAGTTGCGGTTGCCCGAGAGGACGGCGGTCGCGTACAGGTCGCGCTCGACGATCTCCTTCTGGATGACCGGGTCGAGCGCGCCGCTCATGCCGTTGCAGGTGGTGCAGGCAAAGGCGACCACGCCGAAGCCCAGCTTTTCCAGTTCCGGCAGCAGGCCCGCTTCTTCCAGGTAGAGCGAGACCGCCTTCGAGCCCGGCGCCAGCGAGGACTTGACCCAGGGTTTGCGCAGCAGGCCGGCCTTGTTGGCGTTACGCGCCAGCAGGCCGGCGGCGACCATGTTGCGCGGATTGTTCGTGTTGGTGCAGCTGGTGATCGCGGCGATGATAACGGCGCCGTCCGGCATCAGGCCGGGCTCGTTTTCCACGACGCCGGCGATGCCGCGCGCGGCCAGTTCCGAGGTCGGCACGCGCTTGTGCGGGTTCGACGGTCCCGCGATATTGCGCACGACGGTCGACAAGTCGAAGCGCAGCACGCGCTCGTACTCGGCGGTTGCGAGGGCGTCGGCCCAGAGCCCGGTTTCCTTCGCGTAGAGCTCGACCAGTTTCACGGTCTCGTCTTCGCGGCCGGTGAGCTTCAGGTACTTGATGGTCTGCTCGTCGATGTAGAACATCGCGGCCGTCGCACCGAATTCCGGCGCCATGTTCGAGATGGTGGCGCGGTCGCCCAGGGTCAGCCTGGCCGCGCCCTCGCCGTAGAATTCGAGGTAGGTCGAGACGACTTTTTCACGGCGCAGGAATTCGGTCAGCGCCAGCACCACGTCGGTGGCGGTAATGCCCGGTTGCGGCGCACCTAGCAGCTCGACGCCGACGATGTCCGGCAGGCGCATATACGAAGCACGGCCCAGCATGACGCTCTCGGCTTCCAGGCCGCCGACGCCGATGGCGATCACGCCCAGCGCGTCGACCATCGGGGTGTGCGAGTCGGTGCCGACCAGGGTGTCCGGGAAGGCGACGCCGTCCTTCACCTGGATCACGGGGCTCATGCGCTCCAGGTTGATCTGGTGCAGGATGCCGTTACCCGGCGGGATCACGTCGACGTTCTGGAAAGCCTTCTTGGTCCAGTTGATGAAGTCGAAGCGGTCCTCGTTGCGGCGGTCCTCGATGGCGCGGTTCTTGGCAAAGGCATCGGGATCGAAGCCGCCGCACTCCACGGCCAGCGAGTGGTCGACCACCAGCTGGGTCGGCACGACTGGATTGACCAGGGCCGGGTTGCCGCCTTCGAGGGCGATGGCGTCGCGCAGGCCGGCCAGGTCGACCAGGGCGGTCTGGCCCAGGATGTCGTGGCAGACCACGCGCGCCGGGAACCAGGGGAAGTCGAGGTCGCGTTTGCGCTCGATGAGTTGCTTCAGCGATGGCACCAAAGCCATCGGCTCGCAGCGGCGCACGAGATTTTCCGCCAGCACGCGCGAGGTGTAGGGCAGCTTGTCCCAGGCGCCGGCTTCGATGCTGTCGACCGCTTCGCGCGCGTCGAAGTAATGCAGGTTGGTCCCGTGCAGGGGTTTGCGGTAGGCGTTGTTCATGGTGATGCTCATTACTTTCGATCGGCGATCGGCACGAACTGCAGGTCTTCCGGACCGACATAATTCGCGCTCGGGCGGATGATCTTGTTGTCGATGCGCTGCTCGATGATGTGCGCGGCCCAGCCCGAGGTGCGCGAAATCACGAACAGCGGGGTGAACATGGCGGTCGGCACGCCCATCATGTGGTACGACACGGCCGAGAACCAGTCCAGGTTCGGGAACATCTTCTTGACTTCCCACATGACCGATTCCAGGCGCTCGGCGATGTCGAACATCTTCATCGAACCGGCCGACTGCGACAGCGAACGCGCGACTTCCTTGATGACGACGTTGCGCGGGTCGCTGATGGTGTAGACCGGGTGGCCGAAGCCGATCACGACTTCTTTATTTGCCACGCGATTGCGGATGTCGGCCTCGGCTTCGTCGGCGTTCTCGTAGCGCTTCTGGATGTCCAGCGCCACTTCGTTGGCGCCGCCGTGCTTCGGGCCGCGCAGCGCGCCGATCGCGCCGGTGATGGCCGAGTGCATGTCCGAGCCGGTGCCGGCGATCACGCGCGCGGTAAAGGTCGAGGCGTTGAACTCGTGCTCCGCGTAGAGGATGAGCGAGGTATGCATCGCGCGCACCCACTCTTCCGGCGGCTTCGTGCCGTGCAGCAGGTGCAGGAAGTGGCCGCCGATCGAATCGTCGTCGGTCTCGGTCTCGATGCGCTTGCCGTTGTGGCTGTAGTGGTACCAGTACAGCAGCATCGAGCCGAAGGACGCCATCAGGCGGTCGGCGATGTCGCGCGCGCCGGCGATGTTGTGGTCGTCCTTTTCCGGCAGCGCGCAGCCCAGGGCCGAGACACCGGTACGCATCACGTCCATCGGGTGGCTGCCGGCCGGCAGCGCTTCCAGCGCCAGCTTGACCGCTTGCGGCAGGCCGCGCAGCATCTTGAGCTTGGCCTTGTAGCCCTTCAGTTCGGCGCCGGTAGGCAGCTTGCCGTGCACCAGCAGGTAGGCGATCTCCTCGAATTCGCAGGAGTTGGCCACGTCCAGGATGTCGTAACCGCGGTAGTGCAAATCGTTACCCGATTTGCCGACCGAGCACAGCGCGGTGTTACCGGCGGCGACGCCCGACAGGGCCACGGATTTCTTTGGCTTGAAAGTTGGATTTTGTTCGCTCATGTTGGTCTCCTGTTCAGTGTCCGATTATTTCTTTTGCGCTGCGAACAGCGCGTCCAGTTTCTGCTCGAAATCGTGATAATTGATGCGCTCGTAGAGTTCGGCGCGGGTCTGCATGGTGTCGACCACAGCCTGCTGGCTGCCGTCGCGGCGGATCGCCGTGTAGACGTTCTCGGCCGCCTTGTTCATGGCGCGGAAGGCCGACAGCGGGTACAGCACGATGCCGACGTCCGCGGTTTTCAACTCGTCGACCGTGAACAGCGGGGTCGAGCCGAACTCGGTGATGTTGGCCAGGATCGGCACGCCGACGGCTTTCGCGAACTGCGCGTACATCTTGAGGTCGGTCATCGCTTCCGGGAAAATCATGTCGGCGCCGGCCTCGACGCAGGCGACCGCGCGGTCGATGGCCGCGTCGATGCCTTCCACGGCCAGCGCATCGGTGCGCGCCATGATCACGAAGTTCTCGTCGGTGCGGGCGTCCACGGCTGCCTTGATGCGGTCGACCATCTCCTGCTTGGAGACGATTTCCTTGCCCGGACGGTGGCCGCAGCGCTTGGCGCCGACCTGGTCTTCGATATGCATCGCGGCGGCGCCGAACTTGATCATCGACTTCACGGTACGGGCGACGTTGAAGGCCGAGGAACCGAAGCCGGTGTCGACGTCGACCAGCAGCGGCAAATCGCAGACGTCGGTGATGCGGCGCACGTCGGTCAGCACGTCGTCCAGGTTCGAGATGCCCAGGTCCGGCAGGCCCAGCGAGCCGGCGGCGACGCCCCCGCCCGACAGGTAGATGGCCTTGAAGCCGGCGCGCTTGGCCAGCAGGGCGTGGTTGGCATTGATGGCGCCGACGACCTGCAGCGGCGATTCTTCCTGGACGGCGCGGCGGAACAGCGCGCCTGGCGATTGGATCATGGTCTCTCCTGGTGGTTCGCAAACGATTGCACAATGATGCATGTTCTTTTGCAAGGACCGTGCCAGCGGCGCCGGCACTGCTTGGGCTCCCTGAAAGCCTGATAGTTCAGGCGTTTAGCGTCAAGCAGCCTGCTGCGTCAAGCAAGGCGATGTTGCACATGCGTTTCACGGTGAAACATCTGAAACAACGATGCGTTACAATTGCAACATGCGCCCTCTCTCCCCTCTTCCCCAGGAAGTCGACAAGCCGGTGATCTGGACCGTCTCGGTGTCGCGCCTGTCCGACCTGTTCCGCGACATCACCCTCGAGTACGACCACCTGGCCACCATCGAACCCATCAACCTGGGCTTCGACGAGGCCGCGCGCCACATCCGCGAACGCATGGCGAGCGAGCGCTGCGACGTGGTGATCGCCGCCGGCTCGAACGGCGCCTACCTCAAGGGCCGGGTCTCGGCGCCGGTGGTGGTGGCCAAGGCCAGCGGCTTCGACGTGATGCAGGCGCTGGCGCGGGCACGCAAGGCCTCCAGCCGCATCGGCGTGATCAGCTACCAGCAGCCGCTGCCCGAGCTGGCCGACTTCAGCGCCACCTTCGGCATCCGCATCGCCCAGCGCACCTATGTGACGCGGGAAGACGCGCGCGCCGCGATCAAGGAAATGAAGGCGGCCGGGATCGAGGTGATCGTCGGCGCCGGCCTGATCGCCGACCTGACCGAAGAAGCGGGCCTGGGCAGCGTGTTCCTGTACTCGGCCGCGTCGATCCGCCAGGCCTTCGACGATGCGCTGGAAGTGGCGCGCCTGACCCAGCTGGAAGCGAACCGCATCCGGCGCGGCCCCGCCAGCGAACCGCGCCGCGCCCGGCGCGGCCTGAACGACCTGCGCGGCGAGTCCGAGGCGATGGAGCGGCTGCGGCAATCGGTGGTGCTGTATGCGCGCTCGCCGGCGACCGTCCTGATCCAGGGCGAGACCGGCAGCGGCAAGGAGCTCGTCGCCCAGGCGATCCACCGCGAGGGCCCGCGCAGCCTGGGCGCGAACCGGCCTTTCGTGGCGGTGAACTGCGGGGCGATCGCGGAGTCGCTGCTGGAATCGGAACTCTTCGGCCACGAGGAAGGCGCCTTTACCGGCGCGCGCCGCGGCGGCCATGCCGGGCTGTTCGAGGCGGCGAACCGCGGCACCCTGTTCCTGGACGAGATCGGCGAGATGCCGCTGCCCCTGCAGACGCGCCTGCTGCGGGTGCTGGAAGAGCGCGAGGTGATGCGGGTCGGCGGCACGCGGCCGGTGCCGATCGACGTGCGCGTGATCAGCGCCACCCACTGCGACCTTGAAGCGCGGGTGCGCGAAGGACGCTTCCGCGCCGATTTGTTCTACCGGCTGGCGGTGCTGCGCCTGGCGCTGCCGCCGCTGCGCGCGCGCCTGCTTGACATCGCGCCGCTGGCCGAGTGGTCGCTCAAGCAGTCGCTCGCCGCGCTCGGCGCGCGGCCGCACCCGAACCTGCATGCCGAGCTGGCGGCCTGCGCGCCGCTGCTGGAACGCTATGCCTGGCCGGGCAACGTGCGCGAGCTGCGCAATTTGATGGAACGCCTGGCCCTGTTCCTGGCGGCCGAGCCGCTGCAGGCCTTGAGCCCGGCCTTCCTGCTGTCGGTGGCGCCCGAGCTGGGGCAGGCCGCATCGCAGCCCACATCGCAGCCCACATCGCAGCCGGCATCCGGTCTCGTCGCGGGCGCTATGGCGGCGCCGGCGCTGGAGACCGCCGCCGAGGTCGTCGCCCGCTTCGGCGGCTCGCGCGAGGCCGCCGCACGGCACCTTGGCATCAGCCGCACGACGCTGTGGCGGCGCTTGAGGGCAGGCACCTAAGCATTGCGATCAGAGACGGCACATCCGGCCGCCGTCGACCAGCAGCGACGCGCCCTGGATGAAGGCGGCTTCGTCGGAGGCGAGAAAGGCGATCGCGGCGGCCACGTCCGCGGGCTTGCCGACCTCGGCCGGATCGATGTGCTCGGCGCCGGAATGCACTTCCGGGTTATTCCACAACATCGGCGTGTCGATCGCGCCGGGCAGGATCGCGTTGACGCGGATGCCCTTGGGGATGCCTTCCAGCGCCGCCGAGCGGGTCAGCGACAGCATGGCGGCCTTGGCCGCGGCATAGGGCGCGACCCGGGGCTCGGTTTCCAGCGCGTGGACGCTGGAGACGTTGACGACCGCGCCCCCAGGCCGCATGTGCAGGAAGGCCTGCTTGATGAAGTAGAAGGCGCCGAGCAGGTCGACCCGCAGCACCTTGCTCCAGTCGTCCCCGCTCAAGGCCTCGATCGGCTTGAACATCATCAGCCCGGCATTGTTGACGACCGCGTCGAGCCGCTTGAAACGCCGCATGACCTGCTCGACGGCGCTCGCCACCTGCCCCTCGTCGCCGACGTCGCACACCGCTTCCAGTACCTGCTCGTGGCCATGCCCGCGCAGCAGGTCGAACGCCGTCCGCAAGGCGGCGGCGTCGCGGTCGACCAGCACCACGCTGGCGTCCTCGGCGGCGAAGCGCAGCGCCGCGCTCAGGCCAATGCCGCCGGCGGCGCCGGTGACGAGGACCACCTTGTTCGAGAATCGCATGCTTGGCTCCCCCTCGGCCTTACTCCGCATTGCGCGGCGCGCTGGTGGCGGTCGCGGCATCAAGGGACGTGGGCGCGGGCGGACCGGCGAGCCCGGGGTAATCCTGGCCGAGGGCGACGGGCACCTGCAGGCAGACGCTCTGGGTCGGCAGGACTTCGGTCCAGTCGGCGATCAGGTCGCGGTAGGCCAGCCCGACCGGCCGCAGCTTGCGGTCGAGGTCGGCCAGGCCGAGGGCGTTGACGCGGCCATTGTTTTCGCGCAGGCCAGTGTCCCAGTCGACCTGGTCGGTCAGCGAATACCAGGTGAAGCCGACGATGGGCACGCCGTTGTTACGCACGCGCAGCACGTTCGCCCACTCCTTGCGCAGCCACTTGACCGCCTCGTCGCCGGCGGGTCCCTGGCACAGGTTGGTCTCGGTGTGCATCACGGGCAGGCGGTAGCGGTTGTAGTACTGGTGGGTGATCACAGCATAGCCGAAGATTTCGCCGGACGCCGTGGTCGCGCCATCGGCCGTCACGTGGTGCTCGTTGGTCTGGTAGTAATCGTTTCCCATCAGGCAGTGGTGCTTCAGGTTGTTGTTCAGGAAGAAGTGGTACTCGTCCCGGGTCATGCCGTTGTCGAGCAGGTATTCGTACATGGTGGAGTCGACGCGGCGGCCATAGTTCAAATCCAGCGACAGGAAACGGCGCGCGTTCATGGTTTCCGCCGGGCCGATGGCGGCGGGTTTCACGGCGTGGAAATACTCGGTCGATTCGCTCTGGATGAACAAGGCGTCCGGACGCACGCGCAGGATGGCGCGCATGGCCAGCAGGTTGGCCTTGACCACGTGTTTCAGGGCTGTGACGAAGCCCCTGTCGCTGTGCATCTGTTCGTTCCACCAGCCGTAGAGGGCGGAAAACAGCGCGCAGATCGACATTTCGTTGACCGGCGTGTAGAGCTGGATCCAGGGATAGCGCTGGGCGAACGCGCGGGCGTAGGCGGCGAAGATCTCGGGAAAGTCGGGGTTCTGGAAGTTGCCGAGAAAATCGGGCAAGCCGAAATGGCAGAGGTCGACGATGGCCACCAGGTTGCGGCGGCGCAGGTCGGGAAAGACGTCGTCGGCAAACGACCAGTCGTAGCGCCCGGCGCCCAGCAGGCTGGTGTGCAAGGGCGGGCCGTAGCGCAGGAAGCGCAGGCCGATCTCCTCGACCAGGTCGAAATCGCGCCGCCAGTGCCGGTAATGGCCACACTTGGCCATCTCGTCCATGCGGACGCGCCCGCCATCGATGGTCGGGATACTGTTTTCGATGCCGGTTGCAAAGATAAAGCCAGGTTGACTCGCTACCATATGCGGCCCCGCGCTCGCCGGGACGCTCTCGAAACGAGCACGATGCGCCGGCAGTCGATTGTAGCACGCAGCCCCGGTAGGACTCGCTTAACCGGGCCTGCCGGCGCGCGTGCGCCGGCGCAGGCTATAGATCATGAAGGCGACCACGGCCAGGTTGAGCGCGGCCAGGCTGGCGGGAAGCCAGCCGGGGCGGTGCACCAGCTCGTGCAGCTCGAAGGGCAGGTAGACGGCGCCGCTGGCGGCGGCAAAGCCCTCCCCCCAGGCGCGGCCGAACCACAGGCCGTAGGCTTCGACCATGCGCACGGCGGCATAGGCGAGCGCCGCCGCGGCCAGTTGCAGCAAGTGCGCGTCGTCGAGCCTGGCCGCATAGGCGAGGAAGATGCGCGGTATGTGGGACGCCGGATTCAGGTGGGCGTGCCGCACCAGGATCTCGGCAAAGTGCTGCACGTCCCGGTGCAGCAGCGAGAACAGGCCGAAACCGGTCAACAGGACGATCAGCCCCTTGGCGGCCTCAAGCATCGCGACGGCGCGCAGGCCCTGGGACAGGCGCACGCTCACGCCCGCGGCTTTGCCGAAGGCATGCACGCAGATACGCGTGCAGGCATGGCCGCTGTCATGGGGCGAAGACGCTGCACGGTCCCTGCGCTCAACGCACGCAGGTGACGTAGGCCTCGTCGCCGGCGGCCAGGTCGCTGGCCGCGCCGCTCAGCAGGTTGACGGTCGCATAGGTATTGGCGGTGGCGCCGGCGCTCTTGGTCCAGGCGTCGCCGCCCTTCCAGCCGCGCCCGTCCAGCTCGCCCGACGCGACCAGTTCGGCCAGCTCGTTCCTGGTCGGCAGGCGCCAGGCTTTCGCGCCCTGGATGGTCGTGTTCCTGCAGAACGCATCGGCCTTGGCCCAGCTCAGCTGGAAGGAAGCCGGCATCCACACGACTTCGCCGCGCGTGACGTAGCCGGCGGTGGTGGGCGGCGCTACGCAGAGGCCGTTCTCGCGCACCGATGGCGCTTCGCAGACGCGCGCGTTCACGGTCAGGGTCGTGCTGGTCGAGGTCGGATTGTAGCTGCCGCGCTCCCCCTGCCGCGCCGTAATGGTGGCGACGCCGGCCACGCCGATCGTCACTCTCTTGCCCTCGATCTTGGCCACCCGCGCATCGCTGCTGTCGAAGGTGAACGGCGCCGGGCTGTCCGACGTCGGCGCCACCAGGTCGAAAGGCTCGTCGCCCTCGGTCTTGGTGATCGGCGGGAATTCGCCGAGCTGGACGCCGTTGTCGCTGCAGGCGGCAAGCAGGAGCAGCGCGGCGGCCGCGGTCAGGGAGAGTCGCTGGAAGCGCATGGGTCTGGATGTCGGGGCAAGGAAGATGGGGCAGTATAGCATCAGCGAGCAACAATCATTGGCAAAATCGCATGCATTTCAGGTAACACGTTTGCGCCCGTCGAGCGCGCTTGCGGCCTGCCTATGCTTCATAAGCCCGTCTCATGAATCGCATACCAATATGAGATTATCTTATTAAACAAACAATGCGTTGACTGTTAAGCTTGGGCTCCTCGACGCTTCACGGCCGGTCGCGCTCACGCTTGGCGCCACTTCAAACGCTCGCCTGCCGATCGCCGTAAGATGTCTTGTTCTTCACGATCCGGCGCATATCCGCGCCCTCTTCTGGCGTTCGCGGCGCCCACAAGGCGCCTTCCTGGAGGCAACATGCAACGCAATCTGGAACACCCGTCCCACGCACCGGCGCAGGCGGCTATCTTCTCCCTGATCGGCAACACGCCGCTGGTCCAGGTCACCCGGCTCGACACCGGCCCCTGCCAGCTCTTCCTGAAACTGGAATCGCAAAATCCCGGCGGCTCGATCAAGGACCGGATCGGCGTGGCGATGATCGCCGCGGCCGAGCGCGACGGCCGCCTGCTGCCCGGCGGCACCGTGGTCGAGGCCACCGCCGGCAATACCGGCCTGGGCCTGGCGCTGGTGGCGCGCATCAAGGGCTACCGCGTGGTGCTGGTGGTGCCCGACAAGATGGCCGCCGAAAAGATCCTGCACCTGAAGGCCCTGGGCGCCGAGATCCACCTGACCCGCTCCGACGTCGGCAAGGGCCACCCCGAGTACTATCAGGACTACGCCGCGCGGCTGGCGCGCGAGATCCCGGGCGCCTGGTTCGCCGACCAGTTCAACAACCCGGCCAACCCGCTGGCCCACGAAACCACGACCGGCCCCGAGATCTGGCAGCAGGCCGGGCACGCGCTCGACGCCATCGTGGTCGGCGTCGGCTCCTCGGGCACGCTGAGCGGCCTGTCGCGCTACTTCGCCCGCGTCCAGCCGGAGCTGGAATTCGTGCTGGCCGACCCGCAGGGCTCGATCCTGGCCGAGTACGTCCAGACCGGGCAGGTGTCGACCGAGGCCGGTTCCTGGGCGGTCGAAGGCATCGGCGAGGACTTCATCCCCGGCATCGCCGACCTGTCGCGGGTGCGCAGCGCTTATACCATCAGCGACGAGGAAAGCTTCAACACGGCGCGCGCCCTGCTCCAGCACGAAGGCATCCTGGCCGGCTCGTCCAGCGGCACCCTGCTGGCCGCCGCCCTGCGCTACTGCCGCGCGCAGACCACGCCGAAGCGCGTCGTCACCTTCGTGTGCGACACCGGCACGCGCTACCTGACCAAGGTCTACAGCGACGGCTGGATGGTCGACCAGGGCCTGCTGCACCGCCCGCAACTGGGCGACCTGCGCGACCTGATCGGGCGCCGCTTCGATGCCGGCGAAGTCGTCACCGTGGCGCCGACCGACACCCTGCTCACCGCCTTCAACCGCATGCGCAGCAGCGACCTGGCCCAGCTGCCGGTGATCGACAACGGCCGCCTGGTCGGCATCATCGACGAATCCGATTTGCTGCTGCACGTGACCAGCGAACCCGGGCGCTTCAAGGCGCCCGTTTCCAGCACCATGACGGCGCAGCTGCAGACGCTCACACCGTCGGCCGGCATGATGCAGTTGCGCGACATCCTCGACCGCGGCCTGACCGCCGTCATCGCCGACGGCGAGCGCTTCTACGGCCTGATCACCCGCTTCGACCTCCTCAACCATTTGCGCAGGACCTTATCGTGACCGACTCCACCGACAAGCCGACCAACAAGCGGCATCTCGCCACCCGCGTCATCCACGGCGGCCAGTCGCCCGAACCCGCCACCGGCGCGGTGATGCCGCCGATCTTCGCCACCTCGACCTTCGTCCAGGAGAGCCCGGGCGTGCACAAGGGCCTGGACTACGGGCGCTCGCACAACCCGACGCGCTGGGCGCTCGAGCGCTGCGTGGCCGACATCGAAAACGGCGGCGCCGCCTTTGCCTTCGCCTCGGGCCTGGCGGCCATCTCGGCGGTGCTGGAACTGCTCCCTGGCGGCTCGCACATCGTCGCCGGCGACGACATGTACGGCGGCACCTACCGCCTGTTCGAACGGGTGAGGAGAAAAAGCGCGGGCCACGACTTCAGCTACGTGAACCTGGCCGATCCGGAAGCGCTGGCGGCCGCCATCAAGCCCGAGACGAAACTGGTCTGGGTCGAGACGCCGACCAACCCGATGCTGAAGCTGACCGACCTGGCGGCCATCGCGCAGCTGTGCCGCGAGCGCGGCATCGTCAGCGTCTGCGACAACACCTTCGCCAGTCCCATCGTCCAGCGCCCGCTGGAGTCCGGCATCGACATCGTGGTGCACTCGACCACCAAGTACATGAACGGGCACTCGGACGTGATCGGCGGCGTCGCCGTGGTCGGCCGGGAGCCGCGCCACGCGGCCTTGGGCGAGCAGCTCGGCTTCATCCAGAACGCGGTCGGCGCCATTCAAGGTCCCTTCGACAGCTTCCTGGTGCTACGCGGGATCAAGACCCTGGCCTTGCGCGTCGAGCGCAGCAGCGCCAACGCCCTGGCGCTGGCGCAGTGGCTGGAGCGCGAACCGAAGGTGCGCAAGGTGCATTACCCGGGGCTGGAATCGCACCCGCAACACGCGCTGGCGCGGCGCCAGATGGAGGCTTACGGCGGCATCATCTCGATCGAGCTCGACACCGACCTGGCCGGCGCGCGCCGCTTCCTGGAAAGCTGCTCGGTGTTCACCCTGGCCGAAAGCCTGGGCGGGGTGGAGAGCCTGATCGAGCATCCGGCCCTGATGACGCACGCGACCATTCCGCCGGCGCAGCGCGCGGAACTGGGCATCGGCGACACCCTCATCCGCCTGTCGGTCGGCATCGAGCACCTCGAGGACCAGCGCGCCGACCTGGCGCGCGCGCTCGCGGCGGTATAGTCGCCAGCTAGTCAGGCGGCGACCAGGGCCGGCAGCCGCGGCGCTGCGGCGGGCGCCTCGTTTTCCGGCGCGTCCGCCGCCTCGTCGGTTGCCTCGTCGCGCAGCCTGAAGGTGGCGACCAGGCGCGCCAGCTCGGCCGCCTGCGCGCGCATCGATTCGGCGGCTCCCCCGGCCTGTTCCACCATCGCCGCGTTCTGCTGGGTCGACAAGTCCATCTCGGCGATCGCCTGGCCGAGCTGGGCCACGCCGCCGGCCTGGCCGGCGCTGGCGGTGTCGATGGCGTCCAGGATCGCGGCGACGTCGCGCACGTGCGCGAGCATCGCGCGCATGGTGGCGCCGGCCGCGTTGGCGATGCCGGTGCCGGCCTCGATCTCGCCGGCGGAGCGGCCGATCAGGGTCTTGATTTCCTTGGCCGCCCCGGCCGAGTGCTGGGCCAGGCTGCGCACTTCGGCGGCCACCACGGCGAAGCCGCGCCCCTCGGCGCCGGCGCGCGCCGCCTCCACTGCCGCGTTCAGGGCCAGGATATTGGTCTGGAAGGCGATGCTGTCGATCATGCCCGTGATGTCGACGATGCGCGCGGCCGAGGCCTTGATCGCTCCCATGCGCGCGACCAGCTGCTCGACCGCCGCCGCGCCTTCGCCCGCGACGCTAGATGCCGCCTGGGCCAGCGCGTTGGCGCGCCGGGCGCTGGCATTGTTCTCGGCGATCGCATCCGTCAAGGCCGCCATCGCCGTCACGGTCTGCTTCAAGGCGCCGGCCTGGCGCTCGGTGCGCTGCGACAGGTCGTGGTTGCCGTCGGCGATCTCGTGCGAGGCGCAGTCGATCGCGACCGCGCCCTGCAGCACCTGGGCCACGGTGTTCGATACGCCGCCCGTCATGCCGTTCAGGGCGTCGAACAGGCGGCCGATCTCGTCGCTGCGATCGTGGGCGATGGTCGGGCGCAGGTCGCCGTGCGCGACCTGCTCGGCCAGGGCGACGGCCTGCTGCAGCGGGCCGACGATGTTCCGGGTCAGCAGCCAGGCCAGCAGCGCGCCGATGACGAGCGCGCCGGCGCCGAGCGCCAGCAGCAGGGCCTTGCTGAAGCTGGAGGCCGCGGCCGATTCCGCCGCCAGGCGATGTGCTTCGCCGCTCTCGTGCGCCAGCAGCGCCTCGAGCGCGCCGACCCGTGCCTGGTACGCCGGTTCCCAGCGCCTGGCGATGATGTCCTCCACGAGCTGGGTCTGGCCGAACTCCTTGGCGCGCAGCAGCTCGGCCTGGGCGGCGGCGAGGCTGGCCTTGCGCCGGCCGCTGGCGTCCAGCAGCGCGGTTTCGCGTTCGCTCGCGGGCAGTTTTGTCCACTTGGCCTCGATGGACTCGGCCTGGCGGCGCCCTTCGGCCAGCTGCGCCAGGAAGTAGTCGGCCAGCTCCAGGCTGTCGCTGCGCGCGACCGACAGCGTGCGCGAGCCGTTCAGGCGCTCCAGGCCCAGCAGGTCGGAGGCCAGCTGCTGCTTGGCCAGCTTGTCGTTCACCAGGTCGGCGGTGAGCGCGTCGGCCGCATGCATGCGCCACAGCGCATTCGACACGATGACGAGCAGGACCAGGGAGACGATGGCGAAGGCGCCGAGGATCTTGGTGCCGGTGTGGAGCTTGAAAGAGCGCATGCGGGTCACGGGGAGTGAGGATGCGCGCAGTGTAGGCCGGGAATGTGACGGCTTGATGAAGTGGAAAGTGTGGCTCCGATCGGGCGTTGAGACCGCGTGGACACAGGTGTCCACCCTACAAAACCGGAGTCACGAACGTCGGCAAGGGCGTAGGGTGGGTACTTGTACCCACCGTCATCACGATTCGAACTATCCGCGGCGTCCTCGGGACGCCGCGGATCAAACATCACCGCTTCAACGCCGGAATCGCCGCCGGCTTCCACGGCTTGACCGGCTGCTCCTTCATCTTGTTCTCTAGGAGCTCGATCGCCACTTCCAGCTGGCGGTCGCGCCCGTTGAAGGTCTCGTGCGGCAGGTTGTCGACCTCGACGTCGGGGGCGACGCCCACGCCTTCGATCAGCCACTCGCCGTCCGCCCCGAACTGGCCGAACTCGGCCACGCGCGCCATGCCGTTGTCGCTCAGGCCGGTCGAGTCGCTCAGCCAGACGCCGGCGCCGGCGGTGCGCTTGCCGACCAGGGGCCCAAGCTTCAGGGCCTTGATGCCGGCGGCAAACGTCTCGCCGTCGGAATAGGTCAGCTCGTCCACCAGCACGACCAGGTGGCCGCGGAAGGTGTTCTGCATGTTCGACTGCGGCTGTTTGCCGTTCGAAGACCAGAAGGCCCAGGAGCGGCGCAGCAGCTTCTCGATGATCCAGCTGTCGATGTTGCCGCCGTTGTTGCGGCGCACGTCGATGATCAGGCCTTCCTTGTTGATGTTGGCGTAGAAGTCGCGGGCAAAGGCGTTGATGTCGCGCGCGCCCATCGCGCGCAGGTGCAGGTAGCCGATCCGGCCCTTCGAGGCGGCGTCGGCCTGCTGGGCCCTGCCCTGCTCCCAGTCCGAATAGCGCAGGCTGGCGTGGCGCATCATGGATACCGGCGTGACGATCACCGAACGCGGCTTGCCGCCAGGGCTCTTCACCTGCAGCAGCACCTGCTTGTCGGCCTGGTCGAGCAGCAGGTCGGCGATGTCGCGCGCCTCAGGCAGCGACTTGCCGTTGACCATCGTGATGACGTCGCCTTCCTTGACGTCGACGTCCGGCGCCGACAGCGGCCCGGCCTCCGACGGCAGTTCCGGCTCGCTGCGGTAGACGCGGTCGACGCGGTAGCCCTCGCCGGTGCGGGTCAGCACCGCGCCCAGGCTGGACGGCGTGCCCTCGCTCGGGGCGCGGCGCACGTCGCCCGGACGGATCTGCGAATGCAGGGCGCCGACTTCGCCGACCATCATGCCCAGCACGTCGTCCAGTTCGGCGCGGTCGGTGACGCGCTCGACCAGCGGCGCGTAGCGGGCGCGCACGGCCTTCCAGTCGACGCCGCGCATGTTGGCGTCGTACAGGAAGTCGCGGTGCATGCGCCGGGCGTCGTTGAACATCTGGACCCATTCCATGCGCGGGTTCGAGCTCACCGCCCAGTCGTCGACCTTGACCTTGGCGCGGGTGAGATCCGCCGGGGCCTTGGCGCCGGCGTCGACGATCAGCATGTCGCCCGGCGTGCCCTTGGCGTAAGTGCGGTAGAAGATGTGCTTGCGGTCCTGGGTCAGGCCGAACTCGCGCACGTTGGCGACGAAGGTCTCGGGCTTCGGCGCGTTGCGCGAGATCTCCAGGGTCTTGAGCGTGCCCTTCTGGCCGTCGTCGGAATCGAGGAGGTAGAGGCGCTTGTCGTCGAGCGCCAGCGCGCGGTAGTTGCCCGGTGCGACCGGCACCTCGTAGAGGCGCTCGCGCAGGCCGGCATAGACGATCGCCGGCGTCGGCGCCTTCGGCTTGTCCTTGCCGGCGACGCTGGCGCTCGCGGCCACGGCAGCGGCAACCGCCGCGCTCTTCTCGGCATCGTCGGCGCCGGGCGCTTTGATCGCTTCGCGCGCCGCGGCCTCGGGCGACTTCTCTTCCGGCTTGGTCAATTCGTCTTCCGGCTTGAACGGGAAGCGGGTCCCCGGCTGCAGCGCCAGCGCGTAGACGCCGACACGGTTATCGAACACCGGCCCCATGTTGCGGTCGCCCCAGGGCGAGTTGTTCCCCAGGTTGAAGTGGCGCGCCGACAGGAAGTAGAGCCACTTCCCGTCCGGCGAGAAGGCAGGCGAGCTGGACTCGAAGCGGTCGGTCGTGACAAAGCTCATCTGGCGGCTCGCCAGGTTATACATGCCGATCTGGTTGCGCTGCTCCATGCTGCCGACGCGCACGAACGCCAGGTTGCGGCTGTCGGGCGACCACACGACCTGGTCGGGCTGGTCCAGGCCGGCTTGGCCGGCGTCGTCGATGACGACGTTGGTCTTCTTGTCGAGGTCGAGCAGCCAGGTGCGGCCCTTCTTGTCGGTGTGGGCCAGCCAGCGGCCGTCCGGCGACGGATACAGGCTGGAACGGTGCGAGGCGCCGTCCATGGTCAGGCGCTCGCCCTTGCCCGAGCCGTCCGCCGCATAGCGCCAGATCTCGTTCTCGCCGCTGGCGTCGACGATGGCATAGACCCACTTGTCGTCGTGGCTGAAGACGGCGCTGCGGGCGCGCGCGCCATCCGGCACCGCGATCTCGACGCGGCGATAGCTGCCGGTGCCGGCGATCGTCACCCGGCCGCGCGCGGTGATCACGATGCGCTCGGCCTTGTTGGCCAGCTCGATGCCGGTCAGCGCATCGAGCGGCGACTTCACGCGGCGCAGGCGCTGCTGGTCGAAGTCCGACAGCAGGCTGGCGTTCAGGCGGGTGTCGCCGCCGCTGGCGATGTCGAACACGCGCAGGTCGGCGCCGAGCTGGTAGGCGATGCGCCCGTTGCCCAGCGAGGCATTGCGCACGTCCCATTCCTTGTGGTTCGTCAGCTGGCGGCGGTCGGAACCGTCCGGGTTCGAGGTCCAGATGTTGTCGGCGCCGCCGGCGTCGCTGATGTAGTAGAGGCGCCCCTGCCACCACATGGCGCGGCGGTTGTTGGCATTGTCGCCTTTGAACAGCTGCTGGGCCTCGCCCTTCGATCCCAGCTCGTAGCGCCACAGCTGGGCGGTGGCCCCGCCGCGGTAGGACTTGACGTTATCGTTCGTCATCGTCAGGCCCATGCGCGTGAACCAGACGGTGCGGCCGCTGTCGTCGAGCACGGCATCGTTGGCGTCGGCCAGCGGCAGTACGCGGCGCGTCATCTTGACCGGGTCGAGCGCGGCCACGACGCGGTGCTTCGATGGCCCGACCGAGTTCTCGGTGCTGACCAGTACCTCGCCCTGCGCGGTCCAGCCCAGCACGGTGACGCCGCCGTTCTCGAAGGTGATGCGCTTGGGCAGGCCGCCCTCGAGCGGCATCACATAGGCTTCCTGCGCGCCCTCGTAGGAAGCGGCGAAGGCCACGAACTTGCCGTCGTGCGAGATGGCGGCGTGGGTTTCCGCATTCGGGTGGGTAGTCAGGCGCGTGGCCTTGCCGCCGTTCACGGTCGTGCGCCAGAGGTCGCCCTCGGCGGTGAAGACGACGGTGTCGCCGCGCACGGCGGGGAAACGGAAGTAAGGGTCGGCGGCGGCAGCCTGGCTGCCGATCAGCGCCAGCGACAGCGCGAGGATGGTGCGGGAGACGTTCATGGACACGGTGGCAAAGGTTGCAAAAGAGCATCAGTTTGCCACAGTGCGCGGATGCGTTGACGTGCATACAAGCAAAAAAACCTGCCCACCCCGCTGCGTCGAACCGTATCGATGGCTCGGGAAATAACCGTAGGGTGGGCGCCCCGTGCCCACGCGTTACGTGTTGGCCCGGGGTTGCTTACCGCGACTTTTCACTCCGTCGCCTTACCATGACGACGAGGGCCAACGAGATGCCTCATGAGACCTTCCGGAGATGGGATGTGTGTGCGCACATGCGAACATCAATACGGCTCGTCGTTCCGCGTGGGCACAGGGCGCCCACCCTACGAAGCTCGCGCTATTCGCCGCCCATAAAAAAACCGCGCACAAGGCGCGGTTTCTTGGGAGAGACCGGAATTACTCGATCTCGACCGTCTCGGCCGGGGCCGGCGGCGGCAGGGCGTCGCCTTCCGGGAACTCGAGGATGACGTCGTCCTTCTCGTTCAGGTCCACGGTCACGCGGCCACCGTTGACCAGGCGGCCGAACAGCAGCTCGTCGGCCAGGGCCTTACGGATCATGTCCTGGATCAGGCGCGACATCGGACGGGCGCCCATCTGCGGATCGAAGCCCTTCGAAGCCAGGAACTTGCGCAGCTTCTCGGTGAAGACGGCTTCCACCTTCTTCTCGTGCAGCTGCTCTTCCAGCTGCATCAGGAACTTGTCCACGACGCGCAGGATGATGTCCTCGTCCAGCGCACGGAAGCTGATGATCGCATCCAGGCGGTTGCGGAACTCCGGCGTGAACATGCGCTTGATGTCGGCCATCTCGTCGCCGGTCGCACGCGCATCCACGAAGCCGACCGAACGCTTGGTCAGGCTTTCGGCGCCCGCGTTCGTGGTCATGATGATGATCACGTTGCGGAAGTCGGCCTTGCGTCCGTTGTTGTCGGTCAGCGTGCCGTGGTCCATCACCTGCAGCAGGATGTTGAAAATGTCCGGGTGGGCCTTTTCGATCTCGTCCAGCAGCAGCACCGCGTGCGGCTTCTTGGTGATGGCCTCGGTCAGCAGGCCGCCCTGGTCGAAGCCGACGTAGCCCGGCGGCGCACCGATCAGGCGCGACACGGCGTGGCGCTCCATGTACTCGGACATGTCGAAGCGGATCAGCTCGATGCCGAGGATGAAGGCCAGCTGCTTGGCGACCTCGGTCTTGCCGACGCCGGTCGGACCCGAGAACAGGAAGGAGCCGATCGGCTTGTCCTGCTTGCCCAGGCCCGCGCGCGCCATCTTGATGGCCGATGCCAGCGCGTCGATCGCCGGGTCCTGGCCGAAGACGACGTTGCGCAGGTCGCGGTCGATCGTCTGCAGCTTGCTGCGGTCGTCCTGGTTGACGGTCTGCGGTGGAATACGCGCGATCTTGGCGATGATTTCCTCGATCTCGGTCTTGCCGATGGTCTTCTTCTGCTTCGACTTCGGCAGGATGCGCTGGGCCGCGCCCGCTTCGTCGATGACGTCGATCGCCTTGTCGGGCAGGTGACGGTCATTGATGAAGCGCGCCGCCAGTTCGGCCGCGGTCGACAGCGCCGACGACGAGTACTTCACGCCGTGGTGCTCTTCGAAGCGCGACTTCAGGCCACGCAGGATCTGCACGGTCTGCTCGACCGACGGCTCGTTTACATCCACCTTCTGGAAGCGGCGGGAGAGTGCATGGTCCTTCTCGAACACGCCGCGGAATTCCGTGAACGTGGTCGCGCCGATGCACTTGAGCTGGCCGTTGGCCAGGGCCGGTTTCAGCAGGTTCGAGGCGTCCAGCGTGCCGCCCGATGCCGAGCCGGCGCCGATGATCGTGTGGATCTCGTCGATGAACAGGATGCCGTTCGGCGTGTCCTTCAATTGCTTGAGGACGGCCTTCAGGCGCTGTTCGAAGTCGCCGCGGTACTTGGTGCCGGCCAGCAGCGCGCCCATATCCAGCGAATACACGACGGCATTCTGCAGGATCTCGGGCACGTCTTCCTGGACGATGCGCCATGCCAGCCCTTCCGCGATCGCGGTCTTGCCGACGCCGGCCTCGCCCACGAGCAGCGGATTGTTCTTGCGGCGGCGGCAGAGGATCTGGATCACGCGGTCGACTTCCTCTTCGCGACCGATCAACGGATCGATCTTGCCGTCGGCGGCCGACTTGTTCAGGTTCTGGGTGAACTGGTCGAGCGGGCTTTCCTTCGTCGCGCCTTCGACCTGCGCCTCTTCCACGCCTTCCGACGCCTTCTGGCTGTCGATCTGCTGGTCCTTGCGCACGCCGTGCGAGATGAAGTTCACCACGTCGAGGCGGGTCACGCCCTGCTGGTGCAGGTAGTAAACGGCATGCGAGTCCTTCTCGCCGAAGATCGCGACCAGCACATTCGCGCCGGTGACTTCCTTCTTGCCGTTCGACGCCGACTGCACATGCATGATCGCACGCTGGATCACGCGCTGGAAGCCGAGCGTCGGCTGGGTGTCGACCTCGCCCGTGCCCGGCACGGTCGGGGTGTTGTCACCGATAAAATTGGTCAAGGTCTTGCGCAGATCGTCGATGTTGACGGCGCATGCACGCAGGACTTCAGCGGCCGAGGGATTATCGAGGAGCGCAAGCAGCAGGTGCTCCACGGTAATGAACTCGTGCCGTGCCTGTCGAGCTTCGACAAAGGCCATGTGTAGGGATACTTCAAGTTCCTGCGCAATCATACTTCCTCCATCACGCACTGCAGGGGGTGCCCTGCCTTACGCGCATGCGTTAAGACAAACTCCACTTTGGTACACGCTATATCTTTGGAAAACACGCCGCACACGCCTTTGCCGTGACGGTGTACGGAAAGCATGATCTGCGTCGCTGTCTCGCGATCCTTGTTGAAGTACTCCTGAATGATAGCGACCACGAACTCCATCGGCGTGTAGTCGTCATTCAGCAACGCCACCTGATACAGGGGCGGTGGTTTTACAATCTGCCGCTCCAGCAGCTGTTCGGTATCGTGCTTGGTTGCCATGGACGTATTCTAATGCTTTCAAGGATGATGCCAAGCGTAAAGATCAGATCACCTCGATCAGTTCACTTCGACTCGCCTTCATCTTACTTGTTTTCCGTTGAAAGCGCAGATGGCGTTCCGATTGCAGAAATCAAGAGCTGGCTTTGCAGGTCGTGTGAAGAATTTAGCAACACATCGATCAAAGGGCTTGACTTACAAGATTAGTCCATCAACAATGCAAACATTGACTTGTACTTATGTACTTGTTGATAAGAAGTGAGCAGGCTGAGGAGGGGGCAAGAAGCTTCTTGCTTTTATGGCTCGTGTGATTTGTTTAAATTTGAAAGTTCTTTTATGGCAACTGGTACTGTTAAGTGGTTCAATGATTCCAAAGGCTTTGGCTTCATCACTCCAGATGACGGCGGCGAGGATCTGTTTGCACACTTCTCCGCAATCAACATGAACGGTTTTAAGACCCTCAAAGAAGGTCAGAAAGTCCAATTCGAAGTCACGCAAGGCCCTAAAGGCAAGCAAGCTTCCAACATCCAGGGCATGTAATCATCCCTGCGGAAGCACGCGAAGAACCCCGCCCAGGCGGGGTTTTTTTTACCTATCTATTTGGATAGGGCTATTCTCTCGCATATGGGCCCTGCCCTATAAAAGAAAAGCCCCGCCTTTCATGGCGGGGCTTTCGATTCAGATCAAATGATTGCGTGATTATTGCATCTGCTCGATCATCACCTCGCCAAAGCCCGAGCACGATACCTGGGTTGCGCCTTCCATCAAACGGGCAAAGTCATACGTGACGCGTTTCGACTGGATCGCCTTCTCCATCGCCGAAATGATCAGGTCGGCTGCCTCGGTCCAGCCCATATGGCGCAGCATCATTTCGGCCGACAGGATCAGCGAACCCGGGTTCACGTAATCCTTGCCGGCATACTTCGGCGCGGTGCCGTGGGTGGCCTCGAACATCGCAACCGAATCCGACATGTTGGCGCCCGGCGCAATGCCGATGCCGCCGACCTGGGCCGCCAATGCGTCCGAGATATAGTCGCCATTCAGATTCAGGGTAGCGATCACGCTGTACTCGGCCGGACGCAGCAGGATCTGTTGCAGGAAGGCGTCGGCGATCGAATCCTTGATGACGATGTCGCGTCCGGTCTTCGGATTCTTGAACTTGCACCATGGGCCGCCGTCGATCAGTTCGGCGCCGAATTCGCGCTGCGCCAGGGCGTAGCCCCAGTCGCGGAAACCGCCTTCGGTGTACTTCATGATATTGCCCTTGTGAACCAGGGTCACCGAGGGCTTGTCGTTGTCGATTGCGTACTGGATCGCCTTGCGCACCAGGCGCTCGGTGCCTTCGCGCGAGACCGGCTTGATGCCCAGGCCCGAGGTCTCCGGGAAGCGGATCTTCCTGACGCCCATTTCATTGGTCAGGAAGTCGATCAGTTTCTTGACGCCTTCCGAGCCTTCGGCCCATTCGATGCCGGCGTAGATGTCTTCCGAGTTTTCGCGGAAGATGACCATGTGGGTCTTTTCCGGCTGCTTCAGCGGCGAGGGCACGCCGGCGAAATAGCGCACCGGGCGCAGGCAGACATAAAGGTCGAGTTCCTGGCGCAGCGCCACGTTGAGCGAGCGGATGCCGCCGCCGACCGGCGTGGTCAGCGGGCCCTTGATCGAGACCACGTATTCCTTGACCGCGTCCAGGGTTTCGGCCGGCAGCCACACGTCCGGGCCGTAGACATTGGTCGACTTCTCGCCGGCGTAGATTTCCATCCAGCGGATCCGGCGCGACCCGCCGTAGGCCCTGGCCACCGCCGCGTCGACCACCTTGAGCATCACCGGGCTGATGTCGATCCCGGTGCCGTCGCCCTCGATGTAGGGGATGATCGGGTGGTCCGGTACATTCAGCGAGAAGTCGGCGTTGACGGTGATCTTCTGGCCGTCGGCGGGTACGTTGATATGCTGGTACATCGTGTTCTCCAAAATGGTCGCACGGCGGGTCGCACGGCGCTCTGCAATGCCGCGGCCTCAGGCATGGCCTGCGAACTGCATTACAATAGTGGTTGCGAGTCTTGTATAAGACATCATGTTGTCTCTTGCATTATGCACCAGTATCGTGCCCCGCGCCACGCCCGGCACCCCGTCCCGATTTCCTCACCCTCTTCCATGGCCCTCATCCTCTTCAACAAACCCTTCCAGGTGCTATGCCAGTTCAGCCCGCAGGAAGGCCGCGAATCGCTCGCCGACTACGTCAAGGTTCCGAACGTCTACCCGGCCGGCCGGCTCGATGCCGACAGCGAGGGCCTGATGCTCCTCACCGACGACGGCAAGCTGCAGCACAAGATCGCCCACCCCGACCACAAGGAAGCCAAGACCTACCTGGTGCAGGTGGACGGCATCGCCGACGCCGCCGCGTTGGCGCGCCTGCAAGCGCCGCTCGACCTGGGCGATTTTGTTACCAAGCCCTGCCGCGCGGTGCGCATCGCCGAGCCCGAATGGCTGTGGCCGCGCAATCCGCCGATCCGCGTGCGGGCCGACAAGCCGACCAGCTGGATCGCCATCACGCTGGAGGAAGGCAAGAACCGGCAGGTGCGGCGCATGACGGCGGCGGTCGGGTTGCCGACGCTGCGGCTGGTGCGCAGCAGCATCGGGCCGTTTTCGCTGGCGACGCATCCCCTGATGCCGGGGGAATATGTGGAGGTGCCGGTGGCGGAGTTGCGGAAATAGAGCCGTAGGGTGGACGGCACTGCCGTCCACGCGGCGATAGTTTGCAGCAAGATCATCCGGCACGATATCGACACCCGCAGCGATCGACTGTACGAGCAATCATCCGCTGGTTGAACGCGTGGACGGGAAACCCGTCCACCCTACGTCCCCACGTTTGACGCTTCCGACCAAATAAAAACCCGCCGGGTCCGAAAGGACCGGCGGGTTTTCTTTTACATCAAACTGCGCGGCAGCACCGCGCACACTTCCCTATCAGGCGATGGTTTCCAGCGCGCTGTTGAAGGTCGCGCTAGGACGCATCACGGCTTTCACCTTGGCGTCGTCCGCCTTGTAGTAGCCGCCGATGTCGGCCGGCTTGCCCTGCACTTCCAGCAGTTCGGCGACGATCTTCTGCTCGTTCTCGGCCAGGGCCTTGGCCAGCGGTGCGAAGTGAGCCGCCAGTTCGGCGTCCTCGCTCTGCGCGGCCAGTTCCTGGGCCCAGTACAGCGACAGGTAGAACTGGCTGCCGCGGTTGTCGAGCTCGCCGGTCTTCGGCGACGGCGACTTGCGGTTGTCCAGCAGCTTGCCGGTGGCGGCGTCGAGCGTCTTGGCCAGGATCTTGGCCTTGGCGTTGCCGGTCTTGATGCCAAGGTCTTCCAGCGAGACGGCCAGCGCCAGGAATTCGCCCAGCGAATCCCAACGCAGGTGGTTCTCTTCGGTCAGCTGCTGCACGTGCTTCGGCGCCGAGCCGCCGGCGCCGGTTTCGTACATGCCGCCGCCGGCCATCAGCGGAACGATCGACAGCATCTTGGCGCTGGTGCCCAGTTCCAGGATCGGGAACAGGTCGGTCAGGTAGTCGCGCAGGATGTTGCCGGTCACCGAGATGGTGTCCAGGCCGCGCTTGACGCGCTCCAGGGTGTAGCGCATCGCGCGCACCTGCGACATGATCTGGATGTCCAGGCCGGTCGTGTCGTGATCCTTCAGGTAGGTCTTGACCTTCTTGATCAGTTCGTTCTCGTGCGGACGGTACGGGTCGAGCCAGAACACGGCCGGCATGCCCGAGTTGCGCGCGCGGGTGACCGCCAGCTTGACCCAGTCGCGGATCGGGGCATCCTTCACCTGGCACATGCGCCAGATGTCGCCCTGCTCGACGTTCTGGCTCATCAGCACTTCGCCGGTGGCGATGTCGGTGATGTTGGCCACGCCGTCTTCGCTGATCTCGAAGGTCTTGTCGTGCGAACCGTATTCCTCGGCCTGCTGGGCCATCAGGCCCACGTTCGGGACCGTGCCCATGGTCTTCGGATCGAAGGCGCCGTGCCACTTGCAGAAGTTGATGACTTCCTGGTAGATGCGCGCAAAAGTCGATTCCGGGATGACGGCCTTGACTTCCTTCAGGCGGCCATCGGCGCCGTACATCTTGCCGCCGGCGCGGATCATCGCAGGCATCGATGCGTCGACGATGACGTCGTTCGGCGAGTGGAAGTTGGTGATGCCCTTGGCCGAGTCGACCATGGCCAGCGCCGGACGGTGTTCCTGGCAGGCGTGCAGGTCGCGCTCGATTTCTTCGCGCTGCGAGGCCGGCAGGTCGGCGATCTTGTTGTACAGGTCGGCCATGCCGTTGTTGACGTTGATGCCGAGGCTGTCGAACAGCGCGCCGTGCTTGGCGAAGGCGTCCTTGTAGAACATGCGCACGCAGTGGCCGAAGACGATCGGGTGCGAGACCTTCATCATCGTCGCCTTCACGTGCAGCGAGAACAGCACGCCGGTGTTCTTCGCGTCTTCGATCTGCTTCTCGTAGAACTCGAGCAGGGCCTTGCGGCTCATGAACATCGAGTCGATGATCTCGCCGTCCTGCAGCGCGACCTTCGGTTTCAGGACGATGGTCTGGCCGCTCTTGGTGATCAGTTCCATCTTGACTTCACGCGCGCGGTCGAGGGTCATCGACTTTTCGCCGTGGTAGAAGTCGCCGTGGGTCATGTGCGACACGTGGGTGCGCGAGGCCGGCGACCATTCGCCCATCGAGTGCGGGTTCTTGCGTGCGTATTCCTTGACCGCCTTCGGTGCGCGGCGGTCCGAGTTACCTTCGCGCAGGACCGGGTTCACGGACGAGCCGATGCACTTGGCATACTTGGCCTTGATGGCCTTCTCTTCGTCGGTCTTCGGGTCGGCCGGGTAGTCCGGCAGGTCGTATCCCTTGCCCTGCAGTTCCTTGATCGCGGCGACCAGCTGGCCGACCGATGCGGAAATGTTCGGCAGCTTGATGATGTTCGCGTCCGGCTCCAGGGTCTTCTTGCCCAGCTCGCTCAGGACGTCGGGGACGCGCTGTTCCGGGGTCAGGCGCTCCGGGAACTGGGCCAGGATACGTGCGGCGACCGAGATGTCGGCCTGCTCGACGCGGATACCCGCAGCCTTGGTGAAGGTGCTGACGACAGGCAGGAAGGCGTGGGTCGCCAGCAGCGGCGCCTCGTCGGTCAGGGTGTAGATGATGGTCGGATCACTGCTCATGCACTATTTCCTCGGTTATCGCGAAGGGTTCGCGATGTGTAAAACTTGATAAGTAACGCCTGCCTGCGCTCGCATGGTATGCGCCGCGCTCGATGGATCATACTACTCCGATACTACTCCGCCCAGAGCGCGATGGACAGAGCGCGAAGGGTGTTCCCGGCCGCTCGGCGCGCTTGGCGTTCTCCCGGCTGCGCCGCAAGTCTTCTATAAGACATAAGACGCGCGTTTCACATTATGCACCAGTATTTTACGCTGCGCTACCGGTTTAGCGATCCGGCGACCCGCTTCGGGCCGGTGGCCGCAGGCCTGCCGCCGGCCAGCGGCGTCGAGCGCGCTGCGTTTACGCTCGGAAAATCGGGCCGCGGCGCCCTCCCCGGCGCGCCCGCCTACGCCAACGCGCTAGCATGTGCCATCCGCTTTTCAGCGCCAGGATCATTCGACAGGAGCCGCCATGACCGTCCGCCAGTCCGACGCCCACGCCATCCCCGCACTACGCGCCCTCGGCTGGGCCGGCTTCCTGCTCGGCTTCGCGCTCGGCGGCTTTTTCGACGGCATCCTGCTGCACCAGATCCTGCAGTGGCATCACCTGCTGTCGCTGGTCACGCGCCCGCCCTTCCAGGACATCCGGGTGCAGATCCTGGCCGACGGCCTGTTCCACTTGTTGATGTATGCGATCGCGCTCGCCGGGCTGTGGAAACTCTGGAAGGGCCGGCACAGCTTCGGCGCGCCGGGCGGCGACCGGCTGCTGCTGGCGAACGCGGCGATCGGTTTCGGCGCCTGGCACATGATCGACGGCGTGCTCTCGCACTGGGTGCTCGGCATCCACCGCATCCGGCTCGACAGCGACAACGTGCTGTTCTGGGATGTGCTGTGGTTCGTCGTGTTCGGGGTGGCGGTTGCCGCGCTGGGCTGGTGGCTGCGGCGCGATACGGATTCCGGCGCCCTCGGCGGCAAGGCGGGCGCCGCGGCGCTGGTGCTGGCCGTTCTGGTGGGCGCGCCGGTGGCCGCGCTGCCGCCGCCGGGCGTGAATACGGTGATGGTGTTCTTCAAGCCAGGCACCACGCCGAACCAGGTGTTCGCCGGAATCGAGGCGGTCGACGGGCGCATCCTGTGGTCGGCGCCGTCGGGGGACGTGTGGGCGCTGGACGTGGCCGACCAGAATAAAACGCCCCTGCTCTACCGGCACGGGGCTTTCCTGGTCAGCAATTCGATGCTGGCGGTGGGCTGCCTGGCCTGGACCTCGGCGAAGGGGTCGTAGGGTGGGTTCTCGAACCCACCGTTTTCATCGCATGAACAAGCGGTGGGTACGAGTACCCACCCTACGAGGCCCGGTTTTTCGTAGGGTGGACACCTGTGTCCACGCTGTCGTGCGCTCGCGATCCGCGCCGCGTCCTTTCAACCGGTGAAACCGCGTGGACACAGGTGTCCACCCTACAAACCCAAGCGCACAAGCGGAAAAACCCGCCGGGACCAAAGTCGGGCGGGTCTTTCTTCCACTGTACTGCCTGCGCGGCCAAGGCCGCGCGCCAACCGGTCTATTAGGCCGACAGGGCTTTCAGAGCAGCAGCCAGGCGGCTCTTGTGGCGAGCGGCCTTGTTCTTGTGGATGATCTTCTTGTCAGCGATGCTGTCGATGGTCGACACGGACTGCTGGAAGATGGTGGTTGCAGCGGCCTTGTCGCCAGCCTGGATGGCTTTGCGGACGGCCTTGATTGCGGTACGCAGGGTCGAACGCTGAGCGCTGTTGTGTGCGTTTTGCTTAACTGCTTGACGAGCGCGTTTGCGCGCTTGTGCGGTATTTGCCATGGAATTTCCTAAATCGGGGTCAAGTTGCGTTTGCAAACATTAGCGAGTCAAACTGGCCCATTCCAGTGCCTGCCAAACATAAGTGTCTGCTAACAGAATTCAGTACAGCCCACGATTATAGCGAAGGAATCCCATCCGGGCAATTCATAATTCACTATTCTCGCGAGATCAGCCGTGTGCAGGGGTGTTGCCCAGCTATAATAACGCCCCATGAATCTGCTCAAGACCCTCGCTGCAATTTCCAGCATGACCATGGTATCCCGCATCACGGGCCTGCTGCGCGAAAGTCTGTTCGCCGCCACCTTCGGCGCCTCGAACTTCACCGACGCCTTCAACATCGCCTTCCGCCTGCCGAACCTGCTGCGGCGCCTGTTCGCCGAGGGCGCCTTCTCGCAGGCCTTCGTGCCGATCCTGACCGAATACAAGACGAAACACGGCCAGGAAGCGACCAAGACCCTGGTCGACCACGTGGCCACCGTCCTGATCTGGGCCACCATGGTGACCAGCATCGTCGGCATCCTGGCCGCGCCGGTACTGATCTACTGGATCGGCGGCGGCCTGCAGCGCGAGCCGGCCGCGTTCGACGCGGCGGTCGTGATGACGCGCCTGATGTTCCCCTACATCGCCTGCATGGCCTTCGTCGCCATGGCCAGCGGCGTGCTCAATACCTGGCGCCAGTTCAAGATTCCGGCCTTTACGCCAGTGCTGCTGAACCTGTCTTTCATCTTCGCCGCGGTCGTGCTGTCCGACTACTTTACGCAACCGATCTATGCGATGGCGGCGGGCGTCTGCATCGGCGGCATCCTGCAGGTCGCGCTGCAGCTGCCGCCGCTGATCAAGCTCGGCATGCTGCCGCGCCTGTCGATCAACCCCTTCACCGGCCTGCGCGACGCCGGCGTGCGCCGCATGCTGGGCAAGATGGGGCCGGCCGTGTTCGCCGTCGCCGCGGCCCAGATCAGCCTCTTGATCAACACGACGATTGCCGCCAGCCTGGCGGCCGGCGCCGTCACCGCGCTGCAGTATGCGGACCGGCTGATGGAGCTGCCGACCGCCCTGCTCGGCGTGGCCCTGGGCACCATCCTGCTGCCTGGCCTGGCGAAGGCCAACACCGAAGGCGACACCCAGGAATACTCGTCCCTGCTGGACTGGGGCCTGCGCCTGACCTTCCTGCTGTCGATCCCGGCGGCGGTCGGCCTGGCCACCCTGGCCACGCCGATGATCTCCACCCTGTTCCACTACGGCGCCTTCGACGCGGCCGACGTGAACGCCTCGTCGCTGCCGCTGATGGCCTACAGCGCCGGCCTGCTCGGCTTCATCCTGGTGAAAACCCTGGCCCCGGCCTTCTTCGCGCGCCAGGAAGTGCGCACACCGGTGAAGATCGCGGTCGGCGTGCTGGTCGCGACGCAGCTGATGAACCTGGTCTTCGTGCCGCTGTTCGGCGTCGCCGGACTGGCGCTATCGATCGGCGTCGCCGCCTGCCTGAACGCCGCCCTGCTCTACCATGGGCTGCGTCGCCGTAACATCTACGTGCCGCAGCCGGGCTGGGGCGCCTTCTTCCTCAAGCTGGTGGTGGCCGTGTCGGTCATGGGCGCGGTGGCCTGGTTCTGCCAGGTCCAGTTCGACTGGATCGCGCTGCGCGCCCATCCGCTGCTGCGCGGCGGCGCCCTGCTCGGCATCATCGCCGTGTGCGGCATCTGCTATTTCGGCGTGCTCGGCGCCCTGGGCTTCCGCCCGCGCGACTTCAAGCGCCGCGCCAAGTAATCACCGTCCGCCCTGCCGCCCTTCGTTCGGCGGCGGCTCGGCGGGCGGCGCCGGTTCGGCGTCGGCCGGCTCCGGCGGGGCTGGCGGCTCCTCGCGCTCCTTCTCCGGCTCGGCGTCGTTGTCCGGCGGCGTTTTCGGCGCTTCGATGCGCGGGTCGGCCGGCTCCGGCGGGGGCGGCACCGGCGGGACAGCCGGCGCCGGCGGCTCCGTCCCGGGCGCCGGGAACAGCGGCGCCGGATTCGGGATGTCCGGCGGGTTAGGCTGATTCGGCGGCGGCAGTCCATTCGCTGCCGGCGATGCACTGGCGCCGGTGCCGGCGGCCGTGAACTTCCACTCCGACAGGTGCTGCTTGTTCTCGAAATTCTGGAAACGGGCGTCGAAATTCGCCTGCTTCAGCGGCTGGGCCTGCGACAGGCTGTACACCGCCAGCACCCCTGTCTTGTCTCCCTGGTAGACGAAGCCCCACTCCTGCCTGCCCGTGACCGGATCGACGTAGATCTTGCGCAGGTGGCGGCGCGTGCCGGGAAAGCGCGGATCCTTGAGCAGCTCCCGCATGGTCGGCGGCGCGGTCGGATAACCGCGCGGCGTGGCGGCGGCATAGCTGCGCAGGGCTTCGCTGTATTCGGCCCCGATCTCGAGCAGCTCCTGTTCGGCGGCCACGCGGCGCAGCAGGGAGTCGACCTTCAGCGTCGCTGCCCCCACCAGCCCCAGGATCGCCACGAAGATCACCAGGCCGACGTAGGTGAAGCCGGCGTCGGGCGAGCGTGCGCGCCGCGCTACCATTCGGCGTAGGGGCGGCCGTCGCGGCCATTCCCCGGCGCGCCGCTGCGGATGTCGTAGACGGCGCCCGGCGCTCCGTCTTCCTCGGGCGGCACCAGCACCCAGGTGCTCTCGCTTTCGGTGATCGGGTCGACCGGCATCCGCGCCAGGTATTTTCTTTCGACCAGCTGCTCCAGCGAATCCGGATAGCGGCCGGTGTCGGCGTGGTACTGGTCGATCACGGCGCGCGTGTTGCGCAGGTTATCGAGCAGGATGGTTTCCTTCGTCTTGTCGATGCTCGGGAAAAAGCGCGGCACCGCCAACGTCAGGAGCAGGGCCACGATACCGAGCACCACCAGCAGTTCGATCAGGGTGAAGCCGCGCGGTTTATGCATGAAGACTCTCATCCTGTCACCAGCGCCTGTAGGGAATGCCGTTCAGGCCGACCCGGTTCGACGTCGAATGGACGTCGTAGACGTCGTCGCCCTCTTTCGGCTCCTCGGCTTCGCTGGCATAGTTGCGCTTGCCCCAGGTCTGCGCGTCCGCCAGTTCCGGATCGGGGTTGAAGGGGTCGCGCGGCAGGCGGCGCAGGAAGTAGATCTTCGCCTGCTTCGGGCTGCGCAGGTCGGGCACGCCCTCGACCAGCAGTTCGAGCTTCGCCGGATAACCGGTGGCGCCGGCGTTCTTCTTGATGCGCCCTTCGTCGCTGGCGCGCTTGTAGGCGTCGATCGCCAGGCGGATCTCGCGCAGGGACTGGCGCAGCTGCTGTTCGTTGCGGCGCTGGACCACGGTCTGGCCGACCGGGATGACCAGGGTGGCCAGCAGCGCCAGGATGGCCAGCGTGACCAGGAGTTCGATCAGGGTGAAGCCGCGCGGGCGTGGGTATGCGCCGGCGGCACGGATCGGGATCATGGGTTCGGGATCGGGGTGACCTGGACGGCCGGCGGCGCGGTGTAGGGCGTGCCCGGCGGCGGCACGTCCGGCGCGTTCGCGGGCGGCGTGTAGGGGGCCGGTGCGGGCGGCGGCGTGGTGCCGATCGGCTGCGACAGCGGCATGCCGGTCACCGGCGGCACCGCCGGCGCAACCGGCGGCTGGCCGACCGGCGGCGCGACCGGCAGCGCGTTCGGCTGGACGGCGGATGCGCCATTGCCCGGCAGCGCGGGACGGGCGCCTGGCGCGGACGGCGCCACGACCGGCTGGCGCACCGCCGTATCCGGACGGCGGCGGAAGCTGGCCTCGGTGCCTGCGCTGAACTCGGAAGCCCCGGCCGGCGGACGCTGGATGGTGCGCACCAGGTGCGGCGTGATCGACAGCACGATCTCGGTCTTGTCGTTCGAGTCGCGCGTGCTGCCGAACAGGCGGCCCAGGATCGGCAGGCTGCCCACGCCCGGCACCTTGCTGCCGCTGCTGCGGTCTTCGCTGCTGATCAGGCCCGCCAGCACCTGGTTCTCTCCGTCCTTCAGCTGCAGCAGGGTCTGGGCCGAACGGGTGCCGATACGGTAGGCCACCGAACCATCGTTGGTCGTCATCGAATCGATCAGGTTGCTCACTTCGAGCGAAATGCGGATGCCGACTTCGTTGTTCAGGTAAATGGTCGGCTCGACATTCAGGGTCAGGCCGACGTCGACATAGGTGATCGACTGCGAGGCAAAGCCCCCGACGCCGGTCGATACCGTGGTCGTGATGTTCGGCACCCGGTCGCCGATCACGACCTTGGCCTTTTCCTTGTTGCGCACGCGGATGCGCGGGTTGGCCAGGGTGTTCGAGTCGGAATCGGTCTTGTTGGCGTTGACGGTCGCGCCGATGCCGGTCACGCCGATGGTGTCGCTGTTCAGGCCGCGCAGCTCGTTGAGCGAGATCGGCCCGCCCTCGGCCGCGATCAGCGGCGAGAAGCTCAGGCTGCCCGGCCAGCTCACGCCCAGGTCCATCAGGCGACTGCGCTTGATCTCCAGCACCTCGACGTCGAGCATGACTTCCGGCTCGGGCACGTCCTGCAGCGCCACCAGCTGGGTGGCAAGCTTGATCGCCTCCGGGCTGTCGCGCAGGATCACCAGGTTCAGCTTCTCGTCGACGACGACGTCACGCGACTTCAGGATGGTCTTGAAGGTGTTGGCGATGCTCTTGGCGTCGGCATTGGCCAGGTAGAAGGTCTTGACCGTCATCTCCTGGTATTCCTTGAGCTTCACCGCCACGTTCGGGTAGATCAGGATGGTGTTGCCGTCCATGACCTGGCGCTCGAGCTGGTTGGTCACCAGCAGGAAGTGCACCGCCGCCTCCACCGTGCTGTTCTTCAGGAAGATCGAGGTGCGCTGGTCCGCGCGCACGTCCTTGTCGAAGACGAAGTTCAGGCCCGAATGGCGCGCGATGATCTCGAAGATCTGGCGCAGCGGCGCCTCGCGGAACTCCAGGCTGATCGGCTTCCTGAAGGAGGCGGCCAGCGTGGTCTCAAGCGCCGGCGCGGCCGCCTTTTCGTCGACCTCGTTCAGCATCAGGCGGGCGCGCTCGTGGCCCGGGCGCTCGGTCAGGATCGCTGACAGTTTCTGGCGCGCTGCCTCGTAGTCCTTTTTTTCGACGTCCGCCGTGGCGGCATCGAGCATGGCGCTGTGGCGGCGGTCGGCCTCGACCTGGCGCAGGCCGGCGCGGCCGCGCTCGTTGGCCGGATCGACCTCCAGCACGCGCAGGTAGCCGGCGGCGGCGGCGTCGGCGCGGCCCTCGGCCAGGTCGCGCTCGGCCTGTTCGATCAGGCGCATGGCGCTGGCGTCGCGCGCGCGCAGGAAGGCGGCGCGGTAGAGCGGATTGCCGGGGTCGGCCGCCACCGCCTCGCGGTACTTGGCCAGGCCCGCGCCGACCTGCTCCTGGGCGACCAGCGCGTTGCCCTCCTGGTAGGCGCGCTGGGCGGCGCAACCGGCCAGCAGGACACCGGCCACGGCGGCTGCCGCGATCGCTCGAATCCGGGAACGAACCATTAGTCGAAGGCTCCAATGTTGAGCTGCTGAACCTGGTTCAGCGGCAGGTAAGTCAGGGTCAGGAGCGGCGGCGCGATGCGCTCGACACGCCAGGCGCCGTCGATCACGCCGCCCTCGACCGCGATATGCGTGCGCTCGCCGCTGGCCAGGTAGACCTCCCACTTGCCCTCTTCCAGCGACTTGCCGATGAAGGTGTAGGGCAGGCGCGGGGCAGCCGGCGGCGGCGGCGGGCCCGGTTCCGGCGGCGGCGGGGGCGGCGGCGTCCAGTCCTGGCTGGCGAACAGCGCTTCCCCGTCCGCCTTGCCGGCGTCGCCGACCAGTTCGTCGCGCGGCTGCAGGCGCAGGATCGCGGGTTCGCGCGCGCCAGGCGCAGGCCCTTGCGCGCTCGCGGCGACCGGCACCGGCGCCGCGGCCGGACGCTCGACCGCCTCGGCCACTGGCTCGCTTGGGGTCTTGTCGCCGAACGCGGCAAGAAGCGCGGCGCTCGCCAGCGCCAGGCCCAGCACGATGTGGCGCGGCTTCATCGCGGCACTCCCGGGGTGTCGAGCACGTACAGCGTCAGGCGCAGCCGCGCCTCGACCTTGGCCTGGCCGATGGTGTCGCGCTTGAAGCTGATGTCGTCGAGCGAAGCGAAGGGAATCGCGCGCAGCGCGAGCATCGCGAATTGCCACACCTGGCCGTAGCTCCCCTGCACCGGCAAATTGACCTGGTAGGTATGGAGCTTCGCGTTGCGGTCGTAGCCGCTCTTGTATTCGCCCTGGCGCAGCACCAGGCCGGTCTTGGCGGCGATGCCGAACAGGGTTTTCACCTGCTGCTCGACATAGCGCTTCTGGCCCAGCGAATCGTAGAACAGCGCCAGGTTGGCATCGGCGCTTGCCACCGGGGCCGCCGGGGGCGCCGGCGGCGGTTGCGCAGCCGCGCGGCGCGCCAGTTCGCGTTCCTGCTCCAGGGCGTCGCGCGCCGGCACCAGCCAGGCCAGGGTGCCGAAACCCGCCGCGTACAGCAGCGCGGCCAGGAACAGCACCGGACTGAGGCGCCCCAGGGCCAGGCGCAGGCGCAGGGCCGGCGAAGCGAGGGCGGCGTTCTTCATGGCGCTCCCCACAGGGCGTCGAGCTGGAAGCGGATCGGCCGGTTCGGGTCCTGTTCGCCGATCTCGTGGCGCACCAGCGTGACGGCGCCGAACCATTCCTGCTTCTGGAGCGCTTCGACGTAGGCGATCATGTCGTCGCTGCCGCGCGCTTCGGCGGTGATGCGCAGCACGCGCTTTTTCGCGTCCGGCTCGAGCGAGAGCAGCGCGACCGACGGCGGCGTGGCCGCGCGCACGGCGTCGTGCAGCGCGCGCCACGGCAGGTTCAACTGCATGACGGCGGCGTTCACCGCGGCGGCCTGCTGCTCGCCCACCGGCGGCAGGCGCGCCGCCGGCGGCTGGGCCGCGGGCGCGCCGGCGCGCGTGCGCAGGGCCGCCTGCAGCGCCTCCACCTCTTCCCGCGCCTCGCCGTAATGCAGGACGTTGAGCAGCACCGCAAAGCACAGCGGCAGCGCGCCGAGGACCAGGCCCCAGGCCGGGCGCGGCGCGTGGAACAGGGTGCGTCGCAGGCTCGGACGCGCAAAATCGAGGCGCACGCGCTTCATGGCGCGCTCCCGGTGCAGGCCAGCCGCACGGCGGCGGAGCGTGCGTGGCCGACGGCTTCCCCGCCCTCGTCCTCGTCTTCGTCGTCGAGCAGGGTGCAGCCGAACTTCAGGCGCCCTTCGTGGCTGGCCCAGCCGCGCGGCGCCGGACCGCATACCTGCAACCGTTCCGGCCGTCCCACCCCGACGCGCAGCGCCTCGCGCGCCACGTGGCTTTCCAGCCAGTCGCGGTCGGCGCCGGGCGGCACCACGGCCGTGCGCAGCGCCGCCAGCAGCGCGCCGTCGTAGGCGGCCAGCGTCAGCACCTGCCCGTGCACCAGGCCGAACCAGGCGCCGGGACGGTGCCGCTTGCGCCAATGGTTCATCGCGACCACGAACTGCGGCACGATCTCGACCAGATGGCAGTGCGCCTCGCGCGCCGCCTGCTCCAGCACGTCGAGCAGCGAGGCCGGCAGCGCCGCGGCCAGGAAGGGGCGCGTGGCCTGCCAGTCGGCGGCGATCTTCCAGCCGGCATGCGTCGCCCCGAACAGGGCCTGGAAGCGCATCGCGGCGGCCGCTTCGAGGTCGGCCAGCCTGGCCGCGCCCGGCGGCGGCGCGACCTGCCACATGCGCGCCAGTTCGTCGGCCAGCACCACGCTCACCGGCCAGCCGGCGACCTTGGTGTCGGCCAGCAGCGCGCGCAGGGCGGCGCCCAAGGCTTGCGGGTCGTTGGCGTCGGCGCAGCGCGCCTCGGCCAGCACGGTGGCGCCGCGCGCGAACACGCGGCTGGTGCGCACCAGCGCCAGGCTGTCGTGGCCGATGCCGAGCCGCAGCGTTTGTCCGGGCAATCTAGGCATGCTGGGTCACCCGCTTGATTTCGTCGAGCGTGGTGGCGCCGCGCCGCACCAGGTCGAGCGCGGCCAGGCGCAGGCTGCGCGTGCCGTTGGCGTGGGCGGCGGCCTTGATGCGGCGGATCGGCTGCTTGTCGACGATCAGCTCGCGGATCTCGTCGTTCAGGGTCAGGATCTCGGCGATCGAGCGGCGGCCCTTGTAGCCGGTGCCGCGGCAGTCGCCGCAACCCTTGCCGCGCATGAAAATGTAATCCTCGACGGCGTCGCGCTCGAGGCGCACCGCCAGCAGTTCCCCGTCGCTCGGCACGTACTGCGCCGCGCAGTGCGGGCAGTTCATGCGCACCAGGCGCTGGGCCCAGATGCCGTTCAGCGCCGACACGAATGCGTAGGGATCGATGCCCATGTGGGTAAAGCGCCCGAACACGTCGAACACGTTGTTGGCGTGGACGGTGGTCAGCACCAGGTGGCCGGTGAGCGCGGACTGCACGGCGATCTCGGCGGTCTCGCGGTCGCGGATCTCGCCGACCATGATCTTGTCCGGGTCGTGGCGCAGGATCGAGCGCAAGCCCTTGGCGAAGGTCAGGCCCTTCTTCTCGTTGACCGGGATCTGCAGGATGCCGGGCAGCTGGTACTCGACCGGGTCCTCGATGGTGATGATCTTCTCGCGGCCGTTGTGGATCTCGGTGAGCGCCGCGTACAGGGTCGTGGTCTTGCCGGAGCCGGTCGGCCCGGTCACCAGCAGCATGCCGTAGGCTTCCTGGGCCAGGGTGCGCAGCGTGGCCAGCGAGGGCGCGTCGAAGCCGAGCGCTTCCAGCGTGAGCGAGCCGTAGGCTTCGATCATCGCGCGCTTGTCGAGGATACGGATGACCGCGTCCTCGCCGTGGATGCTCGGCATGATCGAGACGCGCAGGTCGATCTCGCGCCCGCCCGCCTCGACGCGGAAGCTGCCGTCCTGCGGGATGCGGCGCTCGGCGATGTCGAGTTCGGCCAGCACCTTCAGGCGCGAGATGATGTGCTCGGCCAGCTCGATGCCGCCGACCGTGGTGGCGTGATCGAGCACGCCATCCACGCGGTATTTCACGGCCAGGCCGGACGCCGTGCTTTCCAGGTGGATGTCCGACGCCCCGGCCTTGAGCGCATCGTAGAGCGTGGAGTTGACCAGCTTGACGGCCGGGCTGCCCGCCTCGGACACCGAGGCGAAGGACAGCACGGCGGCGGTCTTGCCGTCGCGCCGGACCTCGCCGTTGCTGGTGGCCAGGGTATCGACCGCGCGCGCCGAAGCCTCCTGGCGCGACAGGTAGGCCTGGATGTCGGACTGCAGCGCCAGGCGCAGGTGCAGCGGCGCGCGCGGCGTGGCGCCGGCCTGGCTCGACAGCCAGGTCTGCTGGTCGAGATCGAACGGGTCGGCGATCACGCCGGTGACCTGGCCGCCGGGGCCGCGCAGCAGCACGCAGTGGCGCGACATGGCCTGCGCCAGCGGCAGCAGGTCGAAGGCCGGTTCCTGGCTGAGCATCTCGGCCGTTTCCATCACCGTCAGGCCGAAGGGTTCGGCCAGGGCGGCGACCAGCTGGCGCGGTTCGAACCCGCTCAAGGCTTCCAGCTCGGCCACCAGCGAGCGCTGCGACTGGCGGCTCTGGGCGCGTGCGCGCATCAACAGTGCGGAATCGATGACGCTCACGACATGTCCCCGGCAAGGTCGAAGATCGGCATGTACAGCAGCACCACGATGGCGCCGACCACCAGGCCGATGGCCGCCATCAGGAGCGGCTCGAAGGTGCGCGTGAAGCGGTCGATCCAGCGGCTGATCTCGCCGTCGTAGAAGGCCGCCGACTGGCTCAGCATCGGCCCCATCTCGCCGGTGCGTTCGCCCACGCGCAGCATGCGCAGCGAGATCGGCGTGGTGAGACCATGGGCCTCGAACGCATCCGATAGCGGCCGCCCCGATTCGATCGCGGCGCGGGCGTTCGACAAGGCCAGGCGCAACGTGTTCGAGACCATGGGCTGCACGGTCTCGATGGCGTTGACGATGGTGATGCCGCCCTCGGTCAGCATGCCGAGCGTCAGGTACAGGCGCGAGAGCTCGTAGATGCGGGCGCGTTCGCCGATGCCGGGCAGGCGCGCGAGCAGGCGGGCGATGCCGCCGTTCCTGATCGCGCGGCGCACGCCGGCGACCAGCAGCGCGACGAAGGCCGCGGCGCACAGCAGGATCGCCATGCCGTGGCCGGCCGCGAACTGTCCCCATTCGAGCAGCAGCTGCGACATCCACGGCAGGTTGCGCCCCGCACCCTGGTAGACCTCGGCGAAGCGCGGCACCACATAGCCGATCAGGAAGGCGCTCACGCCGCCGCCGACGCCGAGCAGGATCACCGGGTAGATCGAGGCGCTGACGATTTTCGAGCGCACGGTGTCGATGCGCTGCTGGTACTCGATGTAGCGCGACAGGGCGCGCGGCAGGTCGCTGGTGCCTTCGGCGGCGCGCACGATGCCGATGTAGAGCGGCGGGAACAGCGACGGCTGGGCGGCCAGCACGCTGGAGAAGCGCTTGCCTTCGCGCAGGCCGGCGAGCAGGCGTTCGAGCACCGTGCGCGAAGCCGGGTTGGTTTCCTTTTCCAGCAGGGCCTCCAGGCCCTCGACGATGCCGAGACCCGCGTTCAGCAGGGCCAGCAATTCCTGGCTGAACAGGACCAGCGAGAGCTTGCCGCCGCGCTGGCGCGCCAGGCGCGCATCGAGCGTAAAACGCGCGGCCGGCTCGACCGCGCTGACGAACAGGCCGCGCGCCTCGACCTGGCGGCGCGCGTCGGCTTCATCGAGCGCGTCGACGACGAGATTGGTGATCGACAGATCGGGCGCGAGGGTGCGAACCGCAAACTGCATGTGGACGTGCCCGGGTGGATGAGGGGTGGATCAGAGCGAGGAGATATCGGCGTTGTCGCCGGTGCCGCCTGGCTGCCCGTCCTTGCCGAACGAGACGATCTCGTATTCTCCCTTGCTGCCGGGCGAACGGTATTGATACGGATGGCCCCATGGGTCCATCGGCACGCCCTTCTTCAGGTAGGGACCGTTCCACTTGGCGCCGGCGCTGGCCGGGGCCGTCATCAGGGCGGCAAGCCCCTCTTCCCCGGTCGGGTAGCGGCCGACGTCCAGGCGGTAGGTGTCGAGCGACTTCTCGAAGGCCTCGATCTGGGCCTTGGCGATCGTCACTTCCGACTTGCCGAGCTGGGAAAAATACTTCGGGCCGACATAGGCCGCGAGCAGGCCGATGATCACGATGACCACCAACAGTTCGAGCAGCGTGAAGCCGTCAACGCGGTTGCGCGGGGCTTTGGCGGACATAGACTCCGACATCCAATGACTCCTGAATCGGCCGGGCGGCCGCATCCGTACAGACTACCATGGCGGTGTCTTAGAGGCAACGCAAAGCGGCAAGGCAAGCCGCCGCTGCCGCGACCAGCGTTGTCGCGGCACACGGAAAGACAGGGGAAGCGGCCGCCGCCCTTACCTGACCGACAATGCGTCAGTCAGCTGGCAACTTCCCGCCCGGCAGACCGCCGCCGGCGGCGCGATCGCCCGGCAGTCGGACACCATGCCCGAACGCGCATTGCGCTCCTGCTGTTCGGCGCGGTAGCGGTCGGCCAGTGCCTGGATGTCGCTGGAGGAGGTCGTGGCGGTGGACCAGGCCAGGTAGCTGGCCGGACCGCCGCAGGGCCGGGCGCCGATCGGCAGCGCCTGGCACTGGCTGTCGGACGCGCATTCCGCCTTGCCGATCAGGTTCTTGATCTGGGCGAGCGTGTCCGGCTGGCCAGTCGCGGGGGCGGTCGCCGGCGCAGCGGCCGACGAGGGAGGCTGGGCCGCCGGCGTGGCCGGACCGTTGGCCCGGGTGGTGCAGGCCGCGCAGGCCAGCAGTGAAAGAAGGACAAGTTTTCGCATCAGCTCATCATACGCTTGCCGCGCCTATGGTCAAGCGTGCAAGCCAGTTCGGCAAGGTTTCCGGTGACTCCCCGGCATCGCCTCGCACCGCCTCGCGCGCGTGTGGCGGCAAAGCGACGAGCGCTACAAAACGTTACTTTGGGGAATAGCTTGTTTCTGATGGGATATATCCTATTATCATCATCCAATTTCCCCTATCCTGCATTCATTTAACGTTCAATATCTTTTAACGTCGCTCATCTTTACATAAATAAATTGATGCTTGGAAAAAATTCTCGATACAATGGCCTGCATCATTGACGAGCCCGCCTCAAACATCATGAACACGCTACGCCTGCGCAACCTTCTCGGCATTTCCCTGATCGCCGCCACCCTGTGCGCCTGCGGCGGCGCCGACCTCGACACGCCCACGACGCCAGTCCAGACCGCTGCCGCCACTACGGTCGTCGACCTGTCGGTCGACCCGGCCTCCGTCGGCCAGGCCCCGGCGCCGGACTGCGCCGCCAACGGCTGCGCCGGACTGCGCATCATCGACGGCAATGCCGAAGCCTTCCGCATCGACGCCATGCGCCGCGCCGCCCGGGAAGACGGCGCCGGCGCCTGAGCCCCCTTTCGCCACGCCAAACAAAAAGGCACACCGGGCCGCGGCCGGGTGTGCCTGGTTTTACCAGCCTTCGTGGCTGGTCGCGCGTTCAGCGCATACCGCGCCGGCGCAGCGTCCAGCCCAGCAGCATCAGGCCCATCATCATCATCGCCATCGACGCCGGTTCCGGTACTTCGCTGACGCGGGTCAGCGGGTTGTCCGCGGAAACGACGATGGCGCTGCCCGGCATCAGGTCGAACTGGGCCAGATTGCCCTCGACGCCGAGATAAGCGCTCAGATCGTCGTTGTACAGGGCCACGCCGAGCGTGGTGCCGTCGCCCTCGGGCGCCACATCGAAGCGCACGGTGAAGCGGAACAGGTCGCCCAGCATGACCGCCTGCAGATAGTCGTTGAAGCCGCTGCCGTTCCCCAGCACGATGCCGGTGTCGCGGGTACCGCTGGCATCGCCTTCCAGCACATAATCGCCAAACGCGCCGCTGAAGCCGCTCAGGTAAGCGGCGGCGGCGCCGGACGATTCCAGGCCGAGGAAGGCGAAGTCGAGCAGGCCGGTGCCGCTCATGCCCCTGGTGTCGATCGTGACCTGGTAGATCGGACCGGCCGAGGCGGCGCCGGCGCCGGTGACGAGCATCAGCGCCAGCAGCGCACGGGCGAACAGGTTTTTCAGGTTAAACATGGTTCAATTCCTCAGAAGGTGCCGGAGAACAGCTTGGCGGTATAGCCGATGCTGACTTTCGATGGGTTGGTAAAGGTGGTCGTGACGGTCACCGAGGCGCCGGCGGCCAGCGTGGCGTTCGGCAGCGTCAGGTAAGGCGCGCCGCCCTGCTCGCCGCTCTTACCGTCCAGCGTGACGCCTGCCGGCAAGCCTTGCAGTACCAGGTGCAGCGGGCCCGTCAGCGCCGTGGCACCCGTGTTAGTGATGGTCACGGTGCCGCTGTACTTGCCGGTGAGGCGGTTCATGGTAAAGCCCGACTTGGCGATCTTCGCCGAGGCCGTCACGTCGCTGAAGGTCGGCGCCAGGGCCAGGCTCACCACCACCGGATCGTGGTCCGAGGCGCGGTAGGCGTTCTTCACGTACGGGTCCTCGGCGGTGTCGTTCAGGTTGTAGTCGATCGCATCCGGCTCGTCGGCGTTGTTGTGCCATTCGGCCACGCCTGCGACCTGGGCCGACAGACTGGCGCTGGCCAGCGCATGGTCGAGGTAGCCGCTCTCGCCGCCGAACACGTAGGAGTAAGGAATGCCCTGCGGACGCACGAAGCGCTCGATCTCGTTGACGTAGCCGGCCGCGTTCAGCAGGCGGATCGGGTCTTCGTGACCGTAGGCGTTCATGTCGCCCACCACCAGCACGTCCGGGTCGTTGGCCGCGGCCGCGACCTGCGGCAGGAAGTAGTCGCGCAGGCGCGCGGCCTGTTCGACGCGGGTGGCGTTCCAGCAGCCCTGGCCGTCGCCCTTGTCGCTGTCGCCGCCGCTGGCGCCGCCGCAGCTGCCCTTCGACTTCAGGTGGTTCACGACCAGCGAGAACCTGCCGCCGCCGTTCGCGGCCTTGAAGGCCTGGGCCATCGGCGGACGGTTGTTGACGGCGTCGCCGTCCGACAGCGCGGCGCCCACCAGGCTGACCGCGGCCGGCTTGTAGATCATCGCCACGCGGATCGCGTCGGTGCCGGTTGTCGCCGGTTTCGGCACGACGGCATAGGTGCCGGCGCCCATCTTCGCATTCAGCTGGTCGACCAGGTAGGCAGCGGCGATGTCGCCGTTGTTCTGGATTTCCATCAGGCCGACCACGTCCGCATTGACGGCGCTGAGCGACTCGACGATCTTGTCGCGCTGGCGCACGAACTCGGCCATGTTGTCGGCGCCGCGGCAGTTCGAGGCGCGGGTGGTGCCGCCGATGGTGCAGCCCTGGCCGGTGCGGCCCCAGGCGTCGCCGCCGTTGGTGAAGGTGGTGAAGAAATTCAGCACGTTGGCGCTGGCGACCTTCACGTTCCCGCTAGCCAGCACCGGGGCGGGCAGGCGCTCGTTGGTGCGCGAGAACACCGGGGTGACGGTCGGCTGCACCTTGAAGGCCGCGCCGCCGCCGCCGATCGCGCCGAAATCGAGCACGCCGGTGAGGTCGGTGACGGTGTCGCCGGCGCGCACGGTGCCGTCGTCGGCCAGGTAGGGAATCGTGGCCGGGGCGACAAAAATGCCGTCGTCCAGCACGATCATGTTGGCGGCGTTCTCCTGCGCCAGCGCCTTCGCTTCGGTCGATCCGGCGGGGTAGCGGTTGGTCGGGATCTCGCGGCGGCCATACGACAGGGTCAGTTCGCCGCGATCGCCCAGGTAGGCGTTGCCGTTGACGGTGAGCGGCGTGGTGAAGCTCACCAGCATGCCTTCGTAGCGGGCCAGGTCGGCGTTCGGCAGCTCGACATTGGTCGGTGCGATGCTGTAGCCGCCGCCGAGTTTCGTGACGTTCGTCAGGTCCTTGAATTCGGTGTAGGAACGGGTCGCGCCGCTCGGCTTGTACTCGGTGACGGTGCCGGTGATGCGCACCTGGTCGCCCACGTTGGCCGCGCCGGCGCTGCCGAACACGAAGATCGCGTCCGAGGTGGCCGGGTCGCCGTCGCCATTCGCGTCCTGCAGGAAGAAGCCGCTGCCGACCTTGGCGGTGATCACGCCCTGGGTGGTCTGCACGGTGTTGTTGTAGGCGCTGGTCGGGCCGCTGCCCTGGATCTGCGGAATGGTGAGCTGGCCGGCGACGCTGACGGCGATGTTGCAGCTGGCGTTCTGGCCATCGTTGTTGGCGAAGGTGACGCGCAGCGGATAGTTGCCGGCGGCGACAGAGGCGCCGACCGACAGGGTCGCGCTGGCGCTGCCGCCGGTCGCGCCGGCCGGCACGAAGCCGGTGAGGACGATGCCGGGCACCGCGCCCGATTCGATGACGGCGCTATTGACGATGCTGTCGTCGTCGCTGGCGCTCAGGGCCGCGACGACGCCCTTGCCCTGCTCGGCCTGCACGCTGGCCGGGCAGTTCAGGAAGATGGGTTGCACCACCGGGCCGGCATTGCAGCTGTTCAGCGGCGAGGTCGAGCGGCGTGGGCCGGCGACCGGCGCCGCCGTGAAGTCGAGGGCATTGTTGTCGGTATCGACGCAGCCGAGTTGCGCGCGCTGGATCGAGTTGACGATCGACGGCGCCGGCGCGACCGCGGTCTCGTAGCGGTTGGCGGTGCCGAAGCCGACCATGTCGACCACCGCTTCGCCTTCCGGGGCGGTCATCGGCTTGGCCACGCTGGCCAGCGCGACCTTGCCGGTCGTGGCCGACAGGCTCAGCCCGCCGGTCTGGTCGGCCGTACCGACGTCGTTGCCGGTGGCGGCGCCCTGCCCCGTCACCAGGAAATATTGCCCCGGCTGCAGGCTGACGTCCGGCAGCGCGGTGGCCTGCCAGGTGGTGCCCGTCGCCGATTGATACTGCACGCTCCAGCCTTTCAGGCTGACCGCGCCGCCGCTGCGGTTGAACAGTTCGATGAAGTCGCGGTTCCACAGCGCGCCGCCGCTGCCGGCGCCGCCGTAGACCTGGCTGATGACGACATCGCCCGGCGTGGCGAAGGCCGGCGCCGCCAGTCCGGCCAGCAGTGCGGCCAGAACAGTCAGCCGTCCGGCTGGAGTTTGTATTGCAACGTGCTTTTTCATGGGCATCCTGAGTGAGGAGATAGGCAAGTAACAGTTGTACTGACGAGTTGTTCTTACGGATAGGCATTTTATTATCGGAAACGATAATAAATCTACAATTTGACAGGATAATGACGAGCAATCCCCGTTTCGGTGCGGCGGCTGAGGTATGCAGACAACATCTGCATTCGAAAGGCACCCCGGCGGGGCGTCCGACGCGGATCGGGTCATCAGCGCCGCCGGTAGGGCGCCGCCAGCGGTTCGCCGATGAACAGGCCCTGGGCGGGCCAGGCCACGCTCTTCCAGTAGGCCTCGATGGCGCTGTTGCCCTGCACGTAATGGCGCAGCAGCACGGCCGGATTCGGGAACTTCTGCCAGTGGTTACAGGGCTCGCTGACCGTGCCGTAGCTGGCGGTGGCGCCCGCTTCGAGCCAGCGCAGGCTGCTCATCTGGCGGGCGCCGAGCAAATCGCCGCCGTGCGAGGTCAGGTGGTCGGCCAGCGCGCCAGGCAGGAAATGCAGGGTGTCGAGCTTGCCGACGCTGGCCTTGCCGAGCTGGTAGATCATGATGTCGCGCGCGTTCTCGAGCGCTTCGGCGCGCAGCCGCCGGGTCGCCAATTTCTTCGCGTCGATGCGGCCCGCGGGCGGAAAGAACACCGCGCGGCTGTTGCGCGGCGCCTCCAGCGTGGTGAGGTAGTAGGCGCTGGCCGGCACCAGCCGGAAGCCGCTGGCGACGCCGCGGTCGATCAGGTCCTTCGCCGCCGCCACCGATTCCGTCGGCAGCAGCATCGACAGGCGCATGCCGTGGCTGGCATGGGGCCGGGTACTGTCGGCGTTGAAGTAGGGGCTCGGCCGGCCGGCGGCGCAGGTGTCGCGGCACAGCGCGGCGTCGAAGCCGAGGGTATAGGCGCCGGTGATGGAATTGCAGGCGACGGCATAAGGCGCGGTCCAGACCATCAGCACGGCCTGGATGTCCGGGCCGAGCTGGCGGTCGATCTCCTCCTTCAGCGCAAGGAAGCGCTCCGGCTCCAGGCTGCGCGGCTTGCCCGCGATGCGCACGTGCACCACGTTGGCCTCGGGGATGGCGCGCCGGCGCCGGTAGTAGTCGCCGACGGCGACGCTGGCCGGGTCGGCGTCGTTGATGACGACCGCCAGCTGCGCCGCCTGCAGGCCGCCGCGTTCCTGCAACTGGAACCCGCGATGGGACTGTAATTGAGGCTGCAATTGGGGCTGCAATTGGGACGGCTGCGTGCCGAACTGCGGCGGCGGGCGCGCCTGCGCCGCCGCGGCGCCGTGCAGCAGGGCCAGCAACAACGTCGCGCACAGGCGCCTGGGCATGGCCGGCCGTCAGGCGCGCCCGGGCCGGGGTGCGCGCCCGCGGCGCTGCGCCAGCAGGACCAGGCCCAGCCCCGCCGCCAGCATGGCCGCGTGCGCCGGTTCGGGAATCGGCGACACTGCGTACAGCTCCATCGCATCGATGCTGAAGAGCTGCCCGCCGACGCTCTGGTCGATGATGCTGCGACCCTCGCTGGCGGGGTCGCCGTAGCTCAAGCGCCAGGACAGGGTCGTGTCGAGCCTGTCGTTGACGAACAGGTCGGGCCCGGCGCCGAACGACGGGCCCTGGTTCGGCGCGTTATAGGTCTGGAACGACCCCTGGCTGGGGAGCTCGAAACCGGTCAGCACCTGGCGGTAGACGGCGGGCACCGTGTAGTTGAACAGGAAGCCGGTGCGCTGGAAGTCGCGCGGGGTCAGGTTCCAGCCGCTGTCGAACTCCCAACCCTGCGGGTTGTAGCCGCCGATCAGGTAGCTGTTTCCGGCGGGGTCGCTGACCCGCATCAGCGTGAAGGTCGGCCCGCGCTCGTCGACGGCGGCGTGGAAGTCGAGCGAGGTGTCGCCCGGCTGGCGGGTATACAGATTGGCGAAGGCCTGGTCGCCGGCGCCGAGCCAGCGCTCGAGCTGGCCTTCGAGTACGGGGTCCAGGGGCGGGTCGCCGGTCTGCGCCGACGCCTGCGGAACGGCAAGGGCCAGCGCCAGCGCGCCGGCTGCGAGGAGCGTCTTCATGATCACCTCCTGAGGGGGTTCACTGACCGGGTCATTGTATGCCTGGCCGCTGGAGGGTCTCACACTGTTGACTTAAGGATGTTGCGCTGAACGATGACGGGGTTTTGTAGGGTGGGTTCTTGAACCCACGCGGTACGGCGGCGGCATATGGCTAAGCAACGCGCAGCGCACGAACAGCTTGAACGCGAGGGCCGCTGTCCGAAGCAAGAGGCGCAGCGTCACTACCGGTGCACCGCGTGGGTTCGAGAACCCACCCTACGGAAACCTGACCAGGTCACTCGACCGTGCCATACCGCGTGGACACAGGTGTCCACCCTACACAACCCAGGACAACGGCCCCACAAAAAAAACGGGCCTCGCGGCCCGTTTCCATGCTTGCGACCGCGTGTGCTTACGATCGCTTGTAGATGTCCTCGAAGCGGACGATGTCGTCCTCGCCGAGGTAGCTGCCCGACTGCACTTCGATGATGTGCAGCGGCAGCTTGCCCGGGTTTTCCAGGCGGTGGTTCATGCCGATCGGGATGTAGGTCGATTCGTTTTCCGACAGCAGGCTGACCTTGTCGCCGCAGGTCACGCGCGCGGTGCCGGAGACGACCACCCAGTGCTCGGCACGGTGGTGGTGCATCTGCAGCGACAGCTTCTCGCCCGGCTTGACCGTGATGCGCTTGACCTGGAAGCGGTCGCCCGCGTCGATGCCCTCGTAATGGCCCCAGGGGCGGTAGACGCGGGTATGGTGCAGGTGCTCGGTGCGCTCCTTCGACTTCAGGTGGTCGACCACCTGTTTGACGCGCTGGACCTGATCCTTGTGCGCGACCAGCACCGCGTCCTGGGTCTCGACGACCACGATGTCTTCGACGCCGACCACGGCGACGATGCGGCTCTCGGCGCGCACCAGCGAATTCTTGACGCCGTCGAGGTAGACGTCGCCGCGCTTGGCGTTGCCGTTCTCGTCATGCTGCTGCACTTCCCACAGCGCCGACCAGGAGCCGACGTCGCTCCAGCCGATGTCGGCCGGCACCACGACCGCGTCCCGGGTATGCTCCATGACCGCGTAGTCGATCGAATCCGACGGGCAGGCCGCGAAGGCCGCTTCGTCGAGGCGGCAGAAGTCGAGGTCGCGGTAGCCGGTGTGGACTGCCTTGTCGGCGGCGTCGGCGATTTCCGGAGCAAACTTGCCCAGCTCCGAGAGGTAACGCTCGGCGGCGAACATGAACATGCCGCTGTTCCAGTAGTAGCCGCCGTCGGCGAGGAAGGCCTGGGCGGTCGCCAGGTCCGGCTTCTCGACGAAGCGCTCGACCTGGTAGCAATCGTCGCAGGCCGCCAGCGCCGCGCCGCGGCGGATATAGCCGTAGCCGGTCTCGGGCGACTTCGGCACGATGCCGAAGGTCGCCAGGCCGCCGCCCTTCACCATCTCGGCGGCGCGCAGCACCGCGTCCTTGAAGGCTTCGCGGTTCTCGATCACGTGGTCGGCCGGCAGCACCAGCATGACCGCTTCCGGATCGATGGACTTCAGGTAGTGCGCCGCCGCGGCGACGGCCGGCGCGGTGTTGCGGCCGACCGGTTCGAGCAGGATCCCCAGGGGCGTGATGCCGGCCGCGCGCAGCTGCTCGGCTACCATGAAGCGGTGGTCGTTGCCGCAGACGACGAGCGGCGCCATCAGGCCAGGCAGGCCGGAAACACGCAGGGCGGTTTCCTGCAGCATGGTCTTGTCGGCCACCAGCGGCAGCAGCTGCTTGGGCAGCACCGCGCGCGAGAGCGGCCACAGGCGGGTACCGGCACCGCCGGAGAGGATCACTGGGTAAATCTTCATGCGTTCGCTTTCTCTAGATTATTACTTTTCTGACTTGCAATTTCCTTGCGGCTGCTGCGGCGGCGGTCGCGCGCATTCAGCCATTCTTCGGAACTGTATTCGGAAGCGTGCTTCATCTCCCCGGCGCGGTCGACACTGTATTCCTTGAAAACTATCATTTCATGCAATGTTACATCATGCAACACGCGAGTATATTCAAACAACACGCTTCGCACGATCTCCGCGCCTTCGCAGATATGGCTGCCGTGCCCGATCCAGGTCGGCCCGACGATATGGGCGCCGGCCTCGATGCGCACGCCCGAGCCGATGTAGACCGGTCCTTCGATCCTGGTGCCGCCGCTCCAGTCGATGCTGGTGTTCAGCCCGACCCACAGGCCCGGCTCGATCTGGGTGCCCGGCACGTCCATGTGGTTGACCTCGCCCGTGAGCACGGTCTGCAGCACTTCCCAGTAGTCGGACATGGTGCCGATGTCGAGCCAGTTGAACGGGCGGCGCTGGGCGTAGAACGGCAGGCCGCGCTCGGCCAGCAGCGGGAACAGCTCGGAGCCGATGTCGAACGGCACGCCGGCCGGAATCAGGTCGATCACTTCCGGCTCGAAGATGTAGATGCCGGTACTGATGTAGTTCGACAGCGCCGCTTCCTGGCTCGGCTTTTCCTGGAACTGCTTGATGCGGCCCTCCTCGTCGGTCACGACCACGCCATACGACGACACCTTGTCCCACGGGACTTCCTTGGTGATGACCGACGCCATCGCGCCCTTCCTGCGGTGCTCGAGCAGCGCCGCCTTCAGGTCGAGGTCGATCAGGGCGTCGCCGCACAGCACGATCGTGGTGTCGTCGAAAAAGCCGCCGAACTCCTGGATCTTCTTCATGCCGCCGGCCGAACCGATCGGCTCGGGCACGACGGTGCCGTCGTCGCGCAGGTAGCCCTCGAAGGAATAGCCGATCTGGACGCCGAACTGCTCGCCCTCGCCGAAGTACTCTTCGATTTTTTCGTGCAGCCAGCTGACGTTGACCATGATTTCCGTGATCCCGTGCTTCTTCAGGTGTTCGACCAGGTAAGCCATCACTGGTTTGCCGAGAAGTGGAATCATCGGTTTCGGAAGGTCGTACGTGAGCGGGCGAACGCGCGTGCCCTTGCCTGCCGCGAGAATCATTGCTTTCATTGAACCGTCCTCATTGTGTGTACTGTTGAGCTGGAGAGCTGTAAAACTTTGTCTGTTTTTTTCTTGCGTTTTGTAGCCCGTTGCCGTGTCCGTTCAAAGTGCCAGAGCCGTGCGCCGGCTTACGCCTGGCCGCGCGCGGTCTGGTAGCGCCAGGTGTCGACGCACATCTGGGCGACGTCGCGCGTGGCGACCCAGCCCAGTTCCTCGCGTGCGCGCGCCGGGTCGGCATAGCACTTGGCGATGTCGCCCGGGCGGCGGTCCACGATCTGGTAGGGGATAGCACGGCCGCTGGCCTGCTCGAAGGCGCGCACCATTTCCAGCACGCTGTTGCCACGGCCGGTGCCGAGGTTGTAGGTCAAGAGGCCCGGTCCTTGCGCCAGCTTTTCCAGGGTCTTGACGTGGCCGATCGACAGGTCGACCACGTGGATATAGTCGCGCATGCCGGTGCCGTCCGGGGTCGGGTAGTCGCCGCCGAACACCGACAGCTTCTCGCGCTGGCCGGTGGCGACCTGGGCGATGTAGGGCACCAGGTTGTTCGGGATGCCCGATGGTTCTTCGCCGATCAGGCCGCTTTCGTGGGCGCCGACCGGATTGAAATAGCGCAGCAGTGCGATGCGCCAGTCCGGCTCGGCCTTGAACAGGTCGCGCAGGATGTCCTCGATCATCAGCTTGCTGCGGCCATAGGGATTGGTCGCCGACAGCGGGAAGTCCTCCAGGATCGGCACCGAGGCCGGATCGCCGTAGACGGTCGCCGACGAGGAGAACACCAGCGTCTTGACCCCGAACTTGGCCATGGTCTCGAACAGCACCACGCTGCCGGAGACGTTGTTGTCGTAGTAGCGCAGCGGCTGGGCCACCGATTCGCCGACCGCCTTCAGGCCGGCGAAGTGGACGACCGCGTCCACCTTGTGCTTGGCAAAGGCCGCTTCCATGGCCGCGCGGTCGCGGATGTCGGCCTCGATCAGCTCGAAGGGCTTGCCGGTGATCTTTTGCACGCGCTCCTGCACCGAGCGCTGGGCATTCGAGAGATTGTCGACCACGACCACGTCGTACCCGGCATTTTGCAACTCGACGACGGTGTGGGAACCGATATAGCCCACGCCGCCCGTAACCAGAATCTTCATTGTCGTTACTCTCTTTACTGTTGATGCGCGCCTGTCTCGGCGCTCCAAGGACGGCGCTGCGCCGTCCCCCCTCGTGTCTTTCGCGGCATTCTGCGGCCGCCCTTCCCTATGTTCCTGGTTCCTGGAGAACCTAAACCTTGCGTCCCGCCGCTTCCTTGATGAACAGCCAGACGAAGGCCATGTCGTCGATGAAGTAGCGGCGGAACATGCGGCGCGGCTCCTGCAGGAAGCGGTAGAACCATTCCAGGCCCGCGCGCTGCATCCAGCGCGGCGCGCGCTTCACCCGCCCGATCGCCACGTCGAAGGTGCCGCCGACACCCATGGCGAACGGAATCCTCATCTCGGCCTGCCAGCGGCCGAGGAATTGTTCCTTCTTCGGCGAACTGATCGCCACGAACAGCAGGTCGGCGCCGCTGGCGCGCACCTGCTCGGCGACCTGGGCTTCCTCGCCGGCATTCCAGTAGCCGTCGCGCCAGCCGGCGATCGCCAGTTGCGGATAGCGCCGGCTGTAGGTGTCGGCGACCAGCGCCACCACGTCCGCGCGCGCGCCCAGCAGGAACACGCGCCAGCCTTTCTCGCCGGCGCGGCGCATCAGGGCCTCGAACAAATCGATGCCGGCGACGCGCTCCTTCAGGGGCTTGCCCAGCAGGCGCGAGGCCCACACCACCGGCATGCCGTCGGCGTTGACCAGGGCGCAGTCGTTGACGATGCGGCGCAGTTCGGGGTCGCGGCTGGCCTTGACCAGCTTGTCGACGTTGACCACCACGTGCTGATGGGGCTTGCCGGAGCGGATGAATTCCTCGATACGGACAAGGGTTTCCTCCATCGACAGGTTGTCGATCCTGCAGCCCATCATGGTGATGGCAGCGTCCATCGGGATTTATCCAAGTGCGCCGAGTTCGCGTGCCAGGATGGCGACGATGCGTTCCGCCGCCTTGCCGTCCCACAGCTGCGGACGGCGGCCCTGCTTGCCTTCGCCGCGCAGCACCTTGCGCGCTTCCTGCACGATCTTCTGCGGATCGGTGCCGGCCAGCACGTTCGAGCCTTCCTCCACCGTTACCGGGCGTTCGGTGTTCTCGCGGATGGTCACGCAGGGCACGCCCAGGGCCGTGGTTTCTTCCTGCAGGCCGCCGGAGTCGGTCAGCACCACGGCCGCGTCCTTCCACAGGTTGAGGAAGGCCATGTAGGCTTGCGGGCCGGCCAGGGTGACGTTCGGGCCCAGGTCGATGCCGAACTTCTCGATGTTGGCGCGGGTGCGCGGATGCACCGGGAAGATCAGCGGCAATTCGCCCGCGATCTCCTTGAGCGCGCCGGCGATGCGGGCAAAGGTTTCCGGCTCGTCGACGTTGCTCGGACGATGCATGGTGACCACGCCGTAGCGCCCGCCGTTTTCCTGGGCGCGCGCCTTGAAGGCGGCGGTTTCGAAGCCGGACGTGTCGGCGCGGGTCAGTTTATCCGCCTGGTAGAGCACGTTGTCGACCATGACGTGGCCGACGTAGTGCACGGCCGCATCGGGCTTGCCTTCGCGGCGCAGGTGCTCGACCGCGGCCGGCTCGGTGGCGAAGAACCAGTCCGAGATGCTGTCGGTGACGAGGCGGTTGATTTCTTCCGGCATGGCCATGTCGCCGCTGCGCAGGCCGGCCTCGACGTGGGCCACCGGGATGTTGAGTTTCTTGGCGACGATCGAGCAGGCCAGCGTGGAGTTGACGTCGCCGACCACCAGCACGGCCGCCGGACGCTCGGCCACGCACAGCTCCTCGAAGCCGACCATGATCTTCGCGGTCTGCTGGGCGTGGCTGCCGCCGCCGGCGGCCATGAACACGTCCGGCTGGGGAATGCCGAGTTCCTCGAAGAACACGTCGTTCATCTCGCGGTCGTAGTGTTGCCCGGTATGGATGATCTTGAAGGTGAGCTTGTCCTGCGCCTGCAATGCACGCACGATCGGGGCGATCTTCATGAAATTGGGCCTTGCGCCCGCGACCAGGTAAATAAGCATGTTTGGACTATCCCGCACTGTAGTAATTATTGAAACTAGTTAGAAAAACGTTATTGTAAACCTGCATTCGACCGGAACGGCGGACGATACGGTCGTGATCCGAAGCACGTCGCACGGCTGCTTCGATTCATAGCAGCGCGAGTACCAGCCCAGCGGCGGATTTTCGGCGCCGCGCACCAGTTCGAGCTTGAGGTCGGCGCCGCTGGCCTGCATCTGCAAGGCGAAGCGCTTGCCGCGCACGTGCAGGCCGGTACTGGTCAGGCGCACGTTCAGTTCGGGCGCGAAATGCCAGAACAGTTCCAGCGGATGCGGCTTCTTGCCGGCGACCTCGTCGCGCACCGTGAGCGTGGAGCTGGCGGCGTCGAAGCGCACGCTGCGCACGTGGCGCACCGGGTCGGACAGGCGCGCATAGCCGTCGTGCGAGCCGCGGAAATCGAATTCGTGGGGCGAAGTCGGCATGCGCTCGATGCTGGCGCGCGCCTTGCGCAGCCAGATGAAGCGGCCGCCCGAGACCGACTGGTCGCGCCCGTCGATGCGCACCGTGTTGTGGGCCGAGGTGCCGCGGAAGTAATCGCGCCACTTCTGGTCCTGCCAGTAGGAATAGGTGCCGGGATCGACCAGCACCTCCTCGCCCGCCACCGACAGCGTCATCGACAGCGCGTCGGCATGGCCGTGGGCGGCGATCCCGAGGTAGCCGAGCGGACCGCAGTCGAGCATGCCCTTGATCTCGTCGGGGGCGCCGAAGTGCGAGCCGAACAGGAAATAGCCGCCGTCCGGGAAGGCCCAGGCGGTGTCGGGCTCGTGGGCGTCGGCGTCCGGGCGGCGCCCTGGCAGCGCGTGCAGCAGCCAGCGCACGCCGGGGTGCTTGTCGGGCGCGCCGCCGAACACGGTGTCGCCCAGCGCCAGCAGTTGCGCGGCGCGGTCGCTGCCGGCGGCGTCCAGGCGGAACACGATGCCGTCGTCGGCGTCGCCGACCATGGGCAGGTGACCGTTGACGTCGCGCACCGAGCGCAGGAAGCGCAGCGCGCGCTGCAGCACGCCCCAGTAGTTGCGCGAGAACGGCACGCCGGTGGCCTGGCCGACCAGGCCGGCGACGAACAGGAATTCGGCCGAGAACACGTGGTAGGCAAAAGCCTGCTCGCGATTCACGCCGTCGAGCGAATACTGCAATCGCGCCTGCTGCTCCAGTTCGCGCCGCGCCTGCTCCATCCAGGCGCCGGACTCCTTCCAGCAGGGCCAGACCGAGGCGCCGACGAACAGGCCGGCCAGTTCCCCGATCAGGTGGTTGTTGGCCGAGGAGTGGCGCGACAGGTTGCGCGCGATCGTGCGGCAGTGGGCGTGGATGCTATCTAACCAGTCGGCGCGCAGGCGCTGGCCCGATTCGCCGGCGAACAGGCTGCTGCCCTCGCCGCCGACCAGTTGCCACAGCAGGGCCCAGTTGACCAGGCGGATGCCCATCTCGAGCGGACTGGTCCAGTTCGGCCCGAGCAGCGGCGGACACTGGTCGAGCCAGCTGCGCAGCTGCTGCTCGAGCGCGTGCAGCCAGCGCACTTCGCCGGAAACGCTCCAGGCCTGGGCCAGGCGCACCAGGTGCAGGTGACGGTTCAGTTCCCAGACGTGCTTGATGTCGCCGACCAGCTCCTGGTTGTCGATGGCGATGTCGCCGGCGAAGACCGCGGGACCGGTGATGCCGCTGTCGGGGTCGCGGTTCCAGACGGTCGGCACGCCGACGTCGAAGCTGCGGTCGGCGAACAGCACCACGTGGCCGGCGCAGACGCGGTCGGCTTCGGCCAGCAGGGCATCGATCTGGAGCGGGTCGAGCGCGGGGGCGCCCTGGACGTCGAAGCTGCGCGCGCGCGGCAGCGGAGCCGGAGCGGCGCGCCGCGCCGCGCCGCGCGACATTCTCTTGCTCGCTGCCTGGCGCACCCGGTAGCCGATCTCGGCTACCGACATGCAGCGCAGACGGTTGACCAGCCAAACCATGCGTACTGTTGCGTTCATCGCGTCCCCGCCAAATCGTTGTAGATCGCGGCCAGGCGGCCGCAGACTGACTGCGTTGAATAACCGGATTCCACCGTTGCGCGCGCGCGCGCGCCCAGTTGCCGGCACAGGCCTTCGTCGCCGAGCAGGCGCGCCAGCGCCGCGGCCAGGGCGGCGCCGTCGCGCGGCGGCACCAGCAGGCCGTTCTCGCCGTCCCGCACCAGCTCGGGAATGCCGCCCACCGTGCTGGCCACCACGGCCTTGCCGGCCGCCATCGCTTCCAGCAGGGCCATCGGCAAGCCCTCGGCATGCGACGGCAGGCAGAAGACCGGGGCGCGCGCCAGTTCAGCGTCGCGCGCCTCGGCATCGAGCCAGCCGGGCAGTTCGAAGTGTTCGATGACGCCGCGCGCGGCGGCGGCGCGGCGGAAAGCCTCGAGGTTGCCGCTGCCGCCCAGCACCAGGCGCAGCCGCGGAAAACGCGGCGCCAGCAGCGCGGCCGCCTCGATCAGTTCGGCGCTGCCCTTGGCCGCTTCGACGCGCCCGAGGAAGAGCACGCGCCCCGGCTCCGCCCCTTCGCGCAGCGCCGGCAGGGGCACGGCGTTGGGCACCACGGCCACGCGCGCGTTCGGCGCGAAACCGCGCAGGAAGGCGGCCCAGTTGTCGGACAGGGCGATGACGAGCGAACTGCGCTCCAGGGTATGGCGGATCCAGCGCCGCATCAGGGCGCCCGAGCGCTCCAGCGCGTACTGGCGGAAGGCGCCGCCGTGCAGGTGGAAGATGGTCTTGCAGCCGCTGGCGCGCGCCACCAGCAGCACCAGCGACTTGCGCAGGAAACTGGCGCCGGTGGACGCGTGCGCATGGACGATGGCCGGCCGCTGCCGCAGACAGGCGCCGATGGTGGCGCACAGGCCCGCGCCCGCGTGTCCGAGCTTGGAAAGCGGGCCGCCTTCGCGGTGGGTGCTGACGTAACGCACCGTCTCGCGCTCGAACAGGCCGCTCGCGCGCAGCACCGACACCGCCGCCGCCACCCCGCCCTGCCCGTCAAGGGCCGTGCCGACCATCAGGATGCGCGGCGCGCGCGCTTTCATGCACGGGCTCCGGCAAGCTCGGACGCCAATCCGGCCAATCTGGTGAGGGGCAAGCGGTTCACGTTTATTAGTAAAGGTACAATATTTCGATCATACATCAAGTGTTTCCCCTGCCGCGCACGGTTCACATTTCAAATGCAATAAATTCATATTTGCCGTTTGGTCCACGGGCAATCGCCGGCACCCGTTCCACCCGCACCTCCACCCCGGGCACGCGCAGGAGGAACTTGTCGATCAGGGCCGCCTCGTCGGCGGCCCCGAAGGCCTCGGTGGCGACCACGCGCAACACGAAACGGGCGTCGCCGCGATACAACACCTGGCCTTCGAGCAGGCCCCGTTCATGCCCCTGGAATACCCGGTCGAGGCGCGCCACGATGCGCCCGTCCGGCAGGGTGACGCTGCGCTCCTGGCGTCCGATCACGGCCTTCACCGTGGGGAACACGCGGCCGCAGGCGCAGGGCGCGCCACTGCCGGGGATGACCCGGTCTCCGGTACGGTAGCGCGACAGGGGCATGGCCGGATTGTTCAGCGTCGTGCCGACCAGCTCGCAACTGCCGTCTTCCAGGTCGAGCAGCTCGACGCCGCCGTAGTCGGTCAGCACGTGGTAGTTGCCGCGCTCGCAGGTGCCGATCGCCACCACCCGTTCGGCCTGGCCGTACCAGTCGTAGACGGGCGCGCCGAAGGCGGCCTCGACGGCGCCGCGCACGTCGGGTTCGAGCGTCTCGGACGAGGTGAACACGCCGCGCAGGGCCGCGCCGCGGTAGCGCCGGCCGTTCGCGCCTAGCCAGGCCGCGAGCGCGCCGACCGAGGACGGATAGGCGTGGATCACCACCGGGTCGTGCCGTTCGAGCGCCCCGATGTAGGCGCCCATGGTGGCGTTCGACAGGTGGTAGGAGGACATCATGAGGATCCTGCCGAACCAGTCGTGGCACCAGTAGCGCCCGTCCGCCGGGCGCTCGGGGCAGACGATGTCGCCGCGGATCCAGGCGCGGCGCTGGCCGTGGCGGTAGCCGATCCAGCGCAGCTGGCGCTGGACGAAACCCTCTTCGCGGATGACGGCGCCGAGCGTCTGCACCAGCGCCAGCGGGGTGCCGGAGGTGCCGCTAGTGCGGATCGTGCTGCGCAGCAGGGTCTTGATGCCGCGCGGGCGCAGGAAGCGTTCCGGGTGGCGCTGCAGCTCGCCCTTCGTGAGCAGGGCCGCGCCGGGGTCGAGCCGGCGCAGGCGGGTGCCGTCGGCATCGACCGCGACGCCGATCCGGCGCGCGCGGTGCGCGATGGCGGCGTTGAGCAGGCCCGGCGAGCGTTCCCGCGCAGCCAGGCGCGGGTAGACCAGGTAGCGTCCCCAGAAGCCGCGCAGCAGTTCGCGGCCGACGGAACGCAGCGTGTATTTCACCGAATAGGTCCACATGGCGGACAGATGTCGCCGTAGGCCTGCGCGACCTTGCGCGCCAGGATGCCGTAGCTGCGGTGGGCCCGTACCCAGCCCGGGCCGCGCGCGCCCAGGCGCGCCGCCAGCGCGGGGTCGGCGAGCAGGCGCAGCGTGGCCTCGGCGAAGGCCTGCGCCTGCATCGGCACGCACAGCCCCGCCCCGCTCTGCGCGATGACCTGGGCCTGGTCGGGAATGTCGTTGGCCACGCTCGGGATGCCGAGCGCCAGGTATTCGACCAGCTTGGTCGGCGAGGAGACGTCGAACAGCGGCCCGCGCGGGATCGGCGAGAGCCCGGCCTCGGCGCGCACCGCATAGCCGAGCGCGGCGCGCTGGGGCAGCCAGCCGGTCAGCAGCACATGCTTGTCCAGGCCGCGGCCGGCGATCTCGCGCCGCATCCAGGCCATTTCGTCCGGCGAGGGCGCGTCGCCCGCGATCACCAGCAACACTTCGGGCGCCCTCGCGCGCAGCAGCTGCACGACCTCGAGCAGGAAGTCCGAGCGGCGCGACTGCGCGACGCTGCCGAGGTACAGGACGACGCGGCGCCCGTCCAGGCGCGGGTCCGTGCTCGGCGCAATGGCGCCGCGATCGAACAGGTCGACGTCGACGCCCATCGGCACCGCCGTCATGCGTAGCCGCGCGACGCCCTGCCCCGCCAGCCAGGCGCGCATGGCCTCGCTTTGCACGAAAACGTGGTCGGCCCTGGGCAGCACCAGGCGGTAGATGGCCAGGCGCGAGATGCGGGCGCGCAGCGCGTGCGCCAGCCACAGCGGGTTCCTGCCGCGCCCGGCCAGCGCGTCGCGCCGCACCTCGTAACCTTCGACGATGGGGAAGGACATCCAGTAGACGAAAGGCAGGCCGAGGCAGCGCGCCGCCAGCCAGGCCAGGACCGCGCTGGCGACCTTGTCGCGCACCTGGATGCAGCCGGGACGCGTGCGGCGCCAGGCGCGCAGCAGGCCGAGCAGGTCCCAGAACGGCGAGCAGACGGCGGCGAAGCGGCTGCCCAGGCTGCCGACGACGTGCATGCCGCCCGCGCTCCAGGGCGCGGGGGCATCCACGCCGGCCTGGCCCACCAGTTCGGTATGCACGCCGTGGCGCGGCATCTCGGCGCCAAACAGGGTGAGCACGTCGGCGCGGCGCGGCGGCAACGGGTCACGCACGATGAAGGCGATGGAAAGCGGCCTGGAGCGCATGGCGAAAGCGTCGAGTTGGTGGCCGCTCGATACTAGCCTAGGGGGGCCGCGGCCGTCCCGGCAAGGCAGGCGCGCGCACGGCGCCTTTGAGCCCAATCAAGCGCGATGCCGGCTTGGGCGGGAAAGCTACGGAACACCGGAAGCGCACGGCCCCGCATTCCCCTCGCGCGCCTGGCGCGCCAGCAATTGCGCGCGCAGCCCGGCGCTGGCGGCGTGGTCGAGCTTGCGGCAGAAATGGGCGCCGGAAGCGACGACCCGTTCGACGTCGCTTTCCGTCAGCACCCTGGGGTTGCATGCCCCGCCCTCCGGCCACTGCACGTAACGAAAATTATTCGGGAACACCCGGTCGCGGAAACGCGAATTCATCAGCAGGGTCTGGAAGAACATCTCGTCCGGACACAGCACGTTGCGAAAGAAGCGCGGCAGCGCGGGTTGCCTGTCGAGCTCGGCCAGCAGTTCGGCGACGCAGGAGCGCGACAGGCTCCACCAGGTCGAGCCGCCCCAGGGCTCCAGCCCGCCCGGCAGCCGGCGCGTGCGGCCGGCCAGGCGCAGCGCGCGGTTCAGCAGCGCGCAGGCATAGCGCGCCGCGCGGCCGCCGCCCTCGCGATGAAAATACTGGTAGCGGAAGGCGACCCGCCAGCCGCCAGGCCCGATCGGCGTGGCCTCGATCAGCTCGCGCCCTTCGAGGCGGGCCAGTTCGCGCTTCAGGCCGCTGTTCGAGAGCACCGGAAAGTCCTGGGCCGAGAGGAATACCAGCTTGTCGAACGCGCGCTCGGCGGCCAGCACGCGGCGCAGCGAGCCCAGCATGGCCTGCACCTGGCTGTAGCCGCCCCAGCGCACGTCGATGCGCGGCTCGACCTGGCGCGCCAGCGGGTGAACGCTGGCGGTATCGAGCCGCCACTTGCGGTCGAGGTGGACGTAGACGGCGAAGTCCGGGTCGCACAGTTGCGCCACCAGGGCGTTGAGCTGATCGAGGTCCTTGTGCGCGTGAATCAGGAAAACCTGCCTCATGCTGCCCCCACGACGGCGCGCCGGCGCCAGAAAAGGTTCCAGCAAAAACAGAACGTCCCCGGAGCGCGCGGCCGCGGGGACGTCCGCCGCGCCGAGGGCGCAGCCAATATAGCGCAGGGGGGAAGCCGGCCCGCGTTCAGTTCAACGTGACAGTTTGCCCGGCGACAGTGACCGTACGAACGGTGCCGGACGCGGCGACCTGCACCGCCGGGCGCTTGCAGCCGACGTCGAGCAGCACCAGGAACTCGGCGACCGACTTGCCGTCGTTCGGCAGGTAGAAGGCGCCGTGGTCCTCGACCACGTTGGGCTTGGCGCCCGGGCCGATCCACTTGGCGAATTTGGCGTCGACATTGAGCGAACGCACGCAAACCGACTGGCCGCCCGCCGCGATCTTGACCGCGCTCGGGCTTTCCACCGTCATGATCACCGGAGCGTGCAGGTTGAACTCGTAGGTATGCGGCACGCTTGCTCCCAACCGGTCGCGCACCAGGATCGCATTGCCGGCATTGCGCAGGTGCCAGACCTGGCGCTTGGCCATCGTCAGCTGGCCGCCGTAGGACGGCGTCGCATCGCCTTCGGCATAGTCGTAGCTCGGCTGGGCCGCATAGGCGGTGATCCTGCCGTTGCGCTGCAGCTGCTCGCGGTAGCCGGTCACCAGCTGGCCCTTGCCGCCGTCGAAGGTGATCGCATTCTGCGAGCGGGTCTGGTGGTACCAGTCGGTCCAGTAGGGCGAGCCGTACCAGTCGTACCAGCCGGCCTTCACCAAGAGCGGCTGGCTGGCCACCGACAGCAGCAGGCCGTTCTGGTCGCCGTGGCTATGGTTGAAGGAGCCGTAGGGGCTGGACTTGAAGTACAGCGAGCTGCGCGAGGTCGATCCGATATCGCTGTGCATCGAGACCCAGCCGGTGCTCGGATAGTAGGCGGTGCTCGACGGCGGCAGCTGGACCCTGGTGTCGGCCACCGGCATCGGGTAAGGCGCCTGCAGCAGCGACAGCGTGTCCTCGGTGCCGCCGAGCCTGGCCACATACCAGGCGGCGCGCGGCGAGACCATGCGCGAGCCGAAGGCGTGGAACACGCGGGTGTCGGGCCTGGTCTCGGAACCGTCGCCGAAGGCGTGCACCTTCGAGCCCGGCGGCGTGAACTGGATGGCGAAATCGAGGAAGCCCAGGGCCCAGGGCTTGGCGTAGAAGTTCACGCCCGTGGCCTGGGTCAGCGGGTCCCACAGCGACACCAGGTAGCCGGCCGCGTATTCGGCATAGGCGGTGCCGTTGGCGAAGCCGCCTTCCGGGCCGGCCCAGGGCGACGGCGCGTTGGCGTAGGCGCGGAACGAGAAGTCGAACCATTTCTGCGCCTCGGGAATGTCGCCCAGCGACAGCGAGGAGATCAGGACCAGGAACACGAGGCTGGTGTTGCCGTGCGAGTCGAACGGATATTGGTCGAGGCGCCCGTTGTCGCCGGCCAGGTTGCGGTAGATTTCCTCGGTGCGCACGCGCACGGTCTCCAGCCACTTGGCCTTGCGGGTGGCGTCGAGATCGCCCGCCAGGCTGTCGATGACCTTGATCAGGGACACCGAGATCTGGCGCGTGGCCTGGTCCTGGTTGGCGTAGCTGGTCGGGCCGGCCGGATTCAGGCTCGCCAGCTGGTCGCCCTTGCGCAGCGCTTCGTTCAGGAACAGCGGATCGCGCTTCATGCGCCACATGATCGCGGCGGCTTCCAGCTGGCGGCTCGCCTCGTTGATGCGCTGGCGGATGTCGGTCTGCTGCGCGGCCATGGCGGCGGTCAGCGGCGTCGCGATCGCGACCGGCCAGCGGGCGTCGTTCAGGACCGGCAGCGCATTGATCTGCAGCTTGATCTCGTTCGTCATGCGGCTGACGTAAGGGTCGAGTTCGGCCTTCTTGCCGGCGCTCCAGGTCGAGTACGGCGTGAACGAGGGCGGCAGCGCGCGCGGGCGCGGCTTGGCGGCGATGCGCTTGCGCAGGGTATCGTTGTCGGGCACCTCGAAGACGGTCGAGCGCGTGGCCAGCTGGAAGCTGCGCGGGGTCGACCATTCGCTGCTGTTGATCGGGCGCACGCGCCAGGTATAGCTGCCCAGTGGCAGGGCCTTGCTCGGCAGGTACCAGTTGCGTTCGACGACGGCCTTGATCGGCGTTCCGCCGACAGGCGTGATCTCGATTTCGTAGGCGGCCGGCCCGGTCGGGTGGCGCGCCCAGGTGAAGCCCGGCGGGTTCTGGGCCTGGATGGCGTTGTTGGTCGGCCCGGGCTGGACGACCAGCGGATCGGTCGACTGGGCCCAGTCCGCACGCGCGTTCAGCGACAGCGCACACAGGGATGCCAGGGCGAGGGCCTGCAACAGGCCCTGTCGGTTGAATTTCATGAGTGATGCTCCGAGACGTGGGATGACTTTCCGGGGATGGCCGCCTGGGGGCGGCGGCCTGGTCTTGCATGCGACAGGCACCTGGGAACAAGTGTCGATCGAGACGAACTGATGTTACCTCACCAAGAAATTGAACAGAGGCAACTTTTTCCCAAAAATCATCATTTTTTTGATTGCATCGCAGAAATCCAACGCCGGAACATTAAGCTTGTTTTACCTGCATTTTCACTCCTGTAATAACTGTGTCGTGTTCGCAAAGACGTTCCGTTATTTTTGTTTTCGCGCAGTCAAGTCATGCGTTCAGCGCGCAACGCCCGCATGCGCTTCAGGTAACGCAAGCAATAGATCGCGAACGCCAGCGGCGCCCTGCCCATGTAGCGGCGCCGCACCGCGAACTCTTCCCGACGCGCCAGGGTCTTGTTGCTCGAAGAGACGCTGCCCGGATGGTCGCGAAACACCGCCAGCGGCCGTTCGATCTGCGCCGGCGCCATGCGTGCGCCCAGGCGCAGCCAGAGGTCGATATCCATCGCATAGCGCAGGCCCTCGTCGAACATGCCGACCTGGGCGAAGACCGCGCGCCGCAGGAACACCGCTGGATGCGCGATCGCCGCCCGCCCCGACACATAGGCGCGGTAGCTGAACGGATGCATCGGATGCGGCGCCAGCAGGCGGCCGCCCTTCAGCACCTGCACCTGGCCGACCACCCAGGCGGCGCCGGTCTCGTCGAAGCGGCGCGCCACCTGTTCCAGCACGTCGGGCGCGGCGTAGTAGTCGTCGGAATGCAGGTGGGTGACGAATTCGCCGCGCGCCGCCAGGATGCCCTGGTTCATGGCGCGGCCGATGCCGCCGCCGACGTCGCGCAGCACGCGTTTCGGCACCGGATGGGCATCGACCAGCGCCAGCGTGCCGTCAACCGAGCCGCCGTCGACGAAGACGTGTTCGATGTCGCGGCAGGACTGGGCGCGCACCGAGGCCAGCGTGTCGCCTAGCGTGGCGGCGCTGTTCCAGGTGCAGGTGACGATCGAGAAGCGCGGTTCATTCGGCATACAGCTCCACCAGGCGCGGAAGGATGAGGTTGGCGTCGGCGCCGAAGGCGGCGGGAAGCGGCCGCCGCCGGGGCGCGCAGGCGAGTTCGGCGCGCAGACGCTCCACCAGTTCCGGCATCGTCGCGGCCAGCTGCAGCTGGCCCGGATAGCGTTCATAGGCCGCCAGTTCCGGCGTGCCGCCGCGCGCCAGCGCCAGGCAGGGCCGGCACAGCGCCAGCGCCTCCAGCACGGTGGTGCTGCAGGCTTCCTCGCAGACCGAGGGCACGACGCACACGTGGGCGCCGGCGGCCAGGGCCAGCGCCTCCGGATAGTCCTGCCAGCCGAGGAAACGCACCTGCCGCCCGGCATGGCGTTTCGCCAACGCCGCGCGTTCCGGACCGTCGCCGGCGACCAGCACCTGCGCGCCTTCCGGCAGGCGGCCGGCGCAGGCGCGCAGGAACTCGCCGACACCCTTGCCGGCATCGACGCGGCCGACCAGCGCCACCTGCCCTGCCCGCGGCGCCGGCGCGGCCGCCGCGGCGGCGGCCAGGCGCGGGTAGTCGACGAAGTTCGGGATCACCCGGCAGCGCGACAGGTCGGCATGCGGCACGGCGCGCAGGAACTGGCGCTGCAGGAAGTGCGAGACGAACACGGTCTTGTGCAGGGCAAAGGCGCGCGCGCTGTCCTGGCGGTAGCCCTGCACGGCGATCGCCGTCACCGTCCTGCGCAGGGTGCCGGCGCTGGCGCAGATGCAGGCCGAGCAATCGTGCGGCGCCACCGTGGTGCAGACCGCGCCCTCGCGAAAGCGCAGGTGGGTCAGGCATTCGCTGCCCTGGTCGTGGCGGGTCTGCACGTAATTGATGCGGGCGGCCACGTGCAGGCCGACCATGGGCAGGTGACCGTGGTAATGCACGACGTCGGCGTCCGCGGCGTGGCGGTCGATGGCCGCGCCGACCTTGCGCGCGAAGAACGGACGCTTGAGCGGATTGAAGACACCGAGCTGGCTTTCCTTCCAGCCGGGATGGGCGTAGTCGAAGCCCGGCACGAACTCGCCCTGGAAACCGATCTGGCCGGCGCCGCCTGCGCCGCGGTCGTTGCGGCCGAGGATGCGCACCGCATGCCCGCGCGCGAGCAAGGCGTTGCCGAGCGTGACCACGTGCTTGCCGAGGCCGCCGATCTGCTCGCCCGGCAGGTCTTCCGACACCAGCAGGATACGCACTAGCCTCCCCCCAGCGCCTTGACGCGCGCCCAGGCCCAGCGCCGGTCGTCGCGTTCGACCACGAACAGCATGCCCGCCAGCCCCAGCAGGGCCAGCGTGGAGACGAGGATCAGCGCGAAGTCGAGCGCGCCACGGTGGAACCAGTGTTCGGCCAGGCTTGCCGCCAGCGCCACCCCGGCGGCGCCCGCCATCCCGGGCCAGTAGGCCCGGGTGCACAGGCGCAGGAGCGAAGTCGGCACCGTGCGCCCATGCACGTAGGCCAGGAAAGCCAGCGTGAACAGGATCGATGCGCCCAGGTGGCCCCAGGCCGCGCCGGCGATGCCCCACCCCGCCACGCCCGCGTAGACGATCGCCACCCCGGCCAGCGCGCGCGTCACCGCGAACAGGCCGGTCACGCGCGGATGCCCCATGCCGTCGTTCACCAGCGACGGCAGGCTGGTGAGCGAGTCGACGAACTGCGACAGCGCCATCAGCGCCAGCACGGCGGCGCCGCTCCGCGCGAACTGCTCGTCCATCCAGTAGGCCAGCAGCGGATAGGCGAACACGGCCAGCAGCACCAGCATGGCGGCGTTCAGGTAGACCACGTAGCGGGTCGCCTTCAGGTAGCCGTGGTCGAGGCGCGCCAGTTCGCCGCCGGCGGCCAGCATGCTCGCCGCCGGGAAGAACACGCTCGACAGGCGGAAGGTCAGGCCCAGCACCCGGTTGGCGAGCGTGGCGGCGACCGTGAAGTACGCCAGTCCGGTCACGCCGACCAGGGCGCCGATGATCAGCTTGTCGGCGTGAGCATAGGACAGCGCGGCGAAGCGCGACAGGAAGGAATAGGCCGAAAAGCCCAGGATGCCGGAGCGCAGGCTCGATTGCGGCCAGCGCCAGCGCAGGCCGGGCAACAGCAATCGGATGCCGCGCCACAGCAGCAGGCAATGCAGGGCGCTGGCCAGCACCCGCAGCGCGATGACCTCGACCAGGCCATGCCCGAGCGCCAGGACGCCGACCGTGGCCAGGGGCACCAGCGTGCCGAACGCCATCTCCAGGCGCGCCGACACGTCGAAGCGCATCAGGGCCTGGGGCACGCTGTTCAGGTAGCTCTGCAACTGGCCGAAGAAGAAGCCGAGCGCCGCCCATTCCAGGCTGACCACGGCCTCGCCGGCCAGGCGCGGCGGCACCGTGAAGACCTGCGCGACGAAGAACTGCGCGCCGAAGAACAGGCCGAGGCCGCCCGCCAGGCCGATCAGCGCGTAGACGGCGCTGCCGAAGCACAGCGTCTCGGCGATGCGCTCGGGCTCGGCGCGCGCATGCTGGGCCGCGATGTACTTCACCGAACCGGCGGTGACGTTGATGTCGATGACGGCGAAGTAGCCGACGATGGCGGTGACCAGCGCGTACACGCCGTAGTTGGCTTCACCCAGGCCGGCCACGATCAGGGGAACGGTGGCCAGCGCCGCCAGCGCCGGCACGGCGGCGCCGAGCAGGTTCGACCAGGCGTTGCGGAACAGGCGCAATTCCATGATTCTGTTCACGCCGGCAGCGGATGGGCGCGGAAGCGCGGCCGCGGCGTACGCGCGGGCGCCGTTGCGGCGGCACTGGCCGCCAGCGCGACGTAGGGCAAGGCCATGGCGAAGGCCAGCATCTGGGTGGTGCGCACCTGCGGGAAAGGCGTACCGATCAGCACGTCGGGAATCATGAAGGCCAGCGCCGCGGCGCCGGCCGTTCCCAGCGGCAGCAGCTCGGGCGGCAGCGTGCGCAAGGCGCGGCGCGCGGCGAGCACGAAGGCGCAGATGGTGCCGGCCAGCAGCGCGATCCCGGGCAGGCCGCACTTGAGGGCGACGTGCAGCACGCCGCTGTGCAGGAACAGTCCGCCGTCCGGATTGGCCTGCCAGGTGATCTGCTCGTAGCCGGAATAGCGGCCCCAGGAGCCGATGCCGGTGAAAGGCCGCGCCAGGATGTCGTCCAGCACCAGCTTGAGTTCGAGCACACGCTCGCTCTCGGGGCCGAAGCGGCGCGACTGCATGTCGTAGAACAGGCCGCTGCCGCCGCGGGTCTGGCCGAGCCGGCGCAGGGCCGCGTAGGCGAGCGCCGAGCCGACCAGCGGCAGCGCGACCAGCGCCAGCTGCAGCCGGCGCCGCGGCGGGAAGCGCAGCATCAGGACGGCCAGGCCGAGCATGAAGCCGAACCAGGCGCTGCGCCGGTAGGACAGGACGATGCAGGCGGCGGTGGCGCCGAGCGTGACCCACTCGAGCACGCGCCAGGGCGCGGCGCGGCGCGCCTGGTCCGGCTGGAACAGCTGCACGGCGGCGATCGCGAAGGCAAGCATGCACAGGAGGCTGTCGTTGATGTCGAAGAAGGTCAGGCGGATCCGGATCGCGTTCATGTTCGCGTAGATGTTGTTCGGATCGCCGCCGAAGGCCGCCCAACGCCCGAGGCCGAACAGCGCGCGCCCCAGTCCGGCCAGCATGACGAAACGCGCCAGCTCGAGCGCATGCTCGCGCGTACGGAAGGAGAGCAGCACCAGCCCGACCAGTGGGCCCATCCAGACGATGTTCGAGAAGCCGGAAGGCGCCAGCGCATCCTTCAGCTCGACGCCGGCGACGAAGGCGGCGCCGGCGTGCGCCGCCAGCAGCACGGTCCAAGCCCAGAACCAGGGGCGCAGGTTGCAGGGCGGCGCTCCCGCAGGCGCCCCACCCAGCCGCGCGCCCTGCCCCATCCTTTGCCCGAAGCCGGCCGCCACGCGCGCGCAGCACCAGGCGCCCAGCACGTACCACAGCACCAGCGGGAAGAACAGCATGCCGGAACCGCGGCTGTAGATGCCGGGCGAGGCGAACACGGACAGGCTGCCGTAGCTGGTCGAATTCATCCAGAAGAAAATGCACAGGTAGGGATAGACGAGCAGGCGCGGCCACACCAGCCCGAGCCCGATGCCGAGCACCGCAAGCACGGCCAGCAGCACGACGACGATGAAGGGCAGCGAAGTGAACAGGTACTGCAGCAGGGTGTCGCTCATCGCAGCCAGCCGGTCAGGTCGCCGCGCCCTGGGCGCCGATCAGGCGCGCGCGGTCGCGTGCCGCCAGGGCGGCGAGCAGCTCGGCCACGAAGCGGTCCTGCAGCGCGTAGGCGCCGGCCTCGTCGGTGCCGATGCTCGACACGCGCACCAGCATGCCGTCCGGGATCTCGCCCGACAGGCCATAGGCCAGGCGCCGCAGTTTCTGCTCGATGCCGGAGCGGGTCGCCTTGTCGCCGATCGTGATCCAGTAGGTGATCGGCTCGTTGCGCTGCTGCTGGCGCGCCACCAGGCGCTTGACCGGCAGCACGCCATAGGGCGTGGCCAGGCCGCCGGCGCCGTCGCGCACCAGCTGGAAGCCCTGGGCGACGTAGCAGACCTCGGGCAGGTGCAGCTGCAGCGCCTTGCTCTGGTCGCCGCCGTAGGCGATCGACAGCATCACGCGCCGCCCGGTGCCGTCGATGTAGGTGCGCGACAGGGTCTGGTCGTAGAGCTTGCGCAGCAGCCCCTGCTGCTCGGGGTCCGGAGTGAGCGGCACCACGCCGGGGTCGACCCGCCAGGCGCCGAAGCGTTGCGGGATCATGGTCTCGAGCCGGAACGGCGCCTGCGCCTGCGCCACCTTGACGGTGGGCGTGAGCGCGCCGGTCAGGGCCGAGGCGCCGGCCATCGCGGCGCCGAGCAGCGCGCTGGCGAGGAAGCGCCGGTTCATGCCGCCTCCCTCGCCTGCCGGCGGCGCCCGGCATACCATTGCAGGCCCGAGTCCACCGCCAGGATCAGGACCAGGGCGGTCAGGAACAGCACCATGCCGGCGAAGCCGTGCAGGAAGCCCTGGCCGGCGGCGTCGCCCAGGTAATAGGTGACCAGGGTCAGCACGATCACGCGAATCACGTTGGCCGAGAACGAAATCGGGATGATCAGGATCGCGAGGCCGATGTTGCGAAACGCCGAAGGGTGGCGCATCAGGTTCAGGTAGAACAGGCCGAGTGCTTCGAGCGTGAGCAGGGTCTGCAGGCCGGCGCAGGCGTCCGCCACCAGCAGCTGGTATTGCCCGATCTGCACGATCACGCCGGAGCGGGCGATCGGGTAGCCGGCCGCGAACAGGATGTGTTCGGTGGCCCAGGACACCGCCATCTTCATCGGCATGGTGACGGCGGCCACGAACTCGCTCGGCAGCGGCACCATGAACAGCATGAAGAAAAACGGGAACCACAGCACGCGCAGGGCGCGCCCGCCCAGCTTGGCCAGCACGATGGCCGCCAGCACCACGATGATGGAGCCGATCTCGAACATCAATATGTGCTGCGAACGCCCCAGCAGGTGCAGCGCCAGGCCGAGCGCCAGCAGCGGCCAGCCCATCCAGCCCGGCCTGGCCGGCGCGGCCTGCACTTCCGGCCACTTGCGGTAGATCAGCCACAAGGCCAGGCCGAAGATCATCGGCCCGTGCGCCTGCTCCTCACCGATCCAGGCGCCGGTGAACAGCGACACCATGGTGGGCAGGAACAGCGCGGCCAGGCCGAGCATCACCGGCCACCACTCGGGCAGCGCGGCGCGTAATTCGGCACGCAGGCTTGAGCGCAACGGCGCGCCCGCCGCCGCGCCGGGCGCGGCCTGCGGCGACGGGCCGGGGCGCACCTGGGCCGTCATCAGAACTCCATCACGACGGCGCCGACGACCTCGGCGCCGCCTTCGGCCAATTGCTCGGCCATGCGGGCGAGCTGGGCCACCCGGGTATGGTCCTTGCGCACCGCCAGCAGCACGCCGCCGGCGCGGCCGGCCACCGCCAGCGCGTCGGCGCCGGCGCCGAACGGCGCCAGGTCGTAGAGCACGACGTCGTAGCGGCCCGCCAGCGATGCGTCGAGGCCGAGGAAGGCGTCGCGGCTGAGCAGCTCCTGCGGATTCGGCGGCAGCGTCCCGGCCGGCAGCACCGAGAGATCGACGAAGCCGGGCACGCGCGCCACGACATCGAGGTCGGCGCGCCCGGCCAGCAGGTCGGACAGGCCCTGGCGCGGGCGTAATCCGAACACCTCGTGCTGGCGCGGCGTGCGCAGGTTGGTGTCGACCAGCAGGGTCTGCTCGCCGAGCTGGGAAAACACCACCGCCAGGTTGGCCGCGAACAGCGCGGCGCCGTCCTCGGGATCGGCGCCGAGCACGCCGAGCGCGCGCCGGCCGCACGCGAACCAGCGCAGCATCAGCTGGCTGCGGATCGCGCGCAGCGATTCGACCTGGGGCGAGAACGGATCGTAGGCGGCCACCAGCCGCGGCGACAGGTGCGCCTGCCCTTTCGGCAGGTAGGGATAGGCGAACTGGCGCGCCAGCGCTTCCTGGACGTCGCCTTCGCTTACCAGGCCCAGGCGCACCGCGGCCTCGCCGAAGCGAATGCCGAGGTCCTTCTGCATGCGCAGCGCACGTTCGGCGCCTTCCGGCGTGAGCTTGCCGGCACCCTGCAGCAGCGTGCCCATGTTCGATTCGGCGGCCTCGGCCGCATCGACCAGTTCGGCGGAATCGGCCGGCAGCGACGACAGGATCGGGGAATTCATGGAGCCTCCTGGTTCAGGCGCAGCAGGCGGCGCGGCGCCATCAGCGCGCGCAGGCCGCCGCGCGGACGCGCCGCTTGCCAGGCAATCGTGCCGAGCACGGGAATACCGAGCAGTTCCTGGACATCGGCACTGGAGCGCACCGGGCGGTTGAGCAGTTCGAGCAGCAGCGCCGCGCCGACCGCGAGCACGGTACCGAGCAACACCGCCATCAGGGTGTTGAGCAGGACCCGCGGACCGGAAGGCTCGCTCGGCGCGACCGCCGGATTGAGCACGGCGATGTCGGACTGTTCGGATTGGGCCTCGATGCGGGTCTGGGAGAAGCGCTGGCTGGCGGCGTCGAAAGCGCGCTGGGCGCTGTCGAGGTCCTTCAGCAGCACGCCGAGCTCGTCGCGGGTGCGGTTCAGGTCGAGCACGCGCGTCTTCTGCGCCGCCAGCGCCGCCCGCAATTCCTCCTCGCGCTGGCGCAGCACCTGGGCATTGCCGCCGACGCTGCGCGACACCGTGGCCAGCGCCCCGTTCAGGTCCGCGCGCATCCTGGCCACTTCGGCGCTGGCGGCCTGCCAGCTCGGGTGATTGCGCCCGTAGCGCGATGCGCTTTCGGCCAGCTTGGCTTCGGCCGCGGACAGCGCCACGTGCAAATTCTGAATCAGGGGATTGTTGGTCACGTCCGGCGAGTGGGCGTTGCCGCTCCCGGCCATGCGTTCGCGCGAGGTCGCTTCCAGCGCCATCGCCTGGGCCGCCACCAGTTGCGAGGACAGGTCATTCAGGCGCGCCAGCTCGACGTCGACGCGGTTGTTGTCGAGGCTGACGATGCCCTTCTCCTGCTGGTACTTGGACAGGCGCGCCTGCGCCGTCTCGACGTTGTCGCGCAGCTGTCGGGTCTGCTCGTTGAAGTAGGCCGAGGCCTTCTTCATCGGGTCGGTCTTCAGGCGCACGCTGGCGTTCTGGTATTCCTCGGCAAAGGCGTTCGCCACCGCCGCCACGAAGGCCGGGTCGGCGCCCTTGAAACTGATTTCCACCACGCTCGACTCGCGCGAAGGCTTGATGTCGAGCTTGCGCAGCAGCAGGTCGGCGAGCCAGTCGCGCACGCTGCCGCGTCCCTCGGTCGCGTCCTGGAACTGGGCGATGACGGTCGGATTGGTCGCCAGGCGCAGGCGGTCGACCACGCGCAGCGCCACGTTCTTGCTGCTGATGATGTCGATCTGGGTCGCCATGTAGCCGGGCAGCAGCTGGCCGGGCATGGTCAGCCCGGTCAGCGGATCGACCCCCTTGTAGTTCAAGAGCACCGAGGTGGTGGCGGTATAGGTCTTGCTCTGGACCAGGCTCCAGCCCAGCGCCAGCAGGATCGTGGCCAGCAGCGTCGACAGGATGAGCTTGCGGCGGGCGCGCAGCAGCAGGAAGAACTGGTGCAGGTTCATGGCGGGCTCCGATGCTTTCTGCTTGATTGCTTAGAACCAGCTTTCGCGCACCGTGATGACGTCGTCGACCTGGACCGGGTCGGTGGCGCGCGCCTCGATGGTGACCGGATTGCCGGACGCGTCGCGGCGCGTGATGCGCAGGCGGGTGTCGCTGCCGCGCGGGGTCAGTCCTCCGCCGGCCGAGATCGCCTGCTGCACCGTCATGCCGCGCTCCAGGCGAAAGGCCCCGGGCCGCTGCACTTCGCCGGTGACGTAGGCGCGCGGCGCCCGCTCGACGTAGATGATGTCGCCGCCGGCCACCTCGTAGTCCTTGTCCAGCTCGCCCTTGCGCACCATGTCGACGACGTCGATGGTTTCGCGCGTGGTCTTGCCGTCGCGCGTGCGCACCAGGCTGATCAGGTCGCCGCCGTCGGCGTTGACGCCGCCGGCCATCGCCAGCAGGTCGAGCACCTTGCGCCGTCCCTCGACCGGGTAGCGCCCTGGGCGGTTGACCTGGCCCAGCACCGACACCTGCTGGCTGGCCAGGGTCGTGATGATCATGTTGACCTCGGCCTTCTTCAGGTAGCCTCCCTTCTCCAGCAGGTTGCCGATCTTCTTCTCGGCGGCGGCCACCGACAGGCCGCCGACGCCGACCTGGCCGAGCAGCGGGAAGGTGATGGCGCCGCTTTCGCTGACGCGCGTCTCGATCGACAGGTCGGGACTGCCGTAGACCGACAGGCGCACGACGTCGCCCGGCCCGAGCAGGACTTCGGCGGCGCCGGCGACCCCGGCGCCCACCGCCAGCACGGCCGCCGCCATCCAGTGTGCAAGTGGTTTCATCGTCCCTCCTCCTGTTGCCATCGATGGTAAGGATTCATTTCAGGCCGGCGACGCCGCGGTCGACCGCGGCATGGTCGGGCGCGCCCGCGGAGTCGTCGCCGGCCGGGGCGCCGGGCGAGGTGCCGGACGAGGTGCTGGACGAAGTGCTGGACGATGCAGGGCCGGCGCCTTCCTGCCCCGGTTGCGCCGCAGCGCCCTGCTGTCCGGACGCCGCGCCGGCGGCATGTCCATCCTGACCGCCCGGTTCCCCGGACGCACCCGCGGCCGGCGCCGTCATGCTGGCCGGCGCCGCCTGCGCGCCGAGCGCCAGGTCCTTGTTCAGGTACTCGATCCTGGCCTGCTGGCGCAGGCGCGCGACCTCGGCGGCGGCCAGTTCCTTGCTCTTGCTGCTCATCAGGTACTTTTCGATCTGGGCTCCCGCCACCTCCAGCGATACGGGCGCCTCGCGCACCTCGGCGACCGCCAGCAGCATGGCGCGCTCGCCCTCGCGCACGCTGAACAGCTGGCCTTTCGGCATCCCCAGCAGTTTCTTCGACAGCTCGGGGTTGAGCTCGGACGTGCTGCGCGTGAGCTCGGCCCGCCCGTACTTGACCTGGTGGGCGTCCAGCCACACCGCCACCTCCTCCAGCGAACGGGCGGCGTCGGCGGCGGCGCGCGCCTCCGGCGTCAGGTCCCTGGCGGCCAGGACCAGCTGGTCCATGCGGAACTGCTTGCGCCTGGCGAAGAACTCGGGATGCTTGTTGAAATACTCCTCGACCTCGGCCGCCGTGGGGCGCGCGAGATTGGCCAGGCGCCGCTGCATGTAGGCCTGGGCGACGATCAGCGAGCGCGCCCGCTCGATCGCCTGCAGCACCTTGGGATCGCGGTCGAGCTTTTCCTGCACCGCCGCATGTTCGAGCAGTTGGCGGTCGATCAGCGCCTGCAGCAGCTGCTTGCTCGCTTCCTGCTGGCGCGAGGCCGGCACGCCGGCGCGCTGGATCTCCTCGTTCAGCTGGAGCACGGTGATCTCCTCGCCGTTCACGCTGGCGAGGGCCTGGCCGGGCTTGGCTTCCCTGGCGCTGTCGCCGCATCCGGCCAGCGCCGCCGCCAGCAGCGCGGCCAGCACCGCTGCAGGAACGATGCCGGCCCCCATCGGTGCCGCGCCTACCTGGTACGAGTTCTTCAAGATGGCTCCTTGTGCGTGATACGCTGTTCGCTGCCGTTCACTGCCCTGCGCCGCTGTCCAGGCGCCGGCTCAGGCCGCCGCCTCCGCGGTTTCGGTCTCGACGAAGGCCGCATAGGCGCGCCGCAAGCCCTCGGGCAACGACATGCTGGCGCGCCAGCCCAGCGCATGCAGCTTGGAAACGTCGAGCAGCTTGCGCGGCGTGCCGTCCGGACGGCTGCTGTCGAAGACGATGCGCCCGCCATAGCCGACCACCTCGCCCACCAGCCGGGCCAGTTCGGCGATGCTGACGTCGACGCCGGCCCCGACGTTGATGTGCGAGTGCATCGGGTCCGTGATGTCGGCATACACGTCGGGCGCCAGCTCCATCACGTGCACGCTGGCGGAGGCCATGTCGTCGACGTAAAGAAATTCGCGCATCGGTTTGCCGCTGCCCCAGATGACCACCTCCGGTACGCCTTGCGTCTTCGCTTCGTGGAAGCGCCGGATCATGGCCGGGATCACGTGGCTGTTCTCGGGGTGGTAGTTGTCGCCCGGCCCATACAGGTTGGTTGGCATGACGCTGCGGTAATCGGTGCCGTACTGGCGGTTGTAGCTTTCGCACAGCTTGATGCCGGCAATCTTCGCGATCGCATACGGTTCGTTGGTCGGTTCGAGCTCGCCGGACATCAGGTAGTCCTCGCGGATCGGCTGCCGGGCCAGGCGCGGGTAGATGCAGGACGAACCGAGGAACAGGAGCTTCTTCACGCCGGCGCGCCAAGCTTCGTGCACGACATTGGTTTCCACCAGCAGATTGTCGTAGATGAATTCCGCCGGGTAGGTATTATTCGCATGGATGCCGCCGACCTTCGCCGCCGCCAGGTAGACCTGGTCGATGCGTTCGGCGCGGAAGAAGGCGCGCACCTGCGCCTGGTCCGTCAGTTCCAGTTCGTCGTGGGTACGGGTGACGATGTTCGCGTAGCCGCGGGCGCGCAGCGCGCGGACGATGGCCGAGCCGACCAGGCCGCGGTGGCCGGCGACGTAGATGCGAGGATCCGGATTATTCAAGCTTCCCTCCCATGAGGATGCGCCCGCGTGATCGATGCGGCGGCGCCATGTCCACCAACGCGAAGCGCGTGCGGTCGGGCAGAACGCCGTTGCAAGCGTACCTGTCGTATGCAGCGCATTCCTTGACGAGGATCGAAGCACGCACAGGCCAAAAAGCGAACCTGGAACCTCTTCCGTGGTCTCGCACCCCGGCTATACTTCCCCATCTTGTCGACGCTCCAGTTCTCGCTGTGTCAGGAGTCCGCATGCGCGAAGGCCGGTCCTCAGCCTCACGCAATCCGCACCTGCTGGCAAGCGCCTTGGCGCCCCCTTTAAGCCCGCCTTCAGCGATTCGTCTCAAAACGCGTTCTCACGCGTCAAAACGACCTTCACTGTCTTTAAAATGATCCACAGGTCCAGCCAAAGCGACCAGTTGCGCAGGTAGTCGAGGTCGTAGGCGATGCGCGCCTGCATCTTGTCCAGCGTCGCCGTCTCGCCGCGCAGTCCGTTCACCTGGGCCCAGCCGGTGATGCCCGGCTTGACCTTGTGGCGCAACATGTATCCCTTGATCAGTTTCCGGTACTGCTCGTTATGCGCGACCGCATGCGGCCGCAGTCCGACGATGCTCATGCGACCTTGCAGCACGTTGACGAACTGCGGCAGTTCGTCGAGCGAGGTGCGGCGCAGGAAGCCGCCGATCGGCGTCACGCGGCCGTCGTTGCGGCGCGCCTGGACGATGTCGCCGCCGTCGTCGAGCACCCGCATCGAGCGGAACTTGTAGACCCAGATTTCCTCGCCATACAGCCCGTAGCGGCGCTGCTTGAAAATAACCGGGCCGGGCGAGGTCCACTTCACCGTCAACCCGATGGCCAGCATCAGCGGGGCCAGCGCCAGCAGGATCGCGCTGGCGAGCGCGATGTCGCTAGCGCGCTTGATCATGCCGTTCAGGCCCATGAAGGGCGTCTCGCGGATCGCGATCACCGGCATGCCGCCGACGTTGTCGAAGCGCGCCTGCATCAGGTCGAAGACGTAGACATCGGGCAGGAAATAGACCGAGGCCGTGGTGTCCTGCAGTTCGTCGATCAGGCTTCGGATGCGCGGCTGGGCGGACAGCGGCTGGCTGATGAAGATGAGCTTGATGTTGTGGGCGCGCACGTACTGGCTCAGCTCGGACATCCTGCCCAGAATCGGGTGGCTCAGCCCGGACGGATGGCGCTCGCCGGCGCGGTCGTCGAAGAAGCCGTGCACATGCATGAAAAGGTTCGGGTGGCGGTCGCAGATGGCGGCGAACTTCAGGCCGACGTCGTTGGCGCCCACCACCACCACCGAGCGCACTTCGCGGCTGCGATCGGGCCTGCCGGCAGCCAGCCGTACCGCGATGTGGCTGGCGAGCAGGGTCGCCGGCGCGGCGATGGCCCAGGCCAGCAGCACGCGCTCGTCGTAATAGTATTTCAGGCCGCTGGCCGAGCCGAGGAAGTACAGCACGCCGATGGTCAGGCACCAGCCGAAGACGATGTCGCGCGCATAGGCCAGCATGCGTCCGCTGCGCCAGGTGCGGTAGGGATCGATGTGCTGGTAGACGGCCGACGAGATGAAGAAGGCCAGGATCATCAGCACCAGCGCGTAGCCGGAGAACGGCTGCCGGAAAGCCAGCGACGACACGTACAGCGACCCCATGATGATCAGCGGATCAAGCACGCGCTGGAAAAACGAGATGATCGGGATGTCGTTGACCGTCATCGCTGGGTCTTCAGAACTGTCCGCTGGCGTCGATGGCGAAGATGTTGGACTCGAACTTGCCGATCCCGAGCGCGGGCGATCCGCTGCGGGCCTGGTGGATGTACGCCGCCGACAAGGTGATTTTCCGCCGCACCGCCCAGGTCGCCTTGATGCTGGCGCTGCGCAGCGCGTCGTCCAGCGTGCCGCCCGGCGTGCCGGGGCTGGCGCCGGGCCGCGGCTCGTAGTCGCGGTTCTCGTAGCTGGCGTCCGCTTCCACCCTGAGCTTGGCGCTGGCATCCCAGGTCGCGCCGGCGCCGATGCCCTTGTTCAGCGTGTAGCTGACGGTGTAGCTCTCGATCGGCGCGAAGTCGCGCCATACCGAGGCCCGGTAGCGGATCTTGCCGGTCGGTTCGTACAGCACCGTGGCGCGCCCATTCACGCCGCTGGTACGCCCGGAGCCGAACGATGGTTGCTCGCGGCGCGCATAGCCGGCCAGCGCTTGCAGCGTGGTGGCGCCGCTCAGCTTCCAGTCCACCCGCGCCTTCAGTTCGTCCTGGGTGAAGTCGTCGGTCAGGGTGCCGAGCGAGAACGGGCGCCGGTTCGGATAATCGCCCTCGATGCGGCGCAGCACCAGGCCCACCGCGCTGCCGCTCGGCGCCAGGTAACGCCCTTCGAGCTCGACGACGTCTTCGGTGCGGTCGTTGTACGCCTGGGCGGCCAGCGCGTATTCGAACTTGTCGCGCGAGAACGCCAGGCGCGCTTCCCAGCGCGGGTGGAGTTTCCAGCCACCGTCGAAGAAGCCGCGGCGTTGCTCGCGCAGGTTGCGCTCGTCGCTGCGAAAGTCGGTGTACGGCGCCAGGGTGCGCGCATAGCTGCCGCCGAGCCGGCCTTCGAAGCGGTTGCCGACCTGCCAGTACCAGGTGCCCTGGATGTCGCGGCCATCGTAGTCGAGCTGGCGGAAATGGTCGAACTCGACCTTCGACAGCTTGGCATGGGCATTAAAACGCTGGCGGCCGATCGTATGGTCGTAGACGGCGCCGGCTTCCAGCGTCGTCCACGAGTCCGAGCGCTGGTTGTCGAAGGCCGGCTGGTCGTCGGGGATGCGCAGCAGGTTGTCGTCGCGCGCCCAGCCGATGCGGCCGTAGAGGTCGAGCGCCGTGCCGGGGACGGCCAGTGCGGGAGCGCAGGCGAGCGCGCCGGCCAGGAACAGCGGCGGGTGCAGGCGAGATCGCGACATGTCCTTGGTCAGATCGAAAGCGCTGGCTCGGTATGGAACCGTGCCCCCGAGGGCGCAGCGCAGCGCCGCCGATGCGAGGCGGCGCGCGGGCGGCGCGCAAATGCGCGGTTCCGGCGCGGACCGGAGCAGCGGCGATCCGAAGCGCCAAAGCCGATACTGACGAAAACCCCGGGATTCGATCTGTGCTGGATCAACGCGACCGGGGTTGTCCCGGCCGCGTCACGGCGCGTCCGGCGCGCTCAGGCGTCGCCGCGGGCGCGTGCCTCGATCAGTTCCCAGCGCTCCAGCGCCTCGAGCAGTTCGTCCTCGATCTCGCTGTAGCGGGCGTTGATGCGGCGCGCATCGGCCGGGTTGGTCTTGTAGAAGTCGGGCGCGTTCAGCTGGGCCGTGATGGCCGACTGCTCGTCCTCGAGCGAGGCGATGAGCTTGGGCAGTTCTTCCAGCTCGCGCTGCTCCTTGTAGCTCAGCTTCACCTTCTTCGCCGGCGCATTCGCAGCCGGTGCCGTCGCCTCGACTGCGGCCTCGGCAGGCTTGGCCGGCGCGGCCTTGGCGGCGGCAGGCGCCTGCTTCGGCTCGTTCGCCTTGACGCGCTCCCAGTCGCTGTAGCCGCCGACGTATTCGCGCCACAATCCCTGCCCTTCGGCGACGATCACCTGGGTCACGACGTTATCGAGGAAGGTGCGGTCGTGGCTGACCAGGAACACGGTGCCGCTGTAGTCTTCCAGCAGCTCTTCCAGCAGCTCCAGGGTGTCGATGTCGAGGTCGTTGGTCGGTTCGTCCAGCACCAGGCAGTTGGCCGGCTTGGCGAACAGGCGCGCCAGCAGCAGGCGGTTGCGTTCGCCGCCGGAGAGCGACTTGACCGGCGAGCGGGCGCGCTCGGGCGCGAACAGGAAGTCGCTAAGGTAGGTCATGACGTGCTTGCGCTGGCCATTGATCTCGACCCAGTCGCTGCCCGGCGCGATGGTGTCGGCCAGGCTGGCTTCCTCGTTGAGTTGGGCGCGCATCTGGTCGAAATAGGCCACGTTCAGTTTGGTGCCGAGACGGGTGGTGCCGCTGTCGGCCTTCTCCTCGCCCAGGATGATCTTCAGCAGCGTGGTCTTGCCGGCGCCGTTCGGGCCGATCAGGCCAACCTTGTCGCCACGCAGGATCGTGCCGGTGAAGTTGCTGATGATGACTTTCTCGCCGAAGCTCTTCGACACGTTGTCGAGTTCCGCGACGATCTTGCCCGAGCGCTCGCCGGTCGCCACGTCGAGCTTGATCTGGCCCTGGGTCTCGCGGCGTGCCTGGCGTTGCAGGCGCAGCGCCTCCAGGCGCCGGACCCGGCCTTCGTCGCGGGTGCGGCGCGCCTGCACGCCCTTGCGGATCCACACTTCCTCCTGCGCCAGGAACTTGTCGAACTTGGCGTTCTCGACTTCTTCGTTGGCCAGCAGTTCGCGCTTGCGTTCCTGGTAGGTCGAGAAATTACCCGGGAAGGACAAGAGCTTGCCGCGGTCGAGCTCGATGATGCGGGTGGCCACGTTGTCGAGGAAGCTGCGGTCGTGGGTGATGAACAGCACCGAGCCGCGGAACTCGCGCAGCAGGCCTTCCAGCCACATGATCGACTTGAAGTCGAGGTGGTTGGTCGGTTCGTCGAGCAGCAGCACGTCCGGCGCCGAAACCAGGGCCACCGCCAGCGCCACGCGCTTCTGCATGCCGCCCGAGAGCGTGCCCATCTTCGCTTCGCGCGCCAGGCCGAGGCGGTCGAGCGTGGTATCGACCTTGTTGGCCAGGTTCCAGCCATCGGTGGCGTCGAGCTTGCCCTGCAGCACATGCATGCGCTCCATCAGCGCCTCGTCGTTGCCCTGGCCGAACTGGCCGGTCAGCGCCTCGTACTCGGCCAGCATCGCCTGCTGCTCGCCCATGCCGGCGGCCACGGCGTCGAACACGGTCGACTCGGGATCGAACACCGGCTCCTGCTCGACGTAGGCAATCTTCAGGCCCTGCTGCATGACGAGCAGGCCGTCGTCCAGCTTCGAGCGGCCGGAAATAATCTTGAGGAGGGAAGACTTACCGGTGCCGTTGCGGCCGATCAAGCCGACGCGTTCGCCGGCTTCGAGGGAAAAATCCGCGTGGTCGAGCAGCGCGACGTGACCGAACGCAAGCTGCGCGGACGTGAGGGAGATGACAGCCATATTCTGTGTGCGGGCCGCCCCAGGGTCGTTTCGAGCCCCGGCGCGGCGGAAAATTGAGTGAACGAAGCGCCCATTGTACCGACTGCGGCGCATACACTTCCAATGATGCCGCTTTCCTCGGCTATAATTGCGTTCGGTTCACGATACCGGCCTGCCGCGCGCAGGGCCCGCTCGCCGGACCACGGTGCCGCCCTGCGGCACAGGTGTCCTCCCCGTAGCACAATGGATAGTGCACATGCCTCCTAAGCGTGGGATACTGGTTCGATTCCAGTCGGGGGGACCAAACCCTCTTCACGTCCGGCAACTCGCCGACAGACACGCTCCCTTCATGCCAGTACGCGCCGGCACCGTCGGCACCAGCGCGCATGCCATGTGCGCCGGTCAGCCGTCCGATATCAGGACGGCAGCTCCACTCAGGCGCCCTGACGCCACGGCCCGTTGCGCACCAGCAGACGGCGCAGGAAATTGCGCGGCGCCGGCTCGCGCATCAGCTTCCACCACGTGGCATCCGCAATGCCGCGTCCGGAAGCGAGCTGGAGCACGTCGACGTCGCCGCCGGAATTGACTTCCATGGTTTGCGGACCTTCATCCGTGAAGGCGATGTCCCATGACTGGTATTTGATACCCGGGAATAATGGCGCGGCCGCGATGCACATCTCCTTGGCACGTTGCCAGTCGGGTACGGCGCAACCGATGATCTGCTCCCCCGTGTCCGGATGTGCAGGGATGGTTTCCAACCCCATCCCTTTCTTCCCGATCACGTTCGAAATGATGCCGGTATCGATATCGATCGCGCCCAGCAGGTTGCCCGAGGCGCCGTGCTGGAAGTTGTCGATCATGTTCTGCCCCACGGGAATACGTAACACGGCCCGGTGCACGATGGGGCCGCTGTTGCTCATCAGGACGACCACCCGCGCCGTGGCCAGACGCGGGCCGAAGCGCAAAGCGATGTCCGGATGCGGACGCGCCGCCACCTGAAGCAGGATGCCTTCCTTGCCCAGCCAGCGCTCGAAATACTCCTTGACCGCCACCGTCTTGCCGTTGCGAAGGCGCAGCATGCCATCCTCGAAGGCCTCGACCCAGACCGAGCCGGCGCCGGCATTGCCGGCAATGGGCTTCATGAAAATAGGGAATTCCACCTGCGTTGCAAGATAAGCTGCGACCTCATCCACCGAACGAAGTGAAACGGCGCCCGGAAAATGACGTGTCGGATGGCCGATCGCTTTAATTTCAGGAAACGGAAATTGATGAAAACGCAGAATGCCGTAGGTAATAAGTTTATCTAAAGTAAGATATTGTGCCCGCAGATCATTGTTTGAATTGATGGCAGTGCCTGAGTTCGCGCCAAGAAACGCGGATTTCTCTTCCCACGATAAATTCTCAAGCTTGTACATTGCATACTCCGCCGTCGTCAGGCGATTCGGCGGCCGGCGTAGTTGCGCCATTTCAATTTGTCGTTTCATATGTGTCGCGATAGGGAGAGCGCTGTTCTGGATAAACATTCATGCTAATCGAAGGCATAAACTTTTGTCCATACAATAGAAATGTTGAGCTCGTCACGAGTGACCGGTGAAACCCTTCGTAAATAGCTGATGGCGCTTGACGAACTGCTTCTTACCACGCTCACACCACCGATGCCGCCGCTCAATTAAATTATTTACTTTTCTGATAGTTGTCGCAGTGCCGCGCTTGCCAATCCATCGACAAAACAAGATCAAGCGTGCCCTGCCGAACATAAAGACATCACCTTCCCGGTTACGATGGCCGCACTACCCGGCACACAGGATGACGTCCATGTTCGAATTCATCACCGAGTTTCTCGAGAAAAGCGGCTACCTCGGCGTGTTCGCGCTGATGGCGCTGGAGAATATCTTTCCGCCGATTCCGTCCGAGATGATCATGCCCTTCGCCGGCTTCGTTGCCGCGCGTGGTGACCTGAACGTGGTCGGCGTGCTAATCGCCGGCACCGCCGGTTCGGTGGTCGGCGCCCTGCCCTGGTATTACGCGGCCAAGGTGTATGGCTGCGAGCGGCTGAGGAAACTGGCCGACCGCAAGGCGCGCTGGCTGACGCTCAGCTCGGAAGACATCGACAAGTCGCTCGACGCTTTCCGCAAGCATGGGCGCAAGGCGGTGCTCTTCGGGCGCCTGGTGCCGGCGGTGCGCACCCTGATCTCGGTGCCGGCGGGGCTGTCTAACATGTCGCTCGGCCAGTTTCTGCTGTATTCGAGCGTCGGCTCGCTGGCCTGGACCGGCCTGCTGACGGCAGCCGGCTACCTGCTCGAGGACAATTACAAGGACGTGTCGAAGTACATCGATCCGGTGTCGAAGGTGATTTTCGGCGCCCTGCTGGCCTGGTACATCTACCGGGTGGTCACCTACAAGCCGGCGGCGAAGGAATCGTCCGCCCCGCGCAAGGAGCACGAACGGACCTGAGCTGCAGCGCCGGCAGCTTCCCGGGCCGCCCGCTATGCCCTGCCCTGCCCATCCAGCCCCGCCTTCATGTGGCTGAGGAGCCCGATCAGGCGCTCCTTGTCCTCGGCCGGCACGTGCCCCAGCAATTCCTCGACCCAGCCTTCGTGCACCTTCGCCATCGCCGCGAAGGCGTCCTGGCCGGCCGGGGTGAGCTTGACCGCAAACGCCCGCTTGTCCTGGGGATCGGGCACGCGCGCGACCAGGCCCTCGCGTTCGAGCTGGTCGGTGATGCCGGTGATGTTGCCGCCGGTGACCATCATGCGCCGCGACAGCTCGCCCATGCGCAAGCCGTCCGGGTGGCGCTCGATCTGTGCCATCAGGTCGAAACGCGGCAGGGTGATGCCGAAACCGGCGCGCAGGCGCGTGCGAATCTCGTTCTCGATGCGCACGGTGCACGCGAGCATGCGCAGCCACAGCTTGAGCGACTGGTGGTGGTCCCCGGTCAGTCGCGTCGCCAGGTCGAGCGCGTCGCGCTGGTCGTCTTCCCCTTCGAAATCCTGCATCCTGTCTAGAGCGCTTCGGCGCGTAGTTTGAACCTCTGCAGTTTACCGGTTTCGGTGCGCGGCAGCGATGCGCGGAACACCACCCGGCGCGGATACTTGTAAGGAGCGATCTGGGTCTTGGCGAACGCCTGCAGCTCGGCCGCCAGCGCTTCATCCGGCGCATGGCCCGCGCGTGCGACGACGTGGGCCTCGACCACCTGCCCGCGCTCCTGGTCCGGGCGGCCGATGACGGCGCATTCGGCCACCGCCGGGTGGCGCAGCAAGGCTTCCTCGACCTCGACGCCGGCGATGTTGTAGCCGGCCGAGATGATCATGTCGTCGAGGCGCGAACGATAGTAGAAATAGCCGTCGCCATCCATCTCGTAGGCGTCGCCGGTGAGGTTCCAGCCGTCCTGCACGTAGTCGCGCTGCCGCGGGTCGGCGAGATAACGGCAGCCGGTCGGTCCCTTCACCGCCAGGCGCCCGATCACGCCCGGCCCCAGCTGCCGGCCGTCCTCGCCGAGGATGCAGGCGCGGTAGCCCGGCACCGGCTTGCCGGTGGCGCCGGGCCGGATGGCGTCGCCGGCGGCGGAAATGAAGATGTGTAGCATCTCGGTGGCGCCGATGCCGTCGATCATGGCCAGGCCGGTCGCCTCCTGCCAGGCCTCGCGCGTGGCCAACGGCAGCGCTTCGCCGGCCGAGACGCTGCGGCTCAGGCTGGACAGGTCGAAGCGGGACGCCAGCTGGGCCATCTGGCGGTAGAAAGTAGGCGCCGTGAAGCAGACCGTGGCGCGGTGTTCGGCGATCGCGGCTAGCAAGGTCTCGGGCGTGAGCTTTTCGATCACCACGCCGGCCGCGCCCACCCGCAGGGGAAACAGCAGCAGCCCGCCCAGGCCGAAGGTAAAGGCCAGCGGCGGCGTGCCGATGAAGACGTCGTCGATGGTCGAACGCAGCGTGTGCACCGGGAAGCAATCGCAGATCGCCAGCACGTCGCGGTGGAAGTGCATGGTGCCCTTCGGGATGCCGGTGGTGCCCGAGGTGACGCTGATCAGGCAGATGTCGTCGGCGGCGGTGTCGACCGCCGGGAAAGGCGCGTCGTGATGCGCCATCAATGCTTCGAGCGCAGCCGGGTCGCCGGGCGCGTGGCCAGGCACGTCGAACAGCGTCACCGGCGGGCAAGCGGCGCCCAGCGTTTCTCGCAGCGCGTCGATCTCGGTGCGCAGCGAGGCGGCGCACAGCACCGCGTCGACGCGCGCCTTGTCGACGATGGCCCCCAGTTCGCGCGCGCGCAGCAGCGGCATGGTGGGCACCGCGATGCAGCCCGCCTTGAACACTGCCAGGATGGCGGCCGCCATGGTCGGGCAGTTGGCGCCGCGCAGCAGCACGCGGTTGCCGGGCACCAGCCGCAAGTCGCGCCGCAGGACGTGGGCGATGCGGTCGACCCGCGCGGCCAGCGCCGCGTAGCTGAGGCGCTCGCGGGCGCCGATCAGGGCCATGCGCTGGCCCCAGCCGCGCGCCAGCGCCGCGTCCACCAGCTCGGCAGCGCAATTGATGCGGCCCGGGTAGTGCAAGGCAGGCAGTTCGAACAGGAATTCCGGCCACTCATCAAGCGGCGGGAGATGGTCGCGGGCGAACCCGTCGACGTGGGAGGAAGGACTCGGTGCTGCGGCTTGCGAGCTTGTCATGGTCGTCCCGAAAGTGGTGTCAGCCGACTATCCGGGAAATACTTTAAACCTAAACAATCTGCTCGACAAGCGAATTGTCGGGGCCGCGTTCAGGCGCTTGCGCGCTCTCCGGTCCGTTCGAGCTGGCGCCGCACCAGCGCACAGGCTTCGCGCAGCGCCGCGCCGACCGGCGCCGGCGCCAGCATGCCCTGGGCGCGCGCCAGGCAGGCCGCCGCCGCGTGCAGGCCAAGGGTGCTGCAGCCCTCGCCCAGGCGCGCCAGGCGCGCCCGCGCGCCCTCGGCATCGCCGGCGCCCAGCCAGGCGGCGGGACTGGCGGCGGCATCGAGCAGCTGGCGCTCGAGCCCGCCCAGATACAGGCGCAGGCGCGCCAGGTCGATGCCGAGCCGGCGCGCGCTCTCGTCCAGGGTTTCGTCCGGCGCCAGCGCCGCCAGGTGCGGACGCAGCTGCTCGATCCGGAACGGCTTGACGACATAGCCGTCGGCGCCGAGCGCGGCGGCCTCGCCCATCGTCGCGGCGTCGTTCGCGGCCGAGACCAGCACGAAGGGCGTGGCGTGCAATGCCGGATCGGCCTTCACGCGTCCCAGCAGTTCGGTACCCGACAGGTGCGGCATGCGCAGGTCGCAGAACACCAGCGCCGGACGCAGTCCGGCCTCGAGCTGGCGCCAGGCGTCGGCCCCGTCTTCCGCCTCCAGGATGTCGTAGCGCCCGCAACTGTCCACCAGATGCATCAGCATCATGCGCGACACCACATCGTCGTCGACCACCAGCACCTGCATCGCCCCTCCCAGGCATTTATTGCTTCGAATAAACATTATACATTGTTAGCAAAAAATCAGGCCGGCGAGATGATATCGAAGGCGTCGAGCAGTGTTTCCAGGCGCGGCAGGCCGGCCGCCAGCTCGTCGCGGCGGCCGGCGTCGGCGGCCTTTTCCAGCTGCGCGCACAGGACCGCCAGTTCGACCGCGCCCAGGTGCGCGGCGCTGCCGCGCAGGCCATGCAGCACGCGCCCGCAGGCATCGTCGTCGCCCGCCTCCAGGGCGGCGTGCAGGTCGGCGCGGCGGCGCGGCAGGTCAGCGGCAAAGGCGGCGCGCAGGCGCTCCTGGAAGGCGGTGGCGCGTGGCGCCGGCGTGGCCGCCGCCGGGGCCACGCCGAACATCGCATCGAGTTCGGCCGTGGTGGGCGTCGATGCGGGCATGGGCGCAGGCGCCGGCATCGATGCACGCATCTCCGGCAGCACGATCCCGCGCCCCAGCTGGCGCTCGATCGCCAGGCTCAGTTGCTGGTGCAGCGCCGTCTCGTCGATCGGCTTGGCCAGGAAGCCGTCCATGCCGCAGGCCAAGTAGCGGTCGCGGTCCTCGTCGCTGGCGTTGGCGGTGAGCGCGACGATCATCAGCTGCGGGTCCAGCACCGGCGCGTCGAGCGTGCCGCCGGCGCGGATCAGGCGCGTGGCGGTGGCGCCGTCGATCTCGGGCATGCGTCCGTCCATCAGCACGATGTCGAAGCGCGCGCGGGCGCAGGCCGCCACCGCCAGCGCGCCGTTCTCGACGACCTCGATCTCGTGGCCCATGTCCTCGACCAGCATGCGGGCGATGATCTGGTTGGTGGCGAAGTCCTCGGCGCACAGCACGCGTAGGCGGTGGCTGTGCGGCAGGCGCGGCGCATGTTGCGGGCGGCTCGGTTCGGCGCCTTCCGGCAGCGGCAGCACGAAACTGAAGGTGCTGCCCTTGCCCTGCTCGCTGCAGGCCTCGATGGCGCCGCCCATCAGCTCGACCAGCTGGCGGCAGATCGCCAGCCCGAGGCCGGTGCCGCCGTAGCGCCGCGTGGTGGTGGTATCGGCCTGCTCGAACTTCTGGAACAGGCGCGGCAGCGCGTCGGGCGCGATGCCGATGCCGGTGTCGTGCACCGAGAAGCGGATCATGTGGGTACTCATGTGCCTGCTCGTGTGCGCCCCTGCGCCGCCTGGCTGCGCCGGCGTCTGGTCCTCGCCGCGGCGCTCGACGTGCAGGTTGACCTGTCCGGCCGGGGTGAACTTGAAGGCGTTGCCGACCAGGTTGACCAGCACCTGGCGCAGGCGGGTCGGATCGCCCACCACGAAGCGCGGCAGGTCCGGCGCCAGCGCGATGGCGAAGCCCACGCTGTGCGCGGCGGCCTGCTCCTCGAACAGGGCGGCGACGTTGCCGATTGCCGCGTCGAGCGCGAAGTCGATGTTCTCGATCGTCAGCTTGCCGGCCTCGATCTTCGAGAAGTCGAGCAGGTCGTTGATGATCGCCAGCAGCGACTGGGCATTGGCCTGGCCGCGCTCGATCTGCTCGCGCGTGGACTCGCGCAGTTGGCCGTCGCGCAGCGCGAAGCCGAGCATGCCGATCACGCCCGCGAGCGGGGTGCGCATCTCGTGGCTCATGTTGGCCAGGAACTCGGACTTCTGGCGCGCCGCGTCTTCGGCGCGGCGCGCGGCCAGCTGCAGGCGCTGCTCGTTTTCGTGCAGCGCCTGGTTGGCGTCGGCCAGCTCGAGGGTGTTGCGGCGCACCTCATGCTCGCGCGCCCGCAGTTCCTCGGTCTGGCGTTCGAGCAGGCGGTTCTGCAGCGCGATCTCCTCGGTGCGGCTGCTGACCAGGCGCTCCAGGCGCAGTTGCTGGCGGCGCAGGCGGCGCGTGCGCAGGCGGTAGCCGCCGATCGCCAGGCTGGCGAGGAACAGCAGCGCGGTGACGCGGAACCACCAGGTGCCCCATACCGGCGGCTCGATCGTGATCGTCAGGCTCGCCGGCGTCTCGCTCCAGACCCCGTCCTTGTTCGCCGCGCGCACCCGGAACACGTACTGGCCCGGGTCGAGGTTGGTATAGGTGGCGAAGCGCTTGCCGGCGTCGGCGCTGACCCACTGCCGGTCGAAGCCCTCCAGCTTGTAGGCGAAACGGTTGCGCTTGGGCGCCGCGTAATGCAGGGCCGAGAATTCGATCGAGAACACCGAGTGCTTCGACGACAGCGTGATCGCGCGCATCTCCTCCACCGGCCCGTCGAGCAGTTCCGGCCAGGCCTGCTGCACCGGGCGGTTGAAGATCTGGAAGCCGGTGATGACGACGCGCGGCGCGATGCGGTTGTAGCGCAGCGCGCGTGGATCGAAGGCGGTGATGCCGTTGAAGCCGCCGAAGTACAGGGTGCCGTCGGGGGCGCGCGCGGCCGAGGCGTCGAAGTAGGCGCCGTCGATGGTGCCGTCGGCCGCCGTGTAGCTGCGCCAGGCGCCGGTGCCGGGATCGAAGCGCGACAGGCCGTTGGTGGTGCTGACCCAGATCGCGCCGTCCTCGTCCTCGAGCATGGCGGCCACGGCGTCGTCGACCAGGCCGTCGCGCATGGTGTAGCGCACGAAGCTGACCGAGCCGTCGGCGGCCGTCACCATCTTGTTCAGGCCGACCGCGGTGCCGACCCAGACGTTGCCGACGCGGTCCTCCATCAGGTAGTGGACCTCGTCGTTGCTGAGGCTGGTCGGATCGTACTGGTCGTGGCGGAAATGGCGGAAGCGCCCGCTGGCGCGGTCGAGCAGGTCCAGGCCGTGGAAGGTGCCGACCCACAGGCGGCCGCGCCGGTCTTCGAGCACGGGGCGCACCGTGTTGTCGGACAGGCTGGCCTGGCGCGCCGGATCGTGGCGGTAGCTGGTGAGGCGGCGCGTGGCCGGGTCCAGCATGTGCAGGCCGCCGCGGGTGGCGATCCAGAGCATGCCGTCGCGCCCCAGGAACATCGCGCGCACCGTATTCGCGTTGGGCTCGCCCGGCGCCAGCACCTGGCGCACGAAGCGGCCGCTCTTCGGGTCGAAGCTGGTGACGCCGGTGCGCCCGCCGATCCAGACCAGTCCCTGGCGGTCGCGCACCACGGCGTTGACGGCCGGGTCGATCAGGCTGTTCGGGTTGCCCGGTTCGTGGCGCCAGATGCGGTTCGGCGCGCCGGCAGCGGGATCGTACAACTGCAGGCTGGTGGTGGCGGCGAGCCAGAGCTTGCCGGTGCCGTCGTTCTCGATATCCTTGACGCGGTTGTCGGCGCTGACGGCGCCGTCGCGCTCGCGCACGATGCGCGCGAAGCCGCCGCTGCCCAGGTCGACGCGCGACACGCCGGCATACCAGGTGCCGACCCAGAAGGTGCCGACGCGGTCGCGGTACAGGGCCGCGATGTGGTTGTCGGCCAGGCTGTGGTTGTCGGTGATGACCTGGCGGTAGGCCTCGAAGCGCGCGCGCGCGGCATCCCAACGGTACAGGCCCTCGTCGTGCGCGCCGACCCAGACCTGGCCCAGGGCATCCTCGTAGAGCGCGCTGATCCAGGCGCGCGGGATGCCGTCTTCCGGTCCGAAGTGGCGGCGCCGGCCGGCGTCCGGTCCGGCCAGCGGCATGCGCTCCAGCCCGCCCAGGGAACCGATCCACAGCGCGCCGGAGCCGTCCAGCAGCAGCGCCTGCACGGCATCGCGCCGGCCCTGGGAACCGATGCGGTGATGTGCGAAGCCTTCCTTCCCGGGCTGTATGCTGTCGACGCCGGCCGCGGTGCCGATCCACAGCCGCCCCGTGCGGTCGAGCGCGAGCGAGGTCACGTCGTCGCTGGCCAGGCTGTCGGGGTCGCCCGGCACATGGTGCCAGGTCGTGAAGCTGCCGCTGGCGATGTCGAAGTGCTGCAGGCCGTCGCCGGTGCCGATCCACAGGCCGCCCTTGCCGTCGCCGACGATGGCGCGCACGTGGCGGTTGCCGTTGCCGCGCCGCGCCGGTTCGTCCGGCAGGAAGTGCTGGAAAGCCTGGGTCGCGGCGTCGTAGCGCGCCAGGCCGCCGTCGGTGCCGATCCAGAGCCGGCGCTGCGGGTCGACGTGCAGCACCCGCACCCAGTTGCTGGCCAGGGTGGTCGGGTCGCCGACGGCATTGCGGAAGTTGACGAAGCGGTAGCCGTCGAAGCGCGACAGGCCGTTCTGGGTGCCGAACCACATGAAGCCGTCGGCGTCCTGGGCCATGGCCAGCACCGATTCCTGGGCCAGGCCATCGTCGACGCTGAGGTGTTCGAAACGCAGCGTCGGCGCGGGCGCGGCCGTTGCCGGCATGACGAATCCGCCGGCCAGCGCCAGCAGCAGGACAAACAGCAGCGCCCTCATGCCCGTCCCGCCGCTCCCGCCGCCGTTTGCGCGAACGCGCAAGCGGCAAGGCGCGCCGCCTGCGCACCTTGCCCGATCAGCAATGCCCTGCTTGTCTGTTCCTTATTCACCCCGCAAGGGTAACAAACAATCTGGAGCCAAAGGGAAATTATTGTTGCTTAATCACCCTTTGCGACGCCTTCGCGTCGCGGATCCGCACCACCGAACCACCAGGGCTCGCCATGGATGGACATTTTCATAATGCCATGCAGGCCGGAGTTCTGTTCGGTCTGCTGGACCTTGTGGCCGCGCGCCTTGAGGGCGTCGACCGTCGCTTGCGGGAAGCGCCCGGCCTCGATCTCGGTCGGCCCGTTGCGGCTGCCGAAATTCGGCAAGGCGATCGCCTGCTGCATGTTCAGGCCCCAGTCGAGCGTGCCGACCAGGGTCTTGGCGACGTAGTTGATGATCGCCGGCCCGCCGGGCGATCCGACCGCCAGCACCAGCTTGCCGGTCTGCTTGTCGAACACGATGGTCGGCGACATGGCGCTCCGCGGACGCTTGCCCGGCTGGACCCGGTTCGCCACCGGGCCGTCCTTGTCGCGCGAGGCGAAGGAAAAGTCGGTCAGCTGGTTGTTGAGGATGAAGCCGTCCACCATCTGGCGCGAGCCGAAGGCGTCCTCGACGGTGGTGGTCATCGACAGGCCGGCGCCGTGGCCGTCGACCACCACCAGGTGCGAGGTGGACGGCGTCTCGATGGCGTTGTCCCGGCCCCAGTTCCACGCCAGCTCCATGCCGGGCGGAGTGCCGGCCGGGGCCTCGCCCATCGATTTCTCGCCGATCAGGGCGGCGCGTTTGCTCAGGTAATTTTTGTCGATCAGCGCCGGCAGGCCGCGTCCGGGCAGCGGCACGAAGTCGGTGTCGGCGGCGTAGCGGTTGCGGTCGGCATAGGCCAGGCGCCCCACTTCCGAGAACAGGTGCACCGCTTCGGGCCCCGGCACGCCGTCGGCCGGCGCCAGTTTCGCCATGTCGCGCGTTTCGAACATGCCCAGCATCTGGGCCACCGCGATGCCGCCCGAGGACGGCGGCGGCATGCCGCAGACGGTGTAGACGCGGTAGTCGCTGCAGACCGGTTCGCGCACCTTGGGGCGGTAGTTGGCGATATCCCTGGCCGTGAGCAGGCCCGGGTTGGTCGGATGCGACTTGACCTTGTGCGCGATGTCGCGCGCGATGCGTCCCGCATAGAAGGCGTCGGCCCCCTTGGCCGCGATCTCGCGCAGGGTCTTCGCCAGCGCCGGGTTCTTCAGCACGTGGCCGACCGGCCAGGGCTGGCCCTCCTTGTCGTAGAAGTAGCTGGCTGCGGCCGGGTCCTTGCGGATGTGCGCGTCCCACATCAGCATGCCGTTCAGGCGCTCGCTCACCGGGAAGCCCTGCTCGGACAGGCGGATCGCCGGCGCGAACAGGGTTTTCCAGGGCAGCTTGCCGTGCTGCTTGTGGGCCAGCTCCAGCATGCGCAGCACGCCCGGCGCCCCCACCGAGCGGCCGCCGACGACGCCGGCGGTGCGCGAGAGCGGCGTGCCGTCGGGCTTTTCGAACAGGTGCTCGTCGGCGGCGGCGGGCGCGGTCTCGCGGCCGTCGAAGGCCTGGGTTTTCTTGCCGTCGTAGTGCACGAGGAAGGCGCCGCCGCCGATGCCCGAGCTTTGCGGCTCGACCAGGGTCAGCACCATCTGGGTGGCGATCGCGGCGTCGATCGCGCTGCCGCCTTTTTTCAGCATCTCGTAGCCGGCCTCGACCGCCAGCGGATTGGCGGCGGCCACCATGTACTTGCGCGCGGCCCAGCCGGCCTTCTCGGTATAGCCGGTCGCGATTTCGGGGGCGCGCTGGGCGCTGTCGTTGGCCGTCGCCTGGGCCTGGGTCGCCTCCTGGGCGAATGCCAGGCCGGCCGGCATGGCGCCAGCCAGGATGGCGAGGGCGGCGGCGCTGGCGCGCATCTTCAACTTGATCATGGGTTCTCCAAAAGAAGGAAGGGCGTGGCCGGCCAGCGGCCGTGCACGCCCAACATCGTCTGGCATCCTACATCAAATTGTCGGATGGCTCATGCCACGCTTTAAGAGTGCGGTGAGCCCTTCCCTGCGTTTTTACTTGGGCTGCATCCGGATGGCACCGTCCAGGCGGATCGTCTCGCCGTTCAGCATGACGTTCTCGATGATCGCCTTGGCCAGGTGCGCGTATTCCTTCGGCATGCCGAGGCGTGGCGGGAACGGGACCATCTTGCCCAGCGAATCGCGCACTTCTTGCGGCATGCCCATCAGCATCGGGGTCTCGAAGATGCCCGGGGCGATGGTCATCACGCGGATGCCGCTGCGCGCCAGGTCGCGCGCCATCGGCAGGGTCATGCCGGCCACGGCCGCTTTCGAGGAGCCGTAGGCCGCCTGGCCGATCTGGCCGTCGAAGGCCGCGACCGAGGCGGTGTTGATGATGATGCCGCGCTCGCCGTATTCGCCTGCCTCGGTATTGCCCATGGCTTCCGCCGCCAGGCGCGCCATGTTGAAGGTGCCGACCAGGTTGATGTTCACCGCGCGCTGGAACACGTCCAGCGGGTGCGGGCCGTCCTTGCCAACGGTCTTGACGGCCGGCGCCACGCCGGCGCAGTTGACCAGGCCGCGCAGCGTGCCCAGGGCCACCGCCGCCGCGACGACGGCCTTGCCGTCCGCTTCCTGGGTGACGTCGCACTTGACGAACTGGCCTTTCAATTCGGCCGCCAGGGCCGCGCCCGCCTCGGCCTGCACGTCGGCGATGACGACCTTGCCGCCGGCCTCCGTGATCATGCGCGCAGTAGCTGCTCCCAGGCCCGACGCGCCGCCGGTGACGATGAACACATTGTTCTGAATTTGCATGGTTTTTCCTTTTCGCGTTCTTTTTGACGTTTACGTTAACGTCAACCCACGGGATTGTAGCGAACTTTTGGCGGAAAAAACCACGTCCACGTTAAACGGCAGGCATTAAAAGCATTGCATTGTCTTGCCATGCTGGGTGCACAGGCGGCCCTGACTGGTGACCGCCGCGTTGCCCACGCCGGTGTGGTAGGTGGTGCCGGCCGCGTCGTTGCAGGTGTTGCCGACACAATTGACCTGGGACGGAGCGGCGCGCAGGGGCTGCGGTTGGGCAGGCGGCGGGGCGGCCATCGGCAAGCCCGGCGCGCTCTGGACTGCAGGCACCCGCGCCACGTTGGCCTGCACCGAGCGGCGCGGCGCCGCCCTGGCCTGCTTGTCCGGGTCCTGCTTGCCGTTGGTGTTGGCCGGCTCCTTTTGCTGGGGCGCCGGACGCGCCGAGGGATCGACTTCGCGGCGAGGCTGCTGCTGGGGCATGCCGCCGGCCTTCTCTTCCTGGGCCTGCGGGGTCTGCTCGGGCTGGGCCCCGGGCTCGGACCTCGGCGCCTGCGGATGCAGCTCCGGGCCGTAGCGCGGTCCGGTCGCCGCCGGCACCGGCGTCAGTTGCGGCGGCGCCTGGCTCGACTGGGAGGCGCCCGACTGGGATTGAGCCGGCTGCGGCTGGGCCGCGTGCGCGGCGGCGGCCGCCGCCAGGGCCACCACCAGGGCCAGGGCGATCTGGGCCGCGCGGTAGGGTTTCGAGTGTTTGGCGCGTTTCATGGTAGACCTCCATGGGACAATTATCTTCCGCCATGGTGGACAGGGGCGCGCGCTTCCGCGCCGCCGTCAAGTCCACGTCAGGATCGGGCGTTACGCTGGCGGAACAAGCCGGCCCGCGACCGCACCAGGGCGACCACGCCGGCGATTACACAACCACGAGATGGAGACGGCAATGCAGACGGTTCAAGAGCTTTACCAGGCCCGGCGCACGAGCGCCTCGGACGCGCTGGCGCACCTGCGCGACAAGGACATGATCATCGTCCCGACCGGGGTCGGCGAACCGCCCACCCTGCTCACGGCCCTGTCCGAGCAGCGCACCCGCTGGCAGGACGTCCGCGTGGCCCAGATCCTGGCGATGCGCAAGTACGGCTACTTCGAGCAGGACACGGCGCGCCACGTGCGCCACGCCGCCCTGTTCTTCGGCGGCGCCTCGCGCGGCGGCGGCCAGGGCGGCTGGTGCGATTTCATCCCGAACTATTTTTCCGAGATCCCGGCCCTCATCGAGCGCGGCCTGATGCCGGCCGACGTGGTGTTCGCGATGGCCTCGAGCATGAACCCGCAGGGCTGGTTTTCGCTCAGCCTCGGCACCGACTACACCATGGCGGCTGTCGCCAAGGCGCGCGTGGTGGTGCTGGAGGTGAACCCCAACGTGCCGTTCGCGCACGGCCAGTGCCACGTGCACGTGTCGCAGGTCACGGCGCTGGTCGAGAGCGAGGATCCGATCATGGAAGTCGGCCTGCCCACCATCGGCCCGGTGCAGGAAGCCATCGGCAAGCACGTGGCCGACATGATCGAGGACGGCTCGACCCTGCAGATCGGCTACGGCGGCATTCCCGACGCGGTGGTGATGCAGCTGACCCACAAGCAGGACCTCGGCATCCACACCGAGATGATCGGCGACGGCATCCTCAAGCTGGTCGAGTGCGGCGCCGTCACCAACCGGCGCAAGACCTTGCTGCCGGGCAAGATGGTGGCGACCTTCGCCCTCGGCTCGCGCCGCCTGTACGAGTTCATGCACCAGAACCCGATGCTCGAGATGCACCCTTCGAACTTCACCAACGACCCGTACATCGCCGGGCAGAACGACAAGCTGGTGTCGATCAACGCCAGCCTGCAGGTCGACCTGCTGGGCCAGTGCGGCAGCGAGAGCATCGCCCACCTGCCCTATTCCGGCACCGGCGGCCAGGTCGACTTCGTACGCGCCGCCAACCGCTCGCGCGGCGGCCAGTCCTTCATCGTGCTGCCTTCCACCGCGAAGGACGGCACCATCTCGCGCATCGTGCCCACGCTCACGCCCGGCACCCACGCCACCACCAGCAAGAACGACGTCAACTACGTGGTCACCGAGTACGGCGTGGCCCAGCTGCGCGGCAAGTCGGCCAAGCAGCGCGCCCGGGAATTGATCGCGATTGCCCACCCGGACTTCCGCGGCTGGCTGCGCGAAGAGGCGAACAGGATGTGCGTGTTCTGACGGCGCCGGCCCGGACAGGCGGTGCGTCGGCAGGAAGCTGACGCGCGGAAACTTGCGGCGCGCCGCGGACGGCTCGTGCCATCATGTCGCCGCGCCGGCATCGCCGGCATCACCGTGGAGGTATGGATGAGCACAGAACTGAGCATCTCGGACGACGATCACCTGCGCGGCAGCAGGAACGCGGCCGTCACCCTGATCGAATATGCCGACTTCCAGTGTCCGTTTTGCGCCCGCGCGCATGCGGCGCTGACCGAACTGCAGCAACGCCATGGCGAACGGCTGGCCCTGGTGTACCGGCACCTGCCGCTGGCTGACCTGCACCCGTCCGCGGAGTTGGCCGCCCAGGCGGCGGAAGCGGCCGGCGCCCAGGGCAAATTCTGGGAAATGCACGACACCCTGTTCGCGAACCAGGCCAGGCTCGACGCCGGCGGCCTGTCGCCGCTCGCCGCCAGCCTGGGGCTCGACGTCGACCGTTTCGACGACGAGGTCGAGAGCGCCCGCTACCGCGACCGCGTCGACGGCCACGCCGAGCAGGCGCGTGCGCTCGGCGCGCACCGCACGCCCAGCTTCTTCATCAATGGCGAGCGCTACCAGGGCGATTCGGACCACGACTCGCTGTCGGCGGCGATCGACAAGGCGCTGGGCGCGGCCTGAGCCCGCGGCCGTTCAGCCGCCCGGCGCACGCCCGGCAGGCGCCAGCCCTGCTTCGGCGGTCCCGGCTGCCACCCCGGCTGCCGGCGCGGCACCCGGCGCCGTCGGCGCCGCCGCATCCGGCGCGCTCATCGGCACGCTCGTTGGCAGGCTCCTTGGCATGCCCTCCCGCGCTTGCGCCGCGCGGTGCGGCGCGCCCGCTGCCGGCGAATGCAGGGTCCCCTGCGAGACGTCGCGCATGCCCGCGATCTGCGGCGCCGACACCGACATCCACCCGGCCGCCGGCAGCAGCGGCACCAGCAGCAGCGCGACGATGTTGATGATCTTGATGAGGGGATTGACCGCCGGGCCGGCCGTGTCCTTGTAGGGGTCGCCCACCGTGTCCCCGGTCACCGCCGCCTTGTGGGTGTCCGAGCCCTTGCCGCCGTAGTTGCCGTCCTCGATGTATTTCTTGGCGTTGTCCCAGGCGCCGCCGCCGGTGGTCATCGAAATCGCCACGAACAGGCCGGTGATGATGGTGCCCATCAGCATGCCGCCCAGGGCCGCCGGCCCGAGCAGCATGCCGACCAGGATCGGCACCGCCACCGGCAGCAGCGAGGGCAGGATCATCTCGCGGATCGCCGAGGCGGTCAGCATGTCGACCGCCTTGTCGTACTCGGGCTTACCGGTGCCGGCCATGATGCCGACGATGTCGCGGAACTGGCGCCGCACCTCGACCACCACCGCGCCGGCCGCGCGCCCCACCGCTTCCATCGCCATCGCCCCGAACAGGTAGGGAATCAGGCCGCCGATGAACAGGCCGACGATCACCATCGGGTTCGACAGTTCGAACACCACCGACTTGCCGACCGAATCGAGCGCGTGGGTGTAGTCGGCGAACAGCACCAGCGCGGCCAGGCCGGCCGAGCCGATCGCATAGCCCTTGGTGACGGCCTTGGTGGTGTTGCCGACCGCGTCGAGCGGGTCGGTGATCGCGCGCACCGAATCGGGCATGCCGCTCATCTCGGCGATGCCGCCAGCGTTGTCGGTGATCGGGCCGTAGGCGTCGAGCGCGACGATGATGCCGGCCATCGACAGCATCGCCGTGGCCGCCACCGCGATCCCGTACAGGCCGCCCAGCTGGAAGGCGACCAGGATCGCGATGCACACCACCAGCACCGGGTAGGCGGTCGACTTCATGGACACCCCCAGGCCAGCGATGATGTTGGTGCCGTGCCCGGTGGTCGAGGCTTCGGCGATGTGGCGCACCGGCTTGAACTCGGTGCCGGTGTAGTACTCGGTGATGTAGACCATCAGCCCGGTCAGCACGATGCCGACGATCGCGCAGCCGAGCATGCTGGCGCGCATGGCCGCGTCGCCCCAGACCATCCAGGTAATGACGGCGAACCCGATCAGCGACAGCCCCGCCGCCCACCACAGGCCGGTGTACAGCGCCGACATGATCTTGCGTCCGGGACGGGCGCGCACCATCGCGCAGCCGATGATCGAGCCGATGATCGACACCGCGCCCAGCAGCAGCGGATACAGCACCGCGTCGCCGGCGCTGGCGTCGATCATCAGCGCGCCCAGCAGCATGGTGGCGATCAGGGTCACGACGTAGGTCTCGAACAGGTCGGCCGCCATGCCGGCGCAATCGCCGACGTTGTCGCCGACGTTGTCGGCGATGACGGCCGGATTGCGCGGATCGTCCTCGGGAATGCCGGCCTCGACCTTGCCGACCAGGTCGGCGCCGACGTCGGCGCCCTTGGTGAAGATGCCGCCGCCCAGGCGCGCGAAGATCGAGATCAGCGAGGCGCCAAAGGCCAGGCCGATCAGCGGCTTGATCACGTCGTGGCGCGACAGCGCGCTATCGCCGTAGGACGTGAGCGCCCAGTAGAACAGGGTGACGCCGAGCAGACCCAGGCCGACCACCAGCATGCCGGTGATCGCGCCGCCCTTGAAGGCGACGTCGAGCGCCTCGTTCATGCCCTTGCTTGCCGCCTGGGCGGTACGCACGTTGGCGCGCACCGAGACGTTCATGCCGATGAAACCGCAGGCGCCGGACAGCACCGCGCCGGCCAGGAAGCCGATGGCGGTCCAGGCGCCGAGCAGCAAGTAGATGGCAACGAGCAATACCAGGCCGACGATGCCGATGGTGCGGTACTGGCGCCCCAGGTAGGCGGCGGCGCCCTCCTGGATCGCGAGCGAGATTTCCTGCATGCGGGCGTTGCCCGCATCCTGGCGCAGGATCCAGGCGCGCGCCCAGAGCCCGTAGATGACCGCGATGACACCACACGCCACGGCAAACGTGATCAGGTTTGCTGCCATATCGTCCCCTTAGTTCTCGATCAAATAACACCACACATTGAAAGAATGCCCAGCCCTTTGGCGGAGCAGTCTGCCTCACTGCGTACTGCAAACCTTTGATTCAAACCATTGGTGCGCCCGAGCGCGTAAAAAAAGCCTCCATGCGGCGTTGCATTCGTCTCGCCGTACTGGCGTACTGTCTTCGCCGATGCGCCTTGCCTGGCGGCTTTTTTACACACTCGGGGGGATGGGATATGAACGACACCCCCGAAAAAAAAGCGGACGCTTGCGTCCGCTTTCTGTCTTACTCGGAGAGCGCGGCGAAGGCCGCGTCCCTGACTTGTTCGACCGGGCCCACGCCCGAGATCTTGCGATACTTCGGGGCGCCGGGCAGGCCCGACTGGGCCCATTTGTTGTAGTAGCCGAGCAGCACTTCGGTCTGGTTGTGGTAGACCGACAGGCGCTTCTTGACGGTTTCTTCCTTGTCGTCGTCGCGCTGGACCAGCGGTTCGCCGGTGACGTCGTCGACGTCGGCGACCTTCGGCGGGTTGAACTTGGTGTGGTACACGCGGCCCGATGCCTGGTGGGTGCGGCGGCCGCTCATGCGCTCGACGATCAGCTCGTCGGGCACGTCGATTTCCAGCACGTAGTCGACGTTGATGCCGTTGTCCTTCATGGCGTCGGCCTGGGCGATGGTGCGCGGGAAGCCGTCGAACAGGTAGCCGTTGGCGCAGTCGGCTTCCTGCAGGCGATCCTTCACCAGGCCGATCATGATGTCGTCCGAGACCAGGCCGCCCGCGTCCATGACCTTCTTCGCCGCCAGGCCCAGCTCGGTGCCGGCCTTGATCGCCGCACGCAGCATGTCGCCGGTGGAGATCTGCGGGATGTTGAATTTTTCCTTGATGTAGTTAGCCTGGGTGCCTTTGCCGGCGCCGGGCGCTCCTAACAGAATGAGACGCATGAAGAATTCCTAAGACGGATGTTGAAAATTGTTATCGTGTTGGCAAACAATCGGGATTGATGCATATCTGACTAGCTTGATACGAAACTTACCACAAAAGTCAGCGTCAACGCCAACCCCGGCGGGTAGCGACGGGGTCGAAAAACTGAATTTTTTGAGACGCCGCAGACGGTCCGTAAATCAATTTCTGCGGAGGTCAAGACGCATAATGCAGGCGCACCCGCGCCAGGTCCTCCGGGGTGTCGACGCCGGCCTCGGGCGCGCTGTCGGTGACGTGGACCGCGATCGGATGCCCGTGCCACAGCACGCGCAGTTGTTCCAGCGCCTCGACCTGCTCCAGCGGCGACACCTCGAGGGCCGGATAGGCCTGCAGGAAGGCGTTGCTGTAGGCGTAGAGGCCGATGTGGCGCAGCGGCGCGTATCCGGCCGGCAGCGCGGCCGGCAGCGCCTCGCGCGAGGCGGCGAAGGCATCGCGCGCCCAGGGAATGGTGGCGCGCGAAAAATACAGCGCCCGCCCCTGCCGGTCGAGCACGACCTTGACCACGTTCGGGTTGAACACGTCGGCCGCCTCGTGCAGCGGATGCGCGCAGGTGGCCATCGGCACCCCGGCCTCGATGCGGGCGGCGCAGGCGGCCAGCAGCGCGGGATCGATCAGCGGTTCGTCGCCCTGCAGGTTGACCACGACTTCATCGAGCCCGAGGTTCAGCGCGCGCGCCACTTCGGCGATGCGGTCGGTGCCGGACGGGTGGTCGGCGCGCGTCATGACGGCCTCGACGCCATGCGCGGCGCAGGCCGCCATGATGTCGGCATGGTCGGTGGCGACCACGATGCGGGTCGCGCCCGATGCGCGGGCACGCTCGGCGACGCGCACGACCATGGGCTTGCCGCCGAGGTCGGCCAGCGGCTTGTTCGGCAGGCGGGTCGACGCCAGCCGCGCCGGGATGATGACAGTGAACGCCATGCCGATGCTCAGAGCGCCTCGATCTTGCGCGCCTGGTCGGCCCACATGATCGGGATGCCGTCGCGGATCGGGTATGCCAGGCGGTCCGGGCGGCAGGTCAGTTCCTGGGCCTTCTTATCGTATTCGAGCGGTCCCTTGCACAACGGGCAGACCAGGATATCAAGCAGTCGAGCGTCCACGACATTTCTCCACAATTTGTTCGGCCAGCGCGGCATCGATGCGCGCGCTGACCGGCACGACCCACAGGCGCGGATCGTGCTTCAGGTTTTCAAGTTGCCCACATTTTACTGCATCCTTCTCGGTGATCAGGATGACATCGGCATCGCTGGCCGCAAACGGGTCCTCGCGAAAGTCGTAATGGTCGGGCAGCGCCAGCTCGGCAAAGCGCAGTCCCGCACCGCGCAGCATGGCGAAGAAGCGCCCCGGATTGCCGATCCCGGCCGCGGCCAGGATACGCCGGCCGGCAAATTCCGCCAGCGGCGCGCGCTCGGCGGGGTCGCGCAGGCGCTCGGCCATGTCGCCCGCCAGCTGCATGCGGAAGGGCTGTCCGCCGACGGCGCGCGCCAGCCGCGGCGTGATCTCGGGCGCGTTGACCACCGTGAAGTCGCGCCGGCGCGCGGGCGGCTCGCGCAAGGGGCCCGCCGGCAGCAGCCAGCCGTTGCCGACGCCGCGTCCGTCGAACAGGATCACCTCGACGTCGCGCGCCAGGGCGTAATGCTGGAGGCCGTCGTCGGTGAGCAGGACGTCGACTTCCGGATGCGCCGCCAGCAATGCCCTGCCCGCCTCGAAGCGCTGGCGGCCGACGAATACCGGCACGCCAGTGCGGCGTGCGATCAGGAGCGGCTCGTCGCCGACGGCGCGCGCATCCGCGTCGAGCGTCACCGCGCGAGGAGCTTCGCCTTCGCTGCCGTGGCCGCGCGAGATCACGCCGGGACGCATCCCCGCCCGCAGCAAGGCCTCGGCCAGCCAGATGGTGAGCGGCGTCTTGCCGGTACCGCCAATAAAGATATTGCCGACCACGACGACCGGCACCGGCAGGCGCCCGGACTTCAGGACGCCGGCGCGGAACAGGGCCGCGCGCAGGGCGGCCAGCGCACGGAACAGCAGCGACAGCGGCCACAGCGCGCAGGCCAGCGGGCCGCGGCGCAGCCAGGCGCGGGTCAGGGTCGATTCGAGGGAATTGTTCTTGGACATGAAAGGCCTGGATTGCAGCGGGCGGCGCCGGTGTCCGCCTGCTGCGATCGCATGGACTCCGGGCCGTTCGGTATTACTTCTTGCCGCCGGTCTGGGCGGCGAAGGTCAGCTTGTCGTAGCCGGCCAGGCGCGCCGCCTCCAGCACGTTGATGACCATCTGGTGCATCGCGAACTGGTCGGCATTCACGATGATGACCGGGTCCGCCACCGGCTGGCCGTTCGGGCCGGAACGGGCGGCCGCCTTCAGGTCGTCGGCCAGCCCGGCCACGCCATGAAAGGACACCGGCGTGTTGTTCACCGTGTAGTTCCCCTTGGCGTCGATGGTGACGTTGATCTCGAAGGGCTTCTCCGCCGCCTTCTCGGCGTCGGCCGTCGGCAGCGTGATCTGCAGCTCGGTGAACTTGCTGTAGGTGGTCGACACCATCAGGAAGATCAGCACGACCAGCAGCACGTCGATGAAGGGGATCAGGTTGATCTCCGGATCCTCGCGCTTGCGGCCGCGGCGGAAATCCATCATTTGCGGTCACCGTGGACGACGTCGACGAATTTCACGGCCTGCAGCTCCATGTCGATGATGAAGCTGTCGACCAGGGCGCGGAAGTGGCGGTAGAACACCAGGGCCGGCATCGCGATCGCCAGGCCGAAGCCGGTGTTGTACAGGGCCACCGAAATGCCGTGCGCGAGCTGGGCCGGATTGGCGCCGGCCGCGTTCTGCGAACCGAAGATCTCGATCATGCCGACCACGGTGCCGAACAGGCCCATCAGCGGCGCCAGCGAGGCGATGGTGCCGAGCGTGGTCAGGAAACGCTCCAGCACGTGGGCGACGCCGCGGCCGGCCTCCTCGATCGACTCCTTCATGACTTCGCGCGGGGCGTCGACATTGCGCAGCGCGGCGGCCAGCACGGCGCCCAGCGGCGAATTGCTTTCCAGCGTGTTGACGATTTCGGGCGTCACTTTCTTGTTGCGGTAGACGTTGATGACTTCGCCCAGCAACTGCTTCGGAAGAATCTTCTCGCGGCGCAGGTAAATCAAGCGTTCAATGATGAGGGCCAAGGCAATGATCGAGGCAATCAACAATGGCCAGATGGGCCAGCCTGCGGCTTGGATAATGGCGAGCAAGTGAACTCCTGACAGAACAGTAACGAATTCGGCAATGTAACAAGTTGCCGCCGCTGCGGCAAGTACAGTTCTGCACAAGTTCTGTGGATAAAATTGTGCGCAAGGCCCGTCCCATGCAAGAATCGCTTTGATTCTTAAGGGAATTTTTCCATTGCGCAAGAAAACAGCACGACTAGTGCACCTGGGTTTGCGCGCCGGTGGAAGCATGCGTCACTGCATTTGCCTTACCCGACTTTTAAACATTTTCTGTGGATAAAAATGTGCGCAATACCACTCTCCACACGCTAAGTATATGATTTATCTCAACAATATTCCCTGCTGAAGAATGCGGCAGCCTTACCTGCAAGCTGGCCGGGCTGGGCACCGAGCATTTCCCCACATTTTTTGTGGACAAAATTGTGAGCAAGGCCGTTGATGTACATCAACACCATTGATTTAAAAGGAAAAAGTATCCCTGCAAAGAAAGTAGGCAATACGGCTTGTCCACATCGCTCCCCGCGACCGTGGAGGATGCTGTACGCTTGCTCGACCACTTTGAAAGCGGCCTGGGGACTATGCACACTTTCTGTGGAAAAGAATGTGAGCAAGGCCCTGCACCGAGACTTAAGTATCTGATTATGCTCGTCATTTTTAGCCCGCCTGATTTTTGAGCAAACACAACATTAAGCCTTGCGAAATACTGTAGCGCTCGACTTAAAGAAGGAAGAAGGCGCGCTCCAGGCGCTTTTCCATGTGATGCGCACGGGTCCGCTCACCAGCATAGGGCGCCACGTGAGGAAAAGGCGGATCGGCCGACTGGCCGGCAGTTGTGCGCTTCTTCACATTTTCTGTGGACAAAATTGTGAGGAAGCGCCTTGCGGTAGCACAAGGTCATTGATTTTAAAGAGAAAAATTCTCCTGCACGCATTTTAAGCACGACCATTCTTCTCCATCGTTTCGCCTCAACCAACCTATGGCAGGGTCAAGTCTTCCCCACAAGACGCGTCCGCCAGCTCGGCCTTCGCATGATCTCTTCACATAAACTGTGGAAAAAGATGTGCGCAAGACCAAGGTAGGACATCCAAGTCCTTGATTCATCAGGGAATAGCTCCGCGTGCACGCAATTGTGGCAGGTCCGCGTCCTTACTGCTGAGTTCCTCACAATTTTTGTGGATAACATTGTGCCCAACTGAACATCGCACCAACTAAGTCATTGATTTAAAACAAATCACCCTCCGCTGCCCGCAAAAAAGGCGGTCGAATTCGATTCAAAAAACCCTTGTCTGGCCGCCATGGATGTGCCATAAGCTTCTCCGCTTATGCATCAGGATTCGACCATGCTCAACGATAACGACCCCGACACCGCCTACGCCGCGCCACCCGTGCTGTCCGTCACCGCGCTGAACCAGCAGGTCGCGCGCCTGCTCGAGCGCAGCTTCCCGCTAGTGTGGATCGGCGGCGAAATCTCGAACTTCACCCGCGCCAGCTCGGGCCACTGGTATTTCACCCTGAAGGACGACGCCGCCCAGGTGCGCGCCGTGATGTTCCGCAGCCGCGCGCAGTACGCCGGCTTCATCCCGCGCGAAGGCGACAAGGTCGAGGTGCGCGCGCTGGTGACGCTGTACGGCGCGCGTGGCGATTACCAGGTCAATGTCGAGGCGATCCGCCGCGCCGGCGTCGGCCAGCTCTACGAAGCCTTCCTGCGCCTGAAGGAAAAACTGACGAGCCAGGGTTTGTTCGACCAGGAGCGCAAGCGTTCCCTGCCGCTGTTTACGCGCAGCATCGGCATCGTCACCAGCCCGCAGGCGGCGGCCCTGCGCGACGTGCTGACGGCGCTCAAGCGCCGCGCGCCGCATGTGAACATCGTGCTCTACCCCGCCCCCGTGCAGGGGCAGTTTGCCGCCGACAAGATCGCAGAAGCCATCATGACAGCGTCCCGCCGCGCCGAGGTCGACGTGCTGCTGGTAGTGCGCGGCGGCGGCTCGATCGAGGACCTGTGGAGCTTCAACGAGGAATGCGTGGCGCGCGCGATCGCCGCCTGCGCCATTCCCGTCATCGCCGGCGTCGGCCACGAGACCGACGTCACGATCGCCGACTTCGCCGCCGACATGCGCGCCGCCACGCCGACGGCCGCGGCGGAACTGGCCGCCACCCCGCGCGAGGACTGGCTGGCCTCGCTCTCGGCCGACGCGCTCGACCTGCGGCGCGCCATGCGGCGCCAGTTGTCCGAGGCCAACCAGGGCCTGGACAACCTCAGCCGGCGCCTGCTCAGCCCGACCGCCCAGATCGGCCACCAGCGCCTGAAACTGCGCGCGATGGCCGCCTCGCTCACCCATGCGCTGCGGGCGCCGATCAACCGCGGCGGCGTGACCCTGGCCCAGCTGCAGCAGCGCTGGGCGCGCCACCGCCCCGACCTGCGCACCCTGCGGGCGCAGATCATGTCCGAGCAGCGCCACCTGAACGCCAGCGTGTGCAGCCAGGTCAAACAGCGGCGCGACGCCTTGACGGCGCTGGCGGCCCAGCTCGAACTGCTGAACCCGCAACGTACGCTCGAGCGCGGCTATGCCATCGTCAGCAACGCCCAGGGCCAGGCGCTGCGCTCGCCCGGCCAGATCAAGGCGCGCACGGCGCTGACGGTGCGCCTGGCCGAAGGCAGCGCCGAGGTGCGGGTGTCGAGCGTGCAGTCGGTGCTCGAATAGGTGTTATCAGTCGGGATAGACGGACTGCTACGCAGCAAACATGCAACGTCCGCCCATCCGGTTTAGAATATGCCGTTTCGGAACAACCACTTCGTTTCCAACCAATCAAGGAATAAGACATGGAACATACTCTGCCGCCGCTGCCGTACGCCAAAGACGCTCTCCAGCCACACATCTCCGCCGAGACGCTGGAATACCACTACGGCAAGCATCACCAGGCCTACGTGACGAACCTGAACAACCTGATCAAGGGCACCGAGTTCGAAAACATGTCGCTGGAAGAAATCGTCAAGAAATCCTCGGGCGGCGTCTTCAACAACTCGGCCCAGGTGTGGAACCACACCTTCTTCTGGAACTGCATGAGCCCGAACGGCGGCGGCGCACCGACCGGCAAGGTCGCCGATGCGATCAACGCCAAGTGGGGCTCGTTCGACAAGTTCAAGGAAGAATTCACCAAGTCGGCAGTCGGCAACTTCGGTTCGGGCTGGACCTGGCTGGTGCAGAAGGCCGACGGCGGCGTCGACATCGTCAACACCTCGAACGCCCACACCCCGCTGGCATCGGACGACAAGGCCCTGCTGACCTGCGACGTCTGGGAACACGCCTACTACATCGACTACCGCAACGCCCGCGCCAAGTTCGTGGAAGCGTTCTGGAACCTGGTCAACTGGGAATTCGTGAACCAGAACATGGCTTGATGCCTGCGTTCGTTCCGTCATGATCAGGTCGGCACGACTTGATGAAGACTGAACGATAGGAGTGGCCGTACAACGCGCCACGACGAACGGATCGGAACGACGTCTCCGATCTTACGGCCCGGTTCGCCCGGGCCGTCGTTCTTTTTATGCGGCAGGCCTGCGCTTGCGCGACCCATGAAACTGTTCAGCATCCTGATCGCAGACCGGCCGATCGTCGATCCGGCCACCCTGCCGCCGGCGGCAGCGCGCAATATCGCTTCCTTCCGCGAACATCATCCCGGCCTGCCGCACGGTCTCTACGACCGTGACGCCATCCGCGATTTCCTGCGCCGCCACATGGAAGCGGACGTCGCCTGGGCGTTCGAGGAGCTGCTGCCCTACGCTTACCGCGCCGACCTGGCGCGCCTGTGCCTGCTGCACGAATTCGGCGGCGCCTATGCCGACCTGTCGGTATTCTTCCACGCGACCTTGCCCGTCGACTCGGGCAAGCTGGTCGTGTTTCGCGACCGCCCCGTGCATGCGCCCTGGATCGTCAGCAACACGATCATCGCCGCGCCGCCGCGGCTGCCCGCTTTCGAAGCGGCGATCCGCATGATCGTCGCGAATTGCCGCAACCGTTATCGCGGCGTGTCCTCGCTGTGCCCGACCGGCCCGGTCCTGTTCGGCAAGGCGATCGCCATGCACTGCGAGCCCGAACAGATCCACCTGGGCGAGGTCGTCAACGTCGCCCAGCGCGACAGCACCGAAGCGCTGGCCTTCGTCGATGCCACCGATGGGCGCATGATCGGCTACCGTACCAAGTCGGCCGCAGGACTGGACCAGCTGGGCCTGCGCGAAGGCGTCAACAACTACAACGACTTCTACTACGCCCGCCTCGTGTATGCCGCCGACTATCCGGCGCGGGTGGGCGCCGACTACCTGGCCCGGCATGGCGTCGGCGATGGCGCGGTCGAGAACGGGCAGCTGGTGCTGCGCGGCGGGTCGGGCAAGGTCCTGTGCCATTTGCCGATCCCCTTTTCCGCCGGCCGGCACCGCCTGGTGCTGGTGCTGGCCGCGGGCTCGAGCGGCGCCCTGGCCCTGCGCGCGACGCTGCACGGCAGCGGCGAAACGGTCGCCGAAGCGCACGGCCGCGTCGACGGCGGCCCCGTGACCCTGGCGCTTCCGCTCGACCTTGCCGTGAGCCGCAAGGATGTCCTTGTCGGTATACTTGCGGGCGACGGCGCATGCCTGCGCATCGTCGAGCTGCGTGTCGAGCGCCTCCCGCACGACATCGCAGGCACTGCACATACCGCAACATGATCAAATACATCTCTCATGGCGATACAACCGGCTACGGCCTGTCCGGCCTGGCCTACCTGCGCGGCCTCCTGAACCTCGGCTTCGACGTCCAGTGGCAGCCGGTGTTCTGGGGCGCGCAGGGTTTGCAACGCTGGGTGCCGGGGATGGCGCCGCAGCTGCTCGAAGCGGTGCGCGCGGCAGCCGACGACCCCAGCCTGCGCGACCTGCCGGCGATCCTGGCCCACACCAGCCCCGCGCGCGACTATCGCATCGTGGTCGCCCACCTGGTGCCGGAACACCTGCCGGCCTGCCTGGAACCGGGCAAGGCCAATTTCGCCTACTGCACCTGGGAGTCGGACCGGATACCGGCACACTGGCCGGCCATCCTGAACCGCTATGACGGCGTGCTGGTGCCGTCCCGCTTCAATGCCGAGGTGTTCCGCGCCGGCGGCGTCACGGTGCCGTTGCACGTGGTGCCCCACATGCGCCGCCATGCGCACGACGACGTCACGCCGCAGGAGCGCGCCGACCTGCGGCGCCAGCTCGGCATCGGCGCCGACGCCTTTGTCTTCTACACGATCGGCGCCTGGATGCTGCGCAAGGACCTGCCGCGCCTCATCGAGGCATTCCTGCAGGAGTTCAGGCACGACGAAGCGGTCGCACTGTGCATCAAGACGTCGAGCAAGCCGGTGCACTTCCCGCTGCCGCACGAAGCGGGCAAGACCTCGCTGCAGCTGGTGCGGGAAACCATGGCGGCGTTTCGCGGCGCGCATGGCCGCACGCAGCTGCCCACGGTCGGGGTGCTGGCCGGCGACGGCGTCAGCGGCGCCTGGATCGACCGCCTGCACCAGGTGGGCGACACCTACGTCTCCCTCACCCGCGCCGAAGGCTGGGGCATGGGGGCGTTCGACGCCGCCGCACTCGGGCGCCCGGTCCTGATGACCGGCTGGAGCGGCCAGCTCGACTTCCTCGGCCGCGACCATCCCGGCCTGATCGGCGGCACCCTCGCGCCGATCGACTGGCCGGGCACCTCCTATGGGCCGGACCACCAGTGGGCGATTGCCGACCTGGCCGACGCGCGCAGCAAGATGCGCTACCGCTTCGCGCACCGGGACCACCCCGATGCGCACGCGCGCCGCCTCAGCGAAACCATCGCCAACCGCTATGCCGAAGGCGCCGTCATGCGCCAGTTCCGGCAGGCCATCGGAGCTTGACCATGGTGCCACGCGTGTTCCACTTCATCTTCGGGCTCAAGGAGCAGACCGAGCCCTTCCACCTGGCGCATTACCTGTGCCTGGAATCGTGCCGCCGCCTGAACCGGCCGGATGCCATCTGGTTCCACTACGCCAACGAGCCCCATGGCCCGCTGTGGGAGCGCATCAAGCCGCACCTGAGCTTGCGTCCGGTGGTACGCGAGGCGCTGCCGGCCGCGGCCTACGGCGACTCCGAGGAAGGACGGCGCATCGCCGCCGAAGGCTGGAGCTACGCCCACGAGGCCGACTTCATTCGCTTGCGGGTGCTGCGCGAGCATGGCGGCGTCTACGCCGACATCGACACCCTGTTCGTCGCGCCGCTGCCGGACCACCTGTACGAATACGATTGCGTGCTCGGCGACGAAGGCGCCCTGCCCGACGAGCGCGGCATCCTGCGCCCGTCCCTGTGCAACGCGCTGATCATGGCGGCGCCCGGTTCGGCCTTCGTCACACGCTGGCTCGACGGCTCGCGCGACGCCTTCGACGGCAGGTGGACCAGCCACTCGTGCCAGCTCGCCAGCCGCCTGTGGGAAGCCCATCCGGAACTGGTGCACGTGGTGCCGCGCCAGTATTTCTATCGCCATCCCTGGACCCCGGCCGGCATGCGCAACCTGTTCGAACGGCTCGACACGGACACCCGCGACGTGTTCAGCCTGCACCTGTGCAGCCACCTGTGGTGGGACGCCGGACGCACCGACTTCACCGCCTTCCACGCTGGCCTGCTCACCGAGGAGTACGTGCGTGCCGGCGCCACCACCTACGCCATGCTGGCGCGCCCCTACCTGCCATGAGCGACGCCGGCATCCTGGATTTCCTGCCCCAGGCGGGACGCGGCGTCGACTTCAAGCTGGGCGAGGACGGCGTGCTGATACAGCAAGGCAAGCTGCAACTGCTGGCCTTTCCGTCGCGCCGGCCGCTGGTGTCCTGCCTGATGGTCACGCGCGGGCGCCTGTTCCCCGCGCGCTTCGCCGTGGACTGCTTCCGCCGCCAGAGCTGGTCCGAGCGCGAACTGGTGCTCGTGTGCGACGCGCCGGGCACGCCGGTCGAGGCGTACTGCCGGACGCTGGGCGACGCGCGCATCCGCGTGGTGGTGCCGGATGGCCCCGCCGCCAGCCTGGGCGAATTGCGCAACCTGTCGCTGCGCGCCGCGCGCGGCGACTATGTCTGCCAGTGGGACGACGACGACCTGTATCATCCGCAGCGCCTGGAACTGGGCATGCTGCTGCTGCAGTCGATGCGGGCGGACGCCATGTTCCTGAGCCGCTGGATGCTGTGGTCGCCGCAGGCGCGCCGCATCGGCGTCTCCGGTGCGCGCGAATGGGAAGGATCGATGCTGGCGCGGCGCGCCTGCGTGCCGCCGTATCCGGCGCTGGCGCGCGGCGAAGACACGGCCGTGCTGCACGCCATGCTCGGGCGCGGGCGCGTGGCCCTGCTCGACGCCCCCTGGCTCTACACCTATGTCCAGACCGGCGCCAACACCTGGACCGGAGCGCATTTCGAGGCTATCTGGGCCGCGGCCAGCCTGGTCGAGCCGCCGCAGCGCTACGATGCCGCCCTCGCCGCCCTCGGCGCGCACGGCCCCTACGCCGACTACGCGCAAGCAGCAGCAGCGGCCTAGCGCACCTAGCGCGCCTGGCTGCCCAGCGCCGCGCGGCTCGATTCGCGCTTCGCTTCGCCCGTGTACTCGACGCCGCGGCTGCGCATGAATTCGACGCGGCGCGCGTGCAGCGCGTCGTTCGGGTCGAGCGCGCAGCACACCGTCGCCACGCCGGTGCAGCCGTGCGGCTCGCGCCGCAACTGCTCGAACACCAGCCGGTCTTCGCCGTCGCCGCTGGCGAACGCCGCGCACGACCACAGGTGCACCACGTGCAGCAGCTGCAGCTTGTCGATCGCCAGCCCGCTCGGGCGCACGAAGCCGCCCAGCGCCTGCGCATACAGGCCGCGGCCGACGCCCACGCTTTCCAGTTCGTCCACGCACCATTCGCGCCCGGTATTGCCGTCGGCGTAGATCGAATACGAGAAGGCCCACTTGCGGCCTTCGATGGCGCTCAGGATGCGCGCGCAATGCTCTTCCTTCAGCCAGTCGTCGTCGTCGAGATAGACCACGACGCGCGCGTCGGCCAGCAGGGTCAGCGCCGAGCGCAGCGAACCGCCGTAGAACGAGGCATGCGGGCCGCCGTGGCGTTGCGAGGTCGAGTAGCCGAGGTTGATCACGGAGAGCGTCACGTGGGGCGGGCATTCCGGCGCCACCGATGCCAGCAGACCGTGCAGGCGCTGGTGCGGGTCGCAATCGACGCCGACCAGGACCTGGATGCGCCCGCCCGCGCCCTCCAGGCGCTGGCGAAACACCGAGCGCAACGCCCGCGCCAGCGAGGCGCGGCAGGTGGTGACGATCACCACCGCGACGGCGTGGCGGGCGGCGATCATAACGGCCGCAGCGCGAACGGATAGCCGCCCGCGTCCCGTTCGGCCGCCTGGGCGGCGACCCGCTCGCGCACCTGGTCGACGCCGAGCGCCCCGGGGCGGTGGTGGGTGGCATCGCGCTGCGGCGCATGGGTCGACGCCAGCGCAACGTCGTTGAAGAAGAACGGCACGGTCGCCGTATAGCAGACGCTGCGGCGGTACAGCAGATGGTCGGCCACCAGCTTGCCGTAGGCATGCACGCCGCTCAGGTCGAGGGACACGCCATCGGGACAGTAGCGCGCCAGCAGCCGCTCCATGCCGGCGCGGCTGACCAGGTAGGCGCCCGCCGAGTAGCAGGACGGCTCCCATTCGTGCCACAGGATGCCGTGGCGCAGGTAGAGCTCGCCCAGCTCGCGCACCACCGGCGCATGGCTCACGTGCAGCTGCAGGATTTCCCAGTCGGGCGGCGCGGCGGCCAGCAAGGCGGCACTGTCGAACAGGTAGTGCGAACGCACGTCGTCCTCGAGGATGACGGCTGCGGCGCTGCCGGAACGCCAGGCGGCGCCGACGGCGCGCAGGTGCGAAGCGCAAATGGCCAGTTCGGCGCGGGTGTTGACGAGCGGCTTGCGTACGGACACCGGCGGCAGGGTTTTGGGCGTGACCGCCTCGACGCGCGCGTGGACGACCCCGGCGCGCGCCAGGAACTCGCTGGCCAGCGCCCGGCGCTGGAGATCGGCCTCGCGGTTGATCCAGAAATGGGGTAAAGCGTCGAACATGCGCGCCAGTCTATCCGAAAAAAGGCCCGGCCCGGCGCCAGCCGGCCCGGGCCATGGACCAGGTGAGGTCAAGCCAGGTCAGAAGACCGCGCGCACGCCGGCGTTGGCGCCGACCTGGTAGTAGCCGCTGCGCGCTTCGCCGTCCAGGCCGAAGTACAGGTAACTCCCCTTGCGCAGCTGCAGCGTGCCGGTGACGCCGCCCTGCACGAAAGCGCGGCCCACCTGTGGAGCGTCGAGCGTGCCGGCGAGACCGGTTAGCGCGGTGCCCAGGCGCGGACGCAGCAGGTCGCCGCCATCGACGCCGGCGCCGAGGTTGAAGCGGTAGGTCGAGGCCTGCAGCGGATCGGCGTTGCGCGAGGCTGCCGCAAGGCCCGCCACCAGGCGCGTGCCGGTGGCGGAATAAGCGTCCAGCGCGAGACCTGCCAGCGAGGCGCCACGTTCGGCGGCGTCGTCGCGTTCGACCTTCTGCACCGTGACGCGGGCAAACGGCGCGACCCGGGCGCCGGCCAGCTCGCGCTCGGCGCGCACGCCCAGCCCGAGCAGCGAGCCCTTGCCGTCGACCTGCGCTGCCAGCGCCGCCCCGCCCGCCGCCAGCGGATCGGCACGGTGGCTCTCGGTCTTGTCGCGGCCATGGGCGCCGATGGCGTCGACGAGCACGCCGCCGACGGCATGTTCGCCGTAGACGAACAGCTTGTTCTGGCGCAGTTCGCCGCTGCCTGCGGTCGCGTCGAGCTTGCTGTTGGCATGGCTGACGCCGAAGCCGATCCGGGTGTCCCCGTTGCGCAGCAAATCCAGGCCCAGCGTGGCCTGGACGCGGTCGGCATGGAAGCCGGACGCGGACGCGTCGTCGCTCCACTTGCCGCGGTTGGCCGTGATGTCGAGCCACAGGGCGCGCTCGTCGGCGCCGGCATTGTGCTTCAGGACGCTGCGCTGCAGGTCCCAGCCGGCTTGCGGCGCGGCCGCGGCCAGGGCGCCGTGCACTTCGCCGGCCAGCTCGCGCACCAGCGGCGCCAGGCGCTCGGCGCCATACGAACCGACCTGGTACAGCAATGCGGTCTGCGCGGTGCTCGCCTGGCCGCCGGCGTCGCGCGCGACCAGCGTGTCGAGCACGGCGCCGGCGGCGCGGCCGTTGGCATTGGCGCCGCCGGCGAATGCCGCGTAGGACGCCGGCAGGACCTTCAGGTCGATGCTGTTGCTGCCATCCACGTTATAGAACACCGCCATGCGCTTGCCGTCCAGGCCGGCAGGTTGCGCCAGCATGTCGAAGCGCCCGCTGATGCCGCCGTCGGCCGTGACGATGCGGAAAGTCTGGCCCAGTTGCGGCGCCAGCGGCGCCGAGCCGTAGCCCGGCTCGTCCGGCGTGTACAGATCCTTCAGCGCCGGCGCCAGGGTCACGCCCGGCTCGATCACGAAGCGTTTGCCGTTGACCACGTGCAGGTAGGAGTAGTAACCCGTCGCGCCGATCGGGGTCGCGCTCGAGGCCTGCACGGTGCCGCCGATGTCTTCCTTGTAGGTACTGCCGGTGGCCATGGTGACGTTGGCGTCCGCCGTCAGCATGCCTGGCGAATTGCCCGGCGACAGCGTGCCATGCACCAGGAGCTCGCCCTTGATGGTGCCGGCGCCGCCCAGGGTCGCGCCGCGCGCCACCGTGACCTGGCTATTGAAGTTGCCGTTGGCGAGCAGCTTGCCCTGCTGGACGCAGGTGCTGTCGATGGTGGCGCTGCCGGTGACGTTCAGGGTGCCCAGGCCGGTCTTGGTGAAGCAGCCGTTGCCGGGTGCGCCGGAAAGCAGATTGCCCGCCAGCGTCGTGGTGGTGCCCGTCTCCGTGTAGATCGCGGTCGAGCGGCCCATGCGGATGTCCTGGCCGGTGGCGATGTCCACGGTCGCGACGATGGTGCCGCCGTTGAAGGTCAGCACGCCGCCCCAGCCGAGGCCGTACGCATGGGTGACCTTGACCAGGCCGTCGTTGATGGTGAGGCCGCCCGTCCAGCCGTCGCCGCGCTGGTTGGCGCTGCCCTTGCCGCCGCCGTTGTCGCCGCCCAGCACCAGGGTGCCCGCGCCTTCCTTCACCAAGCGGCCTTCACCGCTGATGTTGCCCAGCCAGGACACAACGCTATCGGCGCCTTGGGTGTCGATCGTGCCATTGTTGGCAGTGAGCAGCACGGCGCGCGTCGATTCCAGCGTCGTGGTGGTCTGCAGGGTGCCGCCGTCGAGCGTCAGCCCGTTGCCTTCCGCGCCCAGGGCCGCGTCGGCGCCGATGCGCAGCGTGCCGCCCTGGCCCACGGTCGTACCGCCGGTGTAGGTGTTGACTGCTTCTAGCGCCAGCGTGCCGCCCTTGACTTGCAGCCCGCCGCCGTTGCCGAGCACGCCGCGCAGCACCAGGGTGCCGGTGCCCCGCTTGACGAGGGCGCCCGCGCCCGATACGGCGCCGTCTCCGAAGGTCGTGGTGCCGCCATCGACGTCCAGCGTGCCCGTGCCGCTCAGCAGCAGGCCGCGCGCATGGGTCAGATCGGCGCCGGTCTGCCAGGTGCCGTTGTCCAGCTCGAGTGCAGCGGTCCCGCGGCCAAGGTTGGCGTCGGCCACGGTGCGCAGCGTGGCATTGCGCACCACCGTCTTGCCGGTATAGGCATTGTCGCCGCTCAGCGTCTGCTGGCCGCCGAGGATGGCCAGGCCGCCCGAGCCGTGGATGGCGCCGGCGAAGGTATCGTGTGCGTTCGTCAGGGTCAAGGTCTGCTCACCCAGCAGCACGGCGCCTGAGCCGGACAGCGACTGTACTTCGGCGCCGTTGTTGGTGGCGGCGATGTCGAAGGTGCCGTTGTTGACCAGGCCACTGGAGGCGGCAATGCTGCCCGAGCCGGACAGTTCCAGACCTGCACCGTTTGCAACTGCGGTCGCGCCAGTGTACGTATTGGTACCGCTCAGGATCTCATGACCGCCGGCGATGGCCAGGCCGCCCGAGCCGTGGATGGTCCCGGCGAAGCTGTCGTGTGCATTCGTCAGGGTCAACGTCTGGCCGCCCAGCAGCACCGCGCCCGAGCCGGACAGGGACTGTACTTCGGCGCCGCTGTTCGTGGCGGCGATGTCGAACGTGCCGTTGTTGACCAGGCCGCTGGAGGCAGCAATGCTGCCCGAGCCGGACAGTTCCAGGTTCGCGCCGTTCACAACTGCGGTCGCGCCGGTGTAGGCGTTGGTACCGCTAAGGATCTCGCTACCGCCAGCGACGTTCAGGCCACCGTTGCCCTGGATGACGCCAGCGAAGGTGTCATGCGCGTTCGTCAGGGTCAGGGTCTGATCGCCCAGCAGCACCGCGCCCGAGCCGGACAGGGACTGTACTTCAGCGCCGTTGTTCGTGGCGGCGATGTCAAACGTGCCGTTGTTGACCAGGCCACTGGAGGCGGCAATGCTGCCCGAGCCTGACAGTTCCAGACCTGCGCCGTTTGCGATCGCGGTCGCGCCGGTATAGGTGTTGGTGCCGCTCAGGATCTCGTGGCCACCGGCGATGTTCAGGCCACCGTTGCCCTGGATGACGCCAGCGAAGG
>NZ_DAMCPG010000005.1:0-149941 GCF_032106685.1 Massilia sp.
CTTTGAGGGGTGGAAACTTCCTTAGTTCAACTTATTTGAGGAAAAATTTCCGCGCATTATCAACCCGTACATACGGATGAGTTGTCTGTCAATGCAGAGTGTCAAGTACGCGGGACGGCGCGGGGGCAGGCCGGGAAAGCGGCCGCGGTGGCGAACAACCGGGGAGCACCGCCGCGATCGACGCGGCGGTGCTCCCCTACGATCAAGCCTTGCGCTTGTCGTCATCCCTCAGCTCGAACCACATCGCGTTCAGCACCGCGAAGGCGGCCGCCAGCGGCAGGCCGAGGATCCAGGCGAAATACCACATATCAGACTCCTTATATTTCAGTAATTAGTAAGCGTGGCCCTTGCCGTCGCGGATGCCGTCCGCGTCGACCTTGCCCCACAGGACCTTGTAGACCCAGCTGGTGTAGCCGATGATGAGCGGCAGGAAGATGCAGCTGCCGACCAGCATGATGAACAGCGTCAGGTGGCTCGACGACGAGTCCCACACCGTCAGGCTGGCTGCGGCCTGGATCGAGGACGGCAGGATGAAGGGGAACATCGAGGCGCCCACGCTGAGGACGATGCCGGCGATCGACAGGCTGCTGAACAGCATGGTCACGCCTTCCCAGCGGCGCGCCAGGCCGAGCAGGGCAAGCAAGGCACCAAGAAAGCCCAGGACCGGGGCGGCCAGGGTCCATGGATGGGCCACATAGTTGGCGAACCAGGCGCCGCCCTCCCCTTGCACGGTCTTGAACAACGGGTTCGAGGCGCCGCTGGTGACGATCTCGCTGGTGATGCGATAGCCGTCGACAAAGCTCCACAGGGCCCAGCCGGCCAGCGCGTACAGCACGATCACGGCCACGGCCGCGCGCATGCCCCAGTGGCGGGCGCGCCAGGCCACCGCACCATCGGTCTTCAGGACCAGCCAGCTGGCGCCATGCATCACCAGCATCGCCACCGACACCAGGCCGCACAGCAGCGCGAACGGGTTGAGCAGGCCAAAGAAGCTGCCGTCATAGAAGATCTGCATGTCGGGTTCGAGGCGGAACGGCACGCCCTGCAGCACGTTGCCCATGGCGACGCCGAAGATCAGCGAAGGCACGAAGCCGCCCACGAACAGCGCCCAGTCCCAGGTCGCGCGCCAGCGCGGGTCGTCGCGCTTGCTGCGGTACTTGAAGCCGACCGGGCGCAGGATCAGCGCCAGCAGCACGGCGAACATCGCGAGATAAAAGCCCGAGAACGAGACCGCGTACAGCTGCGGCCAGGCGGCGAAGATGGCGCCGCCGCCCAGCACCAGCCAGACCTGGTTGCCTTCCCAGACCGGGCCGACGGAATTGATGACGACCCGGCGTTCGAGGTCGTTCTTGGCGACGAAGGGCAGCAAGGTGCCGGTGCCGAGGTCGAAGCCGTCGGTGACCGCAAAGGCGACCAGCAGCACGCCCAGCAGCACCCACCAGATGACGCGCAATACGTCGTAGTCGAGCAGCGTATGAAGAATCATGGTTGTTTACTCCGCGGTGATAAGGTTGGCGTTGTGCGGGGTGGCGAGCGGCTTGGCTGCGCCGTGGTCGGCATCGTCTTCCGGCCCCTTGCGGATGGCCTTGAGCATCAGCTTCATCTCGACCACGATCAGGATGGTGTACAGCACGACGAAGCCGAGCAGCGTGCCGAGCACGGTCGTGATGCCGAGGTTCGACACCGCGACGGCGGTCGGCAGCACGCCTTCGATGGCCCAGGGCTGGCGGCCCAGTTCGGCCACGATCCAGCCGGCTTCGGCGGCGATCCAGGGCAGCGGCAGCGACCACACGGCGAGCTTCAGCAGCCACGGGTAGGCGTCCAGCTGGCGGCGCGCCGACAGCACGAAGAACACGGCGGTAAAGACGATGAAGTAGATGCCAAGGCCGACCATCACGCGGAAGGACCAGAACAGCGGCGCGACCTGCGGCACGGTGTCGTTCGCGGCCTGCGCGATCTGGGCGTCGGTCGCCTGGCGCGGATCGTCGACGTAACGCTTCAGGAGCAGGGCGTAACCCAGCTGCGGGCCGTTCGCCTCGAAGGTTGCCTGCAGTTCGGCCGGGACCGCGCCCTTGCCGCCCAGGGCACGGATCTGTTCGAGTGCGTCATACGCCACGATGCCCTGGCGCACACGCAGCTCGGCCAGGTTGACCAGTTCGTGGATGCCGGGGATCTCGGTGTCCAGCGAGCGGGTGCCGATCAGGCCCATGACCCAGGGGATGTGGATCGCGTAGTGGGTCTCGCGCGCTTCCTGGTCGGGGAAGCCGAAGGCGGTGAAGGCGGCCGGCGCCGGCTCGGTATGCCACATGGCCTCGATCGCGGCCAGCTTCATCTTCTGGTGTTCGGTCGACAGATAGCCGCTCTCGTCGCCGAGCACCACCACCGACAGCGAGGCGGCCAGGCCGAAGGAAGCCGCCACCGTCATCGAACGCTTGGCCAGGTCGGCGTGGCGCCCTTTGAGCAGGAACCAGGCCGAGATGCCGAGCACGAAGAAGGCGGCGATCACGTAGCCGGCCGACACCGTGTGCACGAACTTGGCCTGGGCCACCGGATTGGTCAGCACGGCGAAGAAGTCGGTCACCTCCATGCGCATGGTCTGCGGGTTGAGGGCGGCGCCGACCGGGTTCTGCATCCAGCCGTTGGCGATCAGGATCCACAGCGCCGAGAAATTGGTGCCGATGGCGGTCAGCCAGGTCACCACCAGGTGGGCGCGCTTCGACAGCTTGTCCCAGCCGAAGAAGAACAGGCCCACAAAAGTCGCTTCCAGGAAGAAGGCCATCAGCCCTTCCAGCGCCAGCGGAGCGCCGAAGACGTCGCCGACGTAGTGGCTGTAGTAGCTCCAGTTCATCCCGAACTGGAATTCCATCACCAGGCCGGTCGAGACGCCGATGGCGAAGTTAATGCCGAACAGGACGCCCCAGAACTTGGTCATCTGGCGCCAGATCGGACGGTCGGTCATCACGTAGACCGTCTCCATGATGGCGACCAGCATCGACAGCCCCAGGGTCAGGGGAACGAATAAAAAGTGGTACAGCGCCGTGAGGGCAAACTGTAGCCGGGAGAGCCCGACGACATCGAGATCCATGGTGAGAGCCTTTCTTTTCTTGTTGAGATTGCAGTGGTTCAGTGTTGGCGCAGTGTCGACAGCGCCTGGTAGTAATCGGGTGTGCCGCGCCGCAGGTCGGCCACGATGCGTCCCTGCGCCATCACCAGCAGGCGCTCGGCCAGCTCGGCTTCGCGGCGCAGGTGGGTCGCGACCAGGACCGTGCGCCCCTGCGCGTGGCGCGCCAGGCGCGCCAGCACGTCGGCGGCGGTGGCGCCGTCCAGGCCTTCGGTGGGCTCGTCGAGCAGCCAGAAATCGGCATCGCGCAGCAGCAGCCGGGCCAGCGCCAGGCGCCGCGACTGCCCGCCCGACAGGCCCAGGCCGCCCTCGCCCAGCGCGGCGTCCAGGCCCTGGGCCAGGGCGCGCACGTCGTCGGCCAGGCCGGCGGCCCGCAGCGCTTCCCACAAACGCTCGTCGCTTGCCCGCGGATCGGCCAGGCGCAGGTTGTCGCGCAGGCTGTCCTGGAACAGTTCGGTGCGCTGGGTCAGCCAGGTGGCGGGAAGCGCGCCGACCTGGCCCGTCGCCGGCGCCAGTTCGCCGGCGGCCAGCGCCAGCAGGGTCGATTTGCCGGCGCCGCTGGCGCCGATCACGGCGACGCGCTCGCCGGCCGCGATGCGCAGGTCGATCTCGTGCAGCGCGGCCTGGCGGCGTCCGGCGTGGACGACGCCGGCATCCTCGACGCGCAGCGCTTCGCCGCCCAGGGCAGGCCGCGGCGGCGCCACGGCCGCGCCATCCTCGCGCAGGCGCGGCGCCAGCCGGCGCGCCGCCAGCCAGCTGCGCGCCGCCTCGATGGCGCCGCGGCGCAGCGCCGCGAACGGCTCCAGCGCCGCCAGCGCGGTCAGGAGGGCCAGCGCCGCGGCCGGCGCATTCAGCTTGCCCTGCTGGGCCAGCAGGCCGGCGGCCAGCAGCACCAGCGCCACCGTCAGGTGGCCGGCCACGGCATGGGTCGCGGCCGCCCTGGTCTCCAGGCGGTGCAGGGCGTCGTCGCCGCGCGCCAGGCGCGCATCGAGTTGTTCGAGGGTGGCGCACTGGGACGGCAGGCGGCCGGCCAGAGCCAGGTCGGTCTGGCCGCCGACCAGGTCGATCGCCTGGGCGCGCAGGCGCTCCAGGGTCTGCACCCGGCGCAGCGCGAGCGGACGGGCGCGGCGCGCGGTCCAGGCCGCGACGCCCCAGCCGCAGGCCAGCAGCCATGCGAACACGGCGGCGCCCAGGCGCCAGTCGAGGGCGCCCAGCAACAGGCCGGCCAGCAGCGCCGCGCCGAAGGTGGCGGCCAGCGGCACCAGCAGGCGCAGGTAGACCGACTCCAGTGCGTCGATGTCGCTCGTCAGGCGGAACAGCAGGCGGCTCGGGCGGCGCAGCAGCGCACGCGCGGCCTGCGGTTCGGCCCAGCCGCGAAACAGCCGGGTGCGCAGGCTGGCCAGCACGCCCAGCGTGGCGTCGTGGGTGACCAGGCGCTCGGCGTAGCGGCCGAAGGTGCGGCCCAGGGCCAGCAGGCGGATGCCGGCGCTGGGCACGAAGACGTTGAAGGCCAGCGCCGCCGCCGACAGGCCGGCAAGACCCGTGGCCGTGATGAACCAGCCCGAGGTGCCGAGCAGCGCGATGCCGGCCAGGACGGTGAGCGTGGCCAGCGCCGCGCCCAGCAGCAGGCGCCGTCCGTCGCTGCGCAGGAACAGGCGCAGCACGGTGGCGATGTCGTTACGGTGTTTCATGCGGCCTCCTTGTGCAGCGCGCCCTGGTTGACATGCACGATGCGGCCGATGCGCGCGGCCAGCAGCGGGTCGTGGGTGGCGACGATCAGCGTGCGGCCGCGCGCCAGCTCGAGCAGGGCGTCGATCACGCCGGCCGCGGTTTCGCGGTCGAGGTGGGCGGTCGGTTCGTCGGCCAGCAGCAGGTTCGCGTGCGGGGCGACCGCGGCGCGCGCCAGCGCCAGGCGCACCAGCTCGCCGCCGGAGAGCCCGAGGCCGCCCTCGCCCAGGCTTTCGCCGGGCGCGGCGTGCTCGACGTCGGCCAAGCCGGCGCGCCGGATCGCCGCCGTGACGGCGAGCGGGGTCACGCCCGGCCGTCCCAGGGCGACGTTGCGGCGCACGGTGCCCGCGAACACGTGCGGCTTCTGGCCGATCCAGGCCATGCGGCTGCGCAGCGCGGCGGCGCCGGTGTCGTCGAGCTCGATGCCGCCGATGCGGATGCTGCCGCCCTGGGCCTGCGCCAGGCCCGCGACCAGCGCCAGCAGGGTGGTCTTGCCGCTGCCGCTGGCGCCGACCAGGGCCAGGTGCTCGCCCGGCGCCACGCGCAGCGCGAAGTCCTCGAACAGCGGCGCCTCGCCGGGATGGGCAAACGACAGGCCGTCGATCTCGACGCCGGGCGTGCCGGCGCCCAGCGGCGCCACGCTCGCATCGAGCGCGCCCGGCAGGACCGTCGCTTCGCCCTGCAGGCGTTCGAGCGCTTCCAGCGCGGCCTCGCCGGCGGCCTTGTCGTGCCAGGCCCCGGCCAGGTCGCGCAGCGGCTCGAAGAAGGCCGGCGCCAGCAGCAGGATGAACATGCCCTCGCCCAGGCTCAGGCGACTACCCCAGCTGCCGCCATCGATCTGGCCGAGCAGGTGGAAGCCGACGTAGACCGCGACCAGCGCGACCGCCAGCGCCGAAAACAGTTCCAGCGCGGTCGAGGACAGGAAGGCGATGCGCAGCACGCGCATGGTGCCGGCGCGCAGGGCCTGGGCGGTGTCGTGCAGGCGGCGCGCGGTGGCGTCGACGGCCCCCAGCGCGCGCAGAGTCGACAGGCCGCGCAGGCGGTCGAGCAGGAAGCCGTTCATGCCGCCCACCAGCTGCAGCTGGGCCTCGCTGGCCGCCTTGGCGCGCCAGCCGATGACGGCCATGAACACTGGGATCAGGGGCGCGGCCAGCACCAGGATCAGCGCCGCGGCCCAGGAAAACGTGCCGACCACGAGCGCGATCGCCGGCGGCACCAGCATGACGCGCCAGCGCGCGCCCTGGTAGCGCACCAGCCAGGGCAGCACGGCTTCGGCCTGCTCGGCCAGGATGCTGGCGGCCTGGCCGGATGCCGGGCGCGCGCGGTCCAGCGGCGAACGGCGCGCCAGTGCCTGGGCGGCGTCCGCGCGCAGTCCACTCAACCAGGCGCGCGCCGCGGCGAACACCCGGCGTGCGCCCCAGGCCTCGGCGCCGGCGCGCAGCAGGCCCAGCAGCAGGAAGCCGAGGGCGGGAACGGTGACGGCATCCAGGCCGGCGCCGTCGGCGAGGCGCTGCACCGCCAGCGCCAGCAGTGCGGCCTGGGCGATCCACAACAGGGCGGCGGCGCTTTGCACCAGCGCGCCGATGCGGGTGCCGGTGCCGGCGCGGTGCGGCGTACGGACGTGCGCGTCCGCGCCATGGCGTCTACTCGAGAGCATGGTCCTTCTCCAATCAGTTCGGGGGTGCGGGCCTGGGTGCGAACACCGGCCCGCGTCGCTGCGGGACTTATGCCGGGCGTGGCGGGGCGCGGCTGGCGTGGGACGGCCAGACAGCCTTGGCCGGAGGCGGGGTCAGGATGGGTGGACGCCGGCCTGGGCGTGGATCGGTGTCGATCCACAGCCGGTACGCGGCTACGGCCGCGATGGCGAGGACATCGGCTTGCGGAACGCAATCCGGGCGGCGGCCGGCAGCTTCGCGCTTGCGGACTTCATCGGCCTGCGGCATGTCGAGCCGGAGCTGGGTGACGCCGGCCGACGGGCAGGCATCGATCCAGGTACGGCCGGGCGCGGAATGCGCGGCCGGGGCCAGCGATGGCAGCAGCAGGCCCCACAGGATCGCGAAGGTGGCAATCCAGAAAACGACATGACGGGCGCGGTGCGAATCCATTCTTCTCAGCTCTGCAATGAAACCGGGCGGAGTCATCCCTGCCCGCGCAGGATGCCTTCGCAACCTGCAAAAACTTCTGAATTTTCAGAAAACAGTGAAATTATGCAGTACAACTGCCGGTCTGTCACGAGAAGGCCAGTAAGCTGCTCAGGTATTACCCGGACGGAAAGTAGGGGCTTCGATTGGCCACGTTTGGCCCGTGAGATAATCGGACTTTCCAAACTTTCGAAAAGTTCGCTACCGTGACTCCGCTCGTTCAAACCTTTGTCAGCCATTTCGGCGAAATGGGCAGCCGCTGGGGCATCAACCGCACGGTAGGCCAGATCTACGCCCTGCTCTTCGTTACCGAGCAGCAGTTGCACGCCGACGACATCGGCGAGAAGCTGGGCATCTCGCGCTCGAACGTCAGCATCGGGCTCAAGGAACTGCAGTCCTGGGGCCTGGTGCGCCTGCACCGCGTTCCGGGCGACCGCCGCGAATACTTCACCTCGCTGGGCGACGTGTGGGAAATCTTCCGGGTGGTGGCGGCCGAGCGGCGCCGGCGCGAAGTCGCTCCGACCCTGTCGGTGCTGCGCGAATCCCTGCTGGCGAATGCGCAGACTCCGGGAGATGTGTTCGCGCAACAACGCATGCGCGAAATGCACGAGCTGGTCGACCTGGCCAACAACTGGTTCGACGACCTGCAGCGCCTGTCGCCGGAGTCGCTGGCGCAACTGATGAAGATGGGCGCCAAGGTCCAGCGTTTGCTGGCGGCGAAGGATCGTTTGTTCGGCGGGGCCAATCCAAAGGAAGCGGAGTAAGTTCGTTCTACGCGGCCGGATCGTGTCTTTCCGGCCGTGATAACACGGCGTTATCCGGACGTGATGACATGCCTGAATCATTCGCAAGATGAATCGCCGGTATCACGAACCGAAAGTTTATTTATGGCTCTAAGGTATTTATACTGCACTGCAACATCAGACAGTATTTACGGAGCCAACATGACTGCAGCAACGATCACCCAGGCGCAGGACAAGGGACTGCGCCACCAATCCGGCCTGTTCGCCACCATTCGCCATTTCTGCGAACAGCTCTACGTCGCCCATGGCGGCTGGCTCTTCGGCGCACGCAAGGACGCCGCCCAGCAAGCCATGGTCGCCCGCAACGAACTGCTGTCGCTGGCAGCGCAGTCGGAATCGTTCTCGCCGAGCCTGGCGGCCGAACTGCGCCACCTGGCCAACCGCGGCTAAGCAAGATTCTTTGCCGCGGCAGCGCGCCGCGGCGACGCATCGGTACCAGACCGCGTGGGCACAAGTGCCCACCCTACAAGAGCAAGTTATCGTAGGGTGGACACCTGTGTCCACGCGGTCGTACTTTTGCACACCGCGAAATTCATTCGCAGTTCCCGCCACCCGCATCCCGCCACGCCCCGTACATACGGCAGAGCCACAGTCGGGTTATTCCCGAGTTAAATATCTATTGTGGCCGGAGCAATAAAACCATTCATAAAACCTATCGCCGGCATCACAAATCAAAAGTTTGTTTATGATCCTTGCCGGCCTATACTGCAACGCAACATCACTAACATTGAAGAGGAATTGATCATGGAAGCATTCGAATACCTGCCCGTCGGCATCGCCCTCGTCGCCGTCGTCGCACGCATCACCCTGTTCCTGCCGCGCCAGCCGAAAAGCGCCCGCCGCGCCGGCTGAACGTTGCGGCGCAACAGCCGCATTCCTTCCCCGCTCGAGTGCGGATATGGCGTAAGTACTTGCGTCAATACCGACGTAAGTACTTACGCCGATTAGATTTTTTCTTGTGGATTAATCTTCCGCAAACCTCCCCGTCGCATGGTGGCTGAGCTAGAATGCATGCGCATTTTTCTAGCCAGAAAGCTATTTCGTTCACCCACCACTCATTCACGATGCGACTTCCTGCTCTTACGATCTTTGCCGCGTTCGCCGCCCTGTCAGCTGCCGCTGCCGCCGCGCCGACGCCCGTCACCCTCGACCAGGCCATGGCCCACCCCGACTGGATCGGCAACCCCGCCGAACAGGCATGGTGGAGCTGGGACGGCAAGCAGGTCTACTTCAAGCAGAAGCGCACCGGCTCGCAGCTGCGCGACACCTTCGAAGCGGTCCAGGGCGGCCAGCCGCGCCGCGTGGCGGACACCGAGCTGGCGAAGCTCGACAGCCCGAACGTGGTCTACAACCGCGCCCACACCCGCGCCGTCCTGGTGCGCAACGGCGATTTGTTCGAGCGCGACCTCAAGAATGGCGCCCTGGTCCAGATCACGAAAGGCGTGAAGGCAGAAGACCCGCAGTTTTCCAGCGACGAGCGCGCGGTGCAGTTCCGTGTCGGCCACGACTGGTTCAGCTGGGACCGCGCCAGCCGCGTGCAGGGCCCGGTGGCGCTGCCGCGCGCCGCGAAAGACCCGGCGGCGCTTGAGCCCGACGCGCTGCGCGAGATGCAGCTGCGCCTGATCGCCACCCTGAAGCGCGCCAAGGACGACCGCGACGCCGGCCGCGCCCGCGCCGAGGAAGAGCGCCGCGCCGATCCGACCCGCGCCCCAAGCCCGGTCTACCTGGGCGACAAGGTGACCATCGAAGGCAGCGCCTTGTCTCCGGATGGACGCTGGCTGGTGGTCGTCACGGCGGCGAAAGGCGGCGACAAGGGCCGCGTCGGCAAGATGCCGCGCTACGTGACCGAATCGGGCTACGAGGAAACCGACGACGAGCGCACCCGCGTCGGCCGCAACAACCCGGCGCCGCATGCGCTCAAGCTGGTCGACCTCGCCAGCGGCAAGGTCCAGGACATCCCCTTCGACAACCTGCCCGGCGTCGGCACCGACCCGCTGGCCCAGCTGCGCGCCGCCGCCAAGCTCGATCCGCTGAAAGGCAACCGCCCGCTGCGCATCGCCGACCGCGCCGACGCCGTGCGCTGGACCGCGGACGGCAAGCAGGCCGCCGTGATGCTGCGCGCGGTCGACAACAAGGACCGCTGGATCGCCGCGATCGACCTGTCCACCGCCAGGCTGAAACCCATGCACCGCCTGACGGACGAAGCCTGGGTCAACTACGACAACACCGATTTCGGCTGGCTGCCGGACAACCGCACGCTGTGGTACCTGTCCGAGGAAAGCGGCTACTCGCACCTGTACACGATGGATGCGAACGGCCAGGCGCGCGCCCTCACCCGCGGCAAGTGGGAAGCGGGCGACGTGCAGTGGAACTACGAGGGCACCACCGCCTACATGCTCTGCAACCGCAAGAACCCGGGCACCTACGAGGTCTGCGCGGTGAACGCGAAGGATGGCGCCACCGTTGAGGTGACGGGCCTGGAAGGCGTGGAGCGCTTCGTCCTGTCGCCGGACAACCGCAAGCTGCTGGTGCACTACTCCACGAGCTATGTGCCGACCCAGCTGGCCACGGTATCGGTGAACGGCGGCGCCGTTGCGAAGCTGACCGACACCCGCACCGCCGACTACAGGCAGCGCGAATGGATCCAGCCCGAGTACGTGGCCGTGCCGTCGAGCGACGGCGGCGATCCGGTCTGGTCCAAGCTCTACCGCCCGGCGAAGATGGAAGCGGGTAAGAAATACCCGATCGTGATGTTCGTGCACGGCGCCGGCTACCTGCAGAACACCACCAAGCGCTTCCCGACCTACTTCCGCGAGCAGATGTTCCACAACCTGCTGGTCGAACGCGGCTACATCGTGCTCGACATGGACTACCGCGCCTCGAAAGGCTATGGCCGCGACTGGCGCACGGCGATCTACCGCCAGATGGGCCATCCGGAACTGACCGACTACAAGGACGGCGTGAACTGGCTGGTGCAGAACCTGCAGGGCGACCCGCAGAACGTCGGCATCTACGGCGGCAGCTACGGCGGCTTCATGACCTTCATGGCCCTGATGCGCGCGCCCGAGACGTTCAAGTCCGGCGCCGCGCTGCGCCCGGTGACCGACTGGACCAGCTACAACCACGAGTACACCGCCAACATCCTGAACACGCCGGACCTCGACCCGCAAGCCTACAAGATCTCCTCGCCGATCGAGTACGCCGAAAACCTGCGCGGCAACCTGCTGATCGGGCACGGCATGGTCGACGACAACGTGTTCTACCAGGACTCGGTGCGCATGGCCCAGCGCCTGATCGAGCTGCGCAAGGATAACTGGGAACTGGCCAGCTACCCGCTGGAACGCCACGCCTACACCCAGCCGGAAAGCTGGTTCGACCAGTACCGCCGCATCTACAAGCTGTTCGAGCGTACCCTGAAACAGTAAGTATCGGTAAGCGAGCGCCCTTCGGGGCGCTTTTTGTTTTACTGTTCGGTCATGCAGCCGCCGCTCCAGGAATCCACTTTCAAGACCATCATGCCTGTCCTGTCATCCTCGCTTGCGCCCCTTGCCCTCTGCCTCGCCCTCGCCTCCGGTGTCCTGCACGCCCAGGACAAGAACAATCCCTCCGACTTCGTCGGCCTGCCGAGCACCGGCAAGGTGGACGACAGCCAGGTCGTGAAGGCGCGCCATGGCGCCGCGGCGGCCGACGCTGCATCAGCCAATGCATCAGGCAATGCATCAGGCGCCGCAGCGGGCAATGCATCTGCCAATGCCGCAGGCAGGAAGCCGAACGCCGCGCCTGCCCGCGCGCCGGCCACGGGGCGCAAGGCCGACATCCCCGCCGGCGGCATCACCGGCGTGGTGGTCGAGAACACGGGCGGCGACCAGGCCAGGGTCCCTCTCACCTTCGGCCAGGTGTTCGCGCCGGGCGACCTGCCGCGCGGCGCGTCCCTGGCCGGCAAGCTGGCCGACGGCGGCATCCTGCCGCTGCAGGTGGACGTGAAGGCGACCCACGCCGACGGCTCGGTGCGCCACGCCGTGATCTCGGCCCTGCTGCCGAAGCTGGCGAAGGGCAGGCAGGCCGGCATCGCCCTGGTCAAGGCCAGCGCCAAGGGCGCCGACGAGGCGGGCAAGCCGGATTTCGCCACCGGCGCCACGGTCACGGTCACGCTCGACGGCGAACGCTATAGCGCGTCCAGCGACCGCCTGCTGAAGGAACAGAAACCCCAGGTGTGGCTGGACGGCCCGGTGGCGACCGAAGTGCAGGTCGCCGCGCCGCTGCGCAACGCCAGGGGCGAGGAACACCCGCACCTGGCGGCGCGCTTCGCCATCCGCGCCTACCCCGGCGCGAAGCGGGCGCGGGTCGACATCGTGGTCGAGAACAACTGGGCCTACGAGCCGTCGCCGCGCAACTTCACCTACGACGTCGAGATCGAGGTCGGCGGCGAGAGCGTCTACCGCAAGAAGGAACTGACCCACCTGCACCACGCGCGCTGGCGCACCCTGGCCTGGACCGGCACGGCGCCCGCCGTCCACCTGCGCCACGACAGCGACTACCTGATCGACTCGCGCGCGCTGCCGAACTACGACCGCACGCTGCTGGTGCCGGACGGCGCGCTGGCCAAACTGGCCGCTAAATGGGAAGGCCCGCGCAGCGAGCCGATGGGCGTGGGCGTGGCCTCGCCGGCCATGCCGAACACCGGCGGACGCAACGACATCGGCCTGCTGCCGGGATGGGCCGCGATGTATTTGCTGAGCATGGACGCGCGCGCCAAGGAAGTCACGCTCGGCACCGCCGACCGCGCCGGCAGCTGGTCCGCGCACTACCGCGACAAGCGCACCGGCCTGCCGGTCAGCCTGATCGACTATCCCTACATGACCCTGCTCGGCAACCCGGGCGACACACGCAATCCGAAGACCGGCAAGCAGGAAGCCTTCCCGCGCTGCCCGCGCGACGTCTGCAAGACCCCGTACAAGGCCGACAGCGCGCACCAGCCGGCCTTCGCCTACCTGCCCTACCTCGTCACCGGCGACTACTACTACCTCGAGGAGCTGCAGTTCTGGGCGATGTGGAACGTGTTCTCCACCAACCCGGGCTACCGCAAGAACATCGAGGGCCTGCTGGCGACCCACCAGGTGCGCGGCCAGGCCTGGAGCCTGCGCACCCTGGGCGAGGCGGCCTACATCACGCCCGACAAACACCCGCTGAAGCAGGATTTCAACGCCATCCTGAAGAGCAACCTGGCCTGGTACAACGCGACCTACAGCAACAACCCGTCCGCCAACGGCCTGGGCGTGATCGACAACCGCCAGGCCGTGATCTACAAGGGCAAGACCGCGGTTGCGCCCTGGCAGGACGACTTCTTCACCCAGGCCGTCGGCCACCTTGCGGAACTCGGCTTCCAGGACGCGCGGCCGCTGCTGAAGTGGAAGGCGAAGTTTCCGATTGCGCGCATGGTCGGCGACGGGGCCTGCTGGGTCGACGCCGCCAGCTACACGATCACGGTGCGCGACTCGCCCGTCGCGCCCACCTACGACAGCATGGCCCAGGCCTGGAAGCGCACCGTCGGGCCGGAACTGGCCGCCCTGCCCTGCGGCGGCGCCGAGCACGCCGCCGCCACCAAGCGCAAGCCGGGCGACATGGGCGGCTACGCGAGCACCGCGATGGGCTTTCCCTCGAACCTGCAGCCGGCGCTGGCCTATGCGGCCGACGTCGGCGGCGCGGCCGGCAAAAAAGCCTGGGAGCGCTTCATGTCGCGCAGCGTCAAGCCGGACTACGGCCCGGCGCCGCAGTTCGCCATCGTGCCGCGTTCGCTCGATGGCGACGATGCCCGCTGAAGGCCAGGCCGATGCACCCCGCATAAAGGATTACAGCTTGTAAGTACCGTTGCAAATCGGGCATCGCCGTTGCATCTTCTCGGAACAATAATCCGAAGGAGGTCCAATCATGAGATGTTCCCTGGGTACGTCCACGCTGCTGGCGCTGGGCGCGGCAGTCCTGGCCGGCTGCGGCGTGCAGGCGCCGGGCCAGCAGGCGGCACACAGCGCTTCCGAAGCCCTTGCCGCACCCGCACCCGCGCTTGCACCCGCGCCGCCGCCCGCGCCGCCGCCCGCGCCGTCTTCCGCCTACGCGCCGCAGCGCGTGACCGTCACCGGGTCCACCATCGCGGCGCCGGCCATGCAAAAGCGCGCGCCCGGGCCGGGCTTCGTCGTGATCGCCCCGCCGCAGGCCGACAAATTCCCGGACAAGGAAGCGAATGCCACCCAGCTGGTGGCCGAGCATCCGGTGTCCACCTTCAGCGCCGACGTCGACACCGCTTCCTACGCCTTCGTCCGGCGCCTGCTGACGGGCGGGCGCCTGCCGCCGCCGGGCGCCGTGCGCGTCGAGGAGATGGTGAACTACTTCCCCTACCGCTACGCCGCACCCAGGACGCGCAGCGAGCCCTTCGCCATCGCCACCGAAGTCATGCCCAGCCCCTGGAAGGCCGGCAACCAGCTGCTGCACGTCGCCGTGCGCGGCTTCGACCTGGCGCAGGCCGAGCGCCCGCCGCTGAACCTGGTGCTGCTGATCGACGTGTCCGGATCGATGGGAGGGCCGGACCGCCTGCCGCTGCTGCAGCAGGGCCTGCGCCTGTTCGCCGAGAACCTGCGCGACACCGACCGCGTGGCCATCGTCACCTATGCGAACGGCACCGAAGTCGCGCTCGAGCCGACGCTGGGCCGCGACAAGCGCAAGATCCTCGATGCGCTCGACGGCCTGCGTGCGGCGGGCGGCACCGCCGGCGGCGACGGCCTGCAGCGCGCCTATGCGCTGGCCGAGCGCCACCGCGATCCGAAGGCGGTCAACCGCGTGATCCTGGCCACCGACGGCGACTTCAACATCGGCATCACCGACCCGAAGCAGCTGGAGCGCTTCATCGCCGACAAGCGCAAAAGCGGCGTTTACCTCTCGGTGTTCGGCGTCGGCACGGGCAACCTGAACGACGCCCTGATCCAGCGCCTGACCCAGTCCGGCAACGGCAACGCCGCCTACATCGACTCGCTGCTGGAAGCGCGCAAGGCCATGCAGGAAGAACTGGGGTCGACCATGTTCCCGATCGCGAACGACGTCAAGATGCAGGTCGAATTCAACCCGCGCCAGGTGGCCGCCTACCGCTTGATCGGCTACGAAACGCGCATGCTGGCGCGCCAGGACTTCAAGGACGACAAGGTGGACGCGGGCGACATGGGCGCCGGCCACACCGTCACCGCCATCTACGAGATCACGCCGGCCGCCGAGGCCGGCAAGCTGGTCGATCCGCTGCGCTATGGCGACAGCAAACAGGCCGCGCCCGCCGCCAACGGCGACGAACTCTGTTTCGTGAAAGTGCGCTACAAGCTGCCGGGCCAGGCCACCAGCCGCGAGCGCAGCCATGCGGTGCGTGCCGACAGCGCCCGCAAGGAGTTCGCCGCGGCGCCGGAAGATGCGCGCTTCGCGGTGGCGGTGGCGGCCTTCGGCCAGCGCCTGCGTGGCGAGACGCCGCTGGCGGACTACAGCTATGCCGACATCGCGGCGCTGGCCAACGAGGCGCGCGGCAAGGATGCGGAGGGTTACCGCGCCGAGTTCGTGCGCCTGGTGCGGATGGCCGAAGCGCTGGGCAAGACGAATCCGGTGGGGCAGCCTTAGCAAGGCCGGCAACGGTGCGATGAGCCCGAAGTGGCTGTTATATGATGGAACAGACACGTCGGGCCGCCCGGCCGATGCCCCACTATCCAGGAAACCGCATGCGCCTGCTCATCGCCCTCATCCTCCCCTGGCTCACCTTCTTCACCATCGGCCGCCCGATGGCCGGCATCATCTGCCTGATCCTGCAGGTGACGCTGATCGGCTGGCTGCCGGCCGCCATCTGGGCGGTCTACGCGCTCAGCCAGTACAACACCGACAAGAAGATCGAGCGCGCCTATAGGGAACGCTGACGCATCGTCACGCCGGGACGGCGCCGGCGGCGATGCAGGAAACGGCACACGGCACCGGCTGGCCGGGTCCGCGGGTCGCCTGGCTTACTTCGCGCGCGCGCGCAGCGTCTCGACTTCGGCGCGCAGGGCGCTGCGTTCGGCCTGGACCGCGGCCAGTTGCGCCTGCAGGTCCTTCACTTCGGCCGCCAGGCTGTCGCGCACGGTGGTCGCACCGACCAGCTCCATTTCGGCGCGCAGGCGGGCATCGGACTCGGCCGCCGAGGCGGCGACGTTGCGCTCGATCTGGGCGCGCAGGTCGGCCAGCTGGGCGTCCTTGCCTTCGATTGCCAGCTGGTCCTTGGCTTTTCCGACCAGGGCGTCCATCGCGACCTGGCGCGCGTTGCGCAGCTCGGCGTTCAGGCGCTCGATTTCCTCGCTGCGCTCGGCGGCGGCGGCCGCGGCCTGCTCGCGCGCGGCGGTCGCGCTGGCGACTTCGTCGACCAGCGTGTCGCGTTCGGCTTCAAGCTGCTCGCCCGCGGCCAGCACGTCGTCCATGTCGCGCCGCGCCTGCGCCAGCGCGTCGCGGGTGCCGGCGCCGGCTTCCTCGGCGAACTGCTGGGCCCAGCGGGCCAATTCGGCGACCAGCGACTCCGGCATCGCCGCCTTCGGGGGCTGCGCCGCATCGGCGCGCGCGGCGCGCCAGGCGCCCAGGTGGCGCCCGATCGAATTAGGGGAAGCGTCGCCGAGCGCTTCGCGCACGGCATCGAGGGTGACGGGCTTGCCGTCGTTGGCCAGGCTGTCGGCGGCCGCCGCAACCTCGTCGAATGTCACGCCTGGGCGTGTGGTATCCGCATTCATAGAAACAGGGTATGCATGGTTGATGAACCCTATCATACGATATGGCGGGCAAGGGGTGCGCCAATCACATGCCTGCGACGCCTGGCGCGACCGCGGGCCGGATCATCTCTTGCGCTTCCTGCCCTTCCCTTCTTCCTCGATCAAGGCGTCGACCGCCACGCCGGTTTCGCGGGCGATCGCCAGGATTTGCTCGCGCGCTTTCCCGAGCTCCTGCCGCTCGCGCTGTTTGAGCTCCTGCGCGACGTCGAACTGGAGCCCCTTCAATTCAGCAAGGTTGTAGGTCGATAAGTCGAATGCCATCTCGTTCTCCGCCGTGGTTCGTGCCCGCAAGCCTAGCATGCATCAGCCGGCCGGGACGCTTCGGTTTTCCGGAAGTCGTCCTCAGTATTTTCCTGACGGTGCGCCCGCCTCGAACCAGGCCTTGACCTGCGCCCGCTCGGCGTCGGTCATGTTGGTGAGGTTCGCCAGCGGCATCGCCTTGAGCTGCACGGTCTGCTGGTAGATGCGGGCGGCGTTCTGCCGGATCAGTTCGGGCGAATCGAGGCTGACGCCGGCCGGCGCGGTGGCGAAGCCGGGCTGGGTCGGCCTGGCCGCGTGGCAGCTGACGCAGCGCTGGTCGACGATCTGCCGCACCTGGGTGAACTGGGCCATGGCGTCGACGCCGGGCTGCGGCCCGGCCGGCGCCCGCGGCGCTGGCGGCGCGATCAGCACCGCCAGCACGGCCAGCAGCGCCGCGCCGGCGGCCGGGTACTTCCATTCGATGCGGCCCTTGTGGCGCAGGTTGAAGAAGTGGCGGATCAACACGCCCGCGGCCATGATCACGCCCAGCACCGCCCAGGCATGCGGGTGGCGGTAGGTCATCGCATAATGGTTGCTGATCATGAGGAAGAGCACCGGCAGCGTGAAATAATTGTTGTGCACCGAGCGCTGCTTGGCCTTGACGCCGTCGCGCGGGTCGGGCTGTCGACCGGCCAGCATGGCATTGACCATCCTGCGCTGGCCGGGAATGATCACGTGGGCGACGTTGGCGACCATGATGGTCCCGATCATCGCACCGACGTGCAGGTAGGCCGCGCGGCCGCTGAGCAGGTGGGTGAGTACCCAGCCGCTGCCGACCAGGAAGGCGAAGATGACCAGGCCGAAGGCCAGGTCGCGCTTGCCCAGCGGCGACTTGCACAGCAGGTCGTAGACCAGCCAGCCGACCACCAGGCTGCCCAGGCCAATGCCGACCGCCTGCCAGCTCGACAAATCGGCCACGCTGCGGTCGACCATCATCGCCTGCGCGTTCAGGTAATACACGATGAACAGCAGCGCGAAGCCGGACAGCCAGGTCGAATAGGCTTCCCATTTGAACCAGTGCAGTTCCTTCGGCAGCTCGGCGGGAGCGACCAGGTATTTTTGCGGGTTGTAGAAGCCGCCGCCATGCACGGCCCAGAGTTCGCCGGCGACGCCCTTCTTTGCCAGCTCGGAACCCGGTGGCGGCGGCTTGATGGAGTTGTCGAGCCAAACGAAATAGAAGGAGGCGCCGATCCAGGCGATGCCGGTGATGATGTGCAGCCAGCGTACGAGCAAATTCAGCCATTCGAGGCCGTAGGGAGCCAGGTATCCGAACACGTCCATGCAAAATCCCTCATCTTCCTGGTGGCGATAGTGAATCGAAATTCAGACGATTTCATTTCTGCAATATGAAATATAGCGTATATTCAAAATGACGGAACCCATATAGAAAACCGCAGCCGCACTTTGCCATGGCCAGCCTGCCCCAGCACCTCGACCTGCACCTGATCCGCATCCTCTACCTGCTGCTGGTGGAGAAGAACGTCTCGCGCGTGGCGCTGAAACTGAACCAGCCCCAGCCCTCGATCTCGGCCTCGCTGCGCAAACTCCGCGAACTCACCGGCGACCCGCTGCTGGTGCGCGGCGCGCGCGGCATGGTGCCGACCCAGCACGGCGAAAGCCTGCTGAAACCCGCCAAGCGCATCCTCGACGAGACCGAGAGCCTGTTCGTCAAGAAGTCGCCCTTCGTGCCGGAAGCGGCGGCGCGCACCTTCCACATCGCCGCACCCGACTACCTCGACACCCAGTTCCTGCCCAACGTGGTGACCGCGATCCGGCGCGACGCGCCCAACAGCCGCGTGGCGATCCACAGCCTGGGGCCGGGCACCGACTACCTGCGCATGCTCTCCGACGGCGAGATGGACCTGGTGATCGCCAATTGGGACGAGCCGCCGGTCCACCTGCACATCTCCAAGCTGTTCGAGGACCCGATCGTCTGTACCATGCGCGCCGACAGTCCCTACGCCAAACGCACGGCAAGCGACGCCATGACCATCGAGGACTACCTGTCCCTGCCGCACGTGGCGCCGACGCAGACGCTGCCCGGCTACCACGGCGTGATCGATTCCTTCCTCGCGCGCCAGGGCCTGAACCGGAGAATCGCGGTCGAGTCGCCCTATTTCGGGCTGATTCCCTACATGCTGACCCAGACCGACCTGGTGCTGACCACCGGCCGCCAGTTCATGCGCTTCTACGAAAAGACGCTGCCGCTGAAGACCTTCACCATGCCGATCAAGTTTCCGCCGATGCGCTTCTACCAGCTGTGGCACCAGCGCGTGCACCAGTCGCCGGAACACAAGTGGCTGCGCGACCAGGTCAGCCAGGCGGCGCGCGCGCTGGTGCAAGCCTAGCTGCCGGACGCCTCATCGGGCGCACGACCATGGAGAGTTGACGATGACAGCAAGGCACACGATCGCACTGCGGACAGCAGTCGCCGGCGACCTTCCCATCCTCTGGGAACTGCGCACGCGCGCGGTCGCGCAGGGCTGCGCGGCGCACTACGCCGCGTCCGTGCTGACCGCCTGGCTGGCCGCGCCCGCGCCTGAATCGCTGCCACGCCTGCTCGCCGCCGGCGGCGGCATGGTGGCGATGGAGGCCGGACGGATACTCGGCTATGCGGTGCTGGACGCCGCCAGCGGCGAAGTGGATGCGGTCTTCGTCGAGCCGGCCGAGCACGGACGCGGGATCGGCGCGCTGCTGCTCGCGGCGCTGGAACGGATGGCGCTGGCCGCCGGCCGCGAGTGCCTGTTCCTCTCGGCCTCGCTCAACGCCGTCCCCTTTTACCGGCATGGCGGCTTCCAGGCGATACGCGAGGAGATGGTTCCGCATCGCTCGGGCGTCGCCATCGCGTCGGTCTACATGGAGAAGCGGATCGGCTAAGCGCCTTAGAGCGCCCGCAGCGTCGACGACAGTACGCCTGTACGGCGAGACGATGCAACGCAGCCATGGGGTTTTTGTTAGGAGCTACATCAAAGGTCCGGCGGCCATTGGAAGCAGGTTCCTGCCGTCGCTCATTCGTCGAGCCGGGCCAGGCCGCGCCGCGCCGCTTTCCGCGACCGCAGCCAGTCGCGCCCGCCGCGCTCCAGCGCCGCGTCGATCACAGGCTGCGGCAGGCTGTAGACCGTGGCCCAGGTGGCGCGGCCGTCGGCGGCGTTCGCCGGAAAGCTGTGGGTCTCGATCGGCCAACCATATTTGCGCTTCAGGGTCCGCACGATGGCGGCCAGGGTCACGCGGCCCTGCAGCGGTTCGGCTCCGGTCTGGTCCTCGTTCGACAGCAGCACCGCCAGCACGGCGCCGCGCGCGGTCAGGGGACCGGGAAAGGTGGGAAGTTTGCTCGGCATCCCGGCATTCTAGCGGGGTTTGCCGGCAGGCTGGGCGGCTTTCCCTCCCCGGTCTTATTCGGCTACCCGCGCCCGCTCCAGCATCGCGTGCAGCAGCACGTTGCAGCCCGCCTCCAGGTGCTCAGGCTTCGCATCCTCGATCTCGTTGTGGCTGATGCCGTCCTTGCAGGGCACGAAGATCATGCCGGACGGCGCCACCCGCGCCGCGTAGATGGCGTCGTGGCCGGCGCCCGAGACCACGTCCATGGTCGAGTAACCCAGCTTGTCGGTGGCGGCGCGCACGGCGTTCACGCAGTCCGGATGGAAGGGGCAAGGCGGATAGTCGGAAACCCGCTCGATCTCGATAGCCAGGCCGCTCTCCGCGCGCGTCCTGGCGACAAAGGCGAGCATCTCCTCGTGCATGGTGTTCAGCAGTTCGTCGTTCACGTTGCGCAGGTCGATGCTGAACTTGACCTGTCCGGGAATCACGTTGCGGCTGTTCGGGAACACCTGCACCATGCCCACCGTCCCGCGGCCGTAGGGCGGATAGCGGTGCGCGATCGCGACGGTCTCCTGCATGATGGTGGTGGCCACTTGCAGCGCGTCGCGGCGCAGGCCCATCGGGGTCGGGCCGGCGTGCGCTTCCATGCCACTGACCGTGCAGTCGTACCACGACAGGCCCATCACGGCCGGCACCACGCCGATCACCTTGTCGGCGTCCTCCAGCACCGGGCCCTGCTCGATATGGGTCTCGAAGTAGGCGCCGATCGGGTGCCGGCCCGGCTCCTCCTCGCCCAGGTAGCCGATCCGTTCCAGCTCCTCGCGCACGGTCTTGCCGTCGACGTCCCTGGCGGCGTAGGCGGTTTCCAGGCTGAAGGCGCCGCAGAACACGCCGGAACCCATCATCACCGGCACGAAGCGCGAGCCTTCCTCGTTGGTCCAGAAGGCGACCTCGATCGGGGCTTCGGTCACGATGTCGTTGTCGTTCAGGGTGCGCACCACCTCCAGGCCGGCCAGTACGCCGTAGTTGCCGTCGAACTTGCCGCCGGTGGGCTGGGTGTCGACGTGGCTGCCGGTGACGATCGGCGGCAGGCTGGCGTTGCGGCCGGCGCGGCGCATGAAGACGTTGCCGATCTTGTCGACCGTGATGCTCATGCCGGCGTCAACGCCCCATCGGACCACGAGGTCGCGGCCCTGGCGGTCGAGGTCGGTCAGGGCGAGGCGCTTGACGCCGCCCTTGTCGGTGGCGCCGATCCGCGCCAGTTCCATCAGGGAGTGCCACAGGCGTTGGCCGTTGATGCGCAGGGTGTCGGGCATGTTTGTCTCCGGGTGTGGATGAAGCGGCTTTCGGTCGCTGGGCGGTTTGCCGCTGTTCGTTGAACGCGTGGGCACGGGGCGCCCACCCTACGGCTTATACGAACGCGGGGCGGTCGACGTGGCGGCCGGCGCCTTCCTCGGCGCGCAGGTCGCCGCGCTCGAAGACCAGCTTGCCGGCGGCGACCGTGTGGGTCGGGATGCCGCGCACGGTGCGCCCCTCGAACACGTTGAAGCCGCCCTTGGCGAACTGGGTCTTGCTGGAAATCGTACGGGTGCCGTTCGGGTCCCAGACCACGAGGTCGGCGTCGGCGCCGACCGCGATCACGCCCTTGCGCGGGTACATGTTGAAGATCTGGGCGGCGTTGGTCGAGGTCACGCGCACGAACTCGGATGGGCTCAAGCGGCCGCTGTTCACGCCCGCATCCCAGACGACCGCCATGCGCTCCTCGACGCCGCCGCAGCCGTTCGGGATGCGCGTGAAGTCGTCCTTGCCGGCCGCCTTCTGCTCGGCGCAGAAGGTGCAGTGGTCGGTCGCGGTGGTGTGCAGGTTCCCGCCGCGCAGGCCCTGCCAGAGCGCATCCTGGTGATGGCGGCCGCGAAACGGCGGGCTCATGACGTGGCCGCGCGCGAAGTCCTCGTCTTCGCTCTGGTAGACGCTGTCGTCGATCACCAGGTGGCCGGCCAGCGCCTCGCCGTAGACGCGCTGGCCCTTGGCGCGGGCGCGCACTATGGCCTCCAGCGATTCGGCGCAGGACACGTGGACGATGTAGATGGGCGTGCCGAGCACGTTGGCGATCGCGATCGCGCGGTTGGCCGCTTCGGCCTCGACCTCGGGCGGACGCGAGAGCGGATGGGCTTTCGCGCCGCGGATGCCCTTGGCCAGCAGCTCCTGCTGCAGCTGGAACACCAGTTCGCCGTTCTCGGCGTGCACGGTCGGGATCGCGCCCAATTCGAGCGCGCGGCGAAAGCTCTTCACCAGCGTTTCGTCGTCGGCCATGATCGCGTTTTTATAGGCCATGAAGTGCTTGAAGCTGTTCACGCCGTGCTCGCGCACCAGGGCGCCCATCTCGGCGTGCACCGAGTCGTCCCACCAGGTCACGGCCACGTGGAAGGTGTAGTCGGCGGCGGCCTTGCGCGCCCAGCCGCGCCAGGTGCGATAGGCCTCGAGCAGCGACTGCTTCGGGTCGGGGATGACGAAGTCCATGATGGTCGTGGTGCCGCCCGCCAGGCCGGCCGCGGTGCCGGTGAAGAAGTCGTCGGCCGTCACCGTGCCCATGAAGGGCAGCTGCATGTGAGTGTGGGTGTCGATCCCGCCCGGCATCACGTACTGCCCGCCCGCGTCGATCACCGTGGCGTTGGCCGGGGCGTCGATGCTCTCGCCGACGGCCACGATCTTGTCGCCGTAACAGAGCACGTCGCCGCGGAAGGCACGGTCGGCGTTCACGATGGTGCCGCCACGGATAATCGTCGTCATGGACACTCCTTGTCAGGTTGGATAATTGTTCGCCCTGTTGGCCCTGCCGTTCACGGTCACCGGCGCGGTGCGCCCCTTCATCATCAGGCCATACACGATCGCCGCGATCACCACGCCGACGAACCAGGCATAGGTATAGATGGTCTTGAAGGTCTCGCCCACGTCCGGGAACGAAGCGGGCAGCGCCGCGTTCAGGAAGCCGGGGATGTTCGGCAGCACGCCGGCCGCGAAGGCCACGATGGCGGCGACGTTCCAGCCGCCCTTGTACGAATAGCTGCCGCCCTCGCGGTAGAGCTGGTCGACGTCGAGCGTGGTCTTGCGAATGAAGTAGTAGTCGATGATCATGATGCCGGCGATCGGCCCGAGCAGCGCCGAGTAGCCGGTCAGCCAGATGAAGATGTAGTTCTGGGTCGACTCGAGGATCTTCCACGGCATCATCGCCAGCGCGATGCCGGCGGTGATGTAGCCGCCGACGCGGTAGGAGATGCGCTTCGGCGACAGCGCCGAGAAATCATAGGCCGGGCCGACCAGGTTGGCGGCCAGGTTGACGCTGGCGGTGTCGATCAGGAGGATCAGCAGGGCCACCAGCACCGCCACGCCGGTCATGCGGCTGGCGACGTCGACCGGGTCCCACAGGGCTTTGCCGTAGAGGACGATGGTGGCCGAGGTGACCGTCACGGCCAGCGCCGCCAAGAGGCCCATCGGCAGCGGCAGGCCGAGCGTCTGGCCGACCACCTGGTCGCGCTGGGTCTTGGCGAAGCGCGTGAAGTCGGGAATGTTCAGCGCCAGCGTGGCCCAGTAGCCGATCATGGCGGTCAGCGACGGCCAGAACACGGACCAGAACAGGCCGGATTTCGGGCCGCCCTCGACGAAAGCGGAAGGCTGGGCCAGCAGCGGGCCGAAGCCGCCGACCTTGTCGTACACCCACCACAGCAGCAGGAAGCAGATCGCGATCTTCAAGGGCGCGGTATAGGTCTCGAGCTTCCTGATCGACTCCATGCCGTGCACGATGAAGTACATCTGGATCGCCCAGAAGGCCAGGAAGCAGGCCAGCTGGCCGCCGTTGATGCCCAGGCCCGGCAGCGCGTCGCCGCCGATCGGGGCGCCCAGCAGCACGCCCAGCAGCGTGTAGATCATGCTGCCGCCGAACCAGGTCTGGATGCCGTACCAGCCGCAGGCCACGACCGCGCGCATCAGCGCCGGCAGGCGCGCGCCGCGGGTGCCGAAGGAGGCACGCGCCAGCACCGCATAGGGAATGCCGTACTTGGTGCCGGCGTGGCCGATCAGCAGCATCGGCACCAGCACGATCACGTTCGCCAGGAACACCGTCACCACCGCCTGCCAGGCCGACATCCCGCTTTCGATCAGGCTGGCCGCGAGCATGTAGGCGGGGATGCTGATCACCATCCCGACCCAGAGCGCGGCGAAGTGATACCAGCGCCAGGTGCGCTGCGCGACGCCCGTCGGGGCGAGGTCGTGGTTCCAGAGGTCTTGGCTGGCGTCTTGTGGTGCGGTCACAGTGGGTTTCTCCAATAGGTTGCTGTTGCAACCCAGTGTAGCGCAAACGTACGTACGGGCGCGAGGGGCAAAACCCGCGCCCGCAAGGCGTTCACGCCGGCAGCGCGGCCGCCAGCGGCGCCAGGATCGGCGCTTCCGCCGGCGCCCCCGCCTCCATGACCACCGCTGCCTCCACCGCTGGCCGCGGCTCGGCGCGCGGATTGCGCGGGTCCTGCGTCCAGTTCATGTAGGGCTTGCCGGTCTGCTGCGGCACCATCGCGATGCAGCCCTCGACCGGACAGGTGATCTCGCACAGGTTGCAGCCCACGCACTCGGTCTCGATCACCTCGTAGCGGCGCGCTCCCGTTTCCAGCACCTGGCGCGCGATGGCTTGGTGCGAGGTGTCCTCGCAGGCGACGAAGCACTTGCCGCAGCCGATGCACTTGTCCTGGTCGATGTGGGCAATCACCTGGTAGTTCATGTCCAGATACTTCCAGTCGGTGGTGTTCGGCACCGCCTTGCGCGAGAAGGCGGCGACGTCGGCATAGCCCTTGCTGTCCATCCAGCGCGACAGGCCGTCCTTCATCTCCTCGACGATGCGGAAACCGTGCAGCATCGCGGCCGTGCACACCTGGACGCAGCCGGCGCCGAGCGCGATAAACTCGGCCGCATCACGCCAGCTCCCGATACCGCCAATGCCGGAAATCGGCAGTCCGGCGGTGACGGGATCGCGCGCGATCTCGGCCACCATGTTCAGCGCGATCGGCTTGACCGCCGAGCCGCAGTAGCCGCCGTGGGTGCTGGCGCCGCCGACGATTGGATACGCGACCATGCGGTCCAGGTCCAGGTGGGTGATCGAGTTGACCGTGTTGATCAGCGAGACCGCGTCCGCCCCGCCGGCCAGTGCGGCGCGTGCCGGCGCGCGCACGTCGGTGATGTTCGGGGTCAGCTTGACGATGACCGGCAGGCGCGTGTGCTGCTTGCACCAGCGCGTCACCATCTCGACGTACTCGGGCACCTGCCCCACCGCCGCGCCCATGCCGCGCTCGGGCATGCCGTGCGGGCAGCCAAAGTTCAGCTCGATGCCGTCGGCGCCGGTGGCTTCCACCAGCGGCAGGATCGCGGCCCAGGGCGCCTCCTCGCAGGGCAGCATCAGCGAGACGATCATCGCGCGGTCGGGCCAGGCCTGCTTCACGGCGGTGATCTCGCGCAGATTGATCTCCAGGCTGCGGTCGGTGATCAGCTCGATGTTGTTGAAACCGATGACCTCGCGGTTCTTGCCGTAGTGGGCCGAGTAGCGCGAGGAGACGTTCACCGCCGGCGGATCTTCGCCCAGCGTCTTCCAGACCACCCCGCCCCAACCCGCCTCGAAGGCGCGCACCACGTTGTAGGCCTTGTCGGTCGGCGGCGCGGAGGCCAGCCAGAAGGGATTCGGCGCCTTGATCCCGCAGAATTCGATGCTCAGGTCGGCCATGCTGCCCCCGCTTGGATGTCGTTGTGGATCGCCAGCGCGGCCAGTTTGCCGTGCTGGACCGCCTGTACCGTCAGGTCCTGGCCCAGGGCCACGCAGTCGCCGCCGGCGTAGATGCCGGGCACCGCGGTGCGCAGGTTCGCGTCGACGCGGATGCGTTCGCCGTCGCGCCACAGGCCCTGCGCGAGCTCGTCGAGCGGGGGTGGCGGCGCGATGGCCTGGCCGATGGCCTTGAACACGGCGTCGGCTGCGATGTCGATGAAGGCGCCGGTGCGCGCCAGGCGGCCGCCGTCCATGCGCGTCTCCTCGAAGCGCATGCCGGCCACGCGGCCCGCGTCGTCCAGCAGCACCTCCAGCGGCGAGGCCCAGGTGCGGATGCGCACGCCGTTGACCTTCGCGATCTCGATCTCGTGGCCGGTCGCGCTCATCGCCTCGTAGCCGCGGCGGTAGACCAGGGTCACCTCGTCGGCGCCCAGGCGCTTGAGCTGCACCGCCATGTCGATCGCCGTGTTGCCGGCGCCGACGACAATCGCCCGGCGCGGCACGGGCAGGCGCGACAGGTCGCCCGCCTGGCGCAGCGCGGCGATGTAGTCGGTGGCCGCCACCAGGCCGGGCGCATCCTCGCCGACCAGGCCCAGGCGGCGGCGGGCGCCCAGGCCCAGGCCGAGGAAGACGGCGTCGAAGCGGGTGTGCAGGTCGCGCAGTTGCAGCTCGTCGCCGAGCGCCTGGCCGTACTGGATGTCGATGCCGCCGACCGAGAGCAGGAAGTCGACTTCCTGCTGGGCGAAGTCGCCGGGCAGCTTGTACCTGGCGATGCCGTATTCGTTCAGGCCGCCCGCCTTCGGACGCGCCTCGAACACGACCACGTCGTGGCCCAGCATCGCGAGGCGGTGGGCGCAGGAGAGACCCGCCGGCCCGGCGCCGACCACGGCGACGGTCTTGCCGGTGGACGGCGCGCGCATGAACGGGTGCGCCGTGAAGCCGGCGTTGTCGATCGCATGGCGCTGCAGTAGGCCGATCTTCACCGGGTCGCGTTCGGCGGCGTTGTTGCGCACGCAGGCGTCCTCGCACAGGATCTCGGTCGGGCAGACGCGCGCGCAGCTGCCCCCAAAAATGTTCTGCTGCAGGATCTTGAGCGCGGCGCCGGTGACGTTCTGGTCGTGGATGTTGCGGATGAAGCTGGCAACGTCGATGCCGGTCGGGCAGGCCCGCGTGCAGGGCGCGTCGTAGCAGTACAGGCAGCGGGCCGCCTCGATGGCGGCCTGGCGCGCGGTGAGCGCGGGCGCCAGGTCGGTGAACTGGGCCGCGAGCGCGCCGTGGGAATCGGCTGCCGGCGGCAGGTGCTGGAGAGTCTCGATCATGTGCATCCCTTCTTCTGGTTGAAATGCTGGTGCTCGAACTTCTGCTGCGGTTGGTGGCTGTGTTGCTCATCGTAGGGTGGACACCTGTGTCCACGCGGTCGTGCTCATGCATACCGCAACGCGGTTTCCGGCCCGAGGATCAGGGCGTAGGGTGGGTTCTCGAACCCACGCGGTCGTGCTCACGAATACCGCATCGTGATTTCCGGCCCGATAACCAGCACATCGAGCACAGGCAAGACCACATTGATCGACCGATCACGCGCCGTACCGCGTGGGTACAAGTACCCACCCTACGAAACCTGGCTTACTTCATCTGCGGAAACGCGAACTCCACGCCTGCGCTCGCCGTATTCGGCCAGCGCTGCATCACCGCCTTGTGCCGCGTGTAGAAACGCACGCCCTCCGGCCCGTAGGCGTGATGGTCGCCGAACATGCTGCGCTTCCAGCCGCCGAAGCTGTTGAAGGCCATCGGCACCGGCAGCGGCACGTTCACGCCGACCATGCCGACCTGGATCTGGCGCACGAACTCGCGCGCCACGCCGCCGTCGCGCGTGAACACGGCCACGCCGTTGCCGTACTCGTTGGCGTTGATCAGCTCGACCGCGCTGCCCACGTCCGGCAGGCGCACCACGCACAGCACCGGGCCGAAGATCTCTTCCCGGTAAATGCTCATCTCGGGTTTCACGTGGTCGAACAGGGTGCCGCCGACAAAGAAGCCGTTCTCGCGCCCGTCGACCTTGTAGCCGCGGCCGTCGACCACCAGCGTGGCGCCCTGCTCCACGCCTTCGCCGATCAGGCGTTCGATGCGCTGGCGCGCAGCTTGCGTGACGACCGGGCCCATCTCCATGCCCTCGCCCATGCCGTCGCCGATCTTCAGTTTCGCGGTGCGCTCGGCCAGCGCGGCCACCAGCTTGTCGCCGGCGTCACCGATCGCCACCGCGACCGAGATCGCCATGCAGCGCTCGCCCGCCGAGCCGTAGGCGGCGCCGATGAGGGCGTCGACCGCCATGTCCATGTCGGCGTCGGGCATGACGACCATGTGGTTCTTGGCGCCGCCCAGGGCCTGCACGCGCTTGCCGGCCGCGCTGCCGCGCGCGTAGATATATTCGGCGATCGGGGTCGAGCCCACGAAGGAGATGGCCTGCACGTCGCGGTGGTCGAGCAGCGCGTCGACCGCGACCTTGTCGCCCTGCACCACGTTGAACACGCCGTCCGGCAGCCCGGCTTCCTTCAGCAGGCGCGCGTGCAGCAGCGAGGGCGACGGGTCGCGCTCGGACGGTTTCAGCACGAAGGTGTTGCCGCAGGCGAGCGCCACCGGGAACATCCACATCGGCACCATCACCGGGAAGTTAAACGGCGTAATGCCGGCCACCACGCCCAGCGGCTGGCGCATCGACCAGGCGTCGATGCCGCGCGCGATCTGGTCGGTGAATTCGCCCTTGAGCATCTGCGGGATGCCGCACGCGAACTCGACCACCTCGATGCCGCGCGCAACTTCCCCTTGCGCGTCGCTGAAGGTCTTGCCGTGCTCGCGCGTGATGAGGCGCGCGAATTCGTCGGTGTGCTGCTGGCACAGCTGCAGGTACTTGAACAGGATGCGGGCGCGGGCCAGCGGCGGCGTCGCCGCCCAGGCCGGAAACGCGGCGCTGGCCGCGAACACGGCGGCATTGACTTCGTCGACGCTGGCCAGCGTGACGCGGGCGCAGGGTTCGCCCAGGGCCGGGTTGAAGACGTCGGCGTAGCGGTCGCCCGCCGTGTCGACCACGTGGCCGCCGATGAAGTGGCCGATGATCTCGTGTTGATTCATGTTTCTTCTCTTCTTTTCTAGTCCAGGTTTTTCAATACGTTGGCCAGCTTGCCGAACAATTCGTCGATATGCTGCTTCTCGAGGATAAGGGGCGGCGACAGCGCGATGATGTCGCCCGTGGTGCGGATCAGGATGCCGTCGGCAAAGGCGCGCTTCAGGGCCTGGTAGGCGCGCGCGCCGGGTTTACCGGGAATCGGTTCGAGCTCGATGCCGGCGACCAGGCCGATAGTGCGCAGGTCGATCACGTGCGGCAGCCCCTTCAGGGCGTGCACCGCGTCTTCCCAGTAGGGCTGGATCTCCTTCGCGCGATCGAGGATGCGCTGCTCCTTGAACACCTCGAGCGTCGCCAGCGCGGCGGCGCAGGCCACCGGGTGACCGGAATAGGTGTAGCCGTGGAACAGCTCGATGCCGGCCGGCGCCTCCATGAAGGCGTCGTGGATGTGGCGTTTGGTGAAGACCGCGCCCATCGGGATCACGCCGTTGGTCAGGCCTTTGGCGGCGGTGATCATGTCCGGTTCGACGTCGAAATAATCGGCCGCGAAGGGCGTGGTCAGGCGGCCGAAGCCGGTGATGACTTCGTCGAAGATCAGCAGGATGCCGTGCTTGTCGCAGATCTGGCGCAGCTTCTTCAGGTAGCCCTTCGGCGGCACCAGCACGCCGGTGGAACCGGAGACCGGCTCGACGATGACGGCGGCGATGGTCGATGCGTCGTGCAGCGTGACCAGGCGTTCGAGTTCGTCCGCCAGCTCAACGCCGAAGTCCGGCTCGCCGCGCGAGAAGGCGTTCTTCAGCAGGTTGTGCGTGTGCGGCAGGTGGTCCACGCCCGGCAGCAGCGGGCCGAAGCTCTTGCGGTTCGGGCCGATGCCGCCCACCGACAGGCCGCCGAAACCGACGCCGTGGTAGCCGCGCTCGCGACCGATCAGCCGGGTGCGCCCGCCCTCGCCGCGCGCCTTGTGGTAGGCCAGCGCGATCTTCAGCGCGGTGTCGACCGCCTCGGAACCGGAGTTGGTGTAGAAGACGTGGCCGAACTTGTGGCCGGTGTAGTCCATCAGCTGCTCGGCCAGGTCGAAAGCGGCCGGGTGCCCCATCTGGAAGGTGGGCGCGAAGTCGAGCTGGCCGATCATCTCGCGCACCGCCCCCACGATGCGCGGCTGGGCATGGCCGCAGGGGACGCACCACAGGCCAGCGGTGCCGTCGAGGATGCGGTTGCCGTCGACATCCTTGTAGTACATGCCTTCGGCCGAGACCAGCAGGCGCGGATCGACCTTGAAGTCGCGGTTGTTCGTGAAGGGCATCCAGAATGCGGACATCGACTTGGGTCTGGACTCGTTCATGCAGGCTCTCCCTTTGTTTGCAGCCCATAAAGGGCCGGATGGCAAAACGACGAGGCAATCATAGCAATGTGCGCGTCCGCGCCGCGAAAGTAAAGCCGGGCGGCGCCAGACCCGTCAGCTTGCACAGGATAGTGCGTTGTAAATTTGCAAAAAGAGGCTGACGATCCGCTAATATAAACGCGCGCCGTGAACTCGTCATACGAAATTCCGTATAACCAGAGTCAACAGCAGAAACGCTACATGCTAAAGCACTTGACTGATCACCAGTGCCAAAATGCCAAGACGTTTGATCCAACGCAAACCCAACCATCGTCCGGAGACCGTCATGTCCGCGTCCTTGCCTCCTGTCTCATTGCCTCCTGTACTGCGCACCGCCCGCCTGGCGCTGCGCCCCTTCTCCGACGCCGATGCCGTCGACCTGCTGGGCATCTTTGGCGACCCCGAAGTGGTGCGCTACTGGTCGACCGGCGCCTGGACTGGGATCGCCCAGGCCGAGGCGATGATTGCCGAGGCCCGCCAGGCCTACCGCGACGGCGGCCTGTATCGCTACGCGATCGCCCTGCGCGAGACCGACCGGCTGATCGGCGTGTGCAACCTGCGCGGCTTCTTCGACCAGAACCGGCGCTGCGAACTCGGCTACGCGCTGGCGCGCGACCACTGGGGCCAGGGCTACGCGGGCGAGGCGCTCGAAGCGCTGCTCGGCCATGCCTTTCACGTGCTCGACCTCAACCGGATCGAGGCCGACATCGATCCGCGCAACGAAGCATCGGCGCGCCTGCTCGAAAAGCTGGGCTTTCGCCGCGAAGGCACCATGCCCGAGCGCTGGATCGTGCACGGCGAGAAGGCCGATACCGCCTTCTACGGCCTGCTGCGGCGGTATTGGGACGAGCGTGGGACGAGCGAGCGGCCCTCCGTTCGTCCGCCCACGCTACCGCTTGAGCCATGAATTCCACAGTTCGTCGCGACGGGCTCGCGCGGACGCGGCCGTGGGCCTAGAGTAGCCCTATCCGAACTTCTTTCGATAGGAGCAGTCGCATGAAAACCACCACCTTCCGCAGCTTTGCCGCCGAACTCGAAGACGCCGCCGAGGCCTGCCTGCGCACCGTCCGCGGCGGCCTGCGCACTTTCTCGGCCCTGCCCTGGCCGGCCCTGCTGCTGGCCGCCGTGCTGGTGGCCTGCGCGATCACCGTCATTCCGCTGGCCCTGACGCTGTTCGCGATTTTCCTGGCGGTGAAGTACGCGGTACTGGCCATCAACAGCGACAAGAAGACGCCGATCGAGGAATAAGAGTGCAGGCAAGCCAGATCAACCGGGTCGTCGACCTCATGCGCGAAGCCTTCGCCGAAGCGAGCAAGCTCTGGTGGGCGTTCTTCGACTGGCTTGCCGTCGTCGAGTGGCGCCAGCTGTACCTCACCTGGTTCCTCGCGATCGTGTTCTTCATCATCGTGAACACGCCCGAGCCCGCGTTCTGGTACGTCTTCATCTCCTTCGGCGTCAAGGTCCTGGCCGGCGGCAAGCGCCGCGCCGAACTGGTGGCGCGCGACGCCACCCTGAAGGCCGACGTCGCCACCCTCGAGCGGCGCCTGACCGAAGCGCAGATGGCCGCGCTGCAGGCCCAGGTCGAGCCGCACTTCCTGTTCAACACCCTGGCCCTGATCGGCCGCCTGATCGAAACCGATCCGCCCGAGGCGGCCAAGGTGCATGCCCACCTGATCGCGTATTTGCGCTCGGCGTTGCCGCAGATGCGTTCCTCGGGCGGCGCCACCCTCGGCAAGCAGCTCGACCTCTCGAAAGCCTACCTCGCCATCATGCAGGCGCGCATGAAGGAACGACTCGCCGTGCGCTTCGAGGTGCCCGACTTCCTCGGCAGCGCGCCCTTCCCGCCGATGATGCTGCAAACCCTGATCGAGAACGCGATCAAGCACGGCCTCGAACCGAAGATCGAAGGCGGCACCATCCTGGTCCGCGCCCGGGTCGACGGCGCCACCCTGGTGGTCGACGTCTGCGACGACGGCGTCGGCATCGACCTGCACGCCGACGAAGGCGTGGGCCTGGCGAACATCCGCGAGCGCCTGCAACTGCTGTACGGCGGCCAGGCCGAACTCGTGATCGAAGCGCCGCCCGGCGGCGGCGCTTGCGCCTCGGTGCGCATACCGTACAAGATGATGGAGGATGCATGACCGCTTCTGCTCCCACCGCCCTGATCGCCGACGACGAGGCGCCGATGCGCGAACAGTTGCGCGCACGGCTGCAGGAAGCCTGGCCGGGGCTGCAGATCGTGGCCGAGGCGGCCAACGGCGTCGAAGCCGTGGAGCTGGCCGCGCGCTTCAAGCCGCAGATCGCCTTTCTCGACATCCGCATGCCAGGCATGGGCGGCATCGAAGCGGCGCGCCAGCTCTACAACCGCTGCCACATCGTGTTCGCCACCGCCTACGACCAGTACGCGGTCGACGCCTTCGAACACGGCGCCATCGACTACCTGCTGAAACCCGTGACCGCCGAACGGCTGGCGACCACCTGCGAACGCCTGCGCCGCCGCCTGCCGCAGGCGCCGCAAGACATCGGCTCGCAACTGGCGCAGCTGAGCAGCCTGCTGCAACAGCAAGGCGCAGGCCCGAAACGCAGCTACCTGCGCTGGATCCAGGCCCAGGTCGGCGGCAGCCTGCGCATGATCAGCACGCGCGAGATCCTGTTTTTCCAGTCCGACGAAAAATACACGCGGGTGCAGACCGCCACCGCCGAGCTGCTGATCCGCAAGACGCTCAAGGAGCTGGCCGACGAGCTCGATCCGGACGAGTTCTGGCGCATCCACCGCTCGACCCTGGTGCGGGTGGACGCGATTGCCGAGGTATCGCGCGATATGCGCGGGCGGCAGATGCTCAGGGTGCGCAATTATCCGCATGAGCTGGAGGTGAGCAGGAATCACGCGCATTTGTTTCAGCAGATGTGATTCAACAGTCGATATCTGTTGAGCGCAAAATAAAAAAGCGCTGCTCCGCTTGCGCGGGCAGCGCTTTCGCATCGATGGCCTGTGCAGCGGGCCGGTCGAAGGCTCTTTTGTTCAGATCACTTGTTCAGGTCCCAGCCACCGAAGGCGTTCGGCAGCTGCTCGGCCGCCGTGGTCTCGTGGATGTCGCCCTTCAGGTTGGTCAGCACGACCGGCAATGCGTTGCCGCCCAGCTCGAGGATCACCTGGCGGCAGGCGCCGCAAGGAGCAATCGGGCCGTCGGTCTGGCCGATCACCGCCAGCGCGGCGAAGTCGCCCGGCTTGTAGCCGTGGGCGATCGCCGAGAAGAAGGCGGTGCGCTCGGCGCAGTTGCACAGGCCGTAGGACGCGTTCTCGATGTTACAGCCGCGGAAGATGCGGCCGTCCTTGCACTCCAGGGCGGCGCCGACCTGGAACTTCGAGTAAGGCGTGTAGGCCAGGTCGCGTGCGGCGCGGGCTTCGTCGATCAGCTTTGCGTACTTCATGGGTAGTCCTTATGCCGGACGGATGACGCGGTGGATCATCGGCTCGGCCGCCGGCTGCTCAAGACCGATGCGGTAGGCCGCCTGCACCTGGCGCACGGCCTGCTCGGCCGCTGCCTGGGTGCGCGCATGGACGGTGGCCAGCGGCTGGCCGACGTCGATCTTGTCGCCCAGTTCCACCAGGTTGGTGAGGCCGACGGCGAAGTCGATCGTGTCCTGCGGACGCACGCGGCCGCCGCCCAGGGCGACCACGGCCAGGCCGAGGCCGCGGGTGTCGACCGAGCTCGCGTAGCCCGCTTCCAGGGCCGGCACCGGCACGATGACCGGCGCGGTTTCCAGGTGGGCGTCGGGCTTGTCCATCAGGTCGGCCGGGCCGCCCAGGGCGGTGACCATGCGCGCGAAGCGCTCGGCCGCTTCGCCCGAGTCGAGCGCGGCCTGCAGCTTGGCGCGCGCTTCTTCGGTGTCCTGGGCCAGGCCCGAGATCACCAGCATCTCGGCGCACAGCGCCATCGTCACTTCGTGCAGGCGCGCGGGGCGCGACTTGCCGGTCAGGTAGTCGATCGCGACGCGCACCTCGACCGCGTTGCCGGCTGCGTGGCACAGCGACTCGTTCATCCCGGTCAGGATGGCCGAGGTGCGGGTGCCGGCGCCGTTGCCGACGCTGACGATGCTCTCGGCCAGTTCCAGCGACTTTTCCGGGGTCGGCATGAAGGCGCCGCTCCCCACTTTCACGTCCATGACGAGGGCGTCCAGGCCCGCCGACAGCTTCTTCGACAGGATCGAGCCGGTGATCATCGCCACCGATTCCACGGTCGCCGTGGTGTCGCGGATGCTGTAGAAGCGCTTGTCGGCCGGGGCCAGCTGGGCGGTCTGGCCGATGATGGCCACGCCCACGTCCTTCACGACCTGGCGGAATTTTTCCGGGTCCGGCACCGTGCTGTAGCCCGGGATCGAGTCGAACTTGTCGAGCGTGCCGCCCGTATGGCCCAGGCCGCGGCCCGAGATCATCGGCACGAAGCCGCCGCAGGCCGCGACCATCGGGCCGAGCATGAGCGAGACCACGTCGCCGACGCCGCCGGTCGAGTGCTTGTCGACCACCGGGCCGGGCAGGTCCAGCGACTTCCACTCCATGACCTGGCCGGAATCGCGCATCGCCAGGGTGAAGGCGACGCGTTCGTCCATGGTCATGTCGTTGAAGTAGACGGCCATCGCGAGCGCCGCGATCTGGCCCTCGGTGACGCTGCCGTCAGGGATGCCGCGGACAAAAAACTGGATTTCTTCCGCGGTCAGGATGCCGCCGTCGCGCTTCTTGCGGACGATTTCTTGGGGGAGGAACATGACAATCTCGCTCTCTAAATATTTGAACCCATGAGACATGATCATCGTCGATCACGTCGAAAAAACACGTAGGGTGGACGGCTCTGCCGTCCACGCGTCGATAGTTTGCGTATGCCGGACCGAGCACGGTATCGGCGCCGTCAGCTACCACCGCGTGGACGGGAAACCCGTCCACCCTACCCGTCACGCTTCATGCGCAACGGTCATTCATACCATCTCAGACGCCGTACGGAATCCAGACGTTCTTGACCTGGCTCGCGTGCTGCAGCACGGCGCGGCCGCAGGCCTGCCTGGCGTCGAACCAGTCGCGGCCCTTGCCGCCACCGACCCAGGTGCGCTTCAGCGTTTCGGCCGAAAGACGCTCGACCTCGGCGCAGCCTTCCGCCGAGCCGTCGTGGCGCCACACCGCGTCCACGTCGCCGTGGGTCGCCAGGGTGCGCGCCAGCTCGTCGGCGGAACCCGTGACGATGTTCAGCGCGCCGCCCGGCAGATCGGAGGTGTCCAGCACCTGGTACAAATCGGTGGCCGACAGCGGGTAGGCTTCCGACGGCACGGCGACCACGCGGTTGCCCAGCGCCAGCGCAGGCGCGACCAGCGAGATGAAGCCCAGCAGCGGGTTCTCGTTCGGGCAGATCACGCCGATCACGCCGACCGGTTCGTTCAGCGCGACGGTGATGCCGTGCATCGGCGGCTGGTGCGCCAGGCCGTCGTACTTGTCGGCCCAGGCCGCCCAGTAGAACAGGCGCTCGATCGAGGCGGCTACTTCGCGGGCGGCGTCCTTCGCACCGGTCTGCGCGGCGATGCGCTGGGCGAATTCGTCGGCGCGGATCGCCAGGTTCTCGGCGATGTAGTACAGCACCTGGGCGCGGTTGTGCGCCGTGGCCTTGGTCCAGCCGGCCGCCTTGTGCGCCGCTTCCACGGCGTTGCGGATGTCCTTGCGGCTGCCTTCGCCCACGTCGGCCAGGAAGGCGCCGTTTGCGCCGACGATGGCGCGGCTGTAGGCGCCGTCCGGGCGGGCCTGCTTGCCGCCGATGTAGAGCTTGGCGGTGCGGTCGACGGCGAACGGGCTGTCACCCTCGGCTGCTTTCACTTTGCCTTTTTCGGCGATGAGCGGCGCCGCCGGGCGTGCGTCTTCCGACAGGTGGGTCAGGTACTCGTACATGCCCTCTTTACCACCTTCGCGGCCGAAGCCCGATTCGCGGTAGCCGCCGAAGCCGCAGGCCGCGTCGAACTGGTTGGCGGTGTTGATCCAGACCACGCCGGCCTTGATCTGCGGCGCCACGTCCAGGGCCAGCGAGATCGATTCCGACCACACGCAGGCGGCCAGGCCGTAGACGGTGTTGTTGGCCAGCTGGACCGCCTCGCCCGGGGTGCGGAAGCTCATCGCGACCAGCACCGGGCCGAAGATCTCGGTCTGGGCGACCGAGGCCGAGGTCGAGGCGCCGGTAATCAGGGTCGGCAGGTACCAGGAGCCGGCTTGCGGTGCTTCGCAGGCCGGCTGCCAGATCTCGCAACCTTCGGCACGGGCCGCTTCCACCAGGCCGTGGATGCGCTGCTGCTGCACCGGATCGACCAGGGCGCCGATGTCGTTCGACTTGTCGAGCGGCGAGCCGACGCGCAGGTTCTGCATGCGCGCCTTGACCTTGGCGATGAAGCGGTCGTACACGGACTCCTGCACCAGCAGGCGCGAGCCCGCGCAGCACACTTGCCCCTGGTTGAACCAGATCGAGTCGACCAGGCCTTCGACGGCGGCGTCGAGATCCGCGTCGTCGAACACGATGAACGGCGACTTGCCGCCCAGTTCCAGCGACAGCTTCTTGCCGCTGCCGGCGGTGGCCTTGCGGATGACGCGGCCGACTTCGGTCGAGCCGGTGAAGGCCAGCTTGTCGATGCCAGGGTGATTGACGATGGCTTCGCCCACGCGGCCGTCGCCGGTGACGATGTTGACCACGCCTGCGGGCACGCCGGCCTGCTGGCAGATTTCAGCAAATAACAGGGCCGTGAGCGAGGTGTACTCGGCCGGCTTGAAGACGACGGTGTTACCGGCGGCCAGGGCCGGGGCGATTTTCCACGCCAGCATCAGGAGCGGGAAGTTCCACGGCACGATCTGGCCGACCACGCCGACGGCGCGGTAGTCGGCGAATTCTTCCGATTGCAGCGCGGCCCAGCCGGCATGGTGATAGAAGTGACGGGCGGCCAGCGGCAAATCGGCATCGCGGGTTTCGCGGATGGTCTTGCCGTTGTCCAGGGTCTCCAGCACCGCGAACAGGCGGGCGTGCTTTTGCAGCAGGCGCGCCAGCGCGTACATGACCTTGGCGCGGCCATGGCCGCCCATGGCGACCCAGCCCGGCTGGGCGCGGCGTGCGGCCGCGACTGCGCGCTCGACGTCTTCGTTCGACGCCTGCGTGATTTGCGCCAGTTCCGCGCCGTCGGCCGGGTTGTTCGAGGCGAAGGTATCAACAGCCTCGGTCCAGGCGTTGTCGATGAAGAGGCCGAAACGGCGTCCATGCCCGTCCAGCCACGCGTGCGCTTCTTTGGTGGTCTCTAGAGCCGGGCCGTAATCCATAGTTTGCAGAATCTCTTTAATTGTTGGCATGACGAATCCGTTCGGTATTTAAGGTTGCGCGTGGCGGTGGGCTGCCGAGTAGGCGCCGGTGACGTAGTGCTCGAGCTGGCGCTCGATGTCGGTCAGCAGGCTCGACGCGCCAATGCGGAACAGGTGCGGCTGCAGCCACTCGTTGCCCAGCTCTTCCTTCATCACGGTCAGGTATTGCAGGGCCGACTTGGCGGTGGAGACGCCGCCGGCCGGCTTGTAGCCGACCATGAAGCCGGTCTGCTCGTAGTATTCGCGGATCGCGCGCACCATCACCAGCGACACCGGGATGGTCGCGTTCACGCCCTCCTTGCCGGTCGAGGTCTTGATGAAGTCGGCGCCGGCCATCATGCAGACCCACGAGGCTTTCGCCACGTTGTCCAGGGTGACCAGGTCGCCGGTGGCGAGGATCGCCTTCACGTGGGCGTCGCCGCAGGCCTGGCGGTAGGCCAGCATCTCGTCGTACAGGGCTTGCCAGTTACCCGTCAGGACGTGCTGGCGGGTGATGACGATGTCGATCTCGGTGGCGCCGGCGGCGACCGACAGTTCGATCTCGCGCAGCTTGGTTTCCATGCTCGACAGGCCGGCCGGGAAGGCGGTCGACACGGCGGCGATCGGCAGGCGGCCCTGGATGATCTTCGCGGCCGGCTGGATCATTTCGTGGTACACGCAGACCGCGCCGGTCTGTAGCGTTTCCAGGCCCAGGGCCTGCATCAGGTCGGCGCGCAGCGGGCGCATCGCCTTGCGGCACAGGCGCTCGACGCGGCCCGGGGTGTCGTCGCCGGACAGCGTGGTCAGGTCCATGCACTCGATGGCGCGGACCAGCCAGGCAGCCTGGTATTCCTTCTTCACCGTGCGGCGGTTCGCCAGGCTGGCGGCGCGGCGATCGGCCGCGTTGCGGTTCACTTTCAGGCTGTTGACCCAGCCGAGGTCCAGCCCGACGGCGGTGTTACGTTTGAAGTCCAGGTTCTGGGTCATAGCAGTGCGGTTCCGTTCGAGAGGGGTTTGACGCCGAGGTGTTTCGCCAGGGTGGCGCCGATGTCGGAGAAGGTCGATGCCGTCGGCAATTCCTGCGCCGTCACGTTCGGGCCAAAGAAGATCATCGGGATGTGTTCGCGGGTGTGGTCCGAGCCCGGCGCGGTCGGGTCGCAGCCGTGGTCGGCGGTGATCACGGCCAGGTCGCCGTCCTTCAGTTTCGCCATGAACTCGGGCAGGCGCGCGTCCAGCTCGTGCAGCGCGTTCGAGTAGCCGGCGACGTCGCGGCGGTGGCCGAAGTGCATGTCGAAGTCGACGAAGTTGACAAAAGTGAGCGACTTTTCCGGTGCGTCGTCGGCCACTTCGAGCAGGCGGTCGAACAGGGCCATGTTGTCCGGGCCCTTGATCAGGCGGGTCACGCCCTGGCCGGCGAAGATGTCGCTGATTTTACCCAGGGCGATGACGTCGCCGCCCGCGTCCTTGACGTGGTCGAGCAGCGTCGGCGCGATGGGCGGCACGGCGTAGTCGTGGCGGTTCGCGGTGCGCTTGTAGTCGCCGTTCGAACCCGTGAACGGACGCGCGATCACGCGGCCGATGTTGTAGGGCTTGACCAGCTCGTAGGCCGCTTCGCAGACCTCATACAGGCGCTCCAGGCCGAAGTGCTCTTCGTGCGCCGCGATCTGCAGCACCGAGTCGGCCGAGGTGTAGAGGATCGGCTTGCCGCTGGCGACGTGCTCGTCGCCCAGCTCGTTGATGATGGTGGTGCCGGACGCGTGGCAGTTGCCGAGCCAGCCTGGCACGCCGGTCAGCGCTTGCAGTTTATCCGTGAGTTCTTGCGGGAAGGACGGCACGGTCTTCGGGAAGTAGCCCCAGTCGAACAGCACCGGCACGCCGGCGATTTCCCAGTGGCCGCTCTGCGTGTCCTTGCCGGTCGACTGCTCGCGCGCGGCGCCCCAGGCGCCGGTGAAACCGTCGCGCTGGGCGAAGCCGGCGGCCCATTCGCCGCTGGCCTTGTGCGCAGCGGCGGCCAGGCCCAGGCGCTCGAGGTTCGGCAGCGCCATCGGCTTGCCTTCTTTCGCGGCCCAGGCGGCGATGTGGCCGAAGGTGTTGGCGCCGGTGTCGCCGTATTTGTCGGCGTCGGGCAGCGCGCCCAGGCCGAAGGAGTCAAGCAGGAGGATGAATGCGCGTGACATAGGATCGCTCGTGTTCGTGAATTAGTTGGCGGCCGAACGCGGCACCGAGGCCAGGCGCTCGACGAAGGAGTGGATCAGGGCCACCAGGTCCTTGGCGGCGACGGCCGCGTACTTCAGGGTCTGTTCGTGCGACAGCGGGAACGGGGTCAGGCCTTCGGCCAGGTTGGTGATGGCGGAGACGCCGACCACCTTCAGGCCGCAGTGGCGGGCCGAGATCACTTCCGGCACCACCGACATGCCGACCACGTCGGCGCCCAGGGTCTTGAAGGCGCGGATTTCGGCGGCGGTCTCGAAGTTCGGGCCCGGCGCTGCAAGGTAAACGCCCTCGGCCAGGGTGATGCCCTTGGCGCTTGCCACTTCCTTGACCAGGTTGCGCAGGTCGGCGTCGTAGGCGTTGGCCATGCTGAAGAAGCGCGGACCGAAGCGGTCGTCGTTCGGACCGGCCATCGGGCTGCCCGGCAGCAGGTTGATGTGGTCGGTCAGGACCACGACGCTGCCGGCGTCGACTTCCGGACGCAGGGAACCGGCGGCGTTCGTCACCAGCAGCATCTCGCAGCCGAGCAGCTTGAAGGTGCGCACGGCCGAGGTCATCACCTGCGCGCCATAGCCTTCGTAGAAGTGGCCGCGGCCCTTCATGCACACCACCGGCACGCCGGCCAGGGTGCCCAGCACCAGTTCGCCCGCGTGGCCATGCACGGTGCTGATCGGGAAGCCCGGCAGGTCGGCGTAGCTGATGGACACAGCGTCCGTCATTTGCTCGGCCAGCACGCCGAGGCCGGAGCCGAGGATCATCGCGACGCGCGGTCCGAAGCCCGGCTTGCGGGCGCGGATGACGTCGGCGGCTTCGAATGGGGTATTGCTGGACATGGTATTCCTTCGTATGAAACTGATATCGGGGAGAGGCTGTCGTACGGACCTGGGATGCGGGGAAGCGGCCCGGCGCCGCTGCGGCGAGGGCGCGATCAAGCCAAAATTGTTCTAACTATGCATTATCCCGGATATGTATGGCAAATACCATTTTTCTTCAGCATTTATATGAGCCGAAAATAAATCCCGGCAGGGCTCGCTGATGAGTGTTGGCTTGGAGATACAATTTGATCAACACGACAATATGTGTCGACCACGGCATTGACTAGCATCAAACATTTGTCTAGTATAGTCAAACATTTGTTTATAACTGCCGACCGTGACTGAACTCTCGAAAAAAGAACAGTTGTACGAACTGATCCGCGCCAATCCCTTCATTGCGCAGCAGGATCTCGCCGCCGAACTCGGCCTGTCGCGCTCGGCCGTGGCCGGCTACATCGCCACCCTGGTGCGCGAACGCCGCCTGCTCGGGCGCGCCTACGTGCTGCCGGACAACCGCCCGATCCTGTGCGTGGGCGCGGCCAACCTCGACCGCAAGCTGCGCGCCCAGGGCGCGCTGGCGATGGGCACCTCGAACCCGGCCAGCGGCGCCGAATCCTTCGGCGGCGTGGCCCGCAACATCGCCGAGAACCTGGCGCGCATGGGCGCGGCCGTGTCCCTGGTCACGGCGGTCGGCAGCGATTCGTCCGGGCGCGCCCTGCTCGCCCACGCCGAGAGCCTCGGCATCGACACCCGCGGCTGCCTGCGGCTGGACGACGCCGGCAGCGGCACCTATACCGCCGTGCTCGACGGCGAAGGCCAGATGGTGGTCGCCCTGGCCGACATGGCCCTGTACGACCGCCTTACTCCGGCCTTCCTCGACACCCGCCAGCAGCAACGCGCCGGCGCCTCGCTGATCGTGGCCGACCTGAACCTGCCCCTCGAATCCATCGCCGCCCTGCAGCGCGATGCCGCCCGCGACAGCGTGGCGCTGATCGTGGTGGCGGTGTCGGAACCGAAGATGAACCGCCTGCCGGCATCGCTGGCCGGCATCCGCCTGCTGATCCTGAACGAAGGCGAACTGGCGGCGCGTCTTGGCCGCCCCTTGAACGGCGACGCCGAACTGGCCGCCGCCTGCCGAGAACTGCAAGCGCAAGGCGCCGAGGACGTGGTGGTCACGCTGGGCGCGCGCGGCGTGCTGTTCACCGTGCCGGGCGGCGGCGCCCAACGCCTCGACGCGCCGCCGGCCGAGGTGGTCGACGTCACCGGCGCCGGCGACGCCTTTGCCGCCGCCGTCGTGCTGTCGCTGCACAGCGGCGGCAGCGACCTGGCCCTGGCCTGCCGCCGCGGCCTGCAACTGTCGGCCATGACGATCGCGTGCCGCCAGACCGTCTGCCCGCAACTGGCGCCCGACACCTTCGGCGCCCTGACCCACGTATAAGGTAATACCCATGCAATCCTTCCTGCTGTTCTCCCCCGAAGTCGCCGCCGCGCGCAATGCCGGCCGGCCCATCGTCGCCCTCGAGTCGACCATCATCTCGCACGGCATGCCCTACCCGCAGAACGTGCAGACCGCGCGCGAAGTGGAGCAAATCATCCGCGACGCCGGCGCCGTGCCGGCCACCATCGCCATCATCGACGGCAAGATCTGCGTCGGCCTGAACGACGAGCAGCTGGAACGCCTCGGCACCGCCCAGGACGCGATCAAGGTCAGCCGCCGCGACCTGGCCTACGTGCTGTCGCAGAAGCTGCTGGGCGCGACCACCGTCGCCGCGACCATGATCTGCGCCGAACTGGCCGGCATCGAGGTCTTCGTCACCGGCGGCATCGGCGGCGTGCACCGCGGCGCCGAGACCAGCTTCGACATCTCGGCCGACCTGCAGGAACTGGCCGGCACCAACGTCGCCGTGGTCTGCGCCGGCGTGAAATCCATCCTCGACATCGGCCTGACCCTGGAGTACCTGGAAACCCATGGCGTGCCGGTGGTGAGCGTCGGCCAGCCCGGCTTCCCGGCCTTCTTCACGCGCGAATCCGGCTTCAAGGCCGACTTCCAGCTCGATTCGCCGGAAGAGCAAGCAGCCTTCATCCGCACCAAGTGGCAGCTCGGCCTGGACAGCGGCGTGGTGGTCAGCAATCCGGTTCCGAGCGAATCGGCGATGCCGAAGGAAGAGATCGACCGCATCACCGAACAGGCATTGAAGGAAGCCGCTGCCCAGGGCGTCACGGGCAAGGCGGTCACGCCTTTCCTGCTGGCGCGCATCAAGGAGCTGACCGAAGGGCGCAGCCTGGTCACCAATATCGCGCTGGTCAAGCACAATGCCCTGGTCGGCGCGCGCCTGGCCGTCGCCCTGAACGGCAACGCCTGATCCGGAAGCGGCCATGTCGATCGACCTGAAACAACTGAAGTACTTCCTCGCCGTGGCCGAGGAAAAAAGCTTCAGCCGCGCCGCCGAGCGCCTGCACATCTCGCAGCCGCCGCTGTCCCAGCAGATCATGAAGCTGGAGTCCGAGCTCGGGGTGCGCCTGTTCGCGCGCACCACGCGCAGCTTCGAGCTGACCGTGGCCGGCAAGGCGCTGATGCAGGAAGCGACCGAGCTGCTGGGCCGGATGCGCATGACGATCGACACCATCCGCCAGATCGACCGCGGCGAAGTCGGCCGCCTGCGCGTGGGCATCGTCGGCTCGGCGATGTGGGGCCCGATCCCGAGCCTGCTGGAGCGCTTCCAGACCGAGTTCCCACGCGTGACCTGGACCCTGCACGAGCTGGGGCCGGACCAGCAGCTGGAAGCCCTGCGCTCGAAGCAGATCGACGTCGGCTTCTGGCGCGAGCCGCGCCTGGACGAGGAGGAGCTGAAGCAATCGAACCTGCGCCAGGACCTGTGCTTCCGCGAGAATTTCTGCGTCGCCGTGCACAAGGAGCACCCGCTGGCGCGCCAGGAAGCGATCGAGCTGCTCGACATTGCGAACGAGCCGATGCTGACCCTGCACCTGAACCAGTCGGCCGAACCGCGCTACCTGATCCAGTGCTGCGTGAACGCGGGCTTCCAGCCGGCGATCTTCCAGGAAGCGGCCGAACCCCAGACCCTGCTGGCGATGGTCGGCGCGCGGCTCGGCGTGGCCCTGATGCCGCAGACCACCAGCCGCATCGGCTGGCCGGGCGTGGCCTTCCTGCCGATTCGCACCAACCCGCCCTCGGCCAACCTGTACATCACCACCACCAGCCAGGACGACGCGCCGGTGGTGCGCGCCTTCCTGAACATCCTGAATTCCGACGGATGATCGCAGGGTGGGCGCGGCCGGCGCAGGCACTTGTGCCCACGCGTTCTTTCGTGCGCGCGCCTATCCGAACGCTGCCGTGCTCACGCGCTCCCGGCGCTCAATGTGTCGCCCCGCCGGCCAGGTGCGCGTCGCCCCCGCCCTGCACCGCCACCTCGACCGCCACGCGCAGCCCCTCGATGATCTCCTCGAGCGCCATGGACGGCGCACCGGGAAAGGCCGCGGCCTGCTCCGGCAGGTAGGGCACGTGGATGAAGCCGCCGCGCACGGCCGTGCCGTCGATGCGGTGCATCAGGCCGTAGAACACGTGGTTGCAAACGAACGTGCCGGCGGTCTGCGACACCGAGGCGCGCAGGCCGCGTTCGCGCATCGCGCCGACGATGGCCTTGACCGGCAGGGTCGAAAAATAGGCCGCCGGGCCGCCGGCGACGATGGCCGCGTCGACCGGCTGCTGGCGGTCGTTGTCGACGATGGGGGCGTCGTCGACGTTGATCGCCACCCGCTCGACGGTGAGGTCGGCGCGCCCGCCGGCCTGGCCCACCGCGATCACCACGTCCGGCTTGATCTCGTCGATGGCGCCGGCCAGCACCCGGTTGGCGAAGCCGAACACGCAGGGCAGCTGCAGCACCTCGACCAGGAAGTCGTCGCCGCGCCAGCCCTTGAGAGCGCGCACCGCCTCCCAGGCCGGGTTGATGTGCGCACCGTTGAATGGCTCGAAGCCGGTCAGCAGGACAGTCTTTTTCATCGCTATCGATTCATCAGGAAGTAGAGGAGGACGATGTTCGCCGCCAGCAGCGGCAGCGCGGTCGGAATCTGCGCCTTGATCACCGCGTTCTTGTCGGGCAGCTCGAGCAGGGCCGCCGGCACGATATTAAAGTTCGCAGCCATCGGCGTCATTAATGTGCCGCAATACGCGCTGAACATGCCGATGGCAGCCATGATGGCCGGATCGGCTCCGTAGACCTTCACCAGCACCGGCACGCCGATGCCGCCGGCGATCACTGGGAAGGCCGCGAAGCCGTTGCCCATGATGACGGTGAACAGCGCCATGGCGATGCAGTACAGGGCCACGGCGGCCAGGCGCGAGTCGACGTCGAACCAGCTGGTGGTGACGTGGGCCACCGCCTTGCCGACACCCGCTTCCGCGAACAGCAGGCCCAGCACCGCCAGCATGTGCGGCAGCGTCACGGCCCAGCTCATGGCGTCCACCAGGCGGCGCGCCTCGCGCACGCCCTGCACCGGGCTGGCGCGCGTCAGCCAGCAGGCCGCGCCCACGGCCAGCAGCGCGCCGCAGCCGAGGCTGGCCAGGGTCAGGTGGGCCTGGTCGAACAGCAAATAGTCGCCGATGCGCGCATCCTTCAACAGCGTGGCGCCCAGCACCGTGACGACCGGGATCACCAGCGCCGGCAGGAACAATTTGTTGCCCAGGCGCGCGGCGCTGGCGCGGCGGTCGGCTTCGGGCAGCGTGCCGTGGCGCCCCTGGCGCACCAGGCCGCAGCCGGCCAGCAGCGCCATCGCGAGCATGACCGCGCCGGCCGCGGCGGCGGGAACGGCTTCTCCTGCCAGGTACACGAAGGCGTACAGGCCCCAGAACAGCGCGCTCGTGTAGCGGCGCGGATGATCGCGGTCAAGCAGGGTCAGCAGCGCGACCACGCCCAGCAGCAGGCCGACCAGCACGTACAGGAAGTCGAGCGAGAAGATCACTTGCCCTCCCCTTCGCGCAAGATCGCGGCGTCCAGGCGGCGCAGGTTCCAGCTATGGATGACGAAGGCGCAGACCGCGGTCGGGATGCCCCACAGCGCCATGCGCAGCGGATCGACCTCGATGCCCTCGGCGCGCAGGATGGTCTGCATCAGCACGATGGCGCCGAAGGCCACGAAGATGTCTTCGCCGAAGAACAGGCCGACGTTGTCGGTGGCCGCCGCCATCGCGCGGATGCGGTAGCGCAGCTTGTCGGAGAGCGTGCCGTTGCGCGCTTCGGCCGCGCCCTCGGCCAGGGGAGCGACCAGCGGGCGCACCATCGAGGGCTGGCCGCCCAGGCTGGTGAGGCCGGCGGCGGCCGAGGTCTCGCGCAGGAACAGGTAGACGATCAGGAGGCGCCCGGCGGTGGCCGACCGGATCTTCGCGATGCTGGCCATCGCGTGCTCCCTCAGGCCGAAGCGTTCGAGCAGGCCGACGGCGGCCAAGGGCAGCAGCAGGACCAGCGGCAGGTTGCGCGTCTTGACGAAGGCGGTGCCGAGCGACTCGAGCACCTGCATGAAGGGCATGACGGCGGCCAGGCCGGTGACGCCGCAGGCGGCGACCACGATCAGGACGGGATTGGCGCGCAGCAGGAAGCCGGCGGCGATGACGGCCACGCCCAGCAGCGGCCACAGGTTGACGGCGGTTTGCAATACGGTCTCCGGCTTGGCGCGCCTGGCAACACCTGGACGCGCTTGTTATTTATTAGCCGGAAAGTGTAACCGAAGGCAGATTGCGTCAGTGAAACCGCTGAGCGGGAAAATTACGTCGGCCGCACCGGGCTGGCCGCCAGCTCGCCGACCACGGTATTCCAGCGGCGCACGTGGAAGGCGCGCACCAGGCCGTGGGTGACGTAGGGGTCTCTTGCCGCGAACAGCTGGGGCACCTGCGGGCTGTCGCACTGGAACAGGAGCATCGCGCGGTCGGTGGGTCCGTCGAGGGCGCCGGCCAGCACCATCTCGCCGCGCTCCTGCGCTTCCCAGGCCAGGCGCAGGTGTTCGTTGCGGAACTCGGCGCGGCGTTCGAGGTAATCGGGAGCGAGATCGTAGATGAGCAGGTAATGCACGTGGACTCCTGTGGGGACGACGGGTGAACAGGGATAGTACCCCAGGCGCGCGGCGGATGCGCGCCGTGGCCTGCGCGCGCGTGCCACCGCGCACGCTTGATCGTGCTCATGCCCGCCGTGACCCCAGCAATTAACCTCGATCCGGTCAAGAACGACTCGGGAGTTGCCATGGCCCTTACTTTTCTTTCGCGCCTGCTGTGCCATCCGGCGCTGCGCCTTGGCGCGCTCGTCGTGTCCGCGGTGCTGGCCGGATGCAGCGGCGGGGTCGCCTTCGGCTTCGGCTTCGGCTACGTCGACTACGACGACGACTACCACGACCACCCCGACAAGCCGCATCATCCGGGCAATGGCGCGCCGCCTGCCGACCCCGGCATCTTCCTGATCGCCGGCGGCCTGTGTCCGACCTGCGGCGGCTCGCTCGACGGCGCCGGCTCGGCCGCCCGTTTCGACGCGCCCGAAGGCATCGTGCTCGGGCCCGACGGCAACCTGTACGTGGCGGAGCGGGGCGGCGCCACCATCCGCAAGGTGTCGCAGCAGGGCGTCGCCGTCACCCTGGCCGGCAACGCAGGAACGCCCGGCAGCGCCGACGGCGCCGGGGGCGCCGCCCGCTTTAACGAGCCGACCCGGCTCGAAGTCGACGTCGACAACAACCTGTACGTGACCGACACCGGCAACTCGACGATCCGGGAAGTGAGCGCCAGCGGCGCCGTCACCACCCTCGCCGGCCGCGCCGGCGAATGCGGCAGCGCGGACGGCAACGCCGGCAACGCGCGCTTCTGCAAGCCGCAGGGCATCACGCTCGACCGCGACGGCAACCTCTACGTCGCCGACACCATGAACCACACGATCCGCCGCATCGACCGCGCCAACAACGTCACCACCATCGCCGGCATGGCCGGCGCCTGCGGCAGCGCGGACGGGCGCGGCGCACAGGCGCGCTTCTGCGAGCCGCAGGACATCCGGGTCGACCACGACGGCACCCTGTACGTGGCCGACACCGCCAACTCGACCATCCGCGCCATCTCGCCCGCCGGCGACGTGCGCACCATCGCCGGCGCCGCCGGGCAATGCGGCAGCGCCGACGGCCGCGGAACGAACGCCCGCTTCTGCCGCCAGGCCGCGCTGGCGATCGACGGCGCCGGCACCCTGTTCGTGGCCGATACCGGCAACGGCACCATCCGCCGCGTCGCCAGCTCGGGCGAGGTCCACACCGTCATCGGCGTGGCCGGCACGCAGAACGTCGTGCTCGGCCCCCTGCCGGGCAGCCTGAATATGCCGCGCGGCATCACGGTACTGGCCGCCGGCAGCCTGGCCGCGACCTCGCAGAACATGGTGCTGCGCCTGGTGCCGCGTTGAGCGCCTAACGCTCTTGGTCGCGTGGCGTGCGTGACGCCGGCGGCGCTCAAGCCAGACTGTTCCTCCGTTCCCGACAACCCAGGAGATCCGTCATGCCCAAGTCCACGCTCGCCGACATCCCGGCCGCCGGTCCGGTCATGCGCTAGACGTCAAGCAGTCAGCCCTAATAGTTTCCCAATGGAAATAACCCTATGTAGCATGCGCGGCCTGACGCATCCATGTCGGCTAGTCGTCACTACACAGGATTTTTCATGCCCGCAGTATTCGCCACCTTTCAAAAACGTAAGCCACGTCCTCATTCCGAATCGCCAGCCCCGAAGAACACGGCAATTGCTGCTACACCGGTCACGCTCGGTAAAGGCCTGGTCCGCTACCTTGTCCTTCTGCTCGGCTTGTGGACCTTGTTGAGTTATTTCTTCTACATCGAATACTTCCCGACCTTTGACCTGAATACCGCAACCAGCGTCCTGATTGCGCTTGCCTTCGTGACGGTTCCGTTCACTGCGGGCTTGTCGTTCAGTTTCCTCTCGCCTTATCTGTTTGCGGGCCTGTTCATCAGAACCCGTCCTCGTCACGGCAAGGGGAACCATTTCAAGCGCGAGCTCGGCTCCTGGGTCTTCTTTACCGGATTCAGCTTCTATGCATCGAGCGTGACCGTCGTTTTCTACAGCATCATGGGCTGGCAACATCATTGGTCGCTCCTGGCATACCTCTCCGTGCTGGCCCTGCTGATACTCATCTGCTACAAAGGCCAGCAGTCACGACATCGGAAAGGATATGCCGCTCTTTACGGCTCCGGCAGCGTCAACGGCAAACAGCGCAAGTGGGCGCGTCGCCGCGTTCGCAACCTGTGTTTCAAGCAGGTGGGCGGTGCCGTATTGGTGGGCCTGTTCCACCTTTTCCCGCTGTCGATGGTGTTGCTCTACCTGTCGCGCGCATCCGAACTGACCGAGCATGACTTCTCGGGCCTGCTCAACGCCATGCTGTGGGTCGCGATGTTGACCGCGGTCAGCGCCGCAGTCGTCCTCTACGTGGCATTTGCAAAACGGACCCGCTTCGGATGGATGTGCGTCGTCATGGTATTTCTCGTACTGCCGAATACCTTGGGATTCTTTACGCAGGCAACCGGCCTGATACCGATGAGCATTGCTCACATTGCCAAGATCGGTAATCTGAGAGCGAACAAGATCGTCCTGTCGAAAGAGACCTGCCCGATGATGACCGCTTCGCTCGGCCTGGACTGCCAGCGCCTGACTGCGCCGATCGAAATGTGCAATGTGCACATCATGTCCCGCATCGGCTCGGAAGCTTTCCTGAAATTTCCGGGACCGCTTACTGTCAGCAATGTTCGTCCCGTCAAATCCGTACTCATTCCATCGGGCGCGATTCTTTCGCTCGAATTGAACCTGGATGCGAAGGCATTGCGCATCAAGAACATCGATACGGAATTGGCCAAACTGGCGCCGGATTGCTCCCAGTCCGCACCTTGAGTTTTCTGTTGCGCAGAACATACTGCGTCGCCAACTCAACCATATGCTGCAACGCATTGCGATATGGCGCACAGAAGTTTGCTCACCGCCGAGATAAACTGCCTCCATGAACACTTCCAAAAAAATGGCGGCAGGGATGGCGGGTTTCGCCAGCGTCTTGTGGCTGGGGCTGACCGCCGCGGTGGCAGCGAACCAGCGCCGGCTGGTGTTCAACCCGACCATCATCCCCGAGGTCAACAGCCCACGGAGTAGCGGCCACCGCACCCGCCCGATCGTCCTGCGCGCGAAAGACGGCACCCGCCTGTGCGGCTGGCTGATGACGCCGCGCGTCCCGGGGCCGCGCCCGGCCGTGCTGTACTTCGGCGGCCGCTCCGAAGAAGTGTCCTGGGTGGTGCGCGATGCCGGCAACCTGTTTCCGAACATGACCGTGCTGGCGATGAACTACCGGGGCTACGGCAATTCGCATGGCGACCCGGCCGAAATCCACATGATCGACGACGGCTGCACCCTGTTCGACTGGCTCGCCGCGCTGGGCCAGGTCGACGCACGCCGCATCGCCGTGGTCGGCCGCAGCCTGGGCTCGGGCGTCGCGGTGCAGGTGGCCAAGGAACGCGCCGCGCACTCGGTGGTCCTGATCACGCCCTACGATTCGATCCTGGCGATCGCCAAGCGCAAGTTCCGCGCCATGCCGATCGAGTACATGCTGCGCCACCGCTTCGAGTCGATCAAGCATGCGCCGTCGCTGAAGGTGCCGACCTATGTCCTGCGCGCCGAGAGCGACGACATCGTGCCCCACTCGCACACCGACCAGCTGTGCCAGAAGCTGGCCAACCTGATCGCCGACGACGTCGTGCCGGGTTCCGACCACCTGAACATTCCCTATCTCGAAGCGACCCAGGCGCGCATCGCCGGCTTCCTGACCGAGCGCTTCAGCCAGCCCCTGCCGGCCCCACAGATCCTCGAAACTGTGGCTTGAAGGAAAAAAATGCCGAATGTTGTCGGCATTTATATTTCCCTCGAATAAATTGCCAAGTAAAATCGTATTTGTCATGCATCCATAGGCTGATGCATATTTGACAGGTTGAGCTGCGACGGTCTCCGCTACCCGGCGCCACGCAGCGCTTGGCCGGCCTGTCCCTCCCTGACTGTTGCGATGCTGCGACATCCGCGCGTGCAAAAGACGGTAGGAAAGGCCTCGATACAAATCGTAACCCCATGAAAGGTCGTGGGCTGACACAATCCGCACGGCATTAAAGCGGTGCTAGATGGCCTTTGCCTGACCCAGTGCAATGACGCCAATGCCGAGCCTGTGGGCCGCCCCTCCCAACGCAGCCGTTGCGCCGGGTACAATATCGATATTCCAGGAGCCATTTTCATGAAATTCAAGCAACTCAGCATGACGATTGCAGCACTGTGCATCGTCGGCACGGCAAGCGCAGCCAATCCGAAACTGGGCATCGTCTACGATGCCGGCGGCAAGTTCGACAAGTCGTTCAACCAATCCGCTTTCGAAGGCGCCGAGCGCTTCAAGAAAGAGACGAACATTCCCTACATCGAAGTCCAGGCCAACAGCGATACCCAGGCCGAGCAGGTGATGCGCGGCCTCGCGCGCAAGAAGCTCGACATGATCGCCGCGGTCGGTTTCTCCCAGACCCAGGCCGTGGCCAAGGTCGCCAAGGAATTCCCGAAAGTCAAATTCGTCCTGATCGACTCGATCGCGCCGGGTGCGAACGTCAACTCGATCATGTTCAAGGAACAGGAAGGCTCCTACCTGGTCGGCGTCGCCGCCGCCATGGCCTCGAAGTCGAAGAAGATCGGCTTCGTCGGCGGCATGGACATTCCCCTGATCCGCGCCTTCTCCTGCGGCTACAACCAGGGCGCCAAGGCCCAGTATCCGAAGATCGAGATCATGTCGAACATGGTCGGCACCACCGCCGCGGCCTGGAACGATCCGGCCAAGGGCGGCGAGCTGGCGCGCCAGCAATTCGACCGCGGCGCCGACGTCGTGTTCGCCGTTGCCGGCGGCTCGGGCATGGGCGCACTGCAGATGGCCAAGGAAAAAGGCAAGCTGGCCATCGGCGTCGACTCGAACCAGAACTACCTCCACCCGGGCAACATGCTGACCTCGATGGTCAAGCGCGTCGACGTCGCGATCTACGACGCCTTCATGCAGGTCAAGAACGGCACCTGGAAGGGTGGCGTCACCTACAAGGGCCTGAAGGAAGGCGGCGTCGACTGGGTGCTGGACAAGGACAACCGCAAGGTCGTCACCCCGGAAATCGAAAAGCGCGTCAATGGCGTGAAGGCCGACATCATCAACGGCAAGATCAAGGTCATCGACTACCGCGCCGGCAGCAGCTGCCCGGTCTGATTTTTTTATCTTCTTCAAGAGCGCGCCGCGCCGGATTTCCGGCCCGGCGCGCTTTTAAATGTATTGGTGTGATCGATACATTGCCCTTCTCAAGCATTCACATTTTTACTACTGATCGCTATGCAGCCAGCCGTAGAATTTCGCAACATAAGCAAGGCCTTCGGGCCGGTGCAAGCGAACGCTGACGTCAGCTTCACGATCGCCAAGGGCTCGATCCATGGCGTCATCGGGGAGAACGGCGCCGGCAAATCCACCCTGATGAGCATCCTGTACGGCTACTACCACGCCGACAGCGGCCAGCTCCTGATCGACGGCCAGGAGCGCAACATCCGCACTAGCCAGGAAGCCATCGACCTCGGCATCGGCATGGTCCACCAGCACTTCATGCTGGTCGAGAACATGACCGTGCTCGACAACGTAATGCTGGGTAACGAAGGCGGCTTCAAGCTGAACAAGAACCGCGCCCAGGTCGAAGCGAAGCTGCGCGAAATCTGCGCCACCTACCGTCTCGAGGTCGATCCGCTGGCGACCATCCACGACCTCTCGGTCGGCGCCCAGCAGCGCGTCGAGATCCTGAAACAGATCTACCGCAGCGCCAACATCCTGATCCTGGACGAGCCGACCGCGGTGCTGACCGCCCAGGAAATCGCTTCCCTGTTCGACATCCTGCGTCTGTTCAAGGAACAGGGCAAGACCATCATCCTGATCACCCACAAGCTGCAGGAGATCATGGACATCACCGACCAGGTGACGGTGATGCGCGCCGGCCGCGTGTCGGGCGCCGTGGCCACCCGCGACACCTCGAAGGAGCAGCTGGCCAACATGATGGTCGGCCGTCCGATCGAGGGCAATTTGCCGCGCAAGCCCTTCAATCCGGGCGCGCCGGTGCTGAAGGTATCGAACCTGCAGCTGCAGGACGCCAACAAGGTGCAGCTGCTGGCCGACATCAACCTGAGCGTGCGCGCGGGCGAGATCGTCGCCATCGCCGGCGTGTCGGGCAATGGCCAGAGCGAGCTGATGGAAATCCTGGCCGGCATGCGCCTGCCGACCTCCGGCACGGTCGAACTGGAAGGCAAGGCCCTGCCCTACGGCGGCCGCGGCAACGCCGACGGCCTGCCCGCCACCTTCCGCAAGCTCGGCATCGGCCACGTGCCGGAAGACCGCCTGCGCGACGGCGTGATCAAGGATTTCTCGGTGGTGCAGAACACCGTCTTCGGCTATGAGGATCGGGTCCGGAACCGCTGGGGCCTGTTCGACTTCGACGCCATCACCAAGCGCTGCGCCCACCTGCTGCAGGCCTTCGACGTGCGTCCGAACAATCCGGACCTGCGCATCGGCCTGCTCTCGGGCGGCAACCAGCAAAAGGTCGTGATCGCGCGCGAAGTCTCGGCGGCGCCGAAACTGATGCTGGTCGGCCAGCCGACCCGCGGCGTCGACATCGGCACCATCGAATCGATCCACACCCAGCTGCTGCGCCTGCGCGACGAAGGCGTGGCGATCCTGCTGGTCTCGACCGAACTCGAGGAAGTGCGCGCCCTGGCCGACCGCATCGTGGTGGTCTCGGGCGGACGCATCACGGGCGAACTGAACATTGATGAATTCGATACCACCCGCATCGGCCTGCTGATGGGCGGGATGCACAAATCATGAAAACAACCGAACTTCCACGTTGGGCCACGGGCGTCGTCCTGCCGGTCCTGAACCTGCTGTCGGCCCTGCTGGTCGCGGCGCTGGTGATCCACCTGCTGGGCGAAGACCCGGTCGAATCGATGAAGATCCTGATCGACTCGGCCGTCGTCAACCCGGAAGGCCTGGGCTACACGCTGTTCTACGCCAGCACCTTCATCTTCACCGGCCTGGCCGTGTCGATCGCGATGAAGGCCGGCCTGTTCAACATCGGCGCCGAAGGCCAGATGTACCTCGGCGGCCTGGGCCTGACCCTGGCCGTGCTGTCCTTCGACGCGACCCTCTCGCCCTGGCTCCTGATCCCGCTGGCGATGCTCGGCAGCGCCGTGTTCGGCGCCCTGTGGGCCTTCCTGCCCGGCTACCTGCAGGCCAAGCGCGGCAGCCACGTGGTGGTCACGACCATCATGTTCAACTTCATCGCCGCCAACCTGATGAACTTCCTCATCGTGAAGTACCTGCTTCCCGAGGGCGAACAGAATCCGGCCAGCCGCGTCTTCGCCGACAGCGCCGCGCTGCCGACCCTGAACGCCTGGCTGCCCTTCTTCGGCGACTCGCCGCTGAACATCGGCTTCCCGATCGCCATCGCCGCCCTGGTCATCTACGGCGTCGTGGTCTCGCGCTCGACCTGGGGCTTCCAGCTGCGCGCCACCGGCCTGAACCAGCACGCGGCCCACTACGCCGGCGTGCGCATCAGCCGCATGATCATCTATGCGATGCTGATCTCGGGCGCCCTGGCCGGCCTGGCCTCGGTCAACTCGATCATGGGCTCGACCCACTACCTGAGCCTGAACTTCCCGGCCGGCGCGGGCTTCGTGGGCATCGCGATCGCCCTGATGGGCCGCCAGCACCCGGTCGGCATCTTCCTGTCCTCGGTGCTGTTCGGCGCGCTGATCCAGGGCGGCTTCGACTTGTCGCTGGAAAAACCGAACATCCCGGTCGAGACCTTCATCTTCATCCAGGGCCTGATCATCCTGTTCTGCGGCGCGATGGAAAACCTGTATGGTCCCGCGCTCCTGAAACTGATCAACGCAACACGCAAGGGTTAATCATGGAAGGCTTCGATATCCTCAACATCATCGTCTCGACGATCCGCAACGCGCCGGTGCTGATGTTCGCCGCGCTGGCCGGCCTGTTCGCCGAACGCAGCGGCGTCGTCGACATCGGCCTCGAGGGCAAGATCCTCGCCTCGGCCTTCGTGTCCGCCGCGGTCGGCTACACGACCCAGAACCCGTGGCTGGGCATCGCCGCCGGCATCGCCGTCTCGGTGGCGCTGGCGATGGTGCAGGCCTTCGTGTCGATCACCCAGAAGGGCAACCAGCTGGTGGCCGGCATCGCGATCAACATCGCCATGAGCGGCCTGACTTTCGTGGTCGCCCAGTACATCTTCCAGCAAGGCGGCCGCACGCCGGACCTGGGCGCGGCGCGCCTGTCCAGCGTGGTGCTGCCGGGCGCCGAAGCCGTGGCCGGCATCCCGGTGCTGGGCTGGATCTGGAACAGCCTGCTCGGCGGCCATTCGCCGCTGGTCTACCTCGCCTTCCTGCTGCTGCCGGTGGTGCACTGGGTGGTCTACCACAGCCGCTTCGGCCTGCGCCTGCGCGCCTGCGGCGAGAACCCGCACGCGGCCGACGCCGCCGGCGTCTCGGTCGAGCGCACCCGCTACCTGGCGATGCTGACGGCCGGCGTGCTGTGCTCGTTCTCGGGCGCCTACCTGTCGATCGTCCAGAGCGGCTTCTTCCTGCGCGACATGTCGGCCGGCGCCGGCTACCTGGCGCTCACCGCCCTGGTGTTCGGCAACTGGCGTCCGCTGCAGACCGTGCTGGGCTGCCTGATGTTCGGCTTCTTCTCGGCGGTGCAGATCCAGATCGAGGGCGTCGACCTGCCGGTCGTCGGCCGCATCCCGGGTTCGCTGATCCAGATGATCCCGTACGTCGTCACCGTGGTCGTGCTGGCCGGCCTGATGGCCAAGTCGGTGGCGCCGAAGGCGGTCGGCAAGCCGTTCGTGAAGTCGCGCTGAGCGGCGGTTGCGTCAACGAGAAGGCGGCCCGCGGGCCGCCTTTTTTATTGGTGACCCGTAGGGTGGGCGGGAAACCCGCCCACCCTACCGCCCCGCCGCATCCAGCTTGCGCAGCGCATGCGCCTTCCCCGTCATCGCCTCGTGCCAGGCCGGCAGCACGCGGAAGGTCAAGGCCAGGTCGTAGTCGCCGGCGATGCTGCCGGCGTCCATCGGCACGTCCCCGGCCCGGTTCTGGAACCAGCGCAGCCATTCGCTCGACCCCGGCGCCGGCGCATTCATGTAGGGCGCGCCGGCATTCGGCGCCGCCCCGGGCGCGGGCGGGACCAGCGGCATCATGAAGGAAGCCATCCCCTGCCCCGGATTGGCCGCGTTCCACTGCGAGGCGCCGTGGCAGCTCAGGCATGACGAATTGGCGGCATTGCGCACCAGGACCCGCCCGCCCTCGCCTGCCACCGAGATGTCGTTCAGGGCGTGGTCGTTCGGCCCCGACAGGCGCCCGCCCCAGCCAAGGGTTTCAGTCGCATACAGCGGCGCCTGCGGGTTGACCCAGGTCTCCTGCAAGGGTGCGCCGGGCGCGGCCGCGCTGTTCACCTGCGGATCGTTGCCCCATTGCGCGCCGAGCGGCACCATCTGGTCCCAGATGCCCTGGCTGCCGGGGCGCGTGTCCCGGTCGTAGACCAGGGTCGCGAACACCCAGCCGGTCTGCGGCGCCGACTGGCTGTCCTTGACCACGATATCGACCTGCATCAGGTAGCCCTTCTCCAGTGTCGGACGGTCGAAGTGGCCGGTGGTGGCGTTCGCCGTCATCATCATCGGCCAGCTGTGCGCGCCCTCCATCGCCGGCCAGGTCGCGCCATCGGCCGTGGTGAAGGCCAGCTTGACGGTGATCGCGCCCTCGGCGTACTGGGTGGCGCCGCCCGCCAGCACCGGGGCCTTCGGATCGCGGCCCCAGATCTTGCCGATGGTCTGGGCCGCCGTCCGGTTGTAATAGGTGATGACGTAGGTCGTAAACGGTTTCGTCAGGCCGCTTTTCGGGAACAGGCTATTGTCGACCTTCTCGATCCCGACCAGCATCCCGTGGATGGGCTCGCGCTGGGCGCCCAGCCAGGGATCGTTGTACCAGCCGCGGCGCGCCGCGTTCCAGTCCCCGTAGTCGGCCAGCAGGGTATGCATGTCGCGCGCGACGGCGTCCTTCAGCGCCTGGACATAGGCGGCGGCATTCGCGGTCGTGATCGGGCCGTTGCCGATCGCCGTGCGCCAGCCCATGTAGGGTGCCGGCAGTCCCGACGGGTAGTTGTAGCTGAGCCGGAACAGCGGGCCGTTGTATTCGCCCGGCGCCGGCAGCTTGCCGTTGTGGTCGGCGTAAGGGTTGACCGCGCCGGCCAGCGCGGACAGCGTGAGCAAGGTGCCGGCAAGGCACAGGCATGCATGTCGAATGAGCATATCGTTTTCTTTGTGGAAGTGCGAACAGCTCATTCTTCCGCGCACGCGCGGTCACGACTTGTGGCGGGACAATTGTTCTGCTTAAGCGCGCAAGCCGCGGAGGCGTGGCGCTGCCAGAGCGCCTGACGAAACCTTCAGGGCAAGGCGTATTATCGAAGACAGTACGAACGGACGGCGAGACAATGCAACGCAGCCATGGAGGTTTTTTCAGGCGCTCTCAGTCGCGCGCCAGGGTCTGCGAGCGCCACAGCATCCACGACACCCCGACACCGGCCGACACGCCGCTGTTACGCCGCAACAGCGGGCTGTTGTCGTTGGCGCCGACGCCGTAGTTCTCGGCGCGCACGAAGCCGAATACGCGCAGGTCGGGATTCACCTGGCGCGCCGCGAACAGGCCGGCGCGCACCAGGATCAGCCCGGAATGGGCGGCATAGGCCGGGCGCTCGCCCGTGGCGTACTGCGGCGCCACTTCGTAGAAATAGCGGTTGATCTTGCCGTCGCCGACGACCGCCGCCAGCTGGGCGTCGAACAGCCATTTGCCGTCCGGCGTGCGCTGTTCGTAGACCAGGCGCGGCTCGAAGGTATAGCCCTGGTGGCGCACGCCGCCGCGCACCTCGTACACGGCGCGCAGGGGCAGCTCGGCGCGCACCACGCGCCAGGCGTCGAGCCGGGCCAGGCGCAGTTTCAGGCGCGGGCCGAATTCGACCAGCGCGCCGAGGTCCGGCATGCCGGCGCGCACCGCCACGTCGTCGGAACGGGCCGGCAGCGAGGCGGCCAGGCCGACGTCGAACTCGGCCGCGTCGCTGCGGAACAGGCGCGCGCCGATACCGGACTGGTCGGCGCGCAGGATCTTGCCGCGGTAGAAAATCGTGGGGATCGCCAGCAGCCGCGTCTCGCGGTCGTCGGCGCCGGGATAGGCCGGCGTGCTGACGAGGCCGGCGCCGATGCCCAGTTCCCACAAGGGGCGCCCGCGCGGTGCGTCCGGCTCGACCGGCGACTCGGCGTGCGCCGGAGCGCTCAGCAGGCAGGCGAGTCCGGCAATGACGGGCAGGATTGTTTTCATGGAAAAAATGGAAGAGAGCGCGGCGCGCGATCTTGCCATTTTAGCATTGACACCCGTAGGGTGGGCGGCTGCACCCGGACGCGTGCGCGACGACGGCGCGGGCGCCGCCCACGCGTTCAAGCGGCATCCGATACGCCGCGGTGATCCGCGGGAGCGCAGAACGTCGTGCAGAAGCGCGGAGGTTCATGCGCCCGTTGAACGCGTGGGCGGCGCAGCGGCCTCGAGCTCGTCGGCCGTCGGGTGGAGCCGCCCACCCTACGGGTACTGCACTCAGCCGTAGATCGCCTTGAGCACCTCGGCCAGCTTGTAGCCGCCCTTGATCAGCTGTTCCTTGGCCAGCTGCGAGCTCGGCACCGGGTAGTTCTGCGGTACTTCCAGCGTGAAGGTGTAGTAGGTCTCGCCCTTCTTGCTCACCTGCGGCGCCAGCTTGCCCGGCGTGACGCCCTCGTGCGCGACCTTGGCGCCGACCAGGCTGTCGTCGGCCCACTGGTAGGGCCAGGTGGCCAGCTCGCCGGTGTTCGGCTTGACCGTCGGGTTCGAGGCGATCACGGCCTCGGCGAACTGGTCCGGGGTCCTGGTACGGATGCGGCGGAAGGCGTAGTCGACCGTGGTGCTGTCCCAGTAGGAGTGGAAGGGTTTCGTCAACGCCTTCGGCACGCCTTCCTTGATCGGTTTCGGGTCGCCCGGCGGAATCAGGCCTGCGCTCAGCTGGGCCAGCTTCTCGTCGTCGAGCAGCAGGTTGTTGCCGCCGCGCGAAGCGAAGATCGCGGCCTCGTCGACCTCGACCTTGGTCTTCGGCACCACGAACTTGCCGTCCTTGCTGACGTAGGCCGCGCCGACGTGCAGCGGCTGGTGAATGTCGCCGACCATGTGGGTCAGCAGGATCAGGGCCTGGCGCTTGGTGAACTTGTGCGGGTTCAGGGCCGGATCGGTTTTACCTTGCAGGACGGCGATGGCCTGCTTCAGGGTCTGCACGATGTCGTGCTCGCTGGTGCCGACGCCGTGCTCATGGTAGTGCTCCAGCTGGAACGGCACGTTGGTGTAGTGGTACTCGTCGTGCTTCGGGTTGGCGGCCGTGTAGTCGACCATTTCCGGCGTCTGCGGGCCGCACCAGGTGCCCTTCACGCAGTCCGGCCAGCTGGCGATCGACTGCAGCGATTCGCCCGGCAGCAGCAGCGCGGCGATCTGCTTCTCGGCGTTGGAGCCCTTCAGCAGGCGGTCGGCGATGGCGCCCACGGCGCGGTGGCCGTCGCCGCCCCAGGCGGCCGCGTCGACCGAAACGAAGGCGCTCGTCAGCGCGAGTACACAAGCTAGTTTTTTCATGGTGGTTCCTTGGGTTGGTGCTGTCGGTTGCGGTGCCGCGCCGCTACTGGAGCAGCGACAGCAGGATGGACATGACGGCCATGATGCCCACGGCCAGCGCCGCCAGCATCAGGGCGCGCCGCGCCGGGGTCTGGGAAGACTTGAGCATCAGGCGCTTGACCACGGTGATGCCGATCACCGCCAGTGCGCAGGCGGCAAGGATGACGATCGAATTCTTGTCCATGTGCGGCTCCTGTCGTGCTTAACGCACCTTCTCGATGCGGGTCGTGGAGACCATGCCGGCCTGCGGCGCGCCGGCGCCCGGATGCTTCGCAATGAAGTCGCTCAGCGCGTCCAGGTCGACCAGCTGGGTATCGACACGGTTGGTGCCCTTGGCGAACTCCGGCAGATTGTCGCCGCCTTCGGCCAGGAAGTTGTTCGCGACCACGCGGTAGCTCTTGCCGTCGTCGACCGGCACGCCGTTGAACTTCAGGCTGCCCGGCACCAGGCGGCTGCCGACCGGACGCTTTTCGTCCCACTGGTAGGACAGGCCCTGCGAGATTTGCAGGATGGTCGAACCGGATGCGGCAGGGCGGTCCCACTGCTGCTCCAGCAGGCGACGCAGCTGGGCGCCGGTGAGGTCCATCACGACCAGCGTGTTACCGAAGGGGAGCACCGCCTGGGCATGGCCGAAGGTGGCGACCATGCCCTCCCCCGTGTCCAGGTCCTTGCGGATGCCGCCGGTGTTCATGAAGCCGATCTGCACGCCGTGCTCGCGGGTCGCGGCGACGATCGCGTCGGCGATCAGGTCGCCCAGCGGCGACTCGCCGGCCTCGCTGCTCTTCCTCGCCACGGTGGCGACGCCGAGCTTGCCCAGCGGGCGCGCCAGCGCCGCGCGGCTGCGCTCCTTGACGCTGGCGAGGTAGGCCGCCACTTTCGGGTCGGCCGGGAATTTGGCCGGGTCCATGACGACGTTCTTGACGTCGATGTCGGCCAGCGCGCCGCTGGCCGGATCGACCGTCAGGGCGATGCGCGACAACAGGTGGCCGGCGGCGTCGGCCTGGGTGACGACGCGGCCGTCGACCTGGCACAGGTAGCCCTGGTGCGAGTGGCCGGTGATGACCAGGCGGATCGCCGGATCGAGCTGCTTCACGATGTCGACCACGGCGCCGGTCAAGCCCTTGCAGGCGGGCTGCTGGGGCGACTCGTCGGTGCGGCCGCCCTCGTGCACCAGGGCGACGATCACCTGGGCGCCGTCGGCGCGCATCTGCGGCAGGGTGCGGTTGATGGCCTCTGCCTCACCGATGAAATCGAGGCCGGCGATGGCCGAGCTGACCGCGACCGAGGCGGTATCCTGCAGCACCACGCCGACCACGCCGACCTTGACGCCCTTGACGGTCTCGATGCGGTAGGCCGGCATGAAGGGCTTGCCCGTGGCCTTGTCGAGCACGTTGGCGGCGAGATAGGTGAAGCGCGCGCCCTTGAAGTCCGGCGCCAGCTTGCAGGCCTTTTTAGGACGCGGCGAATCGCAGCCGCCGTTCTGCTGGCGCAGCAGTTCCTTGCGGCCCTGGTCGAATTCGTGGTTGCCCACCGAGCTCATTTGCAGGCCCATCAGGTTCATCGCCTCGATGCTCGGCTCGTCGGCCCACATCGAGGACAGCGCCGGGCTGGCGCCGATCAGGTCGCCGGCGCCGATGAACAGCAGGTCCTTGTCTTCCTGGCGCCAGGCGGCCAGCGCGCCGCTCAGGGCTTCGATGCCGCCGGCGCGCAGGGTTTCGCTCTTGCCGGTGGCGGCGTTGACGTAGGTGTATTTGCTCGGCTCGAGGTTGCCGTGGAAGTCGTTGATCGCGACCAGGTTGAGGGTGACCGGCGCACGCGGCGCGGTTGCGCAGCCGGCCGCGGCGAGCGCCAGGACCAGGGTGGAAAGAACGGCGCGGGCGCGCGGGGAAACGATCATGGCATACCTTTGTTGATGAAGACGGGCCCTCGCGGGCGAGCCGAATTATTGCACGTAGGCCAGCACGAGGCCATCCTTACAAGCCCCCCTTGCCTACTGCTTACCCATTCATGTAAACGAAAAAACGGCCGGTGTTGCCACCGGCCGTTTCAGGCATCAGGACAAATTCAGGAACTTAGAATTCGTACTTGACGGTTGCCTGGATCGCCCACTGCGATTCGTTCTTCGACTGCTTGACGGTCAGGTCGTCGGCCTTGTTGCGGACGAAGTAGACGTAACGGCCTTGCGAGTCCAGACCGGCGTAGTCCACGAAGCCGCGGGTGGTGCCGCCGCCCGACGCGAACGCTGGTTCCTGGATGTGGCCCCACTTCTTGTTCAGCAGGTTGCCGACGTTGAAGAAGTCCAGGGTGAACACGGCCTTGTTGCGCTTGAAGATGCCCGGGATTTCCTGGCTGATGCGCATGTCGACCACGTTGGTCCAGTCCGAGAAGCTCTTGTTACGGCCTACGACACCGCCGGCTGCGTCACGCAGGGCCTTGTTGCCGTTGACGATGTCCCAGAAGCGCTGCTCGTTGGTGTGGCTGGTTTCGGTATCGCCCAGGAAGACCACTTCACCCGAACCGAAGGCTTTCGGGATGTACATCAGGTCGTTGCCCGAGATACCGTCGCCGTTCAGGTCGTTCTTGTAGGTCCAGCTGTACGGCTTGCCCGAACGTGCTTCGTAGAACACGCCGAGACGGGTGTTGTACGAACCGAAGAACTTCTTCTGGAAGTTGGCCAGGGCGTTCAGGCGGTGCTTCGCCATGGTGTTCGCGTTCGATGCGACTTCTTCGTTCGGGTTGAACACCGCACGTGCATTGAAGTTCGAATTGGCGACCGACGACGACAGCGGCGAGACTTCCGTCGCTTTCGTGTGGGTGTAGGCCACCGACCAGCCGAAGCCCTTGGTCAGCGGACGCGACAGCGACATCGTGATCAGCTTGCCGTCGCCTTCGCTGGTGTTCTTCGCCACCAGGACGTTGTTGAAGGAACGGTTACGCAGGTACTTGGCTTGCGTGCAGCCGCTGGTGGTGGTCAGCGAGGTGCCGGCGGCATTGACGCTGTAGCAGCTGGTCGTCAGGGCTGCCGGGTTCCAGTACATCTCGCGGCCGTCGGTGCCGGCGGTGCGGGTCGATGCGCCCAGGTTCAGGTGCTCGTAGTAGATGCTGTCCTTGTTGTTGGTGTACAAGAACTCAGCACCAAAGACCATGCCGTACCATGGCAGTTCGGTGTCGAACGCCAGGTTGGCTTTCCAGATCGACGGCTGGCGCAGGCCAGGGTCGAGGATGTCGACGTTGGCCAGCGGCGTGCTGCCGGCGATGTTGCTCGGCTGGTTGTCCGGATCCGGGTTGAAGAAGCCGGTGGCTGGGCAACGGATGGCGTTCGAGGCGCAGGTGACCGTCTGGGTGGCGACACCCGGATTCGAGAACGGGTTCGACATCCACACCGATGCCGCGGCGCCCTGGAACAGGCCGGCGCCACCGCGGATCTGCATCGAACGGGCGCTGTCGAACTTGTAGTTGAAGCCGACGCGCGGCTGCCACAGCTTCTTGCCGTCAGGGGTGACGGTATTGTCGTAGCCGAAACCGCCGGTCTGGCCGCGGCCGGTAGCGAAGTTGCCGGCGATGACAGGTTTTGCCACATCGGCGTTGGCCAGCGGCTTGCTGCCGACGCCGGTTTCGTCCACGCGAACGCCGTAGGTCAGGGTCAGGTTCTTGGTGGCGGTCCAGGTGTCTTGCAGGAACAGGCCGGTGTTCTTCATCGTGAACGACGAGATGCCGTCGCTCAGCGACTTGCCCGGTGCAGGAATCTGCACGGAGTACGAAGTCGGGTTACCGTTACGGAAGTTGTTCAGCACCGCCGCTTCGATCGCCGCTGCGCTGCCGTTCTTGCAGATGCCGGCGTTCAGGGTGTCGTCGCAGGCGAAGGTGTAGCTGCCGAAGACGTTCTGCAGGTAGGCGTTGTAGATCTCGTTGGTGCTGTAGTCGAAGCCACCCTTGATCTCGTGGTCGCCCACGACCCAGTTGGCCGCGCCGTAGTAGTCCATGGTCTTGGTGCCGAGGACGTTCAGCTGGCGTGCGTATTCGGTACCGAAGTTCAGGTCACGCGAACCGTTCTGGGTACCGGCCGGGGTGCCGGCAGGCAGCGCGCCGCTGAACTGCAGGCGGATCGACGGCAGGCGGGTGCTGTTCTTCGGCACCGAATCATAGTCGCGCGACGAGACGCGGAATTCGGTCGACAGGGTCGGGGTCCAGTCCGAGAAGATCTGGGCGACGCCGGTTTCGATGCTCTTCTCGTTGCTGTAGAACATCGAGTCCAGGCTCACGCTGTCACGGGCGTACGACGGGAAGACCGGTTCCGACTGGGTGGTCTTGCCGTAGCGGAAGTTGGCGCGGTGGTTATCGCTGATGTTCCAGTCGACTTTCAGCAGCTTCTCTTCCGAGGTCATCTTCGAGCCGGCTGGCACGTTCAGGCCGCCGATGTCCATGCCCCATTTGTCCTTGGCGATCTGCTGCGCCTGCTCGACGGCCGACGCGGTGATCGGCACGGTGGTGCCGGCGCTGCTGCCGATGATGCCGAAGTCCGGGCTGGCGCGGCTGCTTTCCGATTTCTCGGTCAGGGCGTAGATGAAGAGCTTGTCTTCGATCAGGGCGCCACTGGCCCACAGGCCCTTGGTGGTTTCCTTGAACTTCGGCGCGTCGCTGTAGGTATCGGTGACGTTGTTGTAGCGTTCGCCGACGAAGCGGTCGTTACGCCACACGTAGTAGGCGCCGCCCTTCCAGGTGTTGGTGCCCGACTTGGTGACGGCGTTGATGTTGGCGCCGGTGTAGCCTTTCTGGGTCACGTCGTAGTTGGCGACGTTGACCTGGACCGACTGGATCGCTTCGATCGAGATTGCCTGGCGCGCGGTGGGGCTGCCGTTCGACTCCAGGCCGAAGGTATCGTTGATGGCGACGCCATCGACGGTGATCGAGTTGTAGCGCGAGTTCTGGCCGGCGACGGACATTTCGCCGCGTTCCTTGTCGTTCTGCGAAACGCGCGGGTCGGCACGGGCGTAATCCTGCAGGTTACGCTGGATCGATGCCTGGGTTGCCAGTTCGGTCGCGCCGATGCTGGTGACGGCGCCCATCGTCGTGCGGTTGAAGCGCTCCGAGCGGTTGGCGGTGCCGGAAACGGTCACGGTCTGCATGCCGGTGCCCAGGGTCGCATCGATGGACGCGGTTTCGGCCAGCTGGATGAAGACGTTGTCGCGTTTTTCCGAAACGCCGTCCTTGGTGATGATAATGGTGTACGGACCACCCACACGCAGACCGCGTGCGATGTATCGGCCTTCAGCGTCGGTCGCGACGTTGCTGACAGAGTTCGACTCGGTATGAAGGATCGACACTTGTGCACCAGCCACCGGCTTGCCGTCCGCGCCAGCGACGCGGCCGCCAATGGCGGAGGTGGTGTTCTGTGCGAAGGTCGGCGCAGCCGACAACGCAATCGACAAAGCCAGCGCCAGCTTGGTCAGCCGGATCTGTTTGTGAGTGATCATTGTTAAAACCCCAAAATAGACTTAATAGTTATTTGGACGCCCGAAGACGTCCCTCTTTACAAGTACTGCAACCCTGGTTGCTGCAAACCGCAGCGGCACAGCCGGCCTTGCCTTGGACCGGGCGATTGTAGACAGGAAATGTTTCATCCCTGTTACCACTCGCCCTTGAAAAAACTTCAAGCATATTTAGCAACGCCAGCAAATATGCATGAGTGACTTCCAACAGACAAATACGTTTTTTGTTCGCCATTTATAGGCGGAAACACTAAATCGCCCAAAAAACGTGCATTCGGCGCGCCGCACGGGGGTTTCCCCGAGCAAAATCACAAGGCGCGATTATACGGAAGGCATTCTTTGCTGAAATATTTAGATAAACTTTTTCAGAAAACGCGGGGGCGGCGTCGGGAATCTGTGGCAACCAGGCCACAAATATTGGGTTTTGACTAACTTTTGTTTGCCCCAAAACAGTGCACCGGGCGGTGCACTTGTCAAAACGGCAGCGTTGCGCTGCCGTTATCCACCAAGCTTATTTGTTTTTCGCTCGTTGTTTCTTCACTACATCCTTCGCCAGTCCGGCCACCTCGGCCTCGAACTTCGCGAAGCGTTCGTCGAGCTGGCGCGTCAGCCGCGTCTTCTCCGCCGGCGGCAGGAAGGCGTAGCGGATACTGTTATACGAAGTCTTTTTCATCTCCGCATAGTCCGGCTTGTAGCGGCTGGCGAACAGCACGTATTCGTTGCTGAGCGTATGGCGGGTGACGCCGGCGTCGTCGGTCGAGATCACGTAGGGCACGCCGTACTTGCGGTACAGGGTGATCGGGTGGCTCTCGCCCTGCAGGCCGTTGATGAAGGCGTTCGAGGTCAGGTTGATCTCGACCGGCACGTCGTCCTGGCGCATCTTGCGCATGATGGGAATCGCGTTGGTCTCGTGGGCCAGGTCGATGCCGTGGCCGATGCGGTCGGCATTCGCCACCACCAGCGCCTGGTCGATGTGGAACTTCAGGCCTTCCGGCGGCACGTCGCCCAGCGCCAGTTCGCCGGCGTGCATCGCGACCTTGACGTCCGGGTAGATCGATTTCAGGAAGCCGAACATCTTCATGTGCAGCGTGTAGTCGCGCATCGAGACGGCGGTGCTTTCCTGGCCGACGATGTTGACGCCCACGATCTTGCCGCCGCTTGCTGCCGCCTTGAACGCGCCCACCATCGAGGAAAACACCTGCGACGGGTTCAAGAGGCGCAGGACATAGGTCTGGTAGCGCATGGTGAAGCGCTCGTCGTCGATGCCGGCGGCGGCTTCGTCGATTTTCGCGACGAAGTCGCCCAGGTTCTTGTTGAAGGCCGGGTCGCGCGCCAGCGTTTCCATCCAGTTGTTCAGCGCGACCTTCAGGCCCGCGTCGTCGTTCACCAGCTGCCAGGCGCGCGCGTCGAATTCGGGGTTGCTGACCGTCGGCGCCATCTTGAACATGGTCTCGATGTAGCTGACGTTCTCGGCGATCGCGCGCTTCTTCAGCTCCTGCAGGCCTTCGGCGAAGTTGGCGTTCGAGACCGGACCGAAGTAGCCGAAGGTCTGGAAGAACAGGCGGTCGGGCGGCGGCTGGATCGCGCCGTGGTTGTCGAAGTCCTTGTTCGACCAGCGCTGCACCAGCTCGCGCCAGGTGTGGTCGTCGGCATAGACCTCGGCGCTCGACAGGCAGTTGCGCTCCTTGGCCGGCTTCGCGCGCTCGGCGGCGACGACTTCCTTGTTGGTCTCGATGCGGTAGGTCTGCTTGTTGACGCACACGCCCTGCTTGTCGAGGAAGTCGACGTACTGCTCGGCGTAGATCGCGCCCGAATAGTGGTGGTGCAGGTCGCCGCCCTTGGGCATCTGCGTGAAGAACATGGTCAGCTCGGCCAGCTTCGGCTCGGCGCCCGCGACCAGCGCGGCGTAATGACGGGCGGTGGCGGCCTCGTTGGCGTGGCGGGTCGCCGTGCCCGGCTCCTTGGCGGCGACGGGCGCGGCGAAGGCCAGCGCCACGAGCAGGCAGCTCAGTTTCTTCTGCATCGGGGTTCTTTCGTATTGGTGGATTGAAAACGGACCGCGAAACTCTAACCGCTTCAATCTGGCTTGGCAATGGATGGGCGGCGTTCGGGGGGCTGTTGCCTGTGGCGCTACTGGTATCTTGAATCCGCGTGGGCTCGAGAGCCCACCCTACGGATCAAGCCGCGGGCTCGGCGCAAGACGCCTCGATCAATCAGTCCTTTGCCTACGAGGCGCGAAGCGTCGAGCCGGGAACGCCTCCCGTAGGGTGGGCACTTGTGCCCACGCGGATTCAAGGGGCCGGCTGCGGCACAGGCAACAGCCCCACAAACGCATCACCCGCGCTCGTGCACCTTCGCCCCCATCGCATACGTCGCCCGGATCGCGCGGTCATCCCCCAAGAGCGCCAGCGCAAAGAGCTGCTCCTCCAGCGAATCGCAGTGGGCGCTGCGGCGCGCCAGCAGCGGCGTCGCCTGCGGATCGAGCACGACGAAGTCGGCTTCCGCGCCGGCGGCAAAACTGCCGATCGTGCCCTCCAGGTCCATTGCGCGCGCCGCGCCCAGGGTGGCCAGGTAAAACATGCGCAGCGCCGGCAGGTAGCTGCCCTTCAGGCGCGCCACCTTATAGGCTTCGTTCATGGTCTGCAGCATCGAGAACGAGGTCCCTGCCCCGACATCGGTCCCGAGCGAGAGCAGCGCCTTTGCGCCGTCGGCCTTTTCGAAGTCGAACAGGCCGCTGCCCAGGAACAGGTTGGAGGTCGGGCAGATCGCCGCCGCCGAACCCGTCGCCGCCATGCGCGCGAAGTCCTCGTCGTCCAGCCAGATGCAGTGGCCGAACAGGGCGCGCGGGCGCATCAGGCCGAAGTCCTCGTACACGCCCAGGTAGCTGCGCGAGGCGGGATACAGTTCGCGCACCCAGTCGCACTCGTCCTTGTTCTCCGAGACGTGGGTCTGGATGAAGGTGTCCGGATACGCCTGGGCCAGCTCGCCGGCCAGGCGCAGCTGGGCTTCGCTCGACGTGGGCGCGAAGCGCGGGGTGATCGCGTACAGCGCGCGGCCGCGCTTGTGCCACTTGTTGATCAGCGCTTCGCTGTCGCCGATCTGGCCTTCGGCGTCGCGCAGGAAGTCCGGGCAGTTGCGGTCCATCAGCACCTTGCCCGCCACCATGCGCAGCTTGCGCGCTTCGCTCGCCTCGAAGAAGGCGTCGACCGAACCCGGGTGCACGGTGCAGTAGACCACGGCCGTGGTGGTGCCGCAGCGGGTCAGCTCGTCCAGGAAGAACTCGGCCACCGAGCGCGCGTGCGCCGGATCCTCGAAGCGGCGCTCGGTCGGGAAGGTGTAGGTCTCCAGCCAGGGCAGCAGGCCCGGGCTGGGGGAGGCGATCATGTCCGTCTGCGGATAATGCAGGTGGGTGTCGATGAAGCCGGGCGTGATGATCTTGCCGCGGTAGTCGACCGGCTCGACGCCGGGCGGCAGCGTACCGGCCAGCTGGGCGTAGTCGCCGGCCGCTGCGATGCGGCCGTCCTTGACGACGAGCAGGCCGTCCCGGTGCCAGGCATAGGACTGTTCGGCGAAGGCCGGGTCGGCGTGAAAGTGCAGCAAGCTCGCACGGTAGGCTTGCACGGTCGTTGGTGCGATGGACATCAGTTGGATTCCGAAGAAGCGTCAAGAGGGCCGGGCTGGTCCGCGCAAGCGGATTCCCAGACGGTCAGCAGTTGGGCCGCGACGGCGATCGCGATCACGGCCGGCGCCTTGCCGGTAATGCCGGGCAGGCCGATCGGGCACACCATGGCGTCGAGGCGGGCGGCATCGATGCCGCGTTCGCGCAGGCGGTGCTCGAACTGGCGGCGCTTGGTGTTCGAGCCGATCAGGCCGAACCAGTCGGCCCGGTTCGCGTCGCGGCCGGGGCGGGACAGTATCGCGAACGACAGGCGCAGGTCAAGTGCATGGCTGTGCGTCAGCACCAGGAAGGTGGTGCCGGGCGCGGCCTGCGCCACCAGCGCCTCGGGCGTGTCGGTGGCTTCGACCGTCACGTTCGCCGGCAATGCGGAGGCGGGCGGGAACATGTCCTCGCGCTCGTCGACCCAGGTGACGCGGCAGGGCAGCTCGGCCAGCGCGCGCATGATGGCGGCGCCGACGTGGCCGGCGCCGAACAGCATCAGGTGGGCGCGCGGGGCGAGGACGGCGTCGACCAGCCAGCGGCGGCCGGACGGGTCAAGGAAGACGTGGGTGCCGCGGGTGCGGTCGCAGGCGGGAACGGCGGCGCCGGCGATTTGACCGCCGGCGCCGTCAAGCAATGCCCACGTAGGGTGGACGGCTCCGCCGTCCACGCGTTCAACCGGCATCGACACATTCACGGCGTCGTTCTCGCCCATGCCTGCTCCACGGACATCGGATGCATCGGATTGTGCAGCAGCGCCAGCGTCCGGTGAACGCGTGGACGGGCAACCCGTCCACCCTACGGGTATATCGTCAAGCGGCACAACACGCCAGCTGTCTTCATTCCGCCGGTTGTCCAGCAAGACGGCCTGCTCAGGGTCGACGAACTCGAACGCCAAATGCGCAATCCCGCCGCAGCACTGCCCCAGGCTCGGCCCGAGCGCGAAGCGTTCCAACCTGGCCGCCCCGCCCCCCTCCAGCATCGCGCGCGCCAGTTCGATGGCGCGGTGTTCGAGGTGTCCGCCGCCGATGGTCCCGGCGAAACCGTCGCGGGTGACGAGCATCTTCGCGCCCGGTTCGCGCGGCACCGAGCCTTCGACGATGGCGACCGTGACCAGCACGCTTGGTGCGCGCTGCGCGGCGCTGAGCCAGTCTTCCATTACCGGTTCGCCTGGGCCGCCGACTCGACGCAGGCGATGGCGATGGCGTCCAGGATCGCCTCGCTCGTCGCCGGCGCGTTCAGGGGCGGATTGACCTTGTGCTCGCCCACGCTCGATACCGCGTCGCGGATCGCGAAGAACACCGAGAACGGCAGCAGCAGCGGCGGTTCGCCCACCGCCTTGGAACGATGGATGCTGTCCTCGACGTTCCGGTTCTGGAACAGGCGCACGCGGAAATCGCGCGGACAGTCAGACACCGCCGGGATCTTGTAGGTCGAGGGCGCGTGCGTCATCAGCTTGCCGCCGGCGTTCCACCACAGTTCCTCGGTGGTGAGCCAGCCCATGCCCTGGATGAAGGCGCCTTCGACCTGGCCGATGTCGATCGCGGGGTTGAGCGAATTGCCGGCGTCGTAGAGGGCGTCGGCGCGCAGCAGCTTCCACTCGCCGGTGAGGGTGTCGACCACCACTTCCGAGACTGCCGCGCCATAGGCGAAGTAGGAGAAGGGACGCCCGCTCATGGTCTTCGCGTCCCAGGACAGGCCCGGGGTGGCGTAGAAGCCGTCGGACCAGAGCTGGACGCGCGCGAGATAGGCCTTCTGCACCAGGTGCTCGAAGGGTACTTCCATGCCGTTGACGAACACGGTGTCGGCCGCGAAGCGCACCTCATCGGCCTCGCCGCCGTAGGTCGTGGCCGCAAAGGCAGCCAGGCGCTCCTTGATCTGGCGCGCCGCGTCCTGGGCCGCCTTGCCGTTCAGGTCGGCGCCGGTGGAGGCGGCGGTGGCCGAGGTGTTGGCGACCTTGCTGGTGTTGGTGGCGGTGGCGCGCACGCGCTCCACGTCCACGCCCAGCTCGTGCGCCACGACCTGCATCACCTTGGTGTTGATGCCCTGCCCCATCTCGGTGCCGCCATGGTTGACCATGATGGAACCGTCGACGTAGACGTGCACCAGTGCGCCGGCCTGGTTCAGGTGGGTCACGTTGAAGGCGATGCCGAACTTCACCGGGGTGAGCGCCAGGCCCTTCTTCAGCACGGGACTCGTGCGGTTGAATTCGGCGACTTGGGCGCGCCGCGCACGGTATTCGCTCGAGGTCTCGAGTTCGGCCACCAGTTCGTGGATGACGTTGTCGACCACCGCCTGGCCATAGGGCGTGACGTTGCGCTCTTCCTTGCCGTAGAAGTTGCGCCGGCGCACGTCGAGGGCGTCGACGCCGAGGGTGCGCGCGATCTCGTCGATCGCGTATTCCATCGCGATCGCGCCCTGCGGCCCGCCGAAGCCGCGGAAGGCCGTGTTCGACTGGGTATTGGTCTTGCCGCAGGCGGCGCGGATGTCGACGTCCGACAGGTAATAGGCGTTGTCGTAGTGGCAGACGGCGCGCGTGGCGACCGGTCCGGACAGGTCGGCCGAGTAGCCGGCGCGCGAGACCATGTCGACCTTCGCCGCCAGGATGCGTCCCGTATCGTCGTAGCCGACTTCGTAGTCGTACCAGAAGCAGTGGCGCTTGCCGGTGACCATCATGTCGTCGTCGCGGTCGGCGCGCAGCTTCACCGGGCGCTTCAGCTTCGCCGCGGCGATGGAAGCGGCGGCCGCCCACAGCGCCGACTGCGATTCCTTGCCGCCGAAGCCGCCGCCCATGCGCCGGCACTCGACGGTCACGTGGTGCGAATGCAGGCCGAGCGCGTGCGCGACCACGTGCTGCATTTCGCTCGGGTGCTGGGTCGAGCATTGCACCAGCATGCCGCGGTCTTCGCCGGGAATCGCGTAGGCGATCTGGCCCTCGAGGTAGAACTGTTCCTGGCCGCCGACGAACAGCTGGCCTTTCACCTTATGCGGCGCGTTCGCGAACGCGGCCTCGGCGTCGCCGCGCGCCAGGCGCATCGGCGGCACTACGTAGGACTGGGCGGCGTGGGCTTCCTGCGGCGTGAGGATGGCCGGCATCTCCTCGTACTCGACCTGCGCCAGGCGCGCGGCGCGGCGCGCGTTGTCGTGGGTGCTTGCTACGACGATGAAGATCGGCTGGCCGACGTATTCGACCTTGCCATCGGCGAGAATAGGGTCGTCGTGGATGATCGGGCCACAGTCGTTGGTGCCGGGGATGTCCTTTGCGGTCAGCACGGCGACCACGCCGCGCGCGGCGCGCACGGGACCGAGATCGATCGAGACGATGTTGGCGTGCGGCTTGCTGGACAGGCCGAGCGCCGCGTGCAGGGTGCCCGCGAGTTCCGCGATGTCGTCGGTATAGGTGGCCTGGCCGAGCACGTGCAGCGTGGCCGACTCGTGCGGCCGCGCGCGCCCGACCGCGCTCCACGCCGCCGCCTTCAATGCTGGTGCGCCTGCGTCGTTCATGCTGTTCTCCTTACGCCTGGGCTGCGAATGCGTTGACCGCATCCTGCGGCAGGGGGTTTTCGGGACGGGTTTCGAGCCAGAAGCGGCGCAGCAGGTTCTGCGCCGTCTTGAGGCGATAGGCGCTGGAGGCGCGCATGTCCGACAGCGGCTGGTAATCCTGGGCCAGCGCGGCCATCGCCTCGACCAGCGCGGCTTCGTCCCAGGCGCGGCCGGTCAACATGCTTTCCGCGGCGGCGGCGCGCTTCGGGGTGGCGGCCATGCCGCCGAAGGCGATGCGCGCTTCTTTCACCAGGCCGCCCTCCAGGGTGAGCGCGAACGCGGCGCAGACCGCCGAGATGTCCTGGTCAAAACGCTTGGCGAGTTTATACGTACGGAAGCGCAGGTCCGGGCGCGGCAGCGGCACGCGCAGGGCGCGCACGAATTCGTCGGCGCGCAGGTCCTTCTGCTGGTAGCCGAGATAGAAATCCTCGAGCGCCAGTTCGCGTTCGCCGCCGGCGCCGCGCAGCACCAGGCGCGCGCCGAGCGCGATCAGCCAGGGCATCGAGTCGCCGATCGGCGAGCCGTTGGCGACGTTGCCGCCCAGGGTGCCGGCGTTCCGGATCGGCAGCGAGGCGAAGCGCTGCCACAGTTCCTTCAGTTCGTCCGGGTAGTACGCGCACAGCGCGGCATAGGCGTCCTGCAGGGTGACGCCGGCGCCGATCTCGAGCATGCCGTCGCCTTGCGCCACCGTCTTCAGTTCGGCGACGTGGCCGAGGTAGATGATGTCGCTCAGTTCGCGCATCTGCTTGGTCACCCACAGGCCGACGTCGGTCGAGCCGGCCAGGATCAGGGCCTGCGGATGGCTTGCGCGCAGGGCAACCAGCTCGTCGAGCGTGCGCGGCGCGTGGAAGCTGCGCCCTGCATGTTCGTAGGTGGCGCCGGCCGCGCGCTGCAGGCCGCGCAAGGCCTCGGCGACGGCTGCGCGATCGAACTCGGCGGGCGGCAGTTCGGTCATGCGTACGGCGGCGTCGATGATCGGACGGTAGCCGGTGCAGCGGCACAGGTTGCCCGAGAGCGCGTCGTCGATCTGGCAGCGCGATGGTGGCTGACCTCGGGCTTGTCCTTCCTGCTTCAGGTACATGCCCCACAGCGACATCGCGAAGCCCGGCGTGCAGAAGCCGCACTGCGAGCCGTGGCATTCGACCAGGGCCTGCTGCACCGGGTGCAGGTGGCCGTCGGCCAGCTGCAGGTCCTCGACCGTGAACAAGGCCTTGCCGTCGAGCGTGGGCGTGAACTGGATGCAGGAATTGACCGCCTTCAGTTCGAGCTCGCCGTTCTCGAGCGAACCGACCACCACGGTGCAGGCGCCGCAGTCGCCTTCGGCGCAGCCTTCCTTGGTGCCGGTGCAGCGCAGGTCCTCCCGCAGGTGCTGGAGTATCGTCTGCGTGGTGGCGACCCCGTGCACTTCACGAAGGGCATTCTGAAAGTAAAAGCGGATCGGTTCGGACATGTGTGCCTCTATTAAAACCCAGTTGGAAGCTTAGCGCAGTCAGCCAGCGTTGAGATATAGCTAAGCGCTTATATTCAATATCTGCAATTCAGCATACTACTGAGGCGCCGTGCCGCGCTGGCCGAGCGCCGGTTACCGGCATCGGCGCGCATGCGATTGCCCGGGATTGCCGATCGGGAAGCATGGCTGGCGACCCGCGTGCAGCGGCCGGCCTCGACGTGTGCAGCGGCATCAGATTGCCCAACCGCCGGCATAGAAGACCGCCAGGGCGACGGCAATACTGACGGTGCCGACATTCAGCTTGCGCCACTCGCCAGAGACCAGGCGGCCGATCACCAGGGTGCAGAAGCCAAGCATGATGCCGGTTGCGATGTTACAGCACAGGAGGATGAACACGGCACATACCAGGCCAGCCAGGGCGTCGATCTTGTCGTCCATGTTCATGCGCGCCACGTTGCCCAGCATGAGCAATCCGACGTACATCAGGGCCGGGGCGGTGGCATACGATGGCACCAGGCTGGCCAGCGGCGAAAAGAAGATCAGCCCCAGGAACAGCAGCCCGACGACGACCGCGGTCAGGCCGGTCCTGCCGCCGGCAGCGGTACCGACGCCGGATTCGATGTAGGCCGCCGCGGGCGCGCCCCCCACCAGGCTCGAAAAGATCGAACTCACCGAATCGGCGGTCAGCGCCTTGCCGCCGTTGTGAATGCAGCCCTTGGCGTCAACCCGGCCAGCCTGTCCGGCGACTGCCCGAATGGTGCCGGTGGCGTCGAACACGGCGGTCATGACCAGGGCCAGCACGCTGGGCAAGACGGCCATGTGAAGTGCGTCCATGATGTTCACGGCGCCGATCAGGGAGGTTTGTCCTGGTGCGCTCAACTGAGGCCAGGCGAATACGCCCTTGAAATGCACGTTCGGATCGAAGGCCAGGCCAATGGCGGAAATCGCGACGATCACCAACAGGATCCCACCCGGAATCCTGCGCTGTTCGATGCCGAAGATGGCGGCCAGGCCCAGGACGCTCATCACGACTGGAAAGGAGGTGATCTGGCCCAGGGCCACCGGCAGGCCGGCGCCGGCGTTCTTGACCACCAGGCCGACGTCGTTGGACGCGATCAGGAGCAGGAACAAGCCGATGCCGACGCCGGTACCATGCGCCACGCCGGTCGGCAGGTTCTGCAGGATCCAGGTTCGCACCCCGGTCAGGGAAATCGCCGTGAACACCACCCCCATCAGGAATACCGCGCCCAGGGCGACCTCGGGCGACAAGCCTTTTCCCAGCACGAGATCGAACGCCACGAAAGCCGTCAGCGAGATGGCGCAACCGACGGCAATCGGCAGGCGTGCCCAGAATCCCATCAGCAGGGATCCGAACGCTGCCGTCAGACAGACAGCAATGAACACGGCCCTGACGTCGAAGCCCGCCTTTCCCAGCATGGCGGGCACCACGAAGACCGAATACACCATGGCCATGAAGGTCGTGACGCCTGCCACCACTTCGCGTGACGGCGTGCTGCCGTGTTTTGCTATCTGAAAGTAGCGATCGATTCTGCCGTCTACCTGCGCTGGGGGAAGCAGCGTGCTGGCGCGCTCTGCTTGCTCGAACTGAAGCTGGGACATGGCACTTCTCCTATGTTATTGACCGACGACTCCGCCTTTCAGGCGCGTCGGGATGTCTCGTCTTAATGAAGTCCGACGTCAGCTTAGTATCAGCAGTGGACGCTTGTATTTGTGCTTTCTGGATATCCACTATTAATGAAAACGTATTGCTTTTGTCTAAAAAATACTTTTGCAGGCCGCGACGGCGCCTGCTCGCCACGCACAGGAAAGGTGCGCATCGCCCCGGCCCGCTCACGCCGGAAGCGTCTTGTTCCAGGTCGTCCGTATTCGTACATGCCGAGGGCAAGCGGGAAGCGCCGCGTATCCGAGCCGGGCGCTACGCGTAACGCAAAATTGCTATCCTGAGCACTCACGACGGGAGCGCCAATGACCTTGCACATCGTTCACTTCATCGGGCCGATCAACCACAGCTCCGCCTGCGCGGTGCGCAACCTCTGCCTGCAGGCGCTGCAAAGCGGCGCGAGCGAAATCGAACTGCACATGTCCACCGAAGGCGGCAACATGACGGCCGGCTTCGCGCTCTACTTTTTCCTGAAGTCCCTGCCGATACCGCTCACCACCTTCAATATCGGCAGCGTGGAATCGGTCGGCGTCGTGATCTTCCTCGCCGGGCAAAAACGCTATGCCTGCCCCGGCGCGCGCTTCCTGATCCACCCGCTGCACTGGGGCTTCGGCAACCTGGTAGCGGCCGACCATGCCCGCGTCTCGGAATGGCGCGACTGCCTCGACTTCGATGCCGAGCGCTATGCCGCCATCTTCGACGACGCCACCCGCGGCGCGCCGGAAGCGGCCGACATCCGCCCTCACCTGTTCGGCAACGCACGCATCTATACGGCCGAGCAGGCCGTGCGCGCGGGACTCATCGACGAGGCCGTCCAGGCCCGCCTGCCTACCATGGGCGCCACCACGCATTGGTGGAACTGAGCGCATTTTGTGCGAAGTTAGCAACATATTCAGCGTTGTAATGCGGAAAACGAATTAGCTTATTCGTTTTTTCACCACGCTGTTTCAGCAAAACAACGGCTGTGTTCGCTTATCGTCCAGTTTTTCCTACCGGCACTCCTTTTCCTTGTCTTTATTTTTGCCCCATGGATAGAATTATTTCGTTCTATTCATGCTACCTGCATGCGGAAAAGAAATAATTAGAAGTAAATCTTATAAACGCAGTACTTGTTACAGATTGCCTTATGAATAAGCAAATTCTCGCCGCCGTGCTGGCCATGCCACTGGCGATCTCGTCGGCCTTCGCGCAGGAAGCCGATGGCCCCACCGTCAAGGTCCGCGGCTTCGGTACCGGCGCCCTGACCTGGACCAACACCGACCAGGCCGAGTTCGGCCGTCCGAACCAGGCCGCCGGCGCCAGGAAAGAACCGCGCACCGGCGTCGACTCGAACCTCGGCCTGCAGGCCGACGTCGCCGTCAACGGCTGGCTCTCGCTGACCGGCCAGGGCGTGGTGCGCAAGGACGCCGAGGACGACTTCGGCGCCGACCTGACCTGGGCCTTCGCCAAGGCCCGCCTGAACGATGAAGTGAGCCTGCGCATCGGCCGCACCGGCCTGCCGGTGTTCATGATTTCCGACTACCGCAACGTCGGCTACGCCAGCACCTTCCTGCGCGCCCCGAACGAGATGTACTCGCAGGTGCCGTTCGAAAGCGTCGACGGCGTCGACCTGACCTGGCAGCACGGCTTCGGCGACACCACCGTCACCACCCAGGTGACCTACGGCCGCGCCAAGGGCAAGCTGGCCTATGGCCTGCGCGCCGAAGGCAAGCAGCTGCTGGGCCTGAACGTGGTGGCCGAACACGGTCCGTTCACGCTGCGCTTTGGCCGCACCGACGCCAAGATCACCGTGACCGGCTCGACCACCCTGGCCGGCCTGTTGAACACCCTGCGCAGCACCGGCGCCGCCTACAACCTGCCGCAGCTGGGCGCCTACGCCGACGCACTGAACCCGCGCGACAAGGACGCCTCGTTCACCTCGGTGGGCCTCGGCATGGACTGGAACAACATCGTCCTGCAGGGCGAATACGCGAAGCGCAAGACCGACAGCTACGTCAACGACACCACCTCGTGGTACGCCATGGGCGGCTACCGCTTCGGCAAGGTGCTGCCGTACGTAATGCACGCCAAGCTGGCGATCGATGGCTACCCGGCGAACGCCGTGCCGGCGAACGTTCCCGCACTGGCGCTGCTGCGCGCCGGCGCCGCCCGCCTGCCCTACACCGGCGTCGGCCAGGGCGAGCAGAGCACGACCTCGATCGGCGTGCGCTGGGACCTGTACCGCTCGATCGCCCTGAAGGCACAGGTCGACCGCATCCAGCCGAAGGTCGGCAGCGGCCTGCTGCTCAACGCGCAGCCGGGCTTCCACCGCGACGTGACCGTCGGCGCCGTCGCCGTCGACTTCGTGTTCTAAGGAGCGCACCATGAAACAACTGATCAAGGCCGCCATCGGCGCCGCGCTCGTTGCCGCCGCCGTCCCTGCCCTGGCCGAAGTGGCCGTGGTGGTGAACCCGAAGGCCGCCGAATCGGCGCTGACGAAGGAGCAGGTCGCCCAGTTCTTCCTCGGCAAGTCGACCGCGATGACCCCGATCGACCAGCCGGAAGACGCGCCGGTGCGCGCCGAGTTCCACAAGAAGGTGACCGACAAGGACGCCTCGCAGGCCAAGGCCCTGTGGTCGAAGCTGGTCTTCACCGGCAAGGCCACGATGCCGAAGGAAGTCGCCAACAGCGCCGCCGTGAAGGCGGCTGTCGCCGCCAACCCGAAGGCGATCGGCTACATCGAAAAGAGCGCCGTCGACGGCAGCGTCAAGGTGATCTACACCGCGCAGTAAACGACCGAAGGCTGTTTTCTGTATCCGCCCCGCCGGCTCCGTGCCAGCGGGGCGTTTTGTTGAGAGTGAGAGACAACGACATGAGCATCAAGCGCAGGATTTGGGCACTTCCGGTCATTTCGACCCTGATTTTCGGCATGGGTGTGGGCGTGAGCGCGATGATCGCGACCGACGCGCTGAAGTCGATCAACGCCACCGAGAGCGTGGATTACCCGGTGCTGGACGCGTCCAAGGCATTGACGCTCGAGATCGCCGAGGTGACCGCCGGCCTGCGCGACGCCGTCAGCGAAGGCGACAAGGACCGCATCGCCCAGGTCGGCGAGCAGGCCAACAAGGTGCGCGCGCACCTGGCGCAGCTGGGCCGTATCGAGGGCCAGGGCGAGACCGGCGCGCGCCTGCTGAAGGAATTCGACGATTACTACGCGCCGGCGCTGTCGGCCGCGCGCATCATGCTCGAAATGGAGCAAGGCGACCCGCAGGCCGTGGTCGGCAAGATGCAAAGCACCCTGGCCACCCTGAACGCCGACCTGGAAAAGGTCCAGGTCCAGGCCAAGGAACAGTTCTCCGCCGGCGTCAACAGCAGCGAGGCCAACGTGCGCCGCGTGCTGTGGACCATGATCGTCACCGCCCTGGCGGTGGTGGCCGCCCTGGCCATCGTGTCCTGGTTCGTGGTGCGCGCCATCTGGCAGCAGCTCGGCGGCGAGCCGGAATATGCGCGCGAGATCGCCCGCGCCGTCGCGGCCGGCGACCTGGCGATGGACATCCGCACCGACGCCAACGACAACGCCAGCCTGCTGGTCGCGCTGAAGGACATGCGCGCGCGCCTGGCGACGATGGTGGCCGAGATCAAGGCCTCGGCCGAGACGATCGCGGTCGCCAGCGCCGAGATCGCCAGCGGCAACGCGGACCTGGCCGGCCGTACCGAATCGCAGGCCGCGAGCCTGGAGCGCACCGCGCGCGCCATGGATGAACTGACCGGCGCGGTGCGCCAGAACGCCGCCAACGCCAACGAAGCCAACGCGCTGGTGGTGAACGCGACCGGCATCGCGACCCGCGGCGGCCAGGTGGTCGGCGGCGTGGTCGCCACCATGGGCGACATCAACGCCTCGGCCAACAAGATCGTCGAGATCATCTCCGTCATCGACGGCATCGCCTTCCAGACCAATATCCTCGCGCTGAATGCGGCGGTGGAGGCGGCGCGCGCCGGCGAACAGGGCCGCGGCTTCGCGGTCGTGGCCGGCGAAGTGCGCAACCTGGCACAGCGCAGCGCAGCGGCGGCCAGGGAGATCAAGGAACTGATCGGCGACTCGGTCGCGAAGGTCAACGCCGGCAGCGCGCTGGTCGACCAGGCCGGCGTGACCATGGGCCAGATCGTGGACTCGGTCCGGAAGGTGCAGGACATCATGGTAGAAATCGCCATGGCCGGCCAGCGCCAGAGCGAAGGCATCGAGGACATCGGCCGCGCGATCGGCAGCATGGACGAGATGACCCAGCAGAACTCGGCCCTGGTCGAGGAAGCCTCGGCTGCGGCCGAATCGCTGACCGAGCAGACCGGCCAGCTGACCGGCGCGCTGTCGGTGTTCAAGCTGGCCGATGCCGGCGCCGGTCCGGCGCTGGCTGCACGTCCGGCGCCGCTGGCGCTGCGCTGAGCGGAGCGCCTTCTATATATATAGATGACAGGTGCCGGTTGTAGCGCGTAGGGTGGGCAGCTCCACCCGAACAGGTGCATCGACGCGCCGCGTGCGCTGCCCACGCGGTGATCGTTACCGGCTCCGTCATCGTGCCGGATGATCTTGCTGCTAACGATCACCGCGTGGGCAGCGCAGACGTAGTATCTGCTCACGTGTTGCGGATCGAGCTGCCCACCCTACCCTCCTGGCCGCGGGCCATCCATGCGCCGCATCAACGCCGATTCCGGATATAACTACGGCCAAGTCTGGTCAAATCGTCCACATCATTGGCACTGGGTTAACAAACACCCGCGTACCGTTTCGCCGACGTCGCGCAGGCGCATCGTGCCCTGTGGAAACGCTTTACAAATTTGATGCCTGTAGGCATGATCCGAGGAGTTCCCCCCGCGTGGTCCAGGCCCCCGCGCGGCCTTGTTACCCTTCCTTCGACAGCACGGCGCATATGGCAGCAGTCCTTCCGAACGCGACTTCAGGCACACCGATGTCGGGTTTGGCGCGCGCGCTGGTCCAGGCCGGACGCTTGAGCGGCGCCCAGGCCGACGCGCTGCAAAAGAAGGCGGCGGCCGAGCGCACCCATTTCATCGACGCGCTGGTGGTCGGAGGCACCATCGACGCCGCCGCGCTGGCCGTGTTCTGCGCCGAGACCTTCGGTTATCCCCTGCTCGACCTGTCCAGCTTCAGCCTCGACGCGCTGCCGCCCGGCGCCATCGATGCCAAACTGATGGCGGCCCAGCGCGTGGTGGCCCTGGCCAAGCGCGGCAACCGGCTGTCGGTGGCGATCTCCGATCCGACCAATTCCCAGGCGCTGGACCAGATCAAGTTCCAGAGCGAGGCGGCGGTGGAGCCGGTGATCGTGGCCCACGACGCCTTGCTGAACCTGCTGGCGAACCTGGCCAAGGGCGCCGAGCAGAGCCTGGCCGAACTGGCCGGCGAAGAAGGCGAGATCGAGTTCGCCGAAGAGGAAGCGGCGGCGCCCACGCCGGAAGCGGCCAACGAGGTCGAGGACGCGCCCATCGTGCGCTTCCTGAACAAGATCCTGCTGGACGCGGTGAACCTGGGCGCCTCGGACATCCACTTCGAGCCCTACGAGAAGCACTACCGCATCCGCATGCGCGTGGACGGCGTGCTGCGCGACCATGCGATGCCGCCGCTGTCGATCCGCGACAAGTTGGTCTCGCGCATCAAGGTCCTGGCCAAGCTCGACATCTCGGAAAAGCGCGTGCCCCAGGACGGGCGCATGCGCCTGATCCTGTCGCCGACGCGCACCATCGACTTCCGCGTCAGCACGCTGCCCACGCTGTTCGGCGAAAAGACCGTCATGCGTATCCTGGACGCGACCCAGGCGCAGATGGGCATCGATTCGCTCGGCTACGACCCGGACCAGAGGACGCTGCTGCTGGACGCGATCTCGCGCCCCTACGGCATGGTGCTGGTGACCGGCCCGACCGGGTCGGGCAAGACGGTGTCGCTGTACAGCTGCCTGAACGTCCTGAACAAACCCGGCATCAACATCTCGACCGCGGAAGACCCGGCCGAGATCAACCTGCCCGGCGTGAACCAGGTGAACGTCAACGAAAAGGCCGGCCTGACCTTCCCGGTGGCCCTGAAATCCTTCCTGCGCCAGGACCCGGACATCATCATGGTCGGCGAGATCCGCGACCTGGAAACGGCCGACATCGCGATCAAGGCCGCGCAGACCGGCCACATGGTGTTCTCGACCCTGCACACCAACGACGCGCCCTCCACGCTCACGCGCCTGATGAACATGGGCGTCGCGCCATTCAACATCGCCTCCTCGGTCATCCTGATCACCGCCCAGCGCCTGGCGCGCCGCCTGTGCAGCTGCAAGCAGCCGCTCGAGATGAGCCGCGACGCCCTGATCGAGGCCGGCTACCGCGAGAGCGACCTGGAAGGCGACTGGAAACCCTACGGCCCGGTCGGCTGCGAACGCTGCCTCGGCTCCGGCTACAAGGGGCGAGTCGGCATCTACCAGATCATGCCGATCACCCCGGCGATCGAGGCCCTGATCCTCGCGCACGGCAATTCGATGCAGATCGCCGCCCAGGCCGAGAAGGAAGGCGTGAACTCGCTGCGCCGCTCGGGCCTGCTGAAAGTGAAACAGGGGCTGACCAGCCTCGAAGAAGTGTTCGGCTGCACCAACGAATAAACAGGATTCATATGGCTACCTCCCTCCCCACCACCCGCGGCCGCGGCGCGCAGGTCAAGGAATCGGTCTACGCCTGGGAAGGCAAGGACAAGACCGGCAAGACGGTGCGCGGCGAACTGCGCGCCGGCGGCGAGGCGATCGTCAACGTGACGCTGCGCCGCCAGGGCATCATGGTCACCAAGGTCAAGAAGAAGATCTACCGCTCCGGGCGCAAGATCACCGACAAGGACCTGACCATGTTCACGCGCCAGCTGGCGACCATGATGAAGGCCGGCGTGCCGCTGCTGCAGTCCTTCGACATCGTCGGCAAGGGCCACGCGAACCCGTCGATGTCGAAGCTGATCCTGGACCTGCGCTCGGACATCGAGACCGGCACCAGCCTGAACAACGCCTTCCGCAAGTACCCGCGCTACTTCGATCCGCTGTTCTGCAACCTGGTCGGCGCCGGCGAACAGGCCGGCATCCTGGAAGAACTGCTGCACCGCCTGGCCGTCTACAAAGAGAAGACGCTGGCGCTGAAATCGAAGATCAAGTCGGCCCTGACCTACCCGATCGCGATCCTGGCGATCGCCTTCATCGTCACCGCCATCATCATGATCTGGGTGGTCCCGGCCTTCAAGTCCGTGTTCTCCAGCTTCGGCGCCGACCTGCCGACGCCGACCCTGGTCGTGATGGCGATCTCGGAATTCTTCGTGCAATGGTGGTACGTGATCTTCGGCTCGATCATCGGCGCCATCTACTTCTTCTTCCAGTCCTGGCGCCGCTCGCTGAAGATGCAGCAGGCGATGGACCGCATCCTGCTGCGCCTGCCGATCTTCGGCGACGTGATCCGCAAGGCCACCATCGCACGCTGGACGCGCACCCTGTCGACCATGTTCGCGGCCGGCGTGCCGCTGGTCGAAGCCCTCGACTCGGTCGGCGGCGCTTCCGGCAACAACGTCTACCTGGACGCCACCAAGCGCATCCAGCTCGAAGTCAGCACCGGCACCAGCCTGACGGTGGCGATGCAGAACGTGAACGTCTTCCCCAGCCTGGTGACCCAGATGGTCGCCATCGGCGAGGAATCCGGCGCGCTCGATTCGATGCTGGGCAAGGTGGCGGACTTTTTCGAGGAAGAAGTCGACGAGGCCGTCAGCGCCCTGTCGTCGCTGATGGAGCCCTTGATCATGGTGATCCTGGGGGTGCTGATCGGGGGACTGGTGGTGGCGATGTATCTGCCAATCTTCAAGCTGGGGTCGGTGGTGTAAACGTGCAAGGTGTAGGCTCTCAGAATACTTCGCAGTGTCTTAGAAAACTTCGCGGCGAATTCACAGAAGTTCTCACGTAGCTCGCAGTAGCTCTACCTCTGTCTTCGGTGGCTAATGTAGCTTATGACTGTTGGGATACAGGTATTGCTTACCGTTCGACATTAATCTTAAAGTACAGGTCGATGTCAGCGTCCGATCACAACCCATAAGGCCTCCGTCGCTACTCTGCCTACCTGGCGTCGGGGGCATGTCCGAATATGTCCCAATCGAGGACGTGACTGGACAGTGGTGCTGCCTTATCGTTCCTCCAGTACCGATCAACGTATGGAGGAAAGCATGACGAAGCAGACAAAGGCGGGCGTGGGCAGGGCCGCAGCCGGCAAGACCCCGATGACGCAGGACCGCGCCCCGGCCATTCAGAGCCGCACGATGAAAGACAAGGGTACGGTGTCAAAAGACGATTTCGCAGCCCGCGCAGCGCGCGCGGCGGCCCGCAACGGCAAGGCCGGCGACGGACGATGAGGGCCGGGAACGAGCCGATGCCGAAAGACACTATCCAGCTGAATCCCGACAAGGTCCGCCTGCGCATCGCCGAGGCCGGCGGGCCGATCAAGGCTCACGCCGTCGGCCTGAGCGAAAAGACCATCCACCGCATCAAGAAGGGGGCACGCACGAGCCTGGCCACGGCGCACCGGCTGGCCGCGATCCTGGGCACGACCGTCGAAGACCTGCAGCTTCCACCCGGACGCGACGAGGTGGAACGGCAGTTGCCGCACAACTGGCTGTACGAGGGCGTCATGCCGTCTGGGGAACCGCGACAGCATTTCCCGGCGCAGCTCGCAATCGGCGGCGACATCGACGGCTACATCGTCGACCGACCGCCGTCGGGCTGGCATGACCCACTCGACGCGCTGCTGAAGTGGCACCCGCAAGGCGGCAGGAAGATCGTCCTGCGCCGCGCGGCACATGCTTACCTGGTAGAGCTGCACTATTTCGAATATACGCCGGACCGTGCGCAGGAACTCAATTACTTCGGCTTGAGCGCCTGCCGGTTTTTCGCGCTGGCGCGCACCGGCGACGAGTTCAGGAAAGCGGTATTAAATGAGTTCAATGCCGACTGGGTCTGGAGCGACCTGCGGCGCCTGGCGATGGAGAGGGCCGACATCGTCGACGTCGAAGGACACGTCGCCCCCGCGCATCCGCGCGACTACGTGCCGGTCGCACGCTTCTTCCGTGGCATGGTCGTACGGCGCAGGCTGGAAGGCATCCGCGTGTTCGGCCAGTTGCATCGTGACTTCCGGTGGGCACTGATTCAGTATCTAGAGGGACTAGATCCGCGCCGGGTGCACTTGTCGACGCACGGCTTGGGCATTCAGATCCAGATTGCCGCCGTGCGGCCGGCGGTGTACGCCCCGCATTGGCAGGACGACGAACTGTGTATCGAAGTGGACCTGGCGTGGTGGATGCCGGACGGCCGCCTGGCACCCGCACCCTGGCGCCGGGAGCACCGCGAACGCATCGTCGCCGCGCTCGCCGAACGCAACTGGGCCGCTGTCCATTCCCCTGGCCTACCGCTGTCATACCCGACGGGCAGTGCGGACGATGATGATGAGCCGCCGCTGGCGCCCGACCCGCACGTCCCGGCGCGCGTGGCCAAGGCCGTGATGGCCCTGTACTGCCCGGAGCCCGAACGGTGGGAGATATCCGACGGGGCCGCCGCCTGATCATTCCTGCCGCGCCGGCGCCGCCCGATTTGGTCCGCGTTCGCGGCATACCGCCTAAAACGTAACGATCGTTTTCAAGCCAATCACAAAGGCGTCATCGTTACGCGTCGTCCCGCCCGGATGCCGGATGTACTGCACATTCGGGCGCACGGATACCGAGGGCACCGGCGTCCACGCGTAGTACAGCTCGCCTACATACTCGTCGCTGCCGGCGGCGACGGTATTCCCGCCGGTACGGCTATTGTTCTGATTTACAAAATCAGCGTAGCGCCCGTTGTTATGGGTCGCGCCCACGGCAAGGCCGAGGGAATCCTGTGGTCGATCTTCGAAGGGGCCCTTGTACTGCACCCCGATCGCGAGCTGGCGGTCCAGTTGCGCCGTGTTGCGATCGGCCTGGGTGAAGTTCAGGAAGACCGTCGCGCCGCGGCCATTCGCGGTGCCCGTGACCTGCTGCTGCAAGCTCAGGTAGGCGCCGTACTGGCCGCTTCGTTCGAGCGGGCCCAGGCCGGTCAGGCCACGCGGGTTGCTGTTCACGTCGAGATACAGGTCGTCGCCGTTCGAGGTGTTGTACCAGGCGCCGATCTTGTAGATGCCGGGCAGGCCGCGCCAGCGCGGTTGCCAGCCAGCTTCCAGCGGGATCAAGGCCCCGGTCGTGCCGCTCGGGTTGTTCGGCTTCCAGCCGTTGTGGCGCGCATAGTCGTCATCCACGTACTTCGGGTTGACCTGGTACACCCCGAGTTGCAGGTAGCTGTTGCCTGCGGTGTGGTACTTGACGCGCGCGGCCCACTGGCTGGTTGGCCAGTTGACCCAGTAGCTGCCGACCAGGTTGCCCGGCTGGGCGCTGCAGAACGTGAGGTTCTGGAAGTCGCAGGAAAAACTGAAGAAGTCCTCGCCGACGGTCATGCGGCCGAATTTGAGTTCCAGGCGCTCGTCGAGGAGTTTCCGGTTCAGCCACATCTGCGTCAGGTGCCAGGTCTGTCCACGCCCGTAGACTTCCTGTATCAGCATGTTGTTGCCGATCCTGGCGTCCGCGCCGAGATTGCGTCCGTTGCGGTCGGTCATGGTGAACTGGAAGGTCGTTCCTTGCCAGCCCCAGCGCTTGTCCAGGTCCAGCGTGGCGCCGAACTCCCACTGGTCCGTGTAGCGCGTCAGCCGGTCGGTGCCGCCGCTGACGTTGTGGGCCAGCTGGCTGCCGTAGCCGAGATTGAAGACCACGCCCCGTGCGGCCAGCTGCTGGCGCTGGCCGCCCCAATCCCCCGACAGGTAAGGGCTGGTTGCGATGTCATCGGCCTGGGCCTCGGCCGCGCCCACGGCAAACATTGCCGCGACAACGGCGCCGAGCCCCGCCAGGCAGCGCCGCAAACACATGAGCCGGTTGTGCTTTGCCATGTTCGAAGGCCGATTCGCTCTGGTGGCACATGCACCATTGGAGTGGCGTCGCGGCGCCGGAGTTCATCCGCGCCGCGCCCTCCCTACTAGGGAAGCGCATAGGCGATCACGTAGTCGCCGAGCTTGGTGCCGAACGAGCCGTGTCCGCCCGCGGCGATCACGACATATTGTTTGCCGCCGGCCGAATAGCTCATCGGTGTGGCCTGGCCGCCGGCCGGCAGGCGCGCCTCCCACAGCTGGGCGCCGTCCTTCACGTCGAACGCGCGCAGGTAGTTATCGGCCGTCGCGCCGATGAATGCCACACCGCCTCCCGTGACGATCGGCCCGCCCAGCATCGGCATGCCCACCTTGAACGGCAGCGGGACCGGCGCGCTGTCGCGGGTCGTGCCGATCCGCTTCTTCCACACGATCTGGTGGGTCCGCAGGTCGATCGCCGAGATGTAGCCCCATGCCGGCTGCCTGCACGGCAGGCCGAGCGGCGAGAGGAAGGGATTGAGCGTCACGCCGAACGGCGTACCGTATTGCGTCTGCAGGCCCAGCTCGGAACCGCCGCTCTTCGTGCCCGGCTTCGGCTCCGCCGGGTTGTCCGGGCCGCGCGGCACCAGGCGCGAGACGAAGGGCAGCGAGATCGGGTTGGCGATGGCGATCTTGCGGTCGGTGTCGACGGCAAGGCCGCCCCACTCGAACATGCCCAGGTTGCCGGGGAAGACCAGCGTGCCCTGGATCGAGGGCGGCGTGAAGGTGCCTTCGTAGCGCAACTGGTGGAAGATGATGCGGCACATCAGCTGGTCGTACATGGTCGCGCCCCACATGTCGGCGTCCGTCAGCAGCTTCGTGGGGCGGTAGGTGAGTTCCGAAAACGGCTGGGTCGGCGAGACGCGGTCGCCCGGCGCCGCGCCCTGCGGCACCGGTTTCTCGGGCGCGGGCACGACCAGCGCGCCGGTGCGGCGGTCGAGCACGAACAGGTTGCCGGTCTTCGTCGGCACGTAGACGACGGGCACGATGTTGCCGTTCTTGTCGGGGATGTCGACGAGGGTCGGTTGCGAAGGCAGGTCCATGTCCCACAGGTCATGGTGTACCGTCTGGTAAAACCAGGCCAGCTTGCCGGTCGACGCATGCAGCGCGAGCAGGCCGCTGGCATAGCGTTCCTGCTCGGGCGTGCGGTTGCCGCCCCAGATGTCCGGCGTCCCCACGCCCATCGGCACGTAGACGATGTCGAGTGTCTTGTCGTAGGCGGAGGGCGCCCATGAGTTCGGCGAATTCCACGAATAGTGCTCGCCCGGGCCCGGGACCCGGTTGGGGTCTTTCGCACCCGGATCGAAGGCCCACAGGAAGGCGCCGGTGCGGACGTCGTAGCCGCGGATCACCCCCGAGGGCTCGCGCGTCGAGTAGTTGTCTTCCACCGAACCGGCCACGACGATCACCCTGTCGGTGACGACCGGCGGCGACGTCGGCATGTACATGTTCCTGCTCTGGTTCGTCACCGGCATGCCGGGCTGCAGGTCGAGATCGCCGCGGTTGGCGAAGTCCGCGCAGCGCTCGCCCGTGAGCGCGTCGAGCGCGTAGAGATGACCGTTGTTGACAGGCAGGTAGATGCGGCGCGTGCAGGCCGCATCGGCGGGCGCCGGCGCGGCGGTGGGCGCGAGATCGAGATACGACACGCCGCGGCAGGTCACGTGCTGGAAGGTCGGATCGGTCTTCAGTTGCGGATCGAATTTCCACTTGAGCGTGCCCGTCTTCGCGTCGAGGGCAAAGAGGATCTGGTGCGGCGAGCACAGGTAGAGCAGATCGCCGATCTTGATCGGCGTGACCTCGTCGGTGATTTCGCCGGGATCGTTCGGCCCTTTCATGTCGCCCGTGCGGAAGATCCAGGCCACCCGCAGGTTCTTCACATTCTCCGGTGTGATCTGCCGCAGCGGCGAGTAGCGCGTCCCCTCCTGGGTGCGGCCATAGGCCGGCCACTCGGAAGGCGCGATGGCATCGGCGTTGGCGTTGGCGTTCTCGTTCCCGGCGGGCGTGGCGGTGGCGGCGGCGAGCGAGCCGTCGACGGTCTGCGGATCGTTGAAGGACGCATGGACCAGGACGCCGGCCCAGATCAGGAGCGCGCCCAGCAGCCAGCCGATGTCAAGCTTGTTTCTCGGCGCATGGCGCAGGCTCACCAGCAGCAGCCATACGCCGAAAATGACCAGCACCCCAGAGCGCGGCGCGAGCGCCCAGAAATCAGGCCCCGATTCGAACAACGACCAGATGGCCGTACCGACCAGCACGAGTGCATAGAGCGCAAGCGCCCCGGGGCGGCGGCGGTACAGCAGCCAGGTCACGCCAAGCAGCGCCACGCCGGCCACGACGTAGTACGCCGATCCGCCAAGCGAGAGCAGCCATGCGCCGCCGATCAGCAGATACAGCCCCGTGAGCGCGGTGAACAGCAGGCTGAGAATGTCGAGAAATCCCCTCGAGCTCGATTGCGTGGCCACGATGACCTCCACCTTGCTCCCTGAACACGTGCATCAGGCGCGAATCGACGCCGATCGGGTCACGATACACCTCATGTAAAAACGTGGCGCACCACTCGATTGCCCGGGCGCTCCTTCCAGCGCTTCCACGATCAACTTGCGCCGATGACCCCAGCGGCGATATTGATCGACATGCCGATGATCGCCGCATTGAAGATGAACGACAGCACGGACTGCGCCAGCACGATCTTGCGCGCCGGCGTCGTCATGACGCTGACGTCGGCCGTCTGGGCAGCGACGCCGATCGTGAAAGAGAAGTACAGGAAATCCCAATATCCGGGTTCCGGCAACTCGTCGGGGAAGCGCAAGGGCTTGTCGCCGGCCTGGGAACGGTAATAAAGATTCGCGTAATGGAAGCTGTACATGACCGACACCAGCAACCAGGAGCCGATCACCGTCGTCGCCGTCAGCAGATAGTGCAACGCGCGATACTGCCCGCTCACGCTCCTGGCCGAAGCGAGCTCCACCACAATCGCCGCGAGGCTGATCACGGCGCCGAACGACATCACGGCGAGCGTGAAGATGGCATTCGCATCTTCCTGTTCGGCAAAGCGCCTGATCGTGTGCACGTCCCCGCGCAGTATTTGCCAGCCCATCAGGGCAAGATAGATCCAGACTGCCGTGTTCCAGCCTGTCAGGGCCTGCGCGGTAATCCCCCATTGCCCGGGCAACGCGGCCCCGCAGAGCAGGCCGGCGACCAGCGCGATCATCAGGCGCGGATGCGAATGAAACAGGCGGCGGCGATTCCGGAAAGACGAGAAGACCATGACGACATCCCGATACATTGACGACGATCCGCCGGCGCCATCGCCGCCTGCCTTGATCGGGGCTCTGGCGCTCCGGGCTGTCGAGGGCGAAGGTCTCCTAGCCTGCCTCGCCCCCCAGGCGCGCCATGAAGCCGCCCAGGCGCCGGATCGCCTCCCGCAGGCTGTCGGCGCTGGCGGCGTACGACAGGCGCACGTAGCGGTCCGCGCCGCAATGGCCGAAGTCCTTGCCGGGCGTCAGCGCCACGTGGGTTTCCTCCAGCACGCGCTCGCAGAACTGCCAAGAACTCAGGCCGGTGCCGCTGACGTCGAAATACACGTAGAAGGCGCCGTCCGGCGGCACCGGCACCGGCAGGCCGATGCCGGCGAGGCCATCGAGCACCAGCGCCCGGCGCCGGGCGAACTCGACGCGCCGCTCTTCGCACACGGCCAGCGATTCCGGCGTGAAGCAGGCCAGCGCCGCCTGCTGCGACAGGGTCGAGGCGCAAATATAGTAGTTCTGGGCCAGGCGTTCCATGGTCGGCACCAGCACCTCGGGCACGACGGCCCAGCCGAGGCGCCAGCCGGTCATGCCGAAATACTTCGAGAAGCTGTTGATGACGATGGCGCCGTCGTCGGCCGCCAGCACCGTCTGCGGCGGCCGGCCGGCGCCGTCGCGGTCGCCCAGGTTCAGGTAGATCTCGTCGACGATGCGCCAGGCGCCGTGCTCGCGCGCCCAGTCGCAGATCGCGCGCAGCTCGCCGGGCGGCACCGAGGTGCCGGTCGGGTTCGAGGGCGTGGCGATCATCAGCCCCTTCGTTTGCGGCGTCCAGTTGGCGCGCACGCTGTCGCTGCTGAGCTGGAAGCGGGAGTCGGCGTCGGTCGCGACCAGTTTCACCTGGGCGCCGAAGCTGCTGAGGAACTGGCGGTTGCAGGGGTAGGAAGGATCGCCCACGATCACTTCGTCGCCGGCGTCGACCAGCGCGGCGGTGACCAGCAGCAGCGCCGCCGATGCACCGGCGGTGACGACGATCCGGTTCGGCGCGATCGCGATCCCATGCTCGCGCTGGTAGAAGCCGGCGATCGCCGCGCGCAGGGCCGCGGTGCCGAGCGCGCCGGTGTACGGCAATGCCCCGTCCACCGCCGTGCGCGCCGCCTCCAGCACGGCGGGCGGCGGGCCGAAGTCGGGCTCGCCCAGGCTGAGCTTGATCACGTGGTGGCCTTGCGCTTCCAGGGCGGCGGCATGCTTGCCGAACTCCATGGCGAAGAAGGGATCGATGGCCTGGGCGCGTTGGGATATTTTCATGTCGGTTGTCCGGTGATGTACTGTGCCCCGCCCATTCTATAGGGCGACGCGCATGCGCGTGCGGCGACGGCGCTTGCCGCACGCTTCACCGCCGACAGGGCGGCCTGCAGCGCAATAGTCAAGCCTCCGCGGTCGACAGCTCCCCGGTCCGTTCGAGCTCGACGATCGCCGCCCCGCCGCCGAGCGAGACCGCGGTGCGCGGCCAGCGGGCTTTCAGCAGGCGCTCCTTGGCGATCCAGGCCTGGGAGACGCTGTCGCTCTGGTTGCCGCCGAGGATACGGTAGGCGTCGCTCGACTCGCCGCTGTAGAAGCCCACGTGGCCCTTCCAGCCTTCCCGCTTCTCGCGCCAGAACACCATGACGGCGCCGTAGCGCGGCGACGTCGGATCGCCGAACTTCATCCATTCGCGGGCGCCGAGCGGATTGTTCGGCAGGATCTCCTCCGGCATGGCGGCGCCGATGCAGTGCGCCACGAACAGGCCGCACCAGGCGATGTTATCGCCCGGGTAGTGCAGGTCGAGGTCATCGGCCCAGTCCAGGATCAGCGGATTGTTGAGCCCGCCCCTGCCCTCCCTGGTGCCGAGCAGGCCCTGGGCCTGCGCCATCCACGGCAGCAGCGGCGCGCTCAGGCGCGGCAGGTCGCCGCGGAACAGCCGCGACATCGTCCGTGGCCCGACGATGCCGTCCACCAGCAGCCCTTCGCTCTCCTGGAACTCGCGCACCGCGTCGATGGTGCGCCTGCCCCAGACGCCGTCCACGACACCCGGGAAGAACCCGGCATTGACCAGCGCCTGCTGGATTTTCGCTACATCGGCATGTCCCATTTCCGTCTCCCTCGATCGATCCACTCCCCCGTCTTCATTCCCAGGCCGCCCCTGTCGTGTCAGTGGTTGTCCTGGGAACGCTCTTCCCTGCTCTTTTCGTGCGGCTTGACCGTGGCGCGGATGACCATCACCTTGTTCAGGACGTCGAACCAGAAGGGCGCGCCCAGGGTGGCGGCAAAGGCCGTGAACAGGAAGCCCACGAGCCATACCAGCATGTCCACGAAAGTGCCTGGCGCGTAGTCGCCGGTCTGTCCGGTCACCCGCGCCAGCCGGTCGAGCTGGGCCTGGTCCCAACCGACCGGAAATTCCTTGTCCTGCAAGTGCTGGAAGGCCTGCTGGCGCTTCTCGACAAACGCCGGGTCGGCCACGCTGCTCTGCGCGTACGCGACCAGCATCGCGCGCTGCTCGTCGTTACCGTACAGCTCGCGGCTGATCCTGAGCAGGTCGATGTTCAGGATCAGGGCCAGCACCAGGGCCAGGACGAAGATGATCCGCGAGCTCAGCCGCTTGTACCAGCCGGACACGCGGCCCATGCCGCTGTCGAACCAGGCGGCGAGGTTCGCCACGGCCTGGTTGATGTCGCCCTCGGCCAGGTCGATCGCATTGAGCAACACGCGCTCCACCCTGTCGTTCTGGAGTGTCGATACCGTCTTCCTGATCGCGTCCAGGTCGATCTTGCCGGGCGGCCCGGCCGGCGGGGGCGTGCCGACCTGCCCCCGTGCGGCCATGTCGATCAGCGCCGTCGCGAAGTTCCTGGCCGGGATGTACGAAGGCAGGTTGCGGCGCTTCCAGTCGGACACCGAACGGGTGCCGGATGTGGGCGGCCGGTAGTCGCCGGCGAACAATCCGGCAACCAGGGGATGGTTGTAGAGCTTCTCGACCAGGCCGCCGGCGCCCTTGTCGGCCAGCAGCTCGCGAATGCCGTACTCGAGGTAGGAGGCGCGCGTCTTGAGGATGCTTTCGATCGATTCGCGCACGGCGGCGCAGACGGTGCTGAACAGAATCAGCACGAAGATGACGCCGATGGCGGTGTCGAGGATTGCGGAATCGAACATGATTGCCTCCGTTTGCGTGGACCGCTACGAGGACCCGATGCCAGGCGCGCTAGCCGCCATGGCTGGCGTCGAGAATCTGCTGGTAGCTTTTCTCCGCCAGGCCGAGCAGCACGTTGCCGGTGCTGCGGCGGCGGATCTCGCGCATGATCTGCTCGAGCTGGCGGATGGCCTCGCGCGAGGCGTTCTCGCGCGCCGCGATCAGGGCCAGGCCGTACTGGCCATACAGGCGGCCGGTGGCGACATCACCGTTCTCGACCAGTCTCTCGAAGATACGCCTGGCGCTTTTCATGGATTCCTTGTCGGGCTGCTTCTCCTTGTCGAGGATCTCCATCAGGGCAAGTCCGATGCGCGGATTGGTCTGGTAACCGTCCCCTTCGCCGCCGTACAAGTCGGCATGCGCGGCCGATGCGAGGTAATGGTCGCGCGCCGATTCCGCGTTGCCGCCCATGAGTGCGACATCCCCGGCCATCATCTCCACGCGCGCCAGGATCCAGGGCCGTTGCTTGCAGAAGGGCGTGTTGGCATACGCCATGGCTTCGGCGATGTGGCGGTGCGCCTCGCCGATTCGCCTGTCGACGATGTCGAGGCGCGCGCGCCAGGCCTCCGCCAGCGCGTGCAGGTCCTCGTCGCCCCCGTCCTCGAGCAGCTTCTCGCCTGCCTCGAGCTGGGCCCTGGCTTCCGCCTGACGGTTTTCCTCGATGAAGGTCCATGCCAGCGCGTCGATGTGCAACAGCGCACGCGTGCGCCTTTTCAGCGGCGCTTTCGCCTGCAGCGCGCTCTCGATGCAGGCCAGGCGCTGGCTGTTCAGGAAGCGGCTGTCCATGTAATGCACGAGGAGCAGCGCGAAGCGCGCCGCACGCCGGCACTCGCCGCTCCAGCGCACCAGGGCGTCGATCGTCGGCCACCAGGGGTCGACCTTGCTCATGTCATCCCTGACCAGCGCGTTCCAGTACACCTCGGGAACGTCGGGGTTGCGGATCACGTTCTTCAGGAAGCGCAGCAGGTAGGCCGCGAGGCGCGTTTTCACCTGGTCCAGTTCGAAGACGGTCACGCCACCGCGCTGCAGCACTTCCCTGGTGGTACGGTGCATCAGGTAGGCATCCTTGCCGGCGTCGTACTCCAGCATGCCGAACCTGACGCATCCCAGCATGACCTTTCTCGTCGCGTTGCGCCCACCGGTATCCTGCGCCTGCCGGCTCAGGGCCGCCTGGAGCAGCTCGGCCGCGATCCATTCCTCGCTCGGGAACACCATCATGGCGATGACCACCTCCCGGCCCGCCGCGTCGAGCGCGCGCATGATCTCGCCCACGAGCGCGTCGAAGACGACGTCGCTTTCCTCGCCCGCCAGGCAGGCGAGGCGCTCGAGCTGCTTGTGTCCGCCCTCGCGGTTGCACAGGCAGAGCGCCCACTTCACCGCCTGCGGATTGCCGCCGGCGATCCTGAGCAGCTCCCTGGCCGACTGCTCGCCAAACTCCGGACAATGGCGCCTCAGGAGCAGGCTGCGCGCCTGTTCGCGCAGCAGTTCCTGGGCCTCGTCCTCGTCCAGCCGGCATACCTCGACGACGAAGCCGGCAACGATGGCGCTGCGCGAGATGACGACAATGCGGCTCTTCGGGTTGGCATACGGGCCGGCGTTTTCCAGCCAGGCCCGGATTTCCCTGAAATGCTCGGCCGGCCGGCGCTGCGTGCCCGCTCCGGCGGCCTTGCCGGCGACCTGGGAGGGACAACCGGGAACGCCGGCCGGATCCTCGAAGTCCTCGATCACGATCAGGAGCCGGCGCTCCTGCAACAGCGCATTGATGCGCGACTGGTTCTTCTTGTTGCGCTGTTCGCGGTCGGGCAGGTTGTAGAGGGAGGTGTCCGCGCCCGCCGCGATGGTTTCGAAAATCCGCTCCAGGCTGTGTCCGACCGGCCCCGCGTCGACCGTGCTGCGGATCCAGATGATCTGTTCGAAGGCATCGTCGAGCATGTAGGTGCCCGGCGGATGGACGCAGTCGGCCACGGCCTCCGCCACCAGCTGGGTCTTGCCGATGCCCGCCGCGCCCTTCACCATGACGACCCGGAAATCCGACGACAGCCCGGCCTTGATCCGCTCGAGCATGGCATTGCGGCGCACCGCATGCTTGCGATAGGCCGGCAGCGAACGCTCGCGCTCGCTTACCGCGCCGGCCGGGAAACTGTGCTTCCTGCGCTCGAACGAGATCAGGCTCTGGCGGAAGCGCCGGAGCCAGTCCTCGACGGCGGAATCGGCATCCGACGTGCCCGAGTCGACATCGAGCGCGATCACTTTCACGCCGCGCGCATTCATGGCGCGCACGCTCAGTTCGCTGGGTTTGAGCTGCAGGCTGTAGAGCAGCGGACGCACCGCCCCGGACTGGTTCGCCGCGTTGCCGAGAATCATACCCAGGTTCGGATCGCTGAAACTGTAGCCCAGGAACAGGACGGTATGGGTCTGCAGCTCCACTTTCAACAGGTCGGCCACCGCCGGGTTCCTGCCGAAATAGCTGTAGAAGTCACGCGCGCTGATGACGATCGATTCAGGATCGCTGAGGTCGCCGTGCAACTTCACGATCGAGAGCGTCGAGGTGTCGGAAAAACCGACCTGGGAAGCGTTGAAAATGACGTTGCGGTTGATCTGCCGCTTCTGCGAGGCCTGTTCGAGCAGGGTGTCGAAATTGGTCGTGTAGATGCGCTGGACCGGCAAGCCGACGATGAGTTCATGGGTCCTGGTCAACTGGAAGCGGACGTCGCCAAGGCGTTCCTTCAGGTATTGCACCAGTACCGACCGGCTGTGCTTGACCTCGTAGAGCTCGGCGACATCGAGATAGCTGGTGTTGGGACCGACGGCGGATCCAAGGTCGGCCCGCAAGGGCGACATCAGCTTGCTCCAGGACGGCAGGCGGGCGCCGAGCGAAATGCCGGCGCCGACGAAAACGGTGCCGTTGCCATGCGCGAAACGCTCTACCAGGACAGGGTCGATTTCGTCTTGAGTCGCCATGCCGCCTCCAGGGAGCTTGAAAACACGTACCGCAATCGAACAGACGCCGTCAACACGACAATGCGCGATCAAGTCGTCGTTGGCCGCATGGCTGGTCTGTCAATACTACGCGCCCCTATGCACATTGGTTAAAAATTTCTGCAACCAATACTCATCCAGTTGTCAAATCGCCACGTCAAATCAACAAATGATCTCGCGCAGATTTTCCTATGATCTTCAAGGCAAAACGACGCATTTCAAGAAACCCCGAAAACCCCTAGAATAGGTTGTTCTGGAGAACCATTCTCTTATTATCGGAAGCCCGCTTTTGGAAACTCTTCTCTTCGCCGCCCCCGCCTCGCTCGGCCCTACCCTCGTCGCCGCCTTGTTCGGGCTCCTGATCGGCAGCTTCCTGAACGTCGTCATCCACCGCATCCCGAAGATGATGCAGCGCGAGTCGGACAACTACGTGGCGCACGAGAGCGGCAAGGAACTGCCGCACACCGACCGCTACAACCTGATGGTGCCCCGTTCCGCCTGCCCGCATTGCGGCCACCAGATCACGGCCATGGAAAACATCCCCGTCGTCAGCTGGCTGGTCCTGGGAGGCAAGTGCCGCAAGTGCAAGGCGCCGATTTCGCCGCGCTACCCGGTCGTCGAGCTGGTCACCGGCCTGATCTCCGGCCTGCTGGTCTGGACCTTCGGTTCCGGCCTGGCCGGCCTGGGCACGCTGCTGTTCGCCTACCTGCTGATCGCGATGACCTGCATCGACTACGACACCAAGCTGCTGCCGGACGACCTGACCTACCCGCTGCTGTGGGCCGGCCTGCTGATCAACATCAACGGCACCTTCGTGCCGCTGCAGGATGCCGTGATCGGCGCGGCGGCCGGCTACCTCGTGCTGTGGGCCGTGTACTGGCTGTTCAAGCTCGTCACCGGCAAGGAAGGCATGGGCTACGGCGACTTCAAGCTGCTCGCCGCCCTGGGCGCCTGGCTCGGCTGGGCGATGCTGCCGACCATCATCCTGCTGTCCTCGGTGGTCGGCGCGTTCGTGGGCATCGGCCTGATCGTGGTCGCCAAGCGCGGGCGCGACAACCCGATTCCCTTCGGTCCTTACCTGGCGGCGGCCGGCCTGATCGCCCTGCTCTGGGGCGAGCGGATCACGGCCGCGTTCCAGGCTTATATCGCCGGCTAGTCATGGAAACTGCGATGGAAACCGCGATGGACACCGCGCACCCCTCCTTCTCGGTCGGCCTGACCGGCGGCATCGGCTGCGGCAAGACGACCGTGGCCGACATGTTCGGCGCGCTCGGCGCGACGATCGTCGACACCGACCAGATCGCCCACGCGCTCACCGCGCCCCAGGGCGCCGCCATGCCCGCCCTGCTGGCCGAGTTCGGCGCGGACTTCGCCACGCCCGAGGGCGCGCTCGACCGCGCCAGGATGCGCCAGCTGGTTTTCACCGACCCCGGAGCGCGCGCCCGCCTGGAAGCCATCCTGCATCCGCGCATCCGCGAGGCGACGACGGCGGCCGCGGCAATCGCCAGCGGCCCTTACGTGATCTTCGTGGTGCCGCTGCTGATCGAGTCCGGCACCTGGGCCCGCCGCGTCGCGCGGGTGCTGGCCATCGACTGTCCGGAAGAGATGCAGGTGGCGCGGGTCATGGCCAGGAACGGCCTGAGCGAAGAGCAGGTGCGCGCCATCATGGCGGCCCAGGTCACGCGCGCGCAGCGCCTGGCGGCGGCCGACGACGTGGTCGTCAACGACGACGGCCTGGACGCCCTGCGGCCCCAGGTCGAGCGCCTGCACGCTTTTTATCTCGACGAAGCGCGCCGCATGGCGGCTTCTACAATTCCGGGTTTGTAATTTTGCTTCGCATGGTTCAGAATCACGAAGTTGCCCGCCAGCCCACATTCAGAGGAATGTCACTTTGATCGTCTACGAATATCCTTTCAACGAGCGGATTCGCACGTTGTTGCGGCTGGAAGACCTGTACGAGAAGTTCAAGTTCTTTGTGCACCAGGAACACCCGATGCAGCACCACGTCGCCCTCGCGACGATCTTCGACATGCTGGAAGTGGCCGGCCGCGCCGACCTGAAGTCCGACCTGCTGCAGGAACTCGAGCGCCAGAAACAAAGCCTGCTGACCTACCGCAGCAACCCCAACGTGGCCCCGGAAGCACTGGACGCCATTCTCGCCGAACTCGACCAGGTCAGCAGTGCCCTCGGCAGCGCCCAGGGCCGCACCGGCCAGAACGTGCGCGACAACGAATGGCTGATGAGCATCCGCGGCCGCACGATCATCCCCGGCGGCGCCTGCGAATTCGATTTACCCTCATACTACGCCTGGCAGAAACGCCCGGCGGAGCAACGCCATGCCGACATCATGGGGTGGTTCGGGCCGCTCGCGCCGCTGTTCGACGCCCTCGCCCTGGTGCTGCGCCTGCTGCGCGACTCGGGCCGGCCGACCAAGCTGATCGCCGTCGGCGGCAACTACCAGCAGATGTTGCAAGGTAAGATCTACCACATGCTGCGCCTGGGCCTGGACGAATCGCTGGGCGCGATCCCGGAAATTTCGGCCAACAAATACATGCTGTGGGTACGCTTCACCACCCAGGACGGTGACCTCAAGCCGAAATCGCTGGAAGAAGACGTGCCGTTCGAGCTGACCCTCTGTAATTTTTGAATCGTAAGACCATGACCGTTGTAGCCTGCCCCACCTGCGGCAAGAAAGTCGAATGGACGCCAGCGAACAAGTATCGCCCGTTCTGCTCGGAACGCTGCAAGCAGATCGACCTGGGCGCCTGGGCCGAAGAGAAGTATTCCATCCCGGGTTCCGCGCCCACCGAGGCGCAGGATAACCCGCTCGACGACCAGCACTGACCTTGGCGCGCCGCTCCGGATTGCTCGTCGGGCTAGCCCTGTCTGCGATCCGCGGCTACCAGCGCCATCTCTCCCCGCATAAAGGATTTTCTTGCGCCTATCGCTGTGCGACCGGGCGCGGCAGCTGCTCGGTCCATGGCTACCGCGTGATCGAACGCTTCGGCTTGTGGACCGGGCTCGCGCTGCTGCGGCGGCGCTTGCGGGTGTGCGGCGACACTTACCGCAGCCGGATTCGGGTGCGCAATCCGGTCCTCCATCACCAGCGCGGCGATTGCGTGCCCTGCGACTGCGACGCCGGCTGCGTGCCGGACTTGCCTTGCAATGTCCCCGACGTGTCATGGCGGGATGCGGATTGCCTGTGCGATGCCTGCCAATGCGCGGATTGCAGCGATCCGAAACGCGCGTGGCGCGACTGGAAAGAACGGCGCCGCCTGCGCAGGGAGCGGCGGATTTTCAGCTAGCCATGACACGTAGGGTGGGCGCTTTGTGGTGCTGGCATTTAGCCAGCCCCACTGCCCACGCGTTAAGCTGGCGGGAGAATTGCCGCGGTCAACGGTGCAGGGATGCGCCCGTAACGCGTGGGCACGGCGTGCCCACCCTACGAGCGCCGACCTGGCCAATCAAGCCGTGACGACGATCCCGCCCGGCACCTGCACCGGCTTGTTGACGCTGCCGTAGCGGTCCATGAACAGGCCTTCCAGGCCGATCTCCGGCTGGCGGCCCGAGACGATGTCGGCCAGCACGCGGCCCGAGCCGCAGGCCATGGTCCAGCCCAGGGTGCCGTGGCCGGTGTTCAGGAACAGGTTGCGGAACGGGGTCGGGCCGACCACCGGGGTGCCGTCCGGGGTCATCGGGCGCAGGCCGCACCAGAATTCCGCCTTCGAGACGTCGCCGCCCTGCGGGAACAGGTCGGTCACCGAGTGCTCCAGGGTGTCGCGGCGCGCCTGGTGCAGGCGCAGGTCGAAGCCGGCCAGCTCGGCGGTGCCGCCGACGCGGATGCGCTCGCCCAGGCGGGTGATGGCGACCTTGAAGGTCTCGTCCATCACGGTCGATTCCGGCGCGCCGGCGGCGTCGGTGATCGGCACGGTGATCGAATAGCCCTTGACCGGATACACCGGGATCTTGATGCCGATCTGCTTCAGGATGAAGGGCGAGTAGCTGCCCAGCGCCATCACGAAGCTGTCGGCCTTCAGCTCGCCCTGCGAGGTCACCACGCCGGTGATGCGGTCGCCTTCGCTGGAGAGGCGCTTGATCTCGACGCCGTGGCGGAACTTCACGCCCAGCGCCTTGGCCATCTCGGCCAGCTTCTGGGTGAACTTGAAGCAGTCGCCGGTCTCGTCGTTCGGCAGCAGCAGGCCGCCGACGAACTTGCCGCGTACCTTGGCCAGCGCCGGTTCGTAGCGCTCGCAGCCGGCCGGGTCCAGCACCTCGTACGGCACGCCGTACTGCTCGAGCACGGCGATGTCGGTGGCGGCGCCGTCGAGCTGCTGCTGGGTGCGGAACAGCTGCAGGGTGCCCTGGCTGCGCTCGTCGTAGGCGATGCCGGTGTCGCGGCGCAGCTGGACCAGCACGTCGCGGCTGTACTCGGCCAGGCGCACCATGCGGCCCTTGTTGATCTGGTAGCTCTTGTGATTGCAGTTGGCCAGCATCGAGAGCATCCAGCGCCACTGCGCCATGTCGAGCTGCGGACGCACCACGAGCGGGCTGTGCTGCATCATCAGCCATTTCACGGCCTTCGCGGGCACGCCGGGGCCTGCCCACGGGGAAGCGTAGCCGGGCGAGATCTCGCCCGCGTTGCCGTAGCTCGTTTCCATGCCGGCGCCCGGCTGGCGGTCGATGACGGTGACGTCGTGCCCTGCCTGGGCCAGGTAATACGCCGTGGTGGTGCCGATGACACCACTACCCAAGACGATGATTTTCACAGGAGTCCTTCAACAGATGGGTTGACTGCTTTTTTACCTTGCGTAGCGCAGCTGATCGAGCCAGGCCAGCAAGGGGATGGTTGCGGGCAGCAGCGGGGTAAGGCCGACTGCCCCTTGCCACGCAAAGGCCTGGCCTTCCAGGCTTTGCGGTTCGCCGCGCCAGTCGCGGCTGATGAAAAAATGGAGCCGCACATGGGCGTGCTCGTAGACGTGTTCGATGCAGCACCATGGATCGGCAGCGAGGATCTCGATGCCCAGTTCCTCGACGAATTCGCGTTGCAGGGCGGCAAAGATGGCTTCGCCCGGCTCGACCTTCCCGCCTGGAAATTCCCAATACCCGGCATACGGCTTACCCGCCGGACGCTGGCCCAGCAGCACGTCGCCGTTCGGGCGCATCACGATCCCGACCGCCACATCGATCGGCTTGGCCTTCGCTTCCTGCATTCGATTGTCCCGTCCGGAAAACCCGATATTGTACGCCAGGCTGGGGCGTAGGGAGTCATGGCTGTTGCGTAGAGCCGATAGAAAAACGTGCGCGAGGATAAGCTTTGCTCATGGGATGGCAAAGGCGTTATTGAACGAACCACGGTGTGCTGCGGATGCCGCTTACAACGCGGGATGCACGGGCCGGTCGAACGCGTGGACGGCGGAGCCGTCCACCCTACGTCCCTTCAGTACATTTCGTGGCAAATCCTGCAACCAGGATGTAGGGTGGACGGGTCTCCCGTCCACGCGTCGATAGTTTACGGTCGCTCAGCCGCGCCAGGCAGCTTGCCCGCGTAATCCTTCGCGAACTGCCACGCCACCCGTCCCGAACGCGAGCCGCGCCCGAGCGCCCATTGCAGCGCCTGCGGCCGCGCGGCCTCGATCTGCTCCTGGGTGCAGCCGAAGCTGGCCAGCCAGTGCGCGACGATGCCGAGGTAATCGTCCTGGCGGAAGGGGTAGAACGACAACCACAGCCCGAAGCGCTCGGACAGCGAGATCTTCTCTTCCACGGTCTCGCCCGGATGCAGGTCGCCGTCCTCGCCATGGCTGTAGCCGGCGTTGTCCGACATCTTCTCAGGCATCAGGTGACGCCGGTTCGAGGTCGCGTAGATCAGCACGTTGTCCGACTGCGCCGCGACGCTGCCGTCGAGCGCCACCTTCAGCGCCTTGTAGCCCGCCTCGCCTTCCTCGAACGACAGGTCGTCGCAGAAGATCACGAAACGTTCGGGCCGGCCCGCCACCAGGTCGACGATGTCGGGCAGGTCGACCAGGTCGGCCTTGTCGACCTCGATCAGGCGCAGGCCTTCGGTTGCGAAACCGTTCAGGCAAGCCTTGATCAGGGACGACTTGCCGGTGCCGCGGGCGCCGGTGAGCAGCACGTTGTTGGCCGGGCGGCGCGCCACGAACTGGAGCGTGTTCTGCTCGATCTGGCGCTTTTGCGCGTCGACGTGCTGCAGGTCCTCGAAACGGATGCCCGAGGCATGCGCGACCGGCTGCAGCCACGCATTGCCGCCGCCCACGCCGCCGGCCCGCTTGCGCCAGCGGAAAGCGAAGCTGCGCCTGAAGTCCGGCTCGCGCGGCGGGGGCGGCAGCACCGCCTCCAGCCGCGTCATCAGGCTTTCCGCCCGCTGCAGGAACTGTTCCAGCGGCGTCATCGGCTTACGAGCGGTAGTCGGCGTTGATGCTGACGTAGTCGTGCGACAGGTCGCAGGTCCAGACGGTGGCCGTGGCGTCGCCGCGCGCCAGCTTCACACGCACGGTGATCTCGGCCTGCTTCATCACGCGCTGGCCGTCCGCCTCCTGGTAGTCCGGGTTGCGGCCACCGGCCTTGGCGACCCAGACGTCGTCCAGGTAGAGGTCGAGCTTGGTGACGTCGAGGTCGTCCACGCCGGCGTAACCGACCGCGGCCAGGATGCGGCCCAGGTTCGGGTCGGAGGCGAAGAAGGCGGTCTTCACCAGCGGCGAGTGGGCGATCGCGTAGGCGATCTTGCGGCACTCTTCCAGGTCGCGGCCCTCTTCCACCGTGATGGTGATGAACTTGGTCGCGCCTTCGCCGTCGCGGATGATCTGCTGCGCCAGGTTGCGCGAGATGTCGGTGACCGCTTCCTTCAGCGCTTCGTATTCCGCGCCGCTGGCTGCATTGACTTCCAGGCTGCCGGCGCCGGTGGCGACCAGCATGAAGGAATCGTTGGTCGAGGTGTCGCCGTCGATGGTGATCGAGTTGAACGAACGGTCGGCCGCGTATTTCACCAGTTCGTCGAGCACCGGCTGCGCCACTTTCGCGTCGAATGCCAGGTAGCCCAGCATGGTCGCCATGTTCGGCTTGATCATGCCGGCGCCCTTGCTGATGCCGGTCATGGTGACCGTGTGGCCGCCGATGGTGACGGTCGTTGATGCCGCCTTCGGCTGGGTGTCGGTGGTCATGATCGCCTCGGCGGCGTTGAACCAGTTGTCCGCCTTCAGGTTCGCGACCGCGGCCGGCAGGCCGGCGACGATCTTCTGGATCGGCAGCGGTTCGAGGATCACGCCGGTCGAGAACGGCAGCACCTGCTGGGCATCGCAGCCGAGCAGTTTCGCCACTTCGGCGCAGGTGGCCTGGGCATTGGCCAGGCCCGGCTCGCCGGTGCCTGCGTTGGCGTTGCCGGTGTTGACGACCAGCGCGCGGATCGGCGCACCGCCGTTCGTCACGGCCGCCAGGTTGGCCTTGCTCACCTGCACCGGAGCGGCGCAGAAGCGGTTCTTGGTGAACACGCCGGCGACGGTGGCGCCCTCGGCCAGCTTCATGACCAGCAGGTCCTTGCGGTTGGGCTTCTTGATGCCGGCTTCGGCAAAACCGATCTCGATACCGGCGACCGGCTTCAGGTCGGCGGCGACGGGCAGGGGGGAATTCACGGCCATGGTGGTCTCTATGGAAAGATTACGAATCCAATATTGTACTGCGCACGCGCGCACACCGGCGCGATGACCGTCGTTACCGGTATTTCCTGCTCCCGCGCGGCTGGTTTGTCAACTATCGAGCATGACAGTCCCAAAAGCGCATCAGCCAAAAGTGCATACGAGAAACATACATATACTCGATTCGTCCGGTAAGGATGAGGTCGGCCGTCGCCGGATGCTTGCACCGTAACGCCACGGTTTCATAACGCATAACAGGAGACAGGAAAATGCGATTCACCACCAAGGCACGCCTTCTGGCCGCCCTCTGCGCCGGACTCGCGGCCGCGCCCGCCGCTTTCGCCGATGGCCAGCCGCGCGACCTGAGCGCCGCCGCCAAGCGCTACAAGCAGTACTTCCAGGAAGCCTCGAAAAAGTTCAACGTGCCGGTCGAACTGCTCGAATCGATCGCCTATGCCGAGACGCGCTGGCGCTCGCACGTGCCGAAGGGCATGCTCAAGAAGAACGGCGAGCCGGAAATCGAGATCGAGCCGGATCCGCACCACGGCATGCCGCCGACCTACGGCATCATGGGCCTGCGCAACGACACCTATTTCGGCACCTCGCTGACGCAGGGTGCGGCCCTGATCCGCGTCTCGCCCGAGGTCGTCATCACCGACGTGCGCAGCAACATCCGGGCGGCGGCCGCCCTGCTCGCCCAGTACGGCGCGAAAAAGACGCGCAATTTCCCGATCGAGGACTGGGAAGAAGCCGTGGCCCGCTACAGCGGCATCCCGCAGCGCGAGATCGCCCAGATCTATACCTACGAAATCCTGACCGCGATCCGCCAGGGCCGCGAAAGCGCCGACTTCAAGGTCGGCCAGCGCCACGTCGAAATGGAGAAAGCCTACGGCAAGGAAAAGCTGAAGAAGCTCTCGGCGCGCCGAATCACCGTCGAGACCGGGGTGCCCGATCCGAAGATCTCGACGCCGGACTTCGTCGATCCTCCCGCGAAACAACAATAAGCGGCCGCATGCCCATCCGATTCGGAGACCCATCCATGAAAAAAAGCACGAAGTTTCTACGTCCGGGCCTGTTGGCAGGCCTGACCCTTGCTGCGCTCGGCCTGCAGGCCCTGCCCGCCGCCGCCTCGACCGACTACCCGCCGGCAATCTGGAACCCGGCTGCCAGCTGCAATTACTCCTCGCGCACGGCCTCGGTCACCCACGTGACCGTCCACACCACGCAAGGCTCGTACGCCGGCTCGATCTCCTGGTTCCAGAACTGCAGCGCCGGCGTCTCGGCCCACTACGTGATCCGCTCCTCGGACGGCCAGGTCACGCAGATGGTGCGCGAGGCCGACAAGGCCTGGCACGTCGGCAATTCCAACGGCTACACGGTCGGCATCGAACACGAAGGCTACATCAACGCCCCGAGCACCTGGTACACGACGGCGATGTACAACGCCTCCGCCGCCCTCACCCGCGACATCCTCGCCTCGCGCGGCCTGGCGCAAAAGGTCTACGACGGCAGCGGCGGCTGGAACGCGGTGCCGTCCGACTCGCTCTACAACGTCAAGGGCCACGTCAACTACGCGAGCCAGACCCATACCGATCCCGGCTCGGGCTGGGACTGGCCGCGCTACAAGAGCCTGGTCGCGGGCGGCTCGGGCGGCGGCGGCGACAGCGGCGGCGGCGCGCTGTCCTGGCCGGTGGTCCAGTACGGCAACAGCGGCGAGCGCGTGCGCACCATCCAGTACCTGCTGCAGCAATGGGGCTATTCGCTGACGGTGAACGGCAGCTTCGACACCGCCACCCAGAACGCCGTGAAGAACTTCCAGTCCTCGCACGGCCTGGGCGCGGACGGCATCGTCGGCAACGCCACCTGGCCGGCGCTGACCATCGTCACCCAGCAGGGCGACAGCGGCGCCAAGGTGCGCGCGGTGCAGAGCCAGCTCAACGAGAGCGGCTACGGGTTGACCGTGGACGGCAGCTTCGGCCCGGCCACCTACAGCGCGGTGCGCAGCTTCCAGAGCGCCAAGGGGCTGGGGGTGGACGGCGTCGTCGGGGACAATACGTGGAACAAGATGGCGTGGTAATCGTTCGCTGGTCAGGCCCGGCGGTTTTTTGCGTCATCCGGGCCTGCCGTAGGGTGGGCAGCCATAGCGGCGACAGTGGCGGGCTGGAATCGCAGTGCCGCCCACGCGTTCAACACCGCATGAAACGTCGCGACGGATTTCCCTGCGCTTGAACGCGTGGGCGGCGCCGAGGCCGCGAACAGGCAGGCGTCTCGGTATAGCCGCCCACCCTACGGGTCTGCGCATCCGATCGATGCAACGGCCACGCCGACACGCACAATAAAAAAGGCGTCCCGCGGGACGCCTTTTCCGTTCTACGCGGCAGGCCTTACGCCAGCTTGCCGTGGCACTGCTTGAACTTCTTGCCGCTGCCGCAAGGGCAAGGATCGTTGCGGCCGACCTTCACGCCCATGTAGGTGCTGTGGTCTTCGGCGGCCACCGGCGCGGCGGCGGTGCCGGTCGGGCTAGGCGCCAGCAGTTCTTCCGGCGCGGCCGACGGGTTGAAGTCGGCGTGCTGGAAGTTGATGTTTTCCAGGTGCGCCGCCTGGGCCGCCATGGCCGCTTCCGCCGCCTCGACTTCCTCGCGGGTCTGGATGCGCACGGTCATGACGGTGCGGATCACTTCGTTCTTGATCTGGTCTAGCATGCTGCCGAACAGCTCGAAGGCTTCGCGCTTGTATTCCTGCTTCGGGTTCTTCTGGGCGTAGCCGCGCAGGTGGATGCCCTGGCGCAGGTGGTCCAGCGCCGCCAGGTGCTCGCGCCAGTGGGTGTCGACGCTTTGCAGCATGACGTTACGCTCGAAGCCGCCGAAGGACTCCTTGCCGACGATCGCGACCTTGCTGTTGTAGGACTCGTCCGCCTTCGCCAGCACCTTCTCCAGGATGTCGTCGTCGTTCAGGTTCGGCTCGTCCACCAGCATCTGCTGCAGCGGCACGTTCAGGGCCCATTCGGAACCCAGCGCCGATTCCAGCGACTTGATGTCCCATTGCTCTTCGACCGACTCGGCCGGCACGTAGGTGCGCACGACATCCGTGAACACGCCGGTGCGCAGCGAGGCGATCAGTTCCGAGATGTCGGCCGCTTCCAGCAATTCGTTACGCTGGCTGTAGATCACCTTGCGCTGGTCGTTGGCGACGTCGTCGTATTCGAGCAGCTGCTTGCGGACGTCGAAGTTGCGGGCCTCGACCTTGCGCTGGGCGGTCTCGATGGAACGGGTCACGATGCCCGCCTCGATCGGCTCGCCTTCCGGCATTTTGAGGCGTTCCATGATGGCGCGCACGCGGTCGCCGGCGAAGATGCGCAGCAGCGGATCATCCAAACATAAGTAGAACCGCGAGGAACCCGGGTCGCCCTGGCGGCCCGAACGGCCGCGCAGCTGGTTGTCGACGCGGCGCGATTCGTGGCGCTCGGTGCCGATGATGTGCAGGCCGCCGGCGTTCACCACGTGGTCGTGCAGCGACTGCCATTCGTCGCGCAGCTGCTTCGACTGCGCCGCTTTTTCCGCTTCCGACAGGTTCGAATCGGCTTCGATGAAGGAGATCTGCTTCTCGACGTTGCCGCCGAGGACGATGTCGGTACCGCGGCCGGCCATGTTGGTCGCGATGGTGATCATCTTCGGACGGCCGGCCTGGGCGATGATTTCCGCTTCCCGGGCGTGCTGCTTGGCGTTCAGGACGTTGTGCGGCAGCTTCGCCCCGTTCAGGATGCTGGACAGCAGTTCCGAGTTCTCGATCGAGGTCGTACCCACCAGCACCGGCTGGCCGCGCTCGTAGCAATCGCGGATGTCGTTGACCATCGCGTTGTACTTTTCCTGGGCCGACTTATAGACCTGGTCCTGGCGGTCCTTGCGCTGGGACGGCTTGTTCGGCGGGATCACCACGGTCTCGAGGCCGTAGATTTCCTGGAATTCGTAGGCTTCCGTGTCGGCAGTGCCGGTCATGCCGGACAGCTTGGTGTACATGCGGAAGTAGTTCTGGAAGGTGATCGAGGCCAGGGTCTGGTTCTCGTTCTGGATGCGCACGCCTTCCTTGGCTTCCACGGCCTGGTGCAGGCCGTCGGACCAGCGGCGGCCCGTCATCAGGCGGCCGGTGAATTCGTCGACGATGGTGACTTCGCCGTTCTGCACCACGTAGTGCTGGTCCTTGTGGTACAGGACGTGGGCGCGCAGCGCCGCGTACAGGTGGTGGATCAGGGTGATGTTGGCGGCGTCGTACAGCGAGGCGCCTTCCGGCAGCAGGCCCATCTTGGTGAGGATGGCCTCGGCCTTCTCGTGGCCGGCCTCGGTCAGCAGCACGGTGTGCGCTTTCTCGTCCTTGGTGTAGTCACCCGGGACTTCGATCTGGCCCTTGCCGTCCGGGGTCTCCTCGCCGATCTGCAGCGTCAGCTGCGGCGGCACCTCGTTCATGCGGTAGTACAGGTCGGTGTGGTTCTCGGCCTGGCCAGAAATAATTAACGGTGTCCGGGCCTCGTCGATCAGGATCGAGTCGACCTCGTCGACCACGGCGAAGTTCAGGCCGCGCTGCACGCGTTCGCGCGCATCGTAGACCATGTTGTCGCGCAGGTAGTCGAAACCGAATTCGTTGTTGGTGCCGTAGGTGATGTCCGAGCCGTAGGCCTGCTGCTTGGTATCGTGCGGCATCTGCGACAGGTTCACGCCCGTGGTCAGACCCAGCCAGCCGTACAGGCGGCCCATCGACTCGGCGTCGCGCTGGGCCAGGTAATCGTTGACGGTAATGACGTGCACGCCCTTGCCCGACAGGCCGTTCAGGTAGACCGGCAGGGTCGCCATCAGGGTCTTGCCCTCGCCGGTGCCCATCTCGGCAATCTTGCCCTGGTGGATGACCATGCCGCCGATCAGCTGCACGTCGAAGTGGCGCATCTTGAGCACGCGCTTGGCGGCTTCGCGGCAGACGGCAAACGCTTCCGGCAGGATGTCGTCGAGGGTCTCGCCATTGGCCAGGCGCGACTTGAATTCCGGGGTCTTTGCCTGAAGCTCGGCGTCCGACAGCTTTTCCATCTGCGGCTCGAGCGCGTTGATCTGACGCACGGTTTTTTGATATTGCTTGAGCAGCCGCTGGTTTCGGCTGCCGAAAATCTGGGTCAGGAATGACATGCTAAGTTTCTTATAAAGACGCCGCAAAAAGAGCCAGGGATGATATCAAAACGATACACACCGAAGACCGCCCAAGGCAAAAAGCGACTGATTTTATCATGCGATGCGGCCACACTTGGGGCTTATAGGCCGGATAACAAGGTTGGTTCCAGAAAGAATGTTATCAAATTGCATCGATGTGCACCCGTTTGCCGCCAGCCGTGCGTCGGGTATGCATGCTGCGTGCACGCTGGGCGCAGTCTATGGTATGTTGCGCGTTGATCGACACCCCTCCCACCTAGCGTCCTCATGCATATCTACGGCACCCGCAACCGTCCGACTTCCTTCGAAGCGACCGACTTCCTGCGTTCGAACGAGCGCATGGCGCGGCTGCTGCCGACCGCCATGCGCATGGCCGACCTGCAGCGCGACGTCGGCATGGTGCTGCCGGCCATGGCCGGCAATTGCGATGTGCTGTCGTTCCAGGAAGGCGTACTGGTGCTGGCCGTGCCCAGCTCGGCCGTCGCGGCGCGCCTGAAGCAGCAGTTGCCGAAGCTGCAGGCCAGCCTGCAGGGGCGCGGCTGGCAGGTCGCTTCGCTGCGCCTGAAGGTGCAGGTGACGCGCGCCATGCCGGAACGGGTGGAAATGCGCACGCTGGAGCTGCCGGAAACGGCGGTGGACGCCTTCGAGGAACTGGGAGACAGCCTGCCGGATACGCCGCAGAATGCGGCGCTGGTGGCGGCGGTCAAGCGGCTGGCGGAGAAGCGGCGGCGCGGGTAAGCTACAGGCCGGGTTTCGTAGGGTGGACACCTGTGTCCACGCGGTCGTACCCATGCATACCGCACCATCATTCGGTTAAACGACGCAAGCGCAGTGGTAGGGTGCAAGCGTCGCCGGTACACAACCGGTGAGACCGCGTGGGCTCGAGAGCCCACCCTACAACGGCAACATCACTTACGTCAGCGCCCACTCCTCGCGCATCTGGCGCACGTACGACGGCGGCGCGCTGTCGACCGCGTCGAAGGTGACGATCTCGTAGGCGTCCGGCCGCGCCAGCAGGGCGCGCAGCAGGTCGTTGTTGAGCGCGTGGCCCGACTTGTGCGCTTCGTACGCCGCCAGCAGCGGATGCCCGACCAGGTACAGGTCGCCGATCGCGTCGAGGATCTTGTGGCGCACGAACTCGTCGTCGTAGCGCAGGCCGTCCGCGTTCAGGATGCGGTATTCGTCCATGACGATCGCGTTTTCCAGCGAGCCGCCGCGCGCCAGGCCCATGCCGCGCAGGCTTTCGACGTCCTGCATGAAGCCGAAGGTGCGCGCGCGCGCCACGTCGTGCACGTAGGAGACCTGGGCGAAGTCGACCGAGGCGTTCTGCATCGTGCCGTCCACCGCCGGGTGGTTGAATTCGATGAAGAAGTCGAGCTTGAAGCCGTCGTGGGGTTTGAGTTTCGCCCACTTCTCGCCGTTGCCGGTCCCCTGGCGCACTTCGACTTCCTTCAGCACGCGGATGAATTTCTTCGGCGCCGGCTGGTCCTCGACGCCGGCCTGCTGCAGCAGGAAGACGAAGGACGAGGCCGAGCCGTCCATGATCGGGATTTCCTCGGCGGTGACTTCGATGTAGAGGTTGTCGATGCCGAGACCCGCGCAGGCCGACATCAGGTGTTCGACGGTCGAGACGCGCGCCGAATCCTTGACCAGGACCGACGCCATGCGGGTATCGCCGACGACTTCCGCGCTCGACGGGAATTCGACCACCGGGTCGAGGTCCACGCGGCGGAACACGATGCCGGTGTCCACCGGCGCTGGGCGCAGCGTCAGTTCGACCTTGCGGCCCGAATGCAGTCCGACACCGGTCGTGCGCACCAGTTGTTTGATGGTTCGTTGTTTGAGCATGGACCGATTATATCTGCGCTTGCCGAACCTTGCCGGGGCCGCTTCTTGCAGTATAGAAACCCTGACAAGAAGCGATGCATCGGCACGACAAGCTTACGGATGCTCGGATTCGGCGTGGCTCTTCTCGTGGCGAATCAGGTACAAGCCGCTGCCGATGATGATGGCGGCGCCGATCATCGTATAACTGTCGGGCAGCGTACTCCACATCAGCCAGTCGATCGCCACGCCCCAGGCCAGCGCCGAATACTCGAAGGGCGCGACCACCGACGCCTCGCCGTGGCTGAAGGCCTCGGTGATCGCCAATTGGCCGAAGAAGCCGCTCACGGCCAGGCCGCACAGCAGCAGCAGGTGGCCGGGATCGACGCCGACCCAATCCGGCGCCGCCAGCGCCGTGGCGCCGAGCGCCATCAGCAGCATCAGCCAGAACATCATCTGCTGGGTGCTGTCGGTGCGCGCCAGGATGCGCGCGGCGATCGCCGAGATCGCGTAGCACACGGCCGAGCCGAGCACCGCCAGGCCGCCCAGCGTCAGGAAGCCGCCGCCTTCCGGGCGCAGCACCACCAGCACGCCGGCGAGTCCAACGACGATGGCGATCCAGCGCGCCAGGTTGACGCTCTCCTTCAGGAAGAACACCGACATCGCCGTGATCAGCGCCGGCGCGATGAAGAAGACCGAATAGGCTTCGGCCAGGCTGAGGCGCTTGAGACCGTAGGCGAACAGCGCCAGCATGCCGATCCCCAGCGCACCGCGCAGGACGTGCAGCGACCAGCGCGCGCGCAGCATCGTCCCGAAGCCGCCGCGCCAGGCAACGTAGGCGCACACCAGCGGCAGCGAGGACAGCGAGCGCAAGGCCGCCACCTGCATCGCCGGATAGTGGGCGGCGAGCAGCTTCATCGCCGTGTCCATCAGCGAGAACATAAAGACGGCGATCAGCATCGCGTAGATGCTGCGCAGGTTGCCGGAGACTTTACTCATAGCGGTACTCAAACAAAAAACGGCGCCGCGGCGCCGTCGGGTAATGCGGGATGTGGATTACAGCTGGGCCAGCAGCGCCTCGGCCTTCGACACCTCGAAGCCGCCCTGCTCCACGTTCAGCTGCTTGACCACGCCGTCCTCGACCAGCATCGAGTAGCGCTGCGAGCGCGTGCCCATGCCGTGCTTCGAGAAGTCGGCGTCCAGGCCCAGCGCCTTGGCGAAGGCGGCGTTCCCGTCGGCCATCATGCGCACGATGCCGGTGGCCTTCTGTTCGCGGCCCCAGGCGCCCATGACGAAGGCGTCGTTCACCGAGATGCACCAGATTTCGTCGACGCCCTTGGCCTTGAAGGCCTCAGCGTTTTCCACGAAGCCCGGTACGTGCTTGGCCGAGCAGGTCGGGGTGAAGGCGCCCGGCAGGCCGAAGATCGCGATCTTCTTGCCTTTCACGAGATCGGCCACCTGGAAGGTGTTCGGGCCGAGCGTGCAGCCTTCGGTTTCGGTCTCGACGAATTCGGCCAGGGTGCCCTCAGGCAGGTGGTCGCCAATCTGGATGTTCATGCGTACTCCTCAGGTGTTATTTTGAAAATCCCGCCAGTATGCCCGATCCGCGCAGCTCTTGCAGGACATCGCCCCGAACCGCGGGCAGCCGGCGTATCGAGCGCACACGAAAAAACCGGGACCGGAGCCGTGCTCCGATCCCGGTTTGTATGTAACCGTTTAAAGCGTATGAACGCTTAGTCGGCTTGCTTGCGCAGGAAAGCCGGGATGTCGTAGGTCTCGACACCGTTGCGCTGCATGGCCTGCACCTGCTCCGAGGCCTGCTCGCGGCGCCACACGGCCGGCTGCTTCATGCCGTCGCCAGGGCCGCCGACGCTGGCGGTGCCCATGGTCATGCCGCCGGTCAGGCCGGCCGCGCCCATCACCGGCGCGTTGTAGGTGCCGGTCTTGAGCATCTGCTGCGGCTGGACCAGCTGCATCTTGCTCTTGTTTTTGCCCAGGCCGGTCGCGACCACGGTCACGCGGATCTCGTCGCCCATCGCGTCGTCGTAGGCGATGCCCTGTGCGATCGATGCGTCCGGCGCGGCAAAGGCGCGCACGGCGGCCATGACTTCCTTGATCTCCTTGCCCTTCAGGCCGCGCGAGGCGGTGACATTGACCAGTACGCCCTTGGCGCCCGACAGGTCAATGCCGTCCAGCAGCGGCGAAGCGACGGCCTGCTCGGCCGCGATGCGCGCACGGTCCACGCCCGAAGCGGTCGCGGTGCCCATCATCGCCTTGCCCTGCTCGCTCATGATGGTCTTCACGTCGTTGAAGTCGACGTTGATGTGGCCCGGCACGTTGATGATCTCGGCGATACCGGCGACGGCATTGTTCAGGACGTCGTCGGCGTGCTTCATCCAGTCGAGCATGGATTCGTCTTCGTAGATCTCTTCCAGCTTTTCGTTCAGGATGATGATCAGGGAGTCGACGTGCTTGGACAGTTCTTCCAGGCCGGCTTCGGCGATGTCCATGCACTTCTGGCCTTCGTAGGAGAACGGCTTGGAGACCACGGCGACGGTCAGCGCGCCCATGGTCTTGGCCACTTCGGCCACGATCGGGGCGGCGCCGGTGCCGGTGCCGCCGCCCATGCCGGCGGCGATGAAGACCATGTGCGCGCCGCGCAGCGAGTCCTCGATGCGCGAGCGGGTCTGCTCGGCCAGTTGGCGGCCGATCTCCGGACGCATGCCGGCGCCCAGGCCCGATTCCCCGATCTGGATGATGTTGTTCGCGCTCGATGCCGCCAGTGCCTGGGCATCGGTGTTGGCGGCGATGAACTCGACGCCCGAGACGCCCTTGTTGATCATGTGCTGCACCGCGTTGCCGCCCGCACCACCCACGCCGACGACCTTGATCACCGTGCCCAGTGCCGCGTTATCGACCATATCGAACTCCATGATGTGACTCCTAATTTTCAAATTGCAGTGACCAATCGCCAAACCCCATAAGGGTATCAGGACTCAGCGTTGGTGACGGCGTTGTATTGTAAAAAATTATGTATTTGTACCGAATCAAAGACGCTTGTTTGCTGCGTGGAAACCGTTTAGAAGTTCCCTAAGAACCATTCCTTCATGCGCTGCCAGACTGCCTTCACCGAACCATCCTGGCGTGTCACGATGTGGCCGCGCAGGTACTGCTTTTTCGCTTCCAATAAAAGTCCCAGCACGGTCGCGTAGCGCGGGCTGCGCACCACGTCGGCCAGCTGGCCGCGGTAGTCCGGCGTGCCCAGGCGCGTCGGCTTGAGGAACATGTCTTCGGCCATCTCGATCATGCCCGGCATCAGCGAGGTGCCGCCGGTGAGGACGATGCCCGACGACAGCACGCCTTCGTAGCCGGACTCGCGCACCACCTGGTGCACCATCGCGAACAGTTCTTCGACGCGCGGCTCGATCACGGCGGCCAGCGCCTGGCGGCTCAGGGCGCGCGGGCCGCGGTCGCCCAGGCCCGGCACCTCGAGCGTTTCGCCCGGATCGGCCAGCACCTGCTTGGCCACGCCGTAGCGCAGCTTGATTTCCTCGGCTTCGCCGGTCGGCGTGCGCAGCGCCATCGCGATGTCGCTGGTGATCTGGTCGCCGGCGATCGGGATCACGGCGGTGTGGCGGATCGCGCCGTCGGAAAAGACCGCGATGTCGGTGGTGCCGCCGCCGATGTCGATCAGGACCACGCCGAGTTCCTTCTCGTCGCCCGTCAGCACCGCGTCGGCCGAGGCCATCGGCTGCAGGATCAGGTCCGACACTTCCAGGCCGCAGCGGCGCACGCACTTGACGATGTTCTGCACCGCCGACACCGCGCCGGTGACGATGTGCACGCGCACCTCCAGGCGGATGCCGCTCATGCCGATCGGCTCGCGCACGTCTTCCTGGTTGTCGACGATAAACTCCTGCGGCACCGTGTGCAGCAGCTGCTGGTCGGTCGGGATGTTGACCGCCTTGGCGGTCTCGATCACGCGCGCGACGTCGGTGGCGGTCACTTCCTTGTCCTTGATCGCCACCATGCCGCTCGAGTTGAACGAACGGATGTGGCTGCCCGCGATGCCGGCGTAGACATTGCGGATCTTGCAGTCGGCCATCAGCTCGGCTTCCTCGAGCGCGCGCTGGATCGATTCGACGGTGGCCTCGATGTTGACCACGACGCCCTTCTTCAATCCCTTCGACTCGTGCTGACCGAGGCCGATGACCTCGTGGCGTCCGTCGGACATCACCTCGGCCACGACGGCCACCACCTTCGAGGTGCCGATGTCGAGGCCGACGATCAGGTTTTTCGCGTCTTTTGTCATTGCTCGCCTGCTTTAGATTTGCTTGGTTGTTTTGTTAGTAGTCGTTTTATTCTTTTTCGACGGCTTCACCGGCTTGGTGGCGTCCGCCGGCACGGTCAGTGCCGCCGACGACAATGCCAGGCCATTCGAGTAGCGCATGTCGATGGTGTCGATGCGGCCTTCCTGCAGCCTGGCCACCAGCTGCGGGTAGACCCCGACCAGGCGCTGCACGCGCGCCTTGACGGTGTTCTTGTCCTTCTCGCGGCCGAGCTCCACGCTCATGCCGTTGTCCAGCTTCACGGTCCACGCGTAGCGCGAGGACAGCGACAGTTCCTGCGGCACCAGCTTGACCGGTGCGAACCAGGCGCGCAGTTCGGCAAAGCGCGCCAGCACTTCCTTCTCGCTGCCGGCCGGGCCCGAGAACGCCGGCAAGGCGTGGTCGTCGTCGGCCTCGGCCAGGTTGGCGGTGAAGACGTCGCCCTTCACCGACAGCAGGCGGCCTTCGCCCCAGGTGCCGAGCGCCTCGTGTTCCTCGACCTCGACGATCAGCTGGTTCGGCCATTCGCGGCGCACGGTGGCCCGCCGCACCCAGGGCACGGCTTCGAAGGTCGAGCGCACCTGCTCGAGGTCCGTGGTGAAGAAATTCCCGCGGATTTTCCCCAATACGCTGTTGCGCACGGTCAGCTCGTTCACGTGGCGCAGGTCCATGCCGTACAGGCTCTCGACCGTCACCGCGCGCAGCGTGAACATCGGCCGCTGGCTCAGCCACCACACGCCGCTGGCGATGCTCGCGAGCAGCGTCGCCGCCAGCAGCGTGCTGGCGGTGGCGTTCAGGGCGCGTACGTCATGCCACATGTCGTCAGCCTTGTGCCTTCACCATCTTGCAGCGCGCCGAGCGCAGGATCTCGACGCACAGCTCTTCGTAGCCGATGCCGACCGCGCGCGCCGCCATCGGCACCAGCGAATGGCCGGTCATGCCGGGCGAGGTGTTCACCTCCAACAGGAAGGGACGCATGTCGCTCTCGCGCACCAGCACGTCGACGCGGCCCCAGCCCTCGCAGCCGAGCGCGCGGTAGGCGTCCACGGCGTGCTGCTGGATTTCCTCGGTCAGCGCGGCCGGCAGCTGCGCCGGGCAGTGGTACTGGGTATCGTCGGTGAAGTACTTGTTCTGGTAGTCGTAGTTGCCTGCCGGGGCCACGATCTCGACGATCGGCAGCGCGCGCGCATCCTTGCCGGTGCCGAGCACGGCGACCGTGAACTCGCGGCCGGTGATGAACTGCTCGACCAGCACGGTCTCGTCGAAACCGGCCGCCAGGGCGACAGCGGCTTCCAGCTCCTCGGCCTGCTCGACCTTGGTGATGCCGATGGTCGAGCCTTCCAGCGGCGGCTTGACGATCAGCGGCAGGCCGAGTTCGGCCACGACCTTGTCCAGGTCGTCGCCCGGCGCGACGGTGGCGTATTTCGGGGTCGGGATGTTTTTCGACAGCCAGATGATCTTGGTGGTGATCTTGTCCATGCCGACGCTCGACGCCATCACGCCGCTGCCGGTGTAGGGAATGCCGAGCTGTTCGAGCGCGCCCTGCAGGCTGCCGTCTTCGCCGTAGCGGCCGTGCAGCGCGATGAAGACGCAGTCGAAGTTTTCGGCCGCCAGTTCGGCCAGCGAGCGTTCGGCCGGATCGAAGCCGTGGGCGTCGATGCCGCGGCTCTTCAGGGCCTGCAGCACGCCGCTGCCGGACATGATGGAGACCTCGCGCTCGGCCGAGCGGCCGCCGTACAGGACGCCGACCTTGCCGAAGTTGGTGATGATGTCGCTCACGATGTTACCTTTGATTGTGAAGTCGGTTGTTGCGTCTGTTGCGAAGTTGACTGCGCAGTTAATTGAGCCGGAACGCCGCTGATCGAGCCCGCGCCCATGGTCAGCACGACGTCGCCGTCACGCGCCACCTGGCGGATCGCGTCGGGCATCTCGGCGATCGTTTCCACGAAAATCGGTTCGATCTTGCCGCCGGCGCGCAGCGAGCGCGCAAGCGAGCGCCCATCGGCCGCGACGATCGGCGCCTCGCCGGCCGGATACACCTCGGCCAGCAGCAGCACGTCGGGCGCCGCCAGCACTTTCACGAAGTCCTCGAACAGGTCGCGCGTGCGGCTGTAGCGGTGCGGCTGGAAGGCCAGCACCAGGCGCCGGCCCGGATAGGCGGCGCGCGCGGCGGCCAGGGTCACCTCGGTCTCGACCGGGTGGTGGCCGAAGTCGTCGACCAGCGTGAAGCTGCCGCCGCCCTCCAGGGCCACTTCGCCGTAGCGGGTGAAGCGGCGGCCGACGCCGCGGAACTCCAGCAGGCCCTGGGCGGTGGCGCTGTCCTCGATGCCGATCTCGCGTGCGATCGCAATCGCCGAGCAGGCGTTGAGGACATTGTGCATGCCGGGCTGGTTCAGCACGAATTTGGTGTCCGGATAGCCGTCCTGGCGCACCGTGAAATGCATCTGCACGCCGTCGGCGTAGGCGTCCAGGGCGCGCACCTGCGCGTCTTCCGAGAAGCCATAGGTCGTCACCGGCTTCGTCACCTGCGGCAGGATGGCGCGCACGTGGCGGTCGTCGATGCACAGCATCACGCGGCCGTAGAACGGCAGGCGGTGGGTGAAGTTCACGAACGCGGCCTTCAGCTTCTCGAAGTCGTGCTCGTAGGTCTCCATGTGGTCGGCGTCGATGTTGGTGATCACCTCGATCATCGGCGACAGGTTGAGGAAGGACGCGTCCGACTCGTCGGCCTCGGCCACGATGTAGTCGCCGGTGCCGAGCTTGGCGTTGGCGCCGGCCGCGGTCAGGCGCCCGCCGATGACGAAAGTCGGGTCCAGGCCGCCCTGGGCCAGCACCGACGCAACCAGGCTCGTGGTGGTGGTCTTGCCGTGGGTGCCGGCGATCGCGATGCCGCGCTTCAGGCGCATCAGTTCGCCCAGCATGATCGCGCGCGGGACCACCGGGATCTGGGCGGCGCGCGCGGCCATCACTTCCGGGTTGGCCTCGTTCACGGCGGTCGAGGTGACGACGGCGTCGGCGCCGAAGATGTTGTCGGCCGCGTGGCCGAGATAGACGCGCGCGCCCAGCTCCTGCAAACGCTGGGCCGCCGGATTGCTCGACAGGTCCGAGCCCGACACCTTGTAGCCGAGGTTGAGCAGCACCTCGGCGATGCCGCTCATGCCGCTGCCGCCGATGCCCACGAAATGGATGTGCTTGATCTTGTGTTTCATCTGTCTAGTTCTTGTTGTTCGCCAGTTGTTCGAGCACGGCCGCGATGGCCTCGTTGGCTTCGCGCTGTCCGACGCGCCGCGCCGCCTGCGCCATCGCCAGGCAATCGGCGCGGGTCGTCGTTTGCAGCAGCTGCGCCACGCGCGCGGCCGAGAGTTCGCCCTGCGGCAGGTGAATGGCCGCCTTTTGCTGCGCCATCCAGACCGCGTTGTCGCGCTGGTGGCTGGTGGTCGATGCGACGAACGGCACCAGCACGCTGGCCACGCCGGCGGCGGTCAGTTCCGACACCGTGATCGCGCCGGCGCGGCAGATCACCAGGTCGGCCTCGGCATACGCTGCCGCCATGTCCTCGATGAAGTCGACCACGTTCGCCCCCACGCCCGCCTGGGCATAGGCGGCGCGCAGCGCCTCGATGTTCTTCTTGCCCGACTGGTGGGTCACCAGCGGACGCTGTTCCTGCGGGATCTGCGCCAGCGCGGCCGGCACGCTGTCGTTCAGCACCTTGGCGCCCAGGCTGCCGCCGACCACCAGCACGCGCAAGGGACCCGTGCGGCCGGCGAAGCGCTGCTCTGGCGAAGGCAGGTCGAGGATGGCCTGGCGCACCGGATTGCCGGTGACGACCGCCTTGCCGGCGGCGGCGCCGAAGTCGGCCGGGAAGCCGAACAGCACGCGGCTGGCCAGCGGCGTCAGGGTCTTGTTCGACAGCAGCAGCGCGGCGTCGGCGTTCACCAGCGCCAGCGGAATGCCGCGCGTGCGCGCCATCATCCCGCCCGGCACCGTGACGTAGCCGCCCATGCCCAGCACGACGTCGGGCTTGCGCCGTCCCAGCACGCGCAGGCAGGTGGCGAAGCTGGCCGCCATCTTGAAGGCGCCCTTGACCGTGTGGCCAAGGCCCTTGCCGCGCAGGCCGGCGAAGTCGATGGCGTCCATCGGGATGCCGTGCTTCGGCACGATCTCGCCTTCCATGCCGTGGGCGGTGCCCAGCCAGCTGACGTCCCAGCCGCGCTCGCGCATGGTCTGGGCGATCGCCACGCCCGGGAAGATGTGGCCGCCGGTACCGGCCGCCATGATCATCAGCTTTTTCATGTGCGCCCTCCCCGCATCAGCACGCGGTTCTCGTAGTCGATGCGCAGCAGGATCGCCAGGCCGACGCAGTTGATCAGGACGCCGGAACCGCCATAGCTCATCAAGGGCAGGGTCAGGCCCTTGGTCGGCAGCAGGCCCAGGTTCACGCCCATGTTGATGAAGGTCTGCACGCCGAGCCAGATGCCGATGCCCTTCGCGGCCAGGCCGGCGAAGAACTGGTCGAGGGCGATCGCCTGGCGGCCGATGTCGAAGGCGCGCTTGACCAGCCAGTAGAACAGGGCCAGCACCACCAGCACGCCGGCCAGGCCGAGCTCTTCGCCGATCACGGCCATGATGAAGTCGGTGTGCGCTTCCGGCAGGTAGTGCAGCTTCTCGACGCTGTTGCCCAGGCCCACGCCGGCCAGCTCGCCGCGGCCGAAGGCGATCAGCGAGTGGGTCAGCTGGTAGGCCTTGTCGAGCGCATTGCCCTCTTCCCAGGGGTCGAGGTAGGCGAACATGCGTGCGCGGCGGAAGGGCGAGAGCGCGATGATCGAGGAGAACACGAGCACCAGGATGGCGCCGATGCCGCCGAACCAGATCATGTTGAAGCCGCCCAGGAACAGGATGCCCATGGCGATGCAGACGATCACGCCGAAGGCGCCGAGGTCGGGCTCGAGCAGCAGCAGCATGCCGACCACGCCGACCGCGAAGGCCATCGGCATGAAGCCCTTGGTCAGCTTGTGCATGAACTGCTGCTTGCGCACAGTGAAGTCGGCCGCGTACAGGACCACCACGATCTTCATCATCTCGGAAGGCTGCAGGTTGAACACCTTCAGCGACAGCCAGCGCCGTGCGCCGTTGACCGACACGCCGATGCCGGGCACCAGCACCAGCACCAGCAGGACCAGGGTGCCGACGAACATCATCGGCGCGAAGCGCTGCCAGAGCGCGACCGGAATCCGGAAGGCGAACCAGGCCGCCGCGATCGAGACCGCGATGAAGCCGGCCTGGCGGTACAGGAAGTACTCGTGGCGGCCCTGCAGGTAGGAGAACTTGGGCGAGTCCGGCAGCGCGATCGAGGCCGAATACACCATCACCATCCCGAACAGCATCAGGATCAGCACGACCCAGACCAGCGGCTGGTCGTAGTCCATCATTTTCGACGGGCGCGTGCGCTCGGCGATCGCCTCGCTTGGACTGGCAGTGCCCGAGAACTTGAAGGGGATCTGGAAGGCCATCAGATTTCCATCCCCTTGTCCAGCGCGATCTCGCGCACGGCGTCGACGAAGACCTGGGCGCGGTGCGCGTAGTTGGTGAACATGTCGAGGCTGGCGCAGGCCGGGGACAGCAGCACGCAGTCGCCGGCACGGGCCAGGCCGGCGGCGCGGCGCACGGCCTGCGGCAGCTCGTCCAGGTCGAAGCACGGCACGCCCGAGGGTTCGATCGCCGCGCGCACGGCCGGCGCGTCCTTGCCGATCAAGAGCACGGCGCGCACGTAGCGCGACACCGGCTCGGCCAGCGGCGCGAAGTCCTGGCCCTTGCCGTCGCCGCCGGCGATCAGGAGGATCTGCTGGTCCGGGTTGCCGAAGGCCTTGCCCAGGCCCTGCAGCGCGGCGACGGTGGCGCCGACGTTGGTGCCCTTGCTGTCGTCGTAGAAATCGACGCCGGCGATGCTGGCCACCAGTTCCACGCGGTGCGGTTCGCCCGCGTATTCGCGCAGGCCGTGCAGCAGCGGCGCCAGCGGCAGGCCGGCGGCGCGGCACAGGGCCAGCGCGGCCAGCGCGTTCGCGGCGTTGTGCAGGCCGCGGATCTTCAGCGCGTCGGCCGGCATCAGGCGGTTGAGCGTGATCTCGACCGGCTCAGGGACTTCCCCTTTCTTCAGCTTCTTCTCGCTTGCTTCGCCCGCGACGGCGGTGGCCAGCCACAGCACGCCGCGTTCGTTGACGATGCCCATCGCGTTCGGTTCATCCGGCTCGCCGGTGCCGAACGTCACGTGCGGCACGCCCGGGGCGGCCATGCGCATCACGGTCGCGTCGTCGCGGTTCAGCACGCGGATCGTATCCGCGCCGAAGATGCGCGCCTTGTCCGCCGCGTAGGCCGCCATGTCGCCGTGCCAGTCGAGGTGGTCCTGGGAGATGTTCAATACCGTGGCCGCGTCGGCGTTCAGGCTGAAGGTGGTGTGCAGCTGGAAGCTGGACAGCTCCAGCACCCAGGCCTGGGGCAGCTTGTCTTCGGCCAAAGCCTCGCGCAGCACGTCGAGCGCGGCCGGGCTGATGTTGCCGGCGACGCGGGTGTCGAAACCGGCACGGCGGCACAGCAGGCCGGTCAGGCTGGTGACGGTGGTCTTGCCGTTGGTGCCGGTGATCGCGATGACTTTCGGGCTGTAGCCCTGCTCCGCCTTCAGCGCGGCCAGCGCCTGGGCGAACAGCTCGATCTCGCCCCAGACGGGAATGTTGGCGGCCTGCGCGGCCGGGTTGACCGCGGCCAGTTCGCGGTTCGGCGCCAGGCCCGGGCTGACGGCCACGAAATCGACGCCGCCGAGCAGGTCCGCACCAAACGCGCCGCCGACGAATTCGGCGCCTGGGACCGCCTCGCGCAGCGCGGGCAGGCGCGCCGGTTCGGCGCGCGTGTCGGCCACGCGCACGCGCGCGCCGCAACGGGCCAGCCATTGCGCCATCGCGAGCCCGGATTCGCCGAGCCCCAGTACCAGTGCGAGTTTGCCTTCGTAGTTCATCGCGTTCCAGCGCTTAGCGCAGTTTCAAGGTCGACAGGCCGATGAGGACCAGGATCATGGTCACGATCCAGAAGCGGACCACGACCTTGGTCTCCTTCCAGCCCTTTTGTTCGAAATGGTGGTGCAGCGGCGCCATCAGGAAGACACGGCGGCCGGCGCCGTAGCGCTTCTTGGTGTACTTGAACCAGCTCACCTGGATGATCACCGACAGGGTCTCGGCCACGAACACGCCGCCCATGATGAACAGCACGATCTCCTGGCGCACGATGACGGCAATCGTCCCGAGCGCGCCGCCCAGCGCCAGCGCGCCGACGTCGCCCATGAACATCTGCGCGGGGTGCGCGTTATACCAGAGGAAGGCCAGGCCCGCGCCCGCCATCGCGCCGCAGAAGATCAAGAGTTCGCCGGCGCCTTCGATGTGCGGGATGAACAGGTACTTCGCATAGGTGACGTTGCCGGTCAGGTAGGCGATCAGGCCCAGGGCGCCGCCGACCATCACGGTCGGCATGATCGCCAGGCCGTCCAGGCCGTCGGTGAAGTTGACGGCGTTCGAGGTGCCGACGATCACGCAATAGGTCAGCGCGATGAAGCCCCACACGCCCAGCGGGTAGCTGATGGTCTTGAAGAAGGGCACGATCAGGTCGGCCTTCGGCGGCAGGGTCATCGAGAAGCCCGACTGCACCCATTCCCAGAACAGCTGGCCGACTTCCCACGGGGTCGGCGCCGACACCGAGAACGCCAGGTAGAGCGAGGCGGCGATGCCGATCAGCGACATCCAGAAGTACTTTTCGCCCGAGCGCATGCCTTCCGGGTCCTGGTAGACCACCTTGCGGTAGTCGTCGACCCAGCCGACGGCGCCGAAGCCGAGCGTGACCACCAGCACCGGCCAGATCAGGCGGTTCGACAGGTCGCACCACAGCAGCGTGGAGATGGCGATCGAGATCAGGATCAGGATGCCGCCCATGGTCGGGGTGCCGTGCTTTTTCAGGTGGGTCTGGGGACCCTGGGTGCGCACCGCCTGGCCCACCTTCATTTCGGTGAGCTTGCGGATCACGGCCGGGCCGGTGAACAGGCCGAGCGCGATCGCGGTGATCGCGGCGGACACCGCGCGGAAGGTGATGAAGTTAAAGATGCGCATCGGACCGATATAGTCCTGCAGGTATTGTGCAAGCCAGAGAAGCATAGTGTTAGTGGGCGTCCTTGCCAGTGTTTGTTGAACCAATCAGGTGATTGACCACGCGCTCCATCTTCATGAAGCGCGAGCCCTTCACCAACACAGTTGCGTCAGAATTGCCGCCCAGTTGCTCGTCCAGTGCTGCCAATAATTCTTCAAACTGCTCGAAATGCTTTGCGCCGCTCGCCACCAGGTGGCGCGACAGCTCGCCCGTCGCCAGCACGGACTCGATGCCGCGTGCCTGCGCGTAGGCGCCGATCTCTTCGTGGAATTCTTTTCCTTGCGCCCCGACCTCGCCCATGTCGCCGACCACCAGGATGCGCGGCGCCGGATAGGCTGCCAGCACGTCGATCGCGGCGCGCATCGAATCGGGGTTGGCGTTGTAGGTGTCGTCGATCACCAGCGCGCCGTTGGCGGCCCGCTTGCCCTGCAGGCGGCCGCCCACCGGGGCAAAGGCTTCCAGGCCGCGCACGATCGTGGCCGGTTCGATGCCGGCCGCCAGCGCGCAGGCGATCGCGGCGAGCGCGTTGCGCACGTTGTGCTCGCCCGCGGCGGCCAGTTTCACCGCGAATTCGCCGGAAGGGGCCGTCACTTTCAAATTGTTACCAAAGCCGGTGGCGGTATAGCTTGCGCGCACGTCGCAGGCGTCGCCCAGGCCGAACGTCAGGCTGCGGCAATGCCCGGCCAGGCCGCGCCACAGCGGCGTGTAGACGTCGTCGCCCGGATACACGGCGACACCGTCGGCCGGCAATGCCGCGAAGACGGAGCCGTTCTCCTGCGCCACCGCTTCCACGGTGTGCATGAATTCCTGGTGCTCGCGCTGGGCGTTGTTGACCAAGCCGACCGTCGGCTGGGCGATGGCGGCCAGGCGGCCGATTTCTCCCGGATGGTTCATGCCCAGCTCCACCACCGCGGCGCGGTGCGCCGCTTCCAGGCGCATCAGGGTGAGCGGCACGCCGATCTCGTTGTTCAGGTTGCCCTGGGTCGCCAGGCGGCCGTCGACGCCGAAGGCGGCGGCGAGGATGGACGCGATCATTTCCTTGACCGTGGTCTTGCCGTTGCTGCCGGTGACGCCGATCAGGGGAAGGTCGTACTGGCGGCGCCAGGCATTGGCGATCCGCCCCAGTGCCGCGAGCGTATCCGGCACGACGATGGCCGGCAGGGTCCAGCCTTCCGGCAGGCGCTCGGCCACGACGGCGGCCACGCCGCGCGCGGCGACCTGGTCGAGGAAGTCGTGGGCGTCGAAGGTTTCGCCGCGCAATGCGACGAACAGCGCTCCGGCTTGCGCCGTACGGCTGTCGGTCGAGACGCTGTCGAAGGCGGCATCAGCGGTCAGCTGGGAACCGGGAATCGAAGCGATCAGTTGTGCGAGCGAACCGCGCATGCTTAGTGTGTCCTCATCATGGTGAGCCGCGCGGTCAGGGCCAGCGCGGCGTGGTCTGCGTCGGAGAACGGCATCTTCTTGCCCTTGATCTCCTGGTAGGGTTCGTGGCCCTTCCCGGCCAGCAGGATCACGTCCTGCTTGCCCGCGTGCTTGATCGCCGACAGGATGGCGGCGGCGCGGTCCTCGATCGCCTGGTGTTTCGCATTCGGGTGGTCCTGGTCCATGCCGGCCAGGATCTGGGCGATGATGGCGCCTGGCTCCTCGCTGCGCGGATTGTCGCTGGTGACGATGACCTGGTCGGCCATCTGCGCGATCGCGCCCATCTGCGGACGCTTGCCCGGATCGCGGTCGCCGCCGCAGCCGAACACGCACCACAGGGCGCCGCCGCGCTCTTGCGCCACCTGGCGCAGCGCGCCCAGGGTCTTTTCCAGCGCGTCCGGCGTGTGGGCGTAGTCGATCACGACCATCGGCGCATCCTGGCCGCCGATCTGCTGCATGCGGCCCGGCGCCGGCACCAGGGCCTCCACCGCCTCGACCGCGCTCTTGAGCGGCACGCCCTTCGCCAGCAGCGTGCCCAGCACGGCCAGCGCATTGCTGATGTTGAAGTGGCCGACCAGCTGGGTCTTGACGACCATGCTGGCGTCAAGCGTCTCCAGGTGGAACTCGGTGCCCACCGGGCGGCTGCGCTTGTGCGAGGCGCGCAGGATGGCGACGCCCTCGATGGCTGGCTGCTCGGCTTCGCTTTTCAGGGTGTAGCCGGTGATGGCCAGCTGCGGCTGGCTGGCGCGCAGGTGCGCGACCAGGCGCTGGCCGGCGGCGTCGTCCAGGTTCACGACCGCATGCCGCAGCTCGGGCCAGGCGAACAGCTTGCGCTTGGCCGCCTCGTAGCTTTCCATGTCGCCGTGGAAGTCGAGGTGGTCGCGCGTCAGGTTGGTGAACACGGCGACGTCGAAGTGCATGCCGGCGGTGCGTCCCAGCTCCAGGCCGATCGAGGACACCTCGATCGCGAGCGCGCGCGCGCCGGCGGCGCGCACGGCGGACAGGCGCGAGGCCAGCAGCACCGCGTCGGGCGTGGTGTAGCCGGTCTCGATGAACTCCGGCGCCGCGCCGCCCTTGAACATGCCGACGCCCAGGGTGCCGATCACGGCGGTGGTTTCGCCGAGTTTGGCGAGCGCCTGGCCGAGCCAGACCGAGATCGAGGTCTTGCCGTTGGTGCCGGTGACGCCGACGGTGAACATGTCGGCGTCGGGCTGGCCGAGGCAGGCGTGGGCGATGGTGCCGGCCTGGGGCTTCAGGTCGGGCACGGCCAGGTGCGGCACGTCGAGCGTGTCGTCCCAGGCGAAGTCGCGCGGATCGTAGACCACGGCGGCGGCGCCGGCATCGACGGCGGCGCGGATGAAGCGGCGGCCATCGAGGCTGTCGCCCGGGTAGGCGAAGAAGACGTCGCCGGGCGTGACCTGGCGCGAGTCGGAAACGAGTTTGCCGCCCGGTGCGGCGGCAACAACCCAATGGCAGATATCGTGGTGACGGGGGGCCATCACAAACTCTCCTCGAGTGGTTCGGCGGGAATGATGATGTCGGTGACCGACGAGTCGGGCGGCACGTTGTCGGCGCGTAGCGCGCTGGCGGCCAGGTCGGCGAAGGTCGGCGCCGCCACGCCGCCGCCGGTGTGGACGGCGCCGCGCGGGTCGTCGACCATCACCGCGATCACGAAGCGCGGCCGCGACATCGGCGCGATGCCGACGAACGAGCCGACGTAGCGGCTCTGCGAATAGCGGCCGTCGACCACCTTCTGCGCGGTGCCGGTCTTGCCGCCGACGCGGTAGCCGGCGACCTGGGCGCGCGAGGCCGTGCCTTGCGGGCTGACCACGGATTCGAGCATGGTGCGCACCTGGGCCGCGGTCTGCGGCGAGATGATCTGCTGGCCGGCCGGCTCCTCGTTCACCTTCACGAACGAGAGCGGGATGATGTCGCCGTTGCGGGCGAAGATCATGTAGGAGCGCGCCATCTGCAGCAGCGAGACCGACAGGCCATGGCCGAAGGCCATGTTCGCGTACTCGACCGGACGCCAGGATTTCCATGGGCGCACGCGGCCGGCGGCCGGGCCCGGGAAGCCGAAGCGCGGCGCCTGGCCGTAGCCGAGCTTGGTGTACAGCTCCCACATGTCCTGCGGCGGGATCATCTGCGAGATCTTGATCACGCCGATGTTCGACGACTTCTGGATGATGCCGCTGGTGGTCAGCATCGGCTTCGGGTGCGAGTCGCGCATGGTGCGCCCGCCGATGGTGATGCGGCCGGCGCCGGTGTCGAACACGGTGTTCGGCGTGATCAGCTTCTTGTCCAGGCCGAGGGCCACGGTGAACGGCTTGATGATCGAGCCCGGCTCGTAGGTGTCGGTAATGACGCGGTTGCGCAGCTGCTCGCCGGTCAGCTTGCGGCGGTCGTTCGGGTTGTAGGTCGGGTAGTTGGCCAACGCCAGCACTTCGCCGGTGTGCACGTCCAGCACCACGGCGGCGCCGGCGCTGGCGTTGAACTTCTCGACCGCGTTCTTGATGCTGTTGAAGGCGATGTACTGCAGCTTGCTGTCGACCGACAGCACCAGGTCCTTGCCGTCGTGCGGCTCGCGCAGGATGCCCAGGTCCTCGACCACGCGGCCGAGGCGATCCTTGATCACGCGGCGGCTGCCCGGCGTGCCGATCAGCGACTTCTGCTGCGCCAGCTCCATCCCTTCCTGGCCCGCGTCCTCGACGTTGGTGAAGCCGACCAGGTGGGTCATGACTTCGCCCTGCGGGTAGAAGCGCTTGTATTCCTTGCGGGTGTCGATGCCGTTGATCTTGAGCTTCTCGATCTTGGCGATGACGTCCATCTCGACCTGGCGCTTCAGGTAGACGAAGGTGCGGTCGGAGTCGAGCTTCTTGCGCAGCTCCGATTCCGGCATCTCCAGCAGGCGCGCCAGCTCGGCGATCTTTTCCGGCGGCGAGGCCAGCACGTCCTCGGGCAGGGCCCACACCGCCTTCACCGGCAGCGAGGACGCCAGCACCTGACCGTTGCGGTCCATGATCTTGCCGCGCGTGGCCGGCATTTCGAGCGTGCGCTCGTAGCGGTTCTTGCCCTGCTTTTGCAGGAACTCGTCGTCGATCACCTGGCGGTAGACGGCGGCCCCGGCCAGGGTCATGAAACCGGCGAACAGCATGAACAGCACCATGCGCGAGCGCCAATCGGGCAGGCGCACGGCCAGCACCGGGCTTTTCGAGAAAGCCATGCCTTTCGCGGCCGCCACGCGGCCGGTGGTGAACGGCTTGTCGCGCTTCATTGCGCGCCCTCCGTCAGGTACTGGGTGCGGGCCGGGGTCAACGGGGTCATGTTCAATTCGGTGCGCGCGATCTGTTCGATGCGTTCGTTCTTGCCGAGGGTGGACTGGTCCAGCTGCAGCTGGGCCCAGTCGATGTCGAGCTGGCGCGACTGCTGCTGCAGGCGTTCGAGTTCGATGAACAGGTGGCGCGCCTGGTAGCGCGCGTTCACCAGCGTCAGGCCGCAGGCGATCAGGCCGGCAGCCAGCGCGACGTTGAGCTTGTTGCTCATCGGGCGCTGCCCTTCGCGACGTCCGGCAGGCGCTCGGCCACGCGCAGCACCGCCGAGCGGGCGCGCGGGTTGGCCGCGACTTCCTCGTCGCTGGGCTTGATCTTGGCGATCAGCTTCATCTGCGGCTGCGGCAGGTCGACGGCGCGGATCGGCAGCCGGCGGTCCGGCTGGGCGACCTTGGCTTTACTGGCCAGGAACTGCTTGACGATGCGGTCTTCCAGCGAATGGAAGCTGATGATCGACATGCGCGCACCCGGCGCCAGCAAGGCGTAGGCCGCGCTCAGTCCGGCCTCGAGGTCCTCAAGCTCTTGATTGATGAAAATCCGGATAGCCTGAAAGGTGCGGGTTGCCGGGTCCTTGCCCTTTTCCCGAGTCTTGACCGCGTCTGCCACGATTGCGGCAAGCTGGCGTGTGCCTGAAATTGGCTCGACTGCCCGGCGAGCAACAATCGCCTTTGCAATCTGAAAAGCAAACCGTTCTTCCCCATAATCGCGTATTACCTTTTCCAAATGTTGTTCGGTGGCCGTCGCGATCCACTCGGCGGCCGAGATGCCACGGGTGGTGTCCATGCGCATGTCGAGCGGGCCGTCGTGACGGAAGCTGAAGCCGCGCGCGGCATCGTCGACCTGGGGCGAAGAAATGCCCAGGTCGAGCAGGATGCCGTCGACCTGGGCGACGCCGCGCTCGGCCATGGCAGTGCCCATGGTGGCGAAGCTGTCGTGCACGATCGAGAAGCGCGGGTCAAGGATTTGTTCTGCGGTGGCGATCGCCTGGAGGTCCTTGTCGAACGCGACCAGGCGCCCTGCCGCATTCAGGCGCGACAGGATCAGGCGGCTGTGGCCGCCGCGGCCGAACGTGCCGTCTATATAGAGGCCATTCTTGCGCTCGCCTTCGTCGAGGTTCAGCGCATCTACCGCTTCGTCAAGCAGCACCGTGCGATGCTGCAGATGTGGCACCGTGTCGGGTGTGGTCATCGGTGCCTCAGAAAGAGAAGTTGGAAAGGACATCCGGCATGCCGCCGGCGACCGCCTCGGCCTCGTCCTGGGCCAGTTTGGCGGCGTCCCAGATTTCGAAGTGGGTGCCCATGCCGAGCATCATCACTTCCTTTTGCAGCCCGACGGCGGAGCGCAGTTCGGGGGAAATCAGGATTCGGCCGGCGCTGTCGACCTCGACATCGCAGGCGTTACCGAGGAAAATGCGCTGCCACGCGCGGGCGGACATCGGCCAGGCGGCGATCTGGTCGCGGTGGGTTTCCCAGACAGGACGGGGGAACAGCAGCAGGCAGCCGTGCGGGTGGCGGGTCAAGGTCAGGCGCCCTTCGCACTGAAGTGCAAGGGCGTCACGGTGCTTTGCCGGGATAGACATCCGGCCTTTCGCATCGAGATTGATCGCTGACGCGCCTTGAAACACGTAGGTACCTAGTTTGGAGAGTTATCAGTTTAGTTGTTTTGCGCGCCGGGAGACCCTGACATCTCCCACAAAACTGCACTTTTTCACACCGTTTCCCACTTTAGAGGAAGCGTTGTTGCTGGTCAAGCGAATTCCGTGAGGAAACTTACCGATTTTGCCAATGAAACCAAGGACTTAGCGCGCTTCCCTCAAGCAGTGTCAAGACAAAATGTCCCGCAAAATGAAGCACTTAGCTAAAAGACTGCAAGTGCTACCTCATCTAGACAAGCTGTCTTTACGATTTGACATGGCGCAAAAATAGGCTGAACCGGACGCTGCCCTGCAACACCGCCGGGCGCGCACAACAGTCGGGCTGGAAATTGCGGATTCATGCTCGGCGGGTTAGGATTATTCATCGCCCGGCAAGTAGGGGCGCCGACGCTGGCGCCGCCGGGCGGCATGAAGGAGAACCGCCGTGAGCATCACCCTTGCCCGCACCCGCGCCGTCTACGACCTGCTCGACGTCCAGGACGCCCTCGAGCGCAGCCGCGGGCGCTCGCCGGAACTCGACGCGTTCTACGAACGCATGCTCGAGACCGGCCCCGAGCGCTTCGTCACCACCCCCTCTTCCATCGAATCCCTCGACGTCCTGCGCGAGGACTGTCCCAACTTCGACGAGGTCCTGGACGACCTGGCGCGCTACCTGCGCCTGGCCCATGCCGGCAACCGCGGCTTCAACGTGATGCCGATCCTGCTGCTGGGCGGCCCGGGCGTGGGCAAGACCCATTTCGCACGGCGCCTGGCCAAGGCCATGGGCACCGAGTTCGAACTGATCAGCATGAACGCCCTGTCGGCCGGCTTCGTCATCACCGGCAGCTCGGCCAGCTGGCGCGGCGCCAAGTGCGGCAAGGTCGCCGAACGCCTGGTGCGCGGCCAGTTCGCCAACCCGGTGGTGGTGCTCGACGAGGTCGAAAAGGCGACCGGCTCCTCGCAGTCCGACCCGCTGGCCGCCCTGTACCAACTACTGGAACCGGAAACGGCGCGCGCCTTCCGCGACGAGTTCATCGACGTCGAGATCGACGCCAGCCAGATCTGCTGGGTCCTGACCGCCAACTCCACCGAGGGCATCCCCGCGCCCCTGCTGAACCGGATGGCCGTGTACGAAGTGCCGGCGCCGACGCCCGAGCAGGCGGCAGGCATCGCCCAGCGCATGTACGCGGGGCTGCTGGAGGAACTCAACCTGGACGGTTTCGACGAGCGCCTGGCCGACGCCGTGCTCGACCGGCTGGCGCCGGTCTCGCCGCGCGACCTGCGCAAGACCCTGCTCGACAGCCTGGGCTATGCGGTGGCCGGCGGGCGCAGCCAGGTCACGCTCGAGGACGTGCGGATCAGGACGACGCCGGGCAAGGGGCGGATCGGGTTCTAGCGCAAGTCAGGCGTGCCTTCGAAGCGCGCGCTCAGCGGAGAGAAGTAAGCGACGGCCAGTACTGCGCTCCACGACATTGCCCACAGCGCGGACAAAAACGATTCCAGTGGCGCCACCAGTACCGGACCGTCCAGAAGATAGAGCGGCAGGGGCGCCAGCGTCAGCCAAAGGCTCCACGTGCGGCCCCAGCGCCGGAATCGGTAAAGACCGACCAGCGCGGCGTAGGACGCAACGCCCAGCGCCAGTATCAAGGCCGTATACAGCTGTTCGGAATATGCGTCGATGACATTGGGCTGCGCCTCATAGGCTTCCCGCAAGCGCAGAAACGCGGCATCTTGCGGCATAAACGCGCTCGCTGCTGCGGCAGCCAACTCCAGCAAGATGGACAGCAGGAGCAGGAAACGAAACCGTGCTGGAGTCATGTACGTCGGAACCGAGTCGAGAATCATCCATTCTAGCGTTGACAACGCCCTTTCGGCAGAGCCTGCTGCGAAAAATGCGATGGTTCGGCGAGAACAGGAGACAGGAAATCGCAGGCTGGTGCCGGCAGTCGGCCACCGCTTGTAAAATGAACCGTATCCAGTCCCGATTCGAGAACCCATGACCGACTACGCCTTCACGCCGCCCGCCATCCCCTCGCTTGCCATCTTCGGCAGCAGCGCCCGTTTCCCGATCCGCCGCGTGTTCTGCGTCGGCCGCAACTACGCCGCCCACGCGCGCGAAATGGGGAGCGACCCGAACCGCGAGCCGCCCTTCTTCTTCATGAAGCCGGCCGACGCCGTGGTGGCGGCCGAGGGCGCGCTGCCCTACCCGCCCGCGACCGAAGACCTGCACCACGAGATCGAGCTGGTGGTGGCGCTGCGCTCGGGCGGCGCCGACATCCCGGCCGACGAAGCCCTGGCGAGGGTCTGGGGCTACGGCGTCGGCCTGGACCTGACGCGGCGCGACCTGCAAGCGGCGGCGAAGGAAAACGGCCGGCCCTGGGACATGGCCAAGGGCTTCGACGCCTCGGCGCCCTGCTCGCCGCTGCGCCCGGTGAGCAGCTTCGGCCACCCGTCGGAGGACGCCTGCATCCGCATGACGGTGAACGGCGAGGTGCGCCAGGAAGGCGCGCTGACCGAGATGATCTGGCCGGTCGCGGACATCATCAGCCACCTGTCGCGCCTGGTGACGCTGGCGCCGGGGGATTTGATCTTCACGGGGACGCCGGCGGGAGTCGGCGCGCTGAAACCGGGCGACCGCGTGCACGGCGAGGTGGCCGGGGTCGACGAGTTCGATTTCGAGATCGTCGAGAAGTAAACGTCGAGAAGTGAGCGCCGAGAAGTAAGCGCCGAAGCGACTATCAGCCCGGCGCCGGCCGGCGCGCCCGCAACGCGGCCAGGAAACGCTCCGGCTCGGCCACGCTTACCAGCAGCGACGGCCCGATCCGCGCCGGCAGGTAGACCACCTGGTTGCGGTCGGTCAGCAGGGCAAACACCTGTTTCTCGTTCGGCGCGTTGAAGCGCCCGGCCGCATAGCCGGGCATGTGGATGCCGTTCCTGCGCACGCCCAGGCGCGCCTCCTCGATGGAACCGTAGCTGCCGATGCGCGCGCCGTCCAGGTTGAAGTCGGACAGCGGCCGGTCGTGTTCATAGAAATGGGCGGCGCGCAGCAGGATCTTGCCGTCGGCGAGCTCCAGGGCATTGTCGTGCACCGAATAGGCCAGCGTGGCCGTGAAGGGCACGATCAGGACCGCCGCCAGCAGCACGTTCTTCATGCTGACGGCCAGGCCATCGCGCCGGATCACCAGCAAGGGCGCGGCGCAGGCCAGGAAGGTGATCGCCGCCATGGTCCAGAACACGCCGCTGCCTACGGGTGCAATTTCAAACTGCATCGTCTCGCTCCATCCTTATCGTTGTATGTCCGGTTCAATGTTCGGCCCACCCCTTCGCATGCGCGACGGCGCGCGCCCAGCGCGTCATCAGCGCGGCGCGGCGCTCGGCGGGCATGCCGGGTTCGAAACGGCGCTCGGCGCGCCAGAGCGCGGCGATCTCCTCGCGCGAGCTCCAGAAACCGGTCGCCAGGCCGGCCAGGTAGGCGGCGCCCAGCGCCGTCGTTTCCGTGACCTTCGGCCGCACCACCGGCACGCCGAGCAGGTCGGCCTGGAACTGCATCAGCAGGTCGTTGCGGGCCGCGCCGCCGTCGGCGCGCACCTCGGTCACCGGACAGGCTGCGTCCTTCTGCATCGCCTCGAGCAGTTCCGCGCTCTGGTAGGCGATCGCTTCCAGCGCCGCGCGCGCGACATGGGCGGCGGTGGTCCCGCGCGTCATGCCGACGATGGTCCCGCGCGCGTACGGGTCCCAGTGCGGCGCACCCAGGCCGACGAAGGCCGGCACCAGCATCACGCCGCCGCTGTCGGTCACCGACATCGCCAGCGGCTCGACCTCGTTCGAATGCTTGATGATGCCGAGCCCGTCGCGCAGCCACTGGACGGTGGCGCCGCCCATGAAGACGCTGCCCTCGATCATGTAGTCGACCCGGCCGTCGACCTTCCAGCCGATGGTCGCCAGCAGGCGGTTGCGCGAGACCGGCGGCACGTAGCCGGCATGCATCAGCATGAAGCAGCCGGTGCCATAGGTATTCTTGACCATGCCCTTGTCGTAGCAGGCCTGGCCGAAGGTGGCGGCCTGCTGGTCGCCGGCGATGCCGGCCACCGGAATCGCGCGCCCGAACCATTCTTCATGCGCCAGCCCTACTTCGCCGGAACTCTTGACCACCTCGGGCAGCATCGCCGCGGGGATGCCGAACAGGTCGAGCAGGGCCGGATCCCAGCGCAACGTGTGGATGTTGTAGAGCATGGTGCGCGAGGCATTGCTGACGTCGGTGACGTGGCGCCCGCAGAGTTTATAGACGAGCCAGCTGTCGACCGTGCCGAAGCACAGCTCGCCGCGCTCGGCGCGCGCGCGGGCGCCGGGCACGTTGTCGAGCAGCCAGGCCAGCTTGGTCGCGGAAAAATAGGCGTCGAGTTCGAGCCCGGTGCTGCGCCCGACCAGGTGCGCCTTGCCTTCGGCACGCAGGCGGTCGCAGGCGCCGGCCGTGCGGCGGTCCTGCCAGACGATGGCGCGCGCGACCGGCTCGCCGGTCGCGCGGTCCCAGACGATGGTGCTTTCGCGCTGGTTGGCGATGCCGATGGCGGCGACCTGCCCCGCGTCCACGCCGGCCTGTTTCAGCACCTGGCGCGCGCAGGCGAGCTGGCTGTTCCAGATATCGAGGGCATCGTGCTCGACCCAGCCGGGCTGGGGGAAATGCTGGGGAAACTCCTGCTGGGCGCAGGCCGCCACCTGGCCCTGGCGGTCAAACAGGATCGCGCGCGAACTGGTCGTTCCCTGGTCGAGGGCGAGGATGTATTGGGGCATCGATGTCTCCGGAAGAAGCCAGCATGCTTCGTTTCCGGATTGTAGCCCAAGAGCGGCCCATATCCCTCGCTGGGAGCGCCTGGCGACACTGTCAGGGGCTGCCCCGCATTCCCTGGTCCTGGCACGCCCGCGAACGCAGCGAAAAATGGCCCAGGAACAGGGATCCGATCAAGGACGAGAATGCCGTGATCAGGAAGAAACCGCTGGACGCCATCACGCCGTAGGTGGGCTCCAGGTGGAACAGGCCGACGCCGAACAGAAAGGTCGCCTCGCGTATGCCAAGGCCGCCGACACTGAGCGGCAGCACGGCGGCGATCGACGACACCAGGAACAGGAAAAAATAGGCCAGGTGATGCGCCGCGGGCGCGCCCAGGTACGCAAGCAGCATTCCCATGCATGTCAATTGCAGGCATTGCACCCCGATGCCGAGCCCGAACACGGCGGCCATACCCCGCAGGTCGAGCTTGACCAGCCGCCGATGCCCGGCGACGAAGACGGCGATTACCGCGGCCAGCGTTGCCAGCGACGCCGCGATGACGGCCGGCGCCTCCCAGGGCAGCGCCAGCATGGGCATCAACAGGCAGGCGATCGCCAACAGGACCAGGATGCCGCTGACGCGGTCCGCCAGGGTAGTCGTGATCAATGCGCGCAGCGGCAAGGCATGGCTGCGGTGCAGGACCAGGATCTTGTAGGCATCGCCACCGATCCCGCCCGGCAGGAACAGGTTCAGGAACATGCCCGCGTAATACAAACGCAGGTTGTCGCCCTCGCCCAGGTGCACGCCCGCATGGCGCTGGTAGATATTCAGGCGCAGCGCGCCGACGATCTTCGACAAGTTGAAGACGACGAAGGCGGCGGCCAGCAGCGGCGAGCGCCGCGGATGATAGGCCAGCATTTTCACCTGGCTGAAGTCGAGATGGCGAAAGACGACAACGACCAGGCAGGCCGATACCAGCACCTGCAAGGCCACTTTCAGCTTCTTGCCGACGTGTCTAGACACCGGTGATCTTCTTGATCTGGTAGGGCTTCTTGTTCTGGGATTCGTAATATGTGCGCATGATCAGGTCCGCCACGAAGCCGGTGGTGATCAGCTGGATGCCCGCCACCGTCAGCAGCAGGCCAAGGAACAGCAGCGGCCGTCCGGCGCTTTGTTCCCCCATCAGCTTGTCGAACAGCACATAGGCGTTCAGGACGCAGCCCGCGAAAAACGCGACGAGCCCGGCGGTGCCGAACAGGTGCATGGGACGCTGGCCATACTTGCGGATGAACACCATGAGCATCAGGTCGCTGACCACCTTCAAGGTGCGATTGATGCCGTACTTGGACACGCCGGCATGGCGCGCATGGTGACGCACTTCCATCTCCGTCATCCTGGCGCCATACATCGTGGCCAATACCGGCACATAGCGGTGCAGTTCGCCATACAGCCCCAGGTTCTTGGCGACGTCGCGCTTGAACAGCTTCAGGGTGCAGCCGTAATCGCTGATATGGACGCCGGTCGCGCGCCGGATCAGCCAATTGGCCAGCTTGCTCGGCACCTTGCGCAGCAGGAAGCCGTCCTTGCGCCTGGCGCGGATGCCGGCGACGACGTCCCAGTCGCCTTCGCGCATGCGCTCCATCATGCGCGGGATATCGTAGGGATCGTTTTGCAGGTCGCCATCGAGCATGACGATCAGCTCGCCATTCGCGGCATCGATGCCGGCGGCCATGGCCGTGGTCTGGCCGTAGTTACGATTCAGTACCAGGACGCGGGTATTCGGAGTCGCACAGCGTTCTATTTCCGCCACGGTGGCATCGACCGAGCCGTCGTCCACGAAGATGATCTCATGCTCGATCCGGGCCAGCGCCTCTGCGATACGCGCGATCAGGGGCTCGATATTGCCCTGCTCGTTCATGACTGGAATAACGACCGACAAAAGCATTTACGCGTCCTTTAACGAGACAAGCGCATATTCCACCGCGATGGCGCCTTGTCGATCCTGTGGTGTGCCGATAGCGAGCCGTCCGCGCCGGCGGACCACGCCCGATGGGTAGGCGTCGAGGAAACGGTCGACGCCATGCTCCGGCTGGCCGCCCGGGCCGATCAACAGCAGCTCGCCACGCAGGGCGGGCCGGCTTTGCAGCACCTTGGGCAGCAGCATGACTGTCCATGCGGGGTGATGCAGATACAGGTTGCCCGCGACCGTCAGGTCGTCCGCGACCACGGTGTCCGCCTGGGGAAAGCGCAGCATCAGTTGCGCCGACAATGCGCCGAACGGTGCGCGCGTGTCCTTGTCAAGGTAGCCGCGTGCCAGCATGCCCGCCAGGATGAGGATGGCGCACACCCCGGCCGCCCACAGGATGATGCGACGCATCGTGCGGCGCGCGAGCGATGGAAACAGGACCAGGAACGCAAGCGGCAGCAGGAACAGGATCGGCTGCATCCAGCGGCTCTTGATCCTGGCCAGCTCGCCGCTGAGCACCAGCACGGTGATGCACGCAAACGCCGCAAGGTAGAACCAGAGGATAAACAGGGCCGCGGGGGTATCGAGCCGCGCCCGGGCCTGGCCGCGGCGCCGCCACCAGATCCAGCCGTAGACGATCCAGAGCGGCGTGGCAAACAGCATTGTCGCGCCCACCATGTTGCCGAAACCACGCGCCACCCTGCCGGCGTAATCCCCGCCACGGCCATGCATTTTCTCCAGCGTGGCGCCCGTTGCGACATCCAGGTGGTTGAACAACCACAACGCGTGCGGCGCCAGGGACAGCGCCGCCACGGCCAGCGCCAGCCAGGCATCGCGGGTCCATACCGCCCGCCGGTGTTCCCGCACCAGCAGGCTGGCCGCCAGCAGCCCGAGCGCGAATACCGCGAAGTTGTACTTCGACTGCAGGCCGAGCCCGACCAGCAGCCCGAAGAGCGCATGGCGCCACCTGCTCCGGTGCCGGAGCAGGCCGACATAGCACCAGAGCGTGAGCGCGGCCATGCAGGTCGCCAGCACCGAATGCGTCAGGTCGCGCTGCGATTCCCAGCCCAGTTGCGGCAACAAGATGAGCGAGGCGGCGGCAATGATGGCCGCGTTCATGCCGATGAGCAATCTGGCCGTGTGGAACATCGCCAGGTAGGTGCAGAACAGCAACAAGTTCTTCTGGACGGACAGGGCGACGAGATTGATGCCGAATGCGGAGAACATGAGCCATTGCAGCCAGAAATACAGCGGCGGCTGGTTGCCGTAGCCAGCCTGCAGGTGCTGGAAGCTCAGGATCGCTTCCGCTTCGTCGAGGTCGAGCACGGCGGGCGAGGTCACGCGCAGCACGACTTGCAGCAGGAAGTAAATTGCGAGTACCAGGAGAAAGCGCATGCCTGCGCGCTGTTCGTCCGCCGCCTCGACAGGCGCGTCTTGCATGGCCAGCTGCATGGCTAGCCAGCCTGGCCGTCGGCCATCCAGGCAACCAGCCACGCGTGGAAGCGGCGCAGCCCATCCTGGAGCGGGGTCGCCGGCGCAAAGCCGACCCAGTCGCGCAGCTTGCCGGTATCGGCACAGGTCATCGGGACGTCGCCCGGCTGCATCGGCAGGAAGCGGATCCTGGCCTTGACCCCGACAGCTTCCTCGAGGGCCGCGATAAAATCCAGCACCCGGACCGGCTGGCGGTTACCGATGTTGAACACCGTGTGCGGCGCGGCGCCGGCGGCCGGATCGGCCAGCGCATTGGCCAGCACATTGGTCAATGCGCTGGCCGACTCATTAGCCGACTCATTGGGCGACGCACTGGTCGGCGCATCGAGCGGCTGATCGGCCGATTCGCCGGGCGGTTTTGCCAGCACGCGGACGATCCCTTCGACGATGTCGTCGATATAGGTAAAGTCCCTTTCCAGTTCTCCTTGCGCGAAGACCGGAATCGTCTCGCCCTTGAGCATTTTCTGCGCGAAGCTGAAATACGCCATGTCCGGCCGTCCCCAGGGGCCGTAGACCGTAAAGAACCGCAGGCCGCTCGCGGGCAACCCGAACAGGTGGCTATAGGAATGCGCCATGACCTCGTTCGCCTTCTTGGTCGCCGCATAGAACGACACCGGGGCATCGGTCCTGTCGCTTTCCCGGAAGGGCGCTGCCAGGCTTGCCCCGTAGACGCTGCTGCTGCTCGCGTAGACCAGGTGGCGGGGCTGGCACTGCCGGCAGGCTTCCAGGACGTTGGCGAACGCCACCAGGTTCGATTGCACGTAGGCGGCGGGGTTGTCGATCGAGTAGCGCACACCGGCCTGCGCCGCCAGGTGCACGACATACGCGGGCCGGACGCGTTCGAACAGGCGCGCGACCTGGCCCGCATCGGCAAGCTCCACGGCTTCGCAGCGCAGGTCGTGCGGCGCCAGCAGGGCCTTGACGCGTCCATGTTTCAAGTCAAGCGGGTAAGCCGCGCTGAAGTTGTCGCATGCCGTCACCCCCATGCCCATGCGCGCCAGGCGCGCCGCCAGGAAACTCCCGATGAAACCGGCTGCGCCGGTGACCAGGACAGGTGTATTGGCCGGGATCATTGCTGCCCCACCGGCACAGGCCTGCCGATACCGTGGTAGTTCAGTCCGAACGAGGCGACGAGCTCCGGATCGTAGAGATTTCTGCCGTCAAAAATCGCCCGGTGCCGCAGCGTGGCGGCCAGGAAGCCGAAGTCCGGCGAACGAAACTCTTTCCACTCCGTCGCAATGGCCAGCACGTCGGCGCCTTCGACGGCGGCCGCCGCCGAATCCGCCACCTTGTACAGTTCCTGGCAACGCGCTTCGCCATGCTCCCTGAGCAGCACGCGTTGCGCCGCACCGGCGGCAACGGGATCGTAGGCCTGTACGCGGCAATTCGCCGCAAACAGTTTCCGTATCAGCGCAAGACTGGGCGCCCCGCGCACATCGTCCGTGTTCGGCTTGAACGACAAGCCCCACAGCGCAACGGTTTTTCCCGCCAGCCGATCGATGCCGTCGAAGAACTCGGCAATCTTCTTGAACAGGATGTTCTTTTGCGATGCGTTCACCGCTTCGATGGCGTTCAGGATGCGCAGGTGCTGGCCATGGTCGTCCGAGGTCTTCAGCAAGGCCCGGACATCCTTGGGAAAGCAGGAGCCGCCGTATCCCACGCCGGCATATAGAAAGTCCGGGCCGATGCGCGGATCGGAGCCGATGCCGCGCCGTACCTGCTCGATATCGGCGCCCAGGCTTTCCGCCAGGTTGGCCAGTTCGTTCATGAAGCTGATGCGCGTGGCCAGCATGGCGTTGGCGCCGTACTTCGTCAACTCGGCGCTGCGCACATCCATTTCGACCAGCTTTTCATGGTTGCGGCTGAATGGCGCATAAAGATGGCGCATGATCTTCGTTGCCTGTGGATTGTCGCTGCCGACGACAATCCGGTCGGGGCGCATGAAATCCTCGATTGCCGCGCCTTCCTTCAGGAACTCGGGATTGCTGACGACCGAGAAGTCGATGGACACGCCGCGCATGCCGAGTTCGCCGGCGACGACGCTTTTTACCTGGTCGGCGGTGCCGACGGGCGCGGTCGATTTGTTGACCAGGATGGCCGGCCGCTGCATGCACTGGCCGATGCTGCGCGCCGCGGAAAGCACATGGGTGAGATCGGCCCCGCCCTCCTCGTCGGGCGGCGTGCCCACGCACAGGAAGATAACGTCGGCGTGCGCAACCGCTTCATCGTAGTTGGCGGTGAACCTCATCCGGCCGGCCGCCCTGTTGCGCGCCACCAGGGCATCGAGGCCAGGCTCGAAGATCGGCAGCCGGCCCGCATCGAGCATCGCGATCTTGCGTTCGTCGACGTCGAGACAGAGCACGGTGTTGCCCACGTCGGCAAAGCAGGCGCCCGAGACCAGTCCGACATAACCTGTGCCAATCACTGTTATCTTCATATGGTGTGCGAACCAAACCAATTGACAACAAAACATGAACAACCGGGGAGGAGGATGGCCCTGCCCTATGCCGGTTGCGCCCTTGCCGCGATACTGTTGGTGATGTAAGGCTGGTGTTGATGCAAGACGAATGCAGACAGGGGACCGCAACCCACGTGATCCAGGTCAAGCAGCACCGAGGGCTCGACTAGCCCGTGAAGAACTGCCCGCCATCGCGCTCCCGAGCCAAGACAGTGCTACGTCTGCCGTCTTTATGGCTCAGTGTTCAGATCGTTTATGGTCGCGGAAGTTCCTGCCGCGGCAGGGGAAGTACCCGAGTGTCGTCCTGCGCTTGCTCGCGCGCAGGAGAAAAAGAATTAAGTGCAAAGCAGGCCGATAGGCCGGATTCTGTGTAGTGGTCTCCCTTGCGGGACGCCCCTATGACAGCCATTCCTCTAGGCGCCGAATTACTCCGGCGCTCAAGCTTCCTACCCGCACGCTCCGCGAGCAACATCAACGCGTGCCTATTTGGAATTGCTCCAGGTGGAGGTTACCGCGTTTCACCGTAACTGAATACGCTCGTCTCTGTGGCCCTATTCCTCGCCTTATACCCCCGGCTTGCGCCGGAAGGCTTTCGGCGGACGGCCGTTAACCGTCACCCCGCTCTGTGGAGTCCGGACCTTCCTCCCGCCGGCGCCTTGCGGCGCCAGCCAGCGACTGTCTGGCCTGCTTCACGGCATCATTGTAACCGATGGCGGGTGGCCCTCCTAGTCGGCGTGGCGGATGCGGTACACGGCACACCGCACGCGAACTTCCCTCAGTTGTGGATGTACTTCGCAAACACGTCGCTGAAATCGCGCTTGGTGTGCGTATCGAACATGGCGCTATTCAGGGCCGCCAGCAATTCGCCGTATTGCTTGACCAGGCCGCCCTCGCCCGGCGCGATGTTCAGCTTGTGCACGGACGCGGTGGCATCCAGCGCGCGCAGCGCATTCTCGCGGCAGGCCGCGTCGCGGCGCTGCTGCTTGCCGATCGAGATCAGGGCCTTGTAGATGTCCTTGAGCTGTTCGATGAAGGTTTTCTTGACGTCGATCGAGAACACCGTGTCGTCCAGGTTGAATTTCAATTCGATGTCCATGTCCAGCGTGCCGGCGGTCTCGATGCTGACGTTCGAGATCTGGTGCGCGGCATAGTCGTAGCGCTTGATCGCGCGCTTCGACGACACGGCCGAATCGCCGTCGACGTGGATCAGCGCCAGGTTGGTGAAGCAGTACTCGTCCTTCTTGCTCTTGATGAGAAAGAAGATCTGCTCGCCGTCTTCGCTGAACAGGTAATCGTCGGCATCGACCTTGTTGTAATCCGCCGGGCCGACGATGACGCCGATATCGCTGATGCCCAGTGCTTCCGCCGCCAGTCTCTTGAACATGATGATCCTCGTATAAAACCGCTACATTGAAAAAGTGAAAAAGCCGGAATGGCGTTTCCCTTGGACGCGATCAGACCGAAATCGTCGCCCCGCCCTCGCGCGGCCGGTCGCGCGGCACGGGCGGGAGAGGGACCGCGGGCGCCGCCGGCGCCGCCTGTTCCCGGTGCTCGTTGCCGATCCGGTCCAGGTCCTCGACGCTCATCAGCGGCGCATACATCAGGTCCTCGGGATCGGTCGAGCGGCGCCAGCCCAGGTGCAGTTCGCCCACCGCGCGCTTGGCCAGCTTGATCGTGCGCTCGCCGGTGCGCACCGTCAGGCGCGGCTCGCCGTTCTCGATCTCGACCAGGCGCGCCATCGACAGCACCGAGCAGTTCAGGTTCGGGCTGTGCATCGAGAACTGGAAGCGGAAGTTGCCGGTCTGCGAATTGATGTCGCGCGTGGTGAGGAACAGGCGATAGGTTTCCGGTCCCAGGCCCGGCAGACGGCTGCTTGCACGCACGGCGCGCTCGAGCAGCGCTTCGCTGGCGTATTGATCCGTCCCGGGCAGCACCGGAATGCGCAGCGGCGGCAGGCGCAAGCCCGCCCGCACGCGGATGCCGAGCTGGCTCGCCAGCGCCCGGGCGACGTTCGCCGCGTAATCCTCGGGAAAATCGTCGAGCGGCACGACGTAGACGGGAACGATGTCGCCGCGCGGCTTGACGGCGAACGCGACGCCGCTGCCCAGCAGCGCCAGACCGGTCAATAACATGTGACGTCTCTGCATGATTTCCCTAGTAGTATTTTATTTTTAACAAGTTTAGCCCCAGGCCATCGCGCCGTCCAAGCATTTTGCATATTGATAAGATTATCAGCCCGGCATTTCTGAAATTTGGTGTCGCCATTTGAAAAGCTTGCGCTCAACTGCTGGCATAGAATATTTCGATGCCTGGCATGGCCCGGCCAAACCAACAAGGATGACAGAGACATGACGCACCCTTCCCGCACCGGCGGCCAGATCCTGGTCGACGCGCTCCACGTCCACGGTGTCGACACCGCCTTCGGCGTGCCCGGCGAAAGCTACCTCGACGTGCTCGACGCGCTGCACGATTCGCAGATCCGCTTCGTGATCAACCGCCAGGAAGGCGGCGCGGCGTTCATGGCCGAGGCCTACGGCAAGCTGACCGGCAAGCCCGGCATCTGCTTCGTCACCCGCGGCCCGGGCGCGACCAATGCCTCGATCGGCGTGCACACGGCCTACCAGGATTCGACGCCGATGATCCTGTTCATCGGCCAGGTCGGCAACGACTTCGTCGACCGCGAAGCCTTCCAGGAGATCGACTACCGCCGCATGTTCGGCCAGATGGCGAAATGGGTGGCCCAGATCGACCGCGCCGACCGCATCCCCGAATACATCGCGCGCGCCTTCCAGATTGCCACGAGTGGACGACCGGGGCCGGTCGTCCTTGCCCTGCCGGAAGACATGCTGGTGTCGAAGGCGGAAGTGGCCGACACCCGTTGCCACACCCCGGTGCAGGCCGCGCCGGCGGCGAGCCAGATCGGCGCCCTGCGCGCCATGCTGGCCGAAGCGCAGCGTCCGCTGGTGCTGCTGGGCGGCGGCACCTGGAATGCGCAGGCCTGCGCGGATCTGGCGAGCTTCGCCGAGGCGAACGCGCTGCCGGTGGCCTGCACCTTCCGCTTCCAGGACCTGATCGACAACGCGCACCCGAACTACATCGGCGACGTCGGCATCGGCATCAACCCGAAGCTGGCCGCGCGCGTGAAGGAGGCCGATCTCGTGATCGCGATCGGCCCGCGCCTGGGCGAGATGACGACTTCCGGCTACTCCCTGCTCGATTCGCCGGTGCCGAAGCAGCGCCTGGTGCACATCCACGCCGACCCCGAGGAACTGGGCAGCGTCTACCAGGCCGAGCTGATGATCGCCAGCGGCGCGCCGCAGGCCTGCGCGATGCTGGCGGCGATGGAACCGGTCGATGCCGGCGCCTGGCGCCACACGGTGGAAGAAGCGCGCGCCGAACTGGCCGCGTGGCAGGCGCAGCCGCCGGTGTTCAAGGACGGGCAGGCGCCGCTCGACCTGTGGCAGGTGGTGCAGGACCTGCAGGCCACGCTCCCTGGCGACACCATCGTCACCAACGGCGCCGGCAACTACGCGTCCTGGGCGCACCGCTTCTGGCGCTACGGCGGCATGCGCACCCAGCTGGCCCCGACGAATGGCGCGATGGGCTATGGCGTGCCGTCGGGCGTGGCGGCGAAGATCGTCGCGCCGGAGCGCACCGTGGTCACCTTCGCCGGCGACGGCGAATTCATGATGACCGGCCAGGAGCTTGCCACCGCGGTGCAGTACGGCGCCGGCGTCATCATCATCGTCTTCAACAACAGCATGTTCGGCACCATCCGCATGCACCAGGAGAAGACCTATCCGGGTCGCGTCTCCGGCACCACGCTGCACAACCCGGACTTCGCGGCGCTGGCGCGCGCCTACGGCGGCCACGGCGAGGTCGTCGAGCGCACCGCCGACTTCGCGCCGGCCCTGGCGCGCGCCCTCGAGCACGCCAACGGCAAGCAGCTGCCGGCGCTGATCGAGCTGCGCTACGACGGCAACCTGATCACGCCGAACGCGACGCTGGAAGCGATGCGCAAGGCGGCCGAGGCGGCCAAGGCCGGCTGAGTCGTATCAGCGGCCCTCCCTCCCGGGGCCGTGACAAAGCGCGCCCAGGGATCGTCCGGGCGCGCGGCCGCCGCCTGACCAGGAAGCCGTCCCGGCCGCCCGTTTTATCCGCGTTCGATTGCGAAAACACGTTTGCGCCGAACCGGCTATGCTCTTCGGCAGACAGCTCAGCCGTATCCGGGAACGGGAGCGGCAAGGCCGCGTCATGGCGCGCCCGGCGAACGCATCCGGCGCCATCACCCGATAACGAGGAGACGAAGCAGTGAGCACCACTCCGGAACTGGTCCTGTGCATTCCCGGCCCATGGGAAAACCTTGGTGTGCTGGCCGAAGAGATCGCCGCCAGCGCCATCGGCTACTCCCTGGCGGGCGGCGTGCTGAGCGACAGCGCGACCGGCTTTGCCTGCGAGCTCGCCCTGCAGCCGGCCGACCCGAACCTGGTGGAGGACTTCGTGAAGGCCGGCCCCCATTGGGCGCGGTCCGAGGCGATGGCCGACATCGACACCCATGCCTCGGTCGCCTACCTGGTGGGGCCGGGCGGTTCGCGCGCGGCGGCCGATGCGATGATGCGCGCCGGCGCGGCCCTGATCGATAGCGGCGGGCTGGGCGTGAAGGTCGACAGTACCGGCATCGCGCATGCGCCGGCCTACTGGATCGACATGTGCGAACAGCTCGACCAGCTCACCGCGCACCGCGCGCTGGTGGTGTATGTGGCCGGCGCCGACGTCTATTCCTGCGGAATGCACAACTTCGGCCTGCCGGAAGCGGTCACCAGCGCCAGGGACAAGACCCAGGCCGCCGACATGCTGCGCTTTTTCACCCGCTACCTGCTCGAGCGCGCGCCGGACCTGGCCGACGGCCACACGTTCTCGGTCAGCGAAGGCAAGCCGGTGTACAGGCTCGAACGCGTCGCGGCGATCGACTACGGCGAAGCTTCGCTGTTCAACAATCCCTACGGCGCCTGGCGCCTGCACCCGCCGGCTCCTGAAAAGAAGGGCAACTGGTGGACGCGCAACCGGCAATGAAGCGCTAGTCTCCCCGCCTCGGCCCTGCCGTGCGGCGCTGCGGTCGCGCCAGGCGCCCCGAACATCCGCCAGGCCGCGGCCGGACTGCCGTTCGCGCGCCTGTCGACAGCCGGCGCGCCCCGTCCGTCCGTTGCCGATTCGTCAGTACTGTGCTCTGGTAAAATACCCGCGACCCTATTCGTCGTGCCGGTATCGCATACCGGCATGTGCATGCAGCAGCCGCCCCTACGCAACCCATGTTTAGTTTCTTTAAGAGAAAAAAAGCCGCCCCCGAAACGCCGGCGCCGGTCGAACCTGTCGAGCAGGCGGCGCCGGTCCAGCCCGCGCCCGCGCCTGCCCCAGCAGCAGTTCCCGCCCCCGCACCCGCCTTTACTCCGCCTCCGGCCCCTGCCCTGGCGAGCGCCGAACCCGAACTCGTCATCGAAGAGACGGCCGAGCGCCCGACCACCGCCGCAGAGCAGAAGAAGTCCTGGATGGCGCGCCTGAAGGCGGGCCTGGCCAAGACCTCGAGCAATCTCTCGCTCTTGTTCGTCGGCGCCCGCATCGACGAGGACCTGTACGAGGAACTCGAGTCCGCGCTCCTGATGTCGGACGCCGGCATGGACGCCACCGAACACCTGCTCACCAGCCTGCGCCGCAAGGTCAAGGAAGACAAGCTGCTCGACGCCGCCGCCGTCAAGGCCGCGCTCAAGGAGCTGATGATCGAGATGCTCGCGCCGCTGCAAAAGCCGCTGGAGCTGGGCCGCCACGAACCGCTGGTGATGATGATCTCGGGCGTCAACGGCGCCGGCAAGACCACCACCATCGGCAAGCTCGCCAAGCACATGCAGCGCTTCGACCAGTCGGTGCTGCTGGCCGCGGGCGACACCTTCCGCGCCGCCGCGCGCGAGCAGCTGATGGTCTGGGGCCAGCGCAACAACGTCACCGTGATCTCGCAGGCCTCGGGCGACCCGGCCGCCGTGGCGTTCGACGCGGTCCAGTCGGGCAAGGCGCGCGGCGTCGACGTCGTCATGGTCGACACCGCCGGCCGCCTGCCGACCCAGCTGCACCTGATGGAAGAACTCAAGAAGATCAAGCGCGTGATCGGCAAGGGCATGGATGGCGCCCCGCACGAAACCCTGCTGGTCATCGACGGCAATACCGGCCAGAACGCCCTGGCCCAGGTGAAGGCCTTCGACGACGCCCTGCAGCTGAGCGGCCTGATCATCACCAAGCTGGACGGCACCGCCAAGGGCGGCGTGCTGGCCGCGATCGCGCGCACGCGCCCGGTGCCGGTGTACTTCATCGGCGTCGGCGAGAAGCTCGACGACCTGCAGCCCTTCAATGCAGAAGAATTCGTGGAAGCGCTGCTGGGATAAAGATGATCGAATTCCACAACGTCTCCAAGAAATACTCGGTCGACGCGACCGCCCTGCGCGACGTCACCCTGAACATCGACAAGGGCGAGCTGGTCTACCTGGCCGGTCCTTCGGGCGCCGGCAAGTCCACCCTCATGAAGATGGTGGCGGCGGTCGAGCGTCCCAGCAGCGGTCGCGTGGTCGTGTTCGGCCAGGACATCGGCAAGATCAAGAAGGCCGGCATTCCCTTCCTGCGCCGTAACCTGGGTTTGATCTTCCAGCACCAGCGCCTGCTGAACGACCGCAACATCCTGGCCAACACCATGCTGCCGCTGCTGGTGACCGGCGCCCCCCGCGCCCAGGCCGAGCAGCGCGCCCGCGCCGCCCTCGACAAGGTGGGCCTGCTGGACCGCGCGAAGGCCCATCCGCTGGAACTGTCCGGCGGCGAGCAGCAGCGCGTGGCGATCGCGCGCGCGATCGTCAACCGGCCGCAGATCATCCTGGCCGACGAGCCGACCGCGAACCTCGACCGGGTGGCGGCCGACAAGGTGATCGACGCCCTGCGCGCCTTCAACGCCGTCGGCGTGACCTGCGTGATCTCGACCCACGACGAGCAGATTCTCGACAAGGCGGCGCGCGTGATCCGCCTCGAGCACGGCCAGCTGGTCGGCGATGGACTCGCCGGCGCGGCCGGTTCGGTCGACGCGGCAGGCGATGCCGGAGCTGCGGCAACCGAAGGAGGTCCCGCATGAGCCCCTGGTTCCGCCAGCACCGCTTCGCGCTCGGCGCGGCGCTGTCCACCGTGCGCAAGGCGCCGGGCAGCTTCCTGTTCAACGTGCTGGTGATCGCGGTCGCGCTGACCCTGCCGTTCGCCGGCATCACCCTGCTCGAGAACGTGCGCCCGATGTCGGAGCAGCTCTCGGTCGATCCCGAGGTCAGCGTCTTCGTGAAGCTCGACGCCACGCGCGAGCAGGCGCAGGCGATTGCGCCGCAGTTGCGCCAGATCCTGGCGGACAGCAACGCAACGATTGCCTTCATCCCGCGCGAACGGGCGCTGGAAGAGCTGAAGGCGCGCAGCGGCCTGTCCGACGCGCTCGACACCCTTGGCGACAATCCCTTGCCCGACAGCTACGTGATGAAGCTGGCCGGCTTTTCGAACACGGCCGACGCCGCGCGCATCGACGCCGTGGTCGAGCAGATGCACCAGTTGCCGCACGTGGACACGGTGCAAGTCGACTCGGCCTGGGTGAAACGCCTGGCCGCCCTGATGGGCGTGCTGCGCCTGAGCCTGCTGCTGCTGGCGGTGACGCTCGGCGTGGTGGTCATCGCGGTGGTGTTCAACACGATCCGCCTGCAGGTGCTGACCCAGCGCGAGGAAATCGCGGTCTCGAAGCTGCTCGGCGCGACCGACAACTTCATCCACCGCCCCTTCTATTACACCGGCGCCCTGTTCGGCCTGTGCGCCGGCGCGCTGGCGCTGGCCGGCGTGGCGCTGGCCTTGCGCCCGTTGAACGCGGCGATCGCCGAGTTCGCGCGCCTGTATGCGTCGGAATTCCAGCTGGCCTTCCTCGGCCCGCTGGAACTGGCGGCCCTGCTGGCGATCAGCGCCGGCCTCGGCCTGATCGGCGCCATGCTGTCGGTGCAGCGCCACCTGGCGCGCCTGCACTGAGTTCGCGCCCCGATCCAGCCTTGCGGGCGGACCCATGGGTCCGCCCGTGTCATTTTCCAAGCCTCGCGGCCGCTCGACTTGTGCGTCTACTTCCCTTACCGAAGTAGGAATTTGCCTCGCAAGGCGCGGAACTCGGTGCTTCGTGCGCCAACTAACAGAAACCGGGTTTCGACAGCCCTTAGTCTGTGGCCTAACGCGATCCACAAGAGGCACACACTTGAGATAGCTCAATAGAAATGCGCCGTTTCACTCTACAGTAGAGCGAGCGCAATTAATGCTTTAAAGCAATACTTTAGCCAGACTTAAACGGCCCTCGGTTTCCGGGGGCTCGCTAGCACTCACCCTTGGAGAGTGCTAATATATAACTCAAGTGAATGTAAATGGGTTCGCTTGCATCCGGAATCAAGCCGAAAAAATCAGCAGCGGGAATCGTCCCCTGCATGAGATGCAGCACAAAACACTCTACGAGGAAAAGATAATGTCCGCACAATCCGCATTGGTTCCAACCGGCAGCCGTGCTCTGGGACTTGGCTTCACCGGCAATCTCGGTAACATCGACGCGTATATCTCCGCGGTGAACCGGCTGCCGATGCTGTCCCATGAGGAAGAAGTATCGCTGGCGACGCGGCTGCGGGAAAAGAACGATCTCGACGCCGCCCAGAAGCTGGTGCTTTCGCACCTGCGCCTGGTGGTGTCGATCGCGCGCGGCTACCTGGGCTACGGCCTGCCGCACGCCGACCTGATCCAGGAAGGCAACATCGGCCTGATGAAGGCCGTGAAGCGTTTCGACCCGAACCAGGGCGTGCGCCTGGTGTCGTACGCGATGCACTGGATCAAGGCCGAAATGCACGAGTACATCCTGAAGAACTGGCGTCTGGTGAAGGTCGCGACGACCAAGGCCCAGCGCAAGCTGTTCTTCAACCTGCGCAGCAACAAGCAGGGCCTGGACGCGATGTCACCGGGCCAGGTCGACGACCTGGCGAAGCTGCTGGGCGTCAAGCGCGAGGAAGTGATCGAGATGGAAACCCGCCTCTCGGGCCGCGACATCGCCCTGGAAGCGCCGACCGACGACGAGGACGACAAGTTCTCGCCGATCGCCTACCTGTCCTCGGACCAGCAGGAGCCGACCAAGGTGCTGGAGGCCGAGCAGGTCACGCGCCTGCAGTCCGAAGGCCTGGAAACGGCTCTGGGCAAGCTCGACCCGCGTTCGCGCCGCATCGTCGAAGCGCGCTGGCTGGCCAACGACGACGGCTCGGGCGCCACGCTGCACACCCTGGCCGAGGAATTCGGCGTCTCGGCCGAGCGCATCCGCCAGATCGAGTCGGCGGCGCTGAAAAAGATGAAGGGTGCGCTGGCGGCGTACGTGTAAGCCAGTCGCATCACACGAGAACGGCGGCTCCGCAAGGGCCGCCGTTTTTTATTGGCGTGCCCGCAACGGCGCTTTTCGTAGGGTGGACCGCGCCGCGAAAGGCACCTGTGTCCACGCGGTCTCACCCGTTGATCAGCAGTATCTCGTAGGGTGGGTTCTTGAACCCACCGGGTTATGCGGCGTCATGTGATCTTGCCGCAAGCGATGTTCAAACGCCGTACCGCGTGG